>NZ_LT629696.1:2760898-3451122 GCF_900100265.1 Leifsonia sp. 466MF
CGGCAACCGCAACGAGAACGCCACGCGTGAGGGCATCGAGTTCTTCATCGTCAGCCTGGCGGGCATGGCCATCCCGCTCCTCTGCGTCTGGGTGTCGCACTACCTGCTCGGCTACCAGAGCCTGCTCGCCGACAACATCTCCAACAACGTGGTCGGTCTCGCGCTCGGCACGGTGTTCCGGTTCGCCTTCTACCGCTGGTGGGTGTTCTCGCCCGACCGCGCGATCGCTCGCTCCGGCCGTCGTGCCACCGTCTCGGACAGCCGGCACGTGCCCGCCCGCGGCCGCGAGAAGGCGCCGATCACCGGCTCGACCCTAGCGAGCGCCCCAGACCGTGGTCTCGTCGGAGACTGACTGCGCCTGCTGACGCCGCACGGCCACGACGGTCTGCGAGTGGTCCATCAGCTCGGACAACGCGCGCTGCACCTGGTCGGCCTTCGGCACATCCTTCAGGACGACGGGATGGTCGAGACCCGAGTTGATCAGCACATCGCCGGAGCGGAACATACTCTGCAGCCACGTCCGCCGCACGCTCACGTCGTAGCCGCGGCTGTGCAGCAGCTCCTGGCGCACGCGCACGAAGAAGCCGTGCCGGATGATCAGACGGCGATTGGTGATCGTGTAGCGGCGGCTCAGCCACGCCGCCAGCGGCAGGAGGAAGAGCAGGAGCACGACGGCGGCCGCGGCGGACCACAGCAGGACGATCTCCCAGACCTCACCGACCCGGCCCGCGAGGTACCCGACCGCGCCGGCGGTCGCGATCAGCACGAGGCTCGGGAAGAACAGCCGGCGGGCGTTCGAACGCAGCCGGGCCACCACACGCTCGGGCGGCTGGGCGGGTATCCCGTCCGGGCTGCTGCTCATGCTCCATTAATACCGCAGGTGCGTGACGTCGCCCGCCGCCACAGCGGTGCGGCCCGCATCCGACTCCACGATCAGCCTCCCGCTCTCGTCGATGCCGACGGCGGTGCCGAGGAGGTCGTCGCCCGACGGCAGCTGCACGCGGACCGGCCGGCCGATGGTGTGGCAGGCCTCGGCGACCTCATCGCGCAGCGCGCTGCGGAGCGGATCGCCGTCGGCGGCCAGGAACTCGCGGTACAACGTCGTCAGCTGGATGAGGTAGGCCGAGAGCACCGCATCCGCGTCCACATCGTGCGCACCGGCGAGTGCCAGCGAGGTCGAGGTCTCGGTCGGGAGCTCGTCGCGCGTCTGCGTGAGGTTGACGCCGGCGCCGATCACCAGCCCCGACATCCCGGGCAGCAGTTCGGCGAGGATGCCGCACACCTTGTCGCCCTCGATGAGGACGTCGTTGGGCCACTTGACCTGCACGCCGCCGGGGACGAACCGGCCGAGCGCGCGGCTCATCGCCAGGCCGCCGAGCAGCGGGAACCAGCCGAACGACTCCGGCGGCAGGCCGACAGGCTTGAGCAGAACGGAGATCGCCAGCGCTCTCCCGGGCGGCGTCACCCACACCCGACCGAGCCGGCCGCGACCTCCGGTCTGGTTGCCCGTGATCACCACCGCGAGGTCCGGGAGGTCGCCCGCCCGGGCACTCAGGACGTCGTTGGTGGAACCCGCCTCGGGGAGCACCTCGAGCACGGGGACGATGGTTCGGCTGCGTCGGAAGTCCACGGGGTCAGTCTCTCGCACTGGGCCAGTCTGCCAGCGCAGACCGGTGGATTTGTAGGGTTTCGTCAACGGCACGGCCATTCGGCTGGCCGGTAGAGTGAACGACGTGACCGACACCGAACCTCGTCAGACCGATCAGCTCCCCGACCTGACCACCACCGCCGGCAAGCTCGCCGACCTGAAGGAACGGTTCCACGAGGCCGTCACCGCGAGCGGTCAGGCGGCGATCGAGAAGCAGCACGCCAAGGGCAAGCTGACCGCGCGCGAGCGCATCGACCTCCTGCTCGACCAGGGCTCCTTCGTGGAGTTCGACGAGTTCGTCCGCCACCGCACCCACGCCTTCGGCATGGAGGCCAAGCGCCCGTACGGCGACGCGGTCGTCACCGGCGTCGGCACCATCCACGGCCGCAATGTCGCGGTGTTCAGCCAGGACTTCACCATCTTCGGCGGCTCCCTCGGCGAGGTGGCCGGCGAGAAGATCATCAAGGTCATGGACCACGCGCTCAAGACGGGCGTTCCGATGATCGGCATCCTCGACTCCGGCGGCGCCCGCATCCAGGAGGGCGTCGTCGCCCTCGGCAAGTACGGCGAGATCTTCCGCCGCAACACCGCGGCCTCCGGCGTCATTCCGCAGATCTCCATCGTGATGGGCCCGGCAGCCGGCGGCGCCGTGTACTCCCCCGCCCTCACCGACTTCGTCATCATGGTCGACAAGTCCAGCCACATGTTCGTCACCGGCCCGGACGTCATCAAGACGGTCACCGGCGAGGACGTCGGCTTCGAGGAGCTCGGCGGCGCGCTGACCCACAACAAGGTCTCCGGCGTCGCCCACTACCTCGCCAGCGACGAGGAGGATGCGCTCGACTACGCGCGGACCCTGCTCAGCTACCTGCCGCAGAACAACCTCGCCGAGCTGCCGACCTTCCAGGCCGAGCCGGAGCTCGAGATCACCGACGCCGATCGCCGGCTGAACACGATCATCCCGGACTCCCCCAACCAGCCCTATGACGTGAAGACGATCATCGAGGGCGTGGTCGACGACGGCGAGTTCCTCGAGATCCAGCCGCTGTTCGCCCCCAACATCGTCATCGGGTTCGCCCGCGTCGAGGGCCGGTCGGTGGGCATCGTCGCGAACCAGCCGAGCGCGATGGCGGGCACACTGAACATCGACGCCGGCGAGAAGGCCTCCCGGTTCGTCCGCTTCTGCGACGCCTTCAGCATCCCGATCCTCACCCTGGTGGATGTGCCCGGCTACCTTCCCGGCACCGACCAGGAGTGGACGGGCGTGATCCGGCGCGGGGCGAAGCTGCTGTACGCGTACGCCGAGGCGACCGTGCCGCTCGTGACCATCATCACCCGCAAGGCGTACGGCGGTGCGTACATCGTCATGGGCTCCAAGCAGCTCGGCGCCGACATGAACCTCGCGTGGCCCACCGCCGAGATCGCGGTGATGGGCGGCCAGGGTGCCGTGAACATCCTCTACCGCGGCGAGATCAAGCGCGCGGAGGAGGCCGGCGAGGATGTGGCGGCCGTCCGCACGAAGCTCGCCAACGAGTACACCTACAACGTCGCGAGCCCGTTCCTCGCGGCCGAGCGCGGCGAACTCGACGGCGTGATCGAGCCGGCGGCGACGCGCGTGTCGGTCATCAAGGCGCTGCGCGCGCTCCGCACCAAGCGGGCCACGCTGCCCCCGAAGAAGCACGGGAACATCCCGCTGTGACCGGCCAGGAGGCCCAGAGCGGTGCGCCGCTCGATCCGTCGCAGCTGCGGTTCCTCACCCGCGGCGTGACCGCGGAGGAGATCGCGGCCGTCACCGCCGTCCTGACCGCCGCTGCCGCCGAGCAGGCGGCCGCCGGTCGGGAGGCCAGGGCCGAGCAGGGCCCGGATGCCTGGGCACGCACGCAGCGGAACCTGCGCGGCGAGCTCCGGCCCGGAGCGGGTGCCTGGCGGTCGTTCTCGGGCTGAGATGTACCCCGATCCGGGCGTCCCCCGAGTAAGGGACACGCGGATTCTTCGGCATGTCCCGCGAACGGGGGTCGTGAGATGTCCCCCAGGTGTCCTCCAAAATGACGACTATGTATTTTCTGAGAGCGCAGCCACTATAGATATTGCTAGGTGTCTCTCCTCGTGAGTCACACCGCCAATCACTCGCCGACTAGGGTAAGCGGGCGAGTGCTTTGGGGGCGAGTCAGGGCGATATTCGGGTTGTCGCCCTGACTCGGGGTTTGAAAAGGGGCCGACAATTCGGGTGTCGGCCCCTTTCTCCTCGTTAAGGGCCGTTCTCCCCGTCACGGGCAGGGACGACCGAGCTCGGGCGAGATTCAGCCGACCGGCCTGGGGATCTCCAGCCAGAGGTCGACCTCGTCGTCCTCCGACTCCGCGCCAAGTGCATTCGCCGCGCCGTCGTCCGACATGCGCAGGCCCACAACGGTCACCGCGGTCTTCGACGACCGGGGTACGGTCCGGATGATCAGCTTGTCCGTCGTCGTCCCGCGGATGGCGTCCGCCAGCCGCCGGAGCACGGTCTCGAGCCCACGCTGGTCGATGTCGTCGATGCCGCCCTCGTCCAGCAGGCTGACGACGACGCCACGGCGGCGCGCATCCATCACCTCGCGACGGACATCGTCATTGAGCAGGCGGCGACCGCGGATCTCGTCGCGGATCGCGCCCTCGAGATACCGGCACTCACGTCGCTCCGCCTCGGTGAGGTCTCCCCCGCGGCGGACGATCTCGGCGAGCATCGGAGCAGCGACCCGGTAGGTCTGGCGGAGCCGCAGCTGGCGCTCCATGACGTGCGCCTCCTGGGCAGCCTGCCACTCCGTCGCCTCGCGCTCGGCACGGGCGAACTGGAGGGCATCGCGGCCGGCTTTCGCGAGCGAGCCAGAGATCACGACGGCGACACCGACCCACACGACCGAGCCGATGACGCCGAGCCCCGCGAGCGCGCCGAGACCGGCCCAGACGACCGTCTGCACGGCCAGGAAGGCGACGCCGGCCCACGCGACGATCTGCTGCCGCCGGACCGCGCAGATGGTCATCAGCGTGCCGACGGCGGCGACGTACCAGGTGGCGTATCCGTTGTCCTTGGACGGATCCAGCTGGCTCGTGACGAGGATCGGGATGACGACGCAGACGGCGAGGTCGAAGGCGGCGAGCCAGAGCGGCATCTTGGTCGGGCTGGTGGGCCACAGGCTCATCACCGTCGCGACACCGTACAAGACCATCGCGACGACGATCGGGCCTGCCGTGCGCGGCATCCACAGCGACGACAGCGCGAGGAAGAGGTGATAGGCGGAGAAAAGAGCGCCGAGGATGAGGAAGAGGACGCGATTGAGGGTGATCACTCCGCCGCCTCCGTCTCTCGCGCCTCTCTCGGTGCGAAAGGACCCTGCTGGTCGAAGCGGGCCGCCCCGGGCGCCTGGGCGCCGACGGGCTGCGGTTCGGCGGACGGCCAGAGGATCGTGACGGTCGTGCCCTCGCCTGGTTCGGAGCGGATGTCCGCGCGACCGCCGACCTTGGCGAGACGGTCGCGGATGCTGATGCGCAGGCCGAGCCGCTCCGCCGGCACTTCCGCCTCGGTGAACCCGCGTCCGTCGTCGCCGACGATGATCTCGACCGTGGCCGCCGGTCCGCCACCGCGGATCGACAGGCCGCGGTGCACCTCCGGGCCGCCCGCGTGCTGCATGCTGTTCACCATCGCCTGGACCGCGGCCGAGTAGACCGCCTCGGCGACGTTCACAGGCAGCATGTGCACCTCGACGTCGCGCACCTCGACCTCGAACGGCGATGAGAACGCGTTGGCGGAGGTCACGAGGCGCTCTGCGAGCTGGTTGAGGCCGACCAGGGACTGGTCCTCCGGCGTGGATGCCTCGGCTGCGTGCAGGTGCCCGATCGCGTCGGCGGCCATCGCCGCCGCGAGCTCCTTCTGCTCCGGTGTCCTCGCGGAAGCGGCCGAGAGCAGGGTCGTGAGCACGCTGTCGTGGACGATGGCGTCGACCTGCACGCGCTCGACCTCAGTCGCGTGCTGGCGGACCGCGGTGGCGTACCGGGCGAGCGCCTGGCTCTGGGCCGCATCCACCGCGCTCGACGCCTGGCGCATCATCGCGATGATCGCGAGGATGACGCCGCCGAGGATGATGGCGTAGATCGCGTCGAGCGCACCCAGCTCGAATCCGACGCCGCCGCCGGCCGGAAGCGCCCGGACGACGCCGTAGGCGATGGGCGCGATGAACGTGTAGGCGATCGCGAGCCACAGCGGGTAGGCGACAGCCGCGAAGGCCGTGAAGACGGAACACAGGAACCACACCCACGGCTTGTCGGAGCTGAACGCACTCGGGTCGCGGACGAGCAGCGGCCAGGTGACGATCGCCGCGAGGTACAGAACCGACAGGACGCCCATCGCGATCTTCACCCCGCGCTGCACGACAGCGAGGATCACGGTGAGGGCGAGGCCGCCGAAGATCCCGATCATCCAGACGGCGCCCCACGGCTCGCGGAGCGCGCTGAGCTGGCCGAGTGCCGTCGGGAGGGTCTGCAGACCGAAGACGAGCCCGAAGGCGGACACCGTGCGGTCGGCGATGCGCTCGATCCGCGCCCGGCTGAGGGGGTTGCGGGGCTTGGCCGGTTCGAGCGGCGCCCCGGGTCGAACCCCGCTAGGAGCGCTCATTGCCTGTCTCGGGGTCGAGCCCGGGAAGGATGCCGTCCTCCACGGCGCGTCGGAGGAGGTCCACCTTCGTCGGCGCCGGCCGCCCGACTTCCACGTACTTGACGCGGATGCGGTCGAGGTACTCGCGGGCGGTGGAGTTCGCGATGCCCAGCTGGGCGGCGACCGCCTTCAGAGGGAGGCCGGAGGCGTACAGGTGCAGGACGTCGCGTTCGCGTCGCCCGAGCTGCGCTTTGGCGAAGTCACTGTCGGCGTCGATCGCCGTCGCCCATTCGAGGTTGTTGAGGACGTCGCCTCGGGCCACCGTCGCGATAGCGCTGATGACCGTCGTCGTGGGTGACGACTTAGGGATGACGCCTGCAGCTCCGGCGGCGAGCGCCTCGCGGACGCTGGCCACGCGATCGGCGATGCTGTGCACCAGCACTGCGGCCCCGGTCGCCTGGGCCCGCTTGACGTTGTCGGTCACCTTGGAGCCGTCGCCGAGCGACAGGTCGAGGACGACGACGTCGCACTCCTGGGAGCCGAGCTGGGCGACGAAGTCGTCCACCGTCGGAGCGGTCAGGACCACGTCGTAGCCGGCGTCCTGGCAGGCCGCCTTCAGCCCGAGACGCACGGACTCGTGATCGTCGACGATTGCCACCCGCACCATGTTGACCATCGTAGGGGGTGAATGCATGCGGAGGGTCGTCCGGACGTCAGCGCGTCCGTGTGGGCGCGTGTCGGTCGTCGACTCGCGCCCCGCGCGTCAGCCCGTCATCCCGTCAGCCCATCAGCCCATCAGCCCATCAGCGGGTGAGGGTGGCGACGGCTTCGACGTGGTGGGTGTTCGGGAAGAGGTCGAAAGCGCGCATCCCGCGCAGGTCGTAGCCGTGGCCGGCGAAGAAGGCGAGGTCGCGGGCGAGCGCGACGGGGTCGCAGGCAACGTAGACCACCTGGGCGGGCGAGAGGGAGGCGATCGCGTCGACGACCTCGCGGCCGGCCCCGGAGCGGGGCGGGTCGAGGATGACCGTCGCGGCGCGCAGCCGGGCGCGCTCCGCCGCCGACGCCTCTCCGGCGAGCCGGGTGACGTAGCGCTCGACGCGGTCGGTGATCGCCGAGGCGCCGACCCAGTCGGCGAGATTCTCGGCCGCGTCGTCCGTCGCGGCCTCGTCGCTCTCGACGGAGGTGATGCGGAGCGTCGAGCCGAAGCGGTCGCCGAGCGCGGCGGCGAGGAGGCCGACGCCGCCGTACAGGTCGAGGTTCGCCGCACGGGGGTCGAAGAGCGCCTCGTCGACCGCGGACTGCACGGCCTGTGTGAGGGTCTGGGCGGCGCCGCGGTGCACCTGCCAGAAGCCGCGAGCATCCAGCCGGAACTCGCGGTCGCCGACACGCTCGCGGATGGGGACCGGACGGCGCCGCGGTCGGACGTTCCGCCGTCCGGAGCGCACGGGCTTGTCGTTGACGAGCACGTGGGAGGCGCCGAGCCCGGTGGCGACGACGTCGACCGACTCGGCTCCGGGGAACTGCTGCCCGAACGGGGTGGCCTCCTGGACGGCGTCGGTCGCGAGGGGCAGGTCGGTGACCGGGATGACGGTGTGCGAGCGCTGCACGTACGGACCGAGGCGGCCGGCGCCGTCGACCTGCAGACGGACGCGGGTGCGCCATCCCGTGCCGTCGGCCGTTTCGCCCTCCACCGGCTCGACGCGGACCGGGGAGCCGTCGACCCCGGCTGCGGCGATCGCCTCGGGGGGCAGCTTGGCTGTGCGCTGCAGGGCGTCTTCGATCACGCGCCGCTTCAGCTCGCGCTGGTGGTCGAGCCGGATGTGCCCAAACTCGGCGCCACCCGCACGCTCGGTTGGCCGGCGCTCGATGGCGGCGGCTCCCCACACGTGCGGTTGCCGTTCGGGCGCGGCCTCGACGACCTCGACGACCTCTCCGCGCCAGAAGCGCTCGTGGCTGGTGTCCGCGATGCGGACGCGAACACGCTCGCCCGGCATCGTGTCGGGCACGAAGACGACCCGGCCCTCGTGGCGTGCGACGAACACCCCGCCGTGGGCCACGTTGGTAATGTCGAGCTCGACCTCGTCCTTCTGGGGCATCCTTCGAGCATCCCACAGGTGACCATGCGCCTCTACCTCGCCTCCACCTCGCCCGCCCGCCTCGCGTTGCTGCGTGCCGCCGGCGTCGAGCCGGTGGTCGTTCCTTCGCACGTCGACGAACCGGCCGCTGTCGCCGCGGCGGAGGCCGAGCACGGTCCGCTGAGCGCCGACGCGATGGTCCAGCTGCTCGCGCGGCTGAAGGCGGAAGCGGTGCGCGGCACCCTAGACGGCGAGCCGATCGACGGGCTGATCCTGGGCGGCGACTCGGCCTTCGCGATCGACGGCGCGATCCACGGCAAGCCCCACCTCCCCGAGGTCGCCCGCGAGCGCTGGATGCAGCAGCGCGGACGCACGGGCACCCTCCATTCCGGCCACTGGCTGATCGACCATCGCGACGGTCGGGAGAACGCCGCGGCCGGCGCGACCGCCGTCGCCTCCGTCACGTTCGCGGACGTCACGGATGACGAGATCGACGCCTACGTGGCGAGCGGCGAGCCGCTCGAGGTGGCGGGCTCCTTCACGATCGACAGTCTCGGCGGACCCTTCATCACCCGGGTGGACGGCGATCCGAGCACGGTGGTGGGCCTCTCCCTTTCGACGCTGCGAGAGCTCGTGCGCGAGCTCGGCGTGCCGTGGACATCGCTCTGGAACCGCGGTCGCTGACGCAAGCCGTTGTAGGCTGCCGGAGTCTTCGGTCGCCCATTTTTGTGGGGATCGCCCAAATCCACTCCGATTTCGAGCAATAGGCTAGGGAACTGTGCCACGTATCACCAAGGTTTTGATCGCCAACCGCGGCGAGATCGCCGTCCGCGTCATCCGTGCGGCGAAGGACAGCGGGATCGCCTCCGTCGCCGTGTACGCGGACCAGGACCGGGACGCCCTCCACGTCCGCCTCGCCGACGAGGCCTACGCGCTGGACGGGACCACGAGCGCCGAGACGTACCTCGTCATCGACAAGCTCCTGTCGGTCGCGCGCCGCTCGGGTGCCGACGCCGTGCATCCGGGTTACGGCTTCCTCGCCGAGAACGCAGACTTCGCCCGCGCCGTCATCGACGCCGGGCTGACCTGGATCGGCCCGTCCCCGGAGGCCATCGAGCGCCTGGGCGACAAGGTCTCCGCACGTCATGTGGCCGAGAAGGTGGGGGCGCCGCTCGCCCCCGGAACGCTCAACCCCGTCAAGGACGCGGCCGAGGTGCTCGACTTCGTCGATGTCTACGGGCTTCCTGTCGCCATCAAGGCGGCGTTCGGGGGCGGTGGCCGCGGCCTGAAGGTCGCCCGCGCCCGCGAGGAAGTGGCGGAGCTGTTCGAGTCGGCCACGCGCGAGGCGATCGCCGCCTTCGGCCGGGGCGAGTGCTTCGTCGAGAAGTACCTCGACCAGCCGCGCCACGTCGAGACCCAGTGCCTCGCGGACGCCTACGGCAACGTCGTCGTCGTCTCCACACGCGACTGCTCGCTGCAGCGCCGGCACCAGAAGCTCGTCGAGGAGGCGCCCGCGCCGTTCCTCACCCCCGAGCAGACCGAGAAGCTCTACTCGTCGTCCAAGGCCATCCTCAAGGAGGTCGGTTATCAGGGCGCCGGGACGTGCGAGTTCCTCATCGGCAAGGACGGCACGGTCTCGTTCCTCGAGGTGAACACGCGCCTCCAGGTCGAGCACTGCGTCTCGGAGGAGGTCACCGGCATCGACCTCGTCCGCGAGCAGTTCCGTCTCGCCGAGGGCGGCGAGCTCGACTACGACGACCCGGCTCCCCGCGGCCACTCGTTCGAGTTCCGCATCAACGGTGAGGACGCCGGCCGCGGCTTCATCCCCTCCCCCGGGCCCGTGCATGTCTTCAAGGCCCCCAGCGGCCCCGGCGTCCGCGTCGACAGCGGCATCCAGGCGGGCGACGTGATCAGCGGCTCGTTCGACTCCATGCTGGCCAAGCTCATCGTGACCGGCGCCAGCCGCGAGGAGGCCCTCGAGCGCTCCCGCCGCGCGCTGGACGAGTTCGAGGTCGCGGGCCTTCCGACCGTCCTCCCCTTCCACCGCGCCATCGTGCGCGACCCCGCCTTCGCACCGCAGGACGGCGAGCCGTTCTCCGTCTACACGCGCTGGATCGAGACCGAGTGGGTCAACGAGATCGAGCCGTGGTCGGGCGAGCTCGGCGACCAGCCGGCCGCGGAGCGCCGCAGCAATGTGGTCGTCGAGGTCGAGGGCAAGCGCATCGAGGTCTCCCTCCCCGCGCGTCTCCTCAGTGGTGGTGCCGGCGAGCCGTCCGGTGCCCCCGCTCCGCGTCGCCGCGGCGCCGCGCACGCGGTGGACACCGCGACCGGCGACTCCGTCACCGCTCCGATGCAGGCCACCGTGGTGAAGGTCGCCGTCGCCGACGGCGACCCGGTCGTCAAGGGCGACCTGGTGCTGGTGCTCGAGGCCATGAAGATGGAGCAGCCGCTGACCGCCCACAAGGACGGCACCGTCTCCGGCATCAACGCGAGCGTCGGCGAGACCGTCTCGTCGGGCCACTTGCTGCTCAACATCGTCTGACACCACCGCATCGTCTGACACCACCGCATCGTCCGACACCACCGCATCGTCCGAGACCGGCGTCCGCGTCGCGAGCCGCGCCATATCGCGCGCCCGACGCGCCGCCAACCATCTTCCGAAAGGGAGGAGCACCGCCGACATTCGGGCGGAAGCTCCTCCTTTTCGCGCGTCATCCCGCCGCCGCACGACGCAACTCCTCCCTTTCCAGCGACCCGAGCAACTCCTCGATGGTCGCCACCGTCGCGTCCGGGCTCCGAAGTACCTGACGCGCCGTCAGCCGCAACCTCGGCAGACCCTGCAGTGTCATGGCGACATCGCGGCGGCGATCGCGCTCGAACGCTTCGCAATCGGCGTGGAACTCGAATCCGTCGATCTCCAGATAGAGCACCCCATCCACCCGGGCATCGACGCGCCCGACTCCAGGGACGGCGAGCTGCTGCTCGACGATGTGACCGCGAGCCGTGAGACGCTGCCGGAGGAGGGACTCGACGCCGGAGTCCGAACCGGGCCGCGCACGTTCGGCGAGACGTCTGGACCGATGCGGTTCATCCGCGAACACCCGTCGCAGCCCGTGGCGTGTCACCTGGCCGGTAGAGATCGCCGTGTCGAGCACCGCGATGGCGGTCTCGTCCTCTGCGCACCGCACGGCGCTGCGCAGACAATCGGCCAGCGAAACACGCCACACCTCGCTGTGCCGTTCTGCGCGACCCCAATGACGGACCGTCCGGTCATCGGCGGCTCCTGCCCGTCCGGCGTGGGGAGGAACCAGCAGATGTGTCCGTTCGTCCTGGCCGCCCCACAATCCGTATGTGCGGGCGGCGGTGACACAGCAGAGGCGCCCGCCGGCCCGCAGGGCTGAAATGGCGGCGTCACCGATCCCGGGAAGGGCATAGCGACCGTTCCGCGGCCGCAGGAGGCGACCTTCGCGCACGGCGGCGGACAGGACGTGCCCCCGCGCCCCGGCCTCCTTCAATTGGCCGAGCGACGCTGCGCCACCGAGGCGAGTGAGTTCCGTCATCCAATCCATGTCCCCATACTGCGGAACGGCGGCTGCCGTCAGGACGGACAGGGGCGATCTGTGGAGAGATCCACTCGGGTGTCGATTGTGCACACCGTGTGTCCCGCGGGACGGAAAGGGAGGAGATCGCAGCCGACACGCCGCCGGAACGCCACGAACGGAGGAGATGGGGACGGGAAACCCGCAGGAACTCCTCCGTTCCGCGGGCGGCCCAGCGTCAGGCGTCAGCCGGTCGCCTCCGTGGGGTCGCCCTTCAGGTCGATGCTGATCTCGTCGGCGTCGAGGTTGCTCAGGGCGCCGGCGAGGACGTCGGCGCTGAACGCGCCGTCGTCGCGCGCATCGAGAAGGGCATCGCGCTGGGCCCGCAGCTGAGCGAGCCGCGCCCTCTTGTGCTCGGCGAACGCCTCGGGCGTGCGCTCGGTCGTCGTCGACACCGGGACGGTCTTCGCCGCGTCGTAGAGGAGTTCCATCAGCTTGCGCCGTTCCTGCCGCTCGGCCTCCGGGTCGGCCGCCGCGGGCTTGACGGCCTTCAGCACGAGCCCAAGGGTGCCGCCCTGGAGAAGTAGCGACCCCGTCGCTACGAGGAAGGCGATGAGCACGAGCACCGAGCGGCCCGGCGTGTTGTCGGGCAGCGACTGGGCGGCCGCGACGGTGACGGCGCCGCGCATCCCCGCCCACACCACGATCGTGCCCTCACGCCACCCGAGCGGGGCTCCCGTGAAGTACTCGATGTCGGCCAGCAGTCGTCGGAGGCGCGTGCCGAAACGGGTCAGGTTCTCGACGGTCGGGATGCCGCGACGCGCGAGCAGGCGACGCCGTCGCTCGGCCTGCTTGGGCGAGAGGGGGCGTCGGCCAGCGGAGTCGCCGAAGACAGGGTCCGGGAACGCGGGGTCCGGGAATGTCGGATCGGGCACAACGGTCGCCGCGACGGCGGAGGACGCAGCGGGCGCAGGGTCGGGCGAGGTGTCCGCCGGCACGTCGGCACCCGATCCCGCGCCGGACTCGTCTCCGACCTCCCCCGCGGCCGCCGACGAGCCGGCCGCGAGCGCCCGCTGCTCCCCCGGTTTCGCGATGCGCTCGGCGATCCCCCGCCGCACCGCCTCCGGATCGGTCAGGTGCTCCTGCAGCTGCTCCAGGCGCGGCCGAATCCGTTGCCTTCGCTTACTGCGCCGGGCCAGCAGAGCGAGCAGGGGCGCGACGAACGCGGCGCGCACCAGGATCGTGAGAAGGAGAGCGCCCGCAGCGATTCCGATGGCGGGCGCCACCCCGGAATGGTCCTCCTGCACGTCCTGCACGATTCCGAACAGCTCCAGGCCCATCGTCAGGAAGATGAGCCCCTCGAGGATGAGCTCGACCGTCCGCCAGTTCTGCGCATCCGACAACCGGTGTTCCGGCGAGAGCACGCGCGGCGCGCGGCTGCCGGTCACGAGGCCGGCGACGACAGCGGCGACGAGGCCGGAGGCGCCGAGCGCCTCTGCCGGGATCGAGGCGAGGAACGGCACGGTGAACGAGATGACGGTGTTGACCGTGGCGTCCTTCACGCGAGCACGGACGAGCAGGTTCAGCCAGCCGACCACCACGCCGAAGACGACGGCCACGAGCACCGAGTACACGAACGAGAGCGTGACCGCACCGACCGTGAACGACGCGCCGGCGGCGGCCACGGCTGCTCGCAGGAGCACGAGCGCGGTCGCGTCGTTCAGTAGGCTCTCACCCTCGAGGATGGCCACGACGCGCGGAGAGACGCCCGCCCGTTTGACGATCCCGGTGGCGACGGCGTCGGTCGGGCTGACGATGGCACCGAGGGCGATCCCCCAGCCGAGACCCAGGCCCGGGATGACCCAGGCGAAGAACAGCCCGAGCAGCACGGAGCTCACGATCACGAGCAGGACGGAGAGCCCGCCGATCGCCCCGAACTCACGCCGGAAGTTCATGGCCGGCATGGACACGGACGCCGAGTAGAGCAGCGGTGGGAGCACCCCCGCGAGGATCCACTCCGGTTCGAGCTCGATCGCCGGCACGAACGGCAACAGGCTCACCAGGATGCCGATGACCATCAGGATCAGGGGCGACGCGACGCCGAACCGCGGCCCGAACGTCGTCGCCGCGGCGATGGTGAGCACCGCGAGCACTCCGATGACGAGCCCGACCTCCATCCCCCTGGCCTCCCGTCAGAGCACGATGTGCATCGCGCGCGCTGCGTCGGTGATCGAGCCGGAGAGGGACGGGTACACCGTGAACGCCCGGGCCACCTGATCCACCGTCAGACGCTGCTCGACGGCGAGCGCGAGCGGGAAGATCAGCTCGGATGCCCGTGGTGCCACGATGACGCCTCCGATCACCGTGCCGGACCCGGTGCGCGCGAACAGCTTCACGAAACCGTCGCGGATTCCGAGCATCTTGGCGCGCGGATTGGATTTGAGGGGCAGTTTGTAGATGTCGCCCTGGGCGATGCCCTCCTCGATCTGCTTCTGGCTCCAGCCGACCGTGGCGATCTCGGGCTGGGTGAAGATGTTGGAGCTGACGTTGCGCAGCTCGATCGGGTTGACCGCGTCGCCCATCGCGTGGAAGACGGCGGTGCGGCCCTGCATCGACGCGACCGAGGCGAGCGGCAGGGAGTCGGAGCAGTCGCCGGCGGCGTAGATGTTCGGGATGGACGTGCGCGCGACCCGGTTGACCCGGATGTTCCCCGAGTTGGTCACCTGCACCCCGGCCTCCTCGAGCCCGATGCCTGCGGTGTTCGGGACGGAGCCGACCGCCATGAGACAGTGCGAGCCCTCGATCGTGCGTCCGTCGGTGAGCGTGGCGACGACGCCGTCCTCGGTGCGGACGACCGACTCGGCACGCGACTTCGAGAGGACCTGCATGCCGTTCCGCTTGAAGACGTTCTCGATGACGCGCGCGGCGTCGGCGTCCTCGCCCGGGAGCACCTGGTCGCGCGACGAGATCAGCGTCACCTTCGAGCCGAGCGCCGTGTACGCCGAGGCGAACTCCGCGCCGGTGACGCCCGAGCCGACCACGATGAGGTGCGACGGCACCGTCTGCAGGTCGTACAGCTGGGTCCAGGTGAGGATGCGCTCCCCGTCGGGCACGGCGGAGGGCAGCACGCGGGGCCGGGCGCCGACGGCGACGACGATCGTGTCCGCCTCCACCCGGTCGAAGTCGGTCCCCGCCTCCTTCGAGGTGGAGACGATGATCGCGCTCGACCCGTCGAGCCGCCCCTCTCCGGTCACGATGCGGACGCCGGCGCGAACGAGCTCGGCCCGCATGTCCTCCGACTGCTGGCGCGCGAGGCCCATCAGCCGCTTGTTGACCGCGGCGAGGTTCACGGCGATCTCCGGACGCACCGGCTTGCCCGTCTCGCCGCGCGAGAAGAACTGGACACCGAGGTCGGCCGCCTCGGCGAGCGCATTGGTCGCCTCCGCGGTGGCGATGAGGCTCTTCGACGGCACGACGTCGGTGATGACGGCGGACCCGCCGACGCCGGAGCGCTCGACGAGCGTGACATCGGCGCCGAGTTGCGCGCCCGCGAGCGCCGCCTCATAACCGCCGGGGCCGCCGCCGAGGACCGCGATGCGCTGTTTCCGCTCGAATTCGTACGCCATACGCTCCATTCTTCCGTATGGGGTGCACCGATGCGCATTCGGCTCCGAGCCTGTGGAAAGCCGGCCGCTCAGTAGAGTTGGCTCATGCTGGAATCCATCACCAACCCGCTCGACGACCCCTCTGCCGACCCGTTCGAGGTCGCTCGGGAGGCCGCGGGCCAGCTCGCCGAGAAGACGGGCGTCGAGCGCCATGACATCGCGCTCACGCTGGGCAGCGGCTGGGGCCGTGCCGCCGACCTGATCGGCGAGACCGTCGCCACCGTCCCCGCCACCGAGATCGTCGGCTTCAGCAAGCCGGCTCTCGAGGGCCACGTCGGAACGCTGCGCTCCATCCGACTGCCGAACGGCAAGCACGCACTGGTCATCGGCGCGCGCACCCACTATTACGAAGGGCACGGCGTGCGCCGGGTCGTCCACAGTGTCCGCACCGCCGCGGCCGCCGGAGCGACCACGATGGTGCTCACCAACGGTGCCGGCGGCATCAAGGAGCACTGGAAGCCGGGAACGCCCGTCCTCATCTCCGACCACATCAACCTCACGGCGGACTCCCCGCTCGAGGGCGCCACCTTCATCGACCTCACCGACCTCTACTCTCCGCGTCTCCGTGCGCTCGCCCGGACCATCGACCCCAGCCTCGACGAGGGCGTGTACACGCAGTTCCGCGGTCCGCACTACGAGACGCCGGCCGAGGTCCAGATGGCCAAGACCATCGGAGGCCACATCGTCGGGATGTCGACAGCGCTCGAGGCGATCGCCGCCCGCCAGGCCGGCATGGAGATCCTCGGGATGTCGCTCATCACCAACCTGGCGGCGGGCATCCAGAAGACGCCGCTCAGCCACCAGGAGGTCATCGACGCCGGTCGTGCCGCGGAGCCGGTGATCAGCGCCCTTCTCGCCCAGATCGTGGAGGCCCTGTGACCGACAACGCGACGTCCACGAAGAAGGACACCCCGGAGCTGCTCAGCGAGGCCCGCGCCTGGCTTGCGCAGGACCCCGACCCGGAGACCCGTGACGAGCTGGATGCGCTCATCGTCGCCGCCGAGGCGGGCTCGGCCGAGGCGATCGCCGACCTGCACTCGCGGTTCGACGAGCGGCTCGCGTTCGGAACCGCCGGTCTGCGCGGCGCCATCGCCGCAGGCCCCAACCGCATGAACCGCGTGCTCGTGGCCCAGGCGGCCGCAGGATTCGCGCGCTGGCTTCTGGAGCACGCCGAGGGCGGAACGCCGTCGGTCGTGATCGGGTACGACGGACGCAAGAACTCCGACGTCTTCGCCCGCGACACCGCGGAACTCATGGCCGGTGCGGGCATCCGCGCCGTGCTGCTCCCCCGCCTCCTGCCGACACCGGTGCTCGCGTTCGCGGTCCGGCACCTGGATGTGAGCGCCGGCGTCATGGTGACCGCCAGCCACAACCCGCCGAACGACAACGGGTACAAGGTCTACCTCGGCGGAGACGACCACGGCTCGCAGATCGTCTCGCCGGTCGACGCCGAGATCGCCGCGCACATCCTCGAGGTCGCTCAGGGCAGCGTGGCCGACCTGCCGCGCTCCGACCGCTACGAGATCGCCCCCGACGACGTGGAGCAGGCCTACATCGACGCGACCGTCGCGGTGGCCGTCACGGACACCCCGCGTGACGCGGTGTCGTTCGTGTACACCGCGATGCACGGCGTCGGCTGGCGCACCGCACGCGAGGTGTTCGCGCGTGCCGGATTCGCCACCCCCACCCCGGTCACGGCGCAGATCGACCCGGATCCCGCCTTCCCGACCGTCGCCTTCCCGAACCCCGAGGAGCCGGGCGCGATGGACCTGTCGTTCCAGACCGCCCGTGACGCCGGGGCCGACCTGGTGATCGCGAACGATCCGGATGCCGACCGGCTCGCCGTCGCGGTGCCCGACCCGTCGAGTCCGGATGGATACCGACGGCTCTCCGGCAACGAGGTCGGCGCCCTGCTCGGCTGGCGCGCCGCCGAGATCGCTGTGGAGCGGGCGGATGAGCGCGGCGCCTTCGGGACGCTGGCCTGCTCGGTCGTCTCGTCGCCGGCCCTCGCCGCGGTCGCGCACGCGTACCGGCTCGACTTCGCCGACACCCTCACCGGGTTCAAGTGGGTGTCCCGCGCCCCCGGCCTCGTCTACGGCTACGAAGAGGCGCTGGGCTACCTGGTGAACCCCGACACCGTCCGCGACAAGGACGGCATCTCGGCCGCCGTCGCCCTGCTCGATCTGGCGAACGGACTCGCCGCGGACGGCGCCACCATCGCCGGACACCTGGAGGCCTTCGCCGAGCGGTTCGGCTTCTTCGCGAGCGACCAGATCTCGCTACGGGTGACGGACCTTTCGCGCATCGGCGAGATCATGGCGGCGCTGCGGTCCACTCCGCCGAGCCATCTGGGCGAGGTGCGCGTGACGCAGATCGACGACCTGCGCGACGGATTCGGCGGACTGCCTCCGAGCGATGTGCTGCGCATCCTGCTGGAAGACGGCTCCCGCGTCATGGTCCGCCCGAGCGGCACGGAGCCCAAGCTGAAGATCTACATCGACGCATCGAGCGACGAGGGTACGGTCGAGCAGCGCCGGCAGACGGCGACCGACCGGGTCGCCGCACTGGCCGAGGCGATGCGCCTGCTCGTCGCCTGATCCCGACGGTCCGGCGCGGCCCCGCCTTCGCGGGGCCGTGCCAGACCAGCGGATCTGGTTCAGACCCGCTCGACCCGCCTCAGACGGTCACCGCGCGCGGAGTCCGCGCCAGATAACCGACGACGAAGACGCCGAGCGCTCCCAGAGTGACCAGGGCTCCCGCCAGCGGCACGGCCACGGCCCCTCCCGCCGACAGGGCGAGCGCCCCGATCGGCGGCGCGATCGCGATCCCCACGTACATCGCCGTCGAGTACCACGACAGCGCGAGAGCCGAGCTCTCCGGGTCGACGTGGACGAGGCGGTGCTGCACCGGGATGGCGATCGCGAACGCCGCGACGCCCCACAGCGCGAACACGACGACGGACGCGACGAAGGACGCCTCGGCGAACGCGAGGACCACCAACATCACGGCTTGTCCGGCGAGGGCGACGATCGCGACGATCCTGCTGCCGAAGCGGTCGGTGAGCGGACCCGCGACCGAGTTGCCCGCGACTCCGGCGACGCCGTAGGCGAGCAGCAGGACGGCGAGCAGCGACCCGGAGCCGCCGGTCGAGGCATGGGTCACCGCCGCCGAGAAGATGTAGACGATGTTGAAGCCGGCGACCATGAGCAGCGTAGTTCCGAGCGGCGCCACGATACGGAGGTCGGCCAGCGGGGCCAGCCGCCGACGCAGGCTGACCGCCGGAGGCACGGGCGCGCCGCGAACGACGAGCGGGATCGCTACGACCAGCACCACGGCGATGCCGACGATGCACCAGAGCGCGAAGCGCCAGCCCGCGACGCCGCCGAGGGCGGTGCCGAGGGGCGACCCGACCGCCGTGGCCAGCGTGAAGCCGGCTCCCACGATCGCGAGGGCCTGTCCTCGCTTGCCCGGCCGGGCGAGCGATGCCGCCGCCGCGGTGGCCGTTGGGACGAGGGCGGCACCGCCGAGGCCGGAGAAGGTGCGTCCGGCGATGAACAGCGGGAGGTTCGGAGCAAGCGCCGAGGCGGCCGTCCCGATGGCGAAGACCGCGAGTCCGGCGGCCATGAGGGTCGCGCGCGGCACGCGCGGAAGGAGGATGGAGACGGCCGGTGCGGCGACCGCAACGACCAGCGAGTAGGTGGTGATCGACCAGCTGACCTGAGTCGCCGTCGCGCCGATGCTCTCGCCGACGCGCGGCAGGAGGCCCGCGATCACGAACGCGTTCGTGCCGACGACGAACAGGGCGAGGGCGAGCACCAGCAGGGCCGGAAGCGTCCTGCGGTATGATTGTTCGATGAACGTCATACCATTACGGTACGACTATTGTTCGATGATTGTCAAACAATTGTGGTGAGATGACCGACTACCCCACGCCCGACATGGCCGATGTGCAGCTCGTGGATGTGCTGCGCGCCCTCGCCGACCCCATCCGGCTGCAGATCGTCCGGGTCCTCGCGGACGGCCGCCCGCATCCCAAGTCGATGACCGAGTGGGGCGTCGACATCCAGAAGTCGACCATGGCGCATCACTTCAAGACGCTGCGCGAGGCCGGTGTCACGCGCACGATCGTCTCCGGCCGCACGCACGAGATCCAGCTGCGTCGGGAGGAGCTGGACGACCGTTTCCCCGGGCTCGTCGAGGCCCTTCTGCAGGGCTGAGTCAGCCGAGCGCCTCGTCGAGCTTCCGCTCCAGCTCATCCAGGTCGAAGTAGTTCTCCACCACGATCACATCGGCGTTCGTGCGACCGATGCGGTCGACGAGCTCCGGCGAGGTGAGCACGACCTGCGCGTCGGACGCCGCCTCGGCGATGTTCGCCGCGTCGGAGGCTGTGACGTCCGCGTCGATCCCCAGCCGGTCGAGCACGCGCTCGGCGTTGACCTTGAGGATGCCGGACGTGCCGACCCCGACGCCGCAGATCGCGACGATCTTCACCGCGACGCCTCCTCGCTCAGCGTGAGGATGCGCTGCACGTCGGCCACGTCGGTCGCCGCGGCCAGGGCCGGGATCGCCTCCGGGTCGTTGAAGACGTTCGCCAGTTCGGCCACGCTCGTCACATGCGCCTCGGGCGTCGAGACGGCAAGGCCGAGGACCACCGAGACCGGATCGTTGTGCGGGTGACCGAAGACCACCGGCTCGTCGAGGGTGACGACGGAGAGGCCGTCCGCGTTCACGTCGGGACCGGGTCGGGCGTGCGCCAGAGCGAGACCCGGCGCGATGACGATGTAGGCACCGAACTCCTCGATGACCTGGATCATGCGCTGCGCATAGCCCTGCTCCGTCGCTCCGGAGCGCGCCAGCGCCTGCCCTGCCAGCTCGACTGCTTCACGCCAGTCGGCGGCGTGCGCGCCGACGGTGATGGCGGAATCAGGCAGCGGTGGCAGTGACATATCTTCAGCGTAACGCCCGAGGGGTTACGAACCCTCGAAACCTGCTGTGATGATCTCCGCGAGCTCTTCGCGCTCCTCCAGCGGGAGGAAGGATGCCGCCGCGGCGTTGAGCTGGAAGATCTCCAGGTCGGTGCGGTCGTAGGCGAACGCGTCGGCGAGGATGCTCAGCTCGCGGGTCAGGGTCGTGCCGCTCATCAGCCGGTTGTCGGTGTTGACGGTGACGCGGAAGCCCAGCTGGTAGAGCAGGTCGAACGGGTGGTCGAGGATGTCGTCGCCCCACGCGGCGATGGCGCCGGTCTGCAGGTTCGACGTCGGGCTCGTCTCGAGGGCGATCTCCCGATCCTTGACCCACTGCGAGAGCGTGCCGAGGGTGACATAGGTGTTCTCGTCGTCCTGGCGCTCCACCGTGATGTCCTCGGCGAGACGCACGCCGTGGCCGAGGCGCAGAGCCCGGCCGTCGAGGAGGGCGCTGCGGATGCTCTCGAGGCCGTCGGCCTCGCCCGCGTGGACGGTCGCCGGGAAGAACTCCGACGCCAGGTAGTCGAAGGCAGCGCGATGGTTGGAGGCGGGGAACCCCGCCTCGGCACCGGCGATGTCGAAGCCGACCACGCCGCGGTCGCGGTGGCGGACGGCGAGCTCGGCGATCTCGAGGCCGCGGTCGTTGTGGCGCATGGCGGTGACGAGCTGACCGATGCGGATGCGCCCCCCGGCGCCGCGGACGTCGGCGATGCCCTGCTCGATGCCCTCCTGGACCGCCTCGACGGTCTCGTCGAGGCTGAGGCCGCCGGACAGGTGCTGCTCGGGCGCCCAGCGGAGCTCGCCGTACACGACGCCGTCCGCCCCGAGGTCCTGGACCGACTCGCGGGCGACCCGCACGAGGCCCTCGCGGGACTGCATCACGGCCGTGGTCAGGTCGAAGGTCTTCAAGTACTCGACGAGCGAGCCGGAGTTCGACTTCTCGGCGAACCAGCGGCCCAGCTCGGTCGCATCCTGCGCCGGCAGCTCCAGCCCGATCTCCTGGCCCAGTTCGAGCACCGTCGCGGGCCGGAGGCCGCCGTCGAGGTGGTCGTGGAGGGAGACCTTCGGCAGCGGGCGGATCTCCGTGCCGTCGGCCAGCGTGTACTCGTTCCAGGCGTCGCTCATGAGTCCAACCCTAGGCGATGCGGTCGGCGATCAGCGGGCCGCGCTCGTACGCGGTGCCGGGGGCGGCGATCCGGTAGGCGCCCTCCAGAGCCTCGAGTGCGCGCTCGAACCGGGCGGGCTCGTCCGCCGACAGGGTGAACAGCGGCTGACCCGCCCGCACCTCGTCGCCGGGCTTCGCGTGCAGGTCGATCCCGGCCGCGTGCTGCACCGGGTCCTGCTTGCGCGCGCGTCCGGCGCCGAGCCGCCAGGCGGCGATGCCGAAGGGCAGCGCCTGCTGCTCGACGAGGATGCCGTCCTGCTCGGCGACGACGGTGTGCGTCTCCTTCGCGACAGGGAGGTCGGCATCCGGGTCGCCGCCCTGGGCGCGGATGACCTCGCGCCACTTGTCCATCGCCCGGCCGTCCTTGAGGGCCGCTTCGACGTCCTCGTCTGGGCGTCCGGCGAGGGTCAGCATCTCGCGCGCGAGCGCGACGGTTAGCTCGACGATGTCGGCCGGCCCGCCGCCGGCGAGCACCTCCACCGACTCGCGGACCTCGTTCGCGTTGCCGATCGCGAGGCCGAGCGGGACGTTCATGTCCGTCAGCAGTGCGGAGGTGGCGACGCCGGCATCCCGGCCGAGCTCGACCATCGTGCGGGCGAGTTCGCGCGAGCGCTCGATGTCCTTGAGGAAGGCGCCGGAGCCGAACTTGACGTCGAGCACCAGCGCGCCGGTGCCCTCGGCGATCTTCTTCGACATGATCGAGGAGGCGATCAGCGGGATGGCCTCGACCGTCCCGGTGATGTCGCGCAGTGCGTAGAGCTTTCCGTCCGCCGGAGCGAGGCCCGACCCGGCCGCGCAGATGACGCCGCCCTCGTTCCGGAGCTGCGCGAACATCTCCTCGTTGCTGAGGTTCGCACGCCAGCCCGGGATGCTCTCGAGCTTGTCGAGGGTGCCGCCGGTGTGACCGAGACCACGCCCGGACAGCTGCGGCACGGCGACGCCGAAGGTCGCGACGAGCGGCATGAGCGGCAGCGTGATCTTGTCACCGACGCCGCCGGTGGAGTGCTTGTCGGCGGTCGGCTTGCCGAGGCCCGAGAAGTCCATCCGCTCGCCTGAGGCGATCATCGCGAGGGTGAGGTCCTTGATCTCGCGGCGCGTCATCCCGTTGAGGAAGATCGCCATGGTCATCGCCGACATCTGCTCGTCGCCGACATAGCCGCGGGTGTACGCGTCGACGAGCCAGTCGATCTCGGCGGTGCTCAGCTCGCCGCGGTCGCGCTTGGTCCTGATCAGGTCGACGGCGTCGAACGCCTCGACCTCTCCTGCACGGTCGGTCACGAAGGTGTTCCTCTGTTCAGTCGTTGTCGTGCTCGGCCGCGTAGGCGGCGAGCTGGCGCGGCCCGAAAGCGTCGGGCAGCACCTGGTCGATGGTGCGGATGCCGGAGACCGTCTCGAGCAGCATCCCCTCCGCCGAGTGTTCGTAGAGCAACTGGCGGCAGCGGCCGCAGGGCATCAGGATGTCGCCGTCGCCGTTCACGCACGTGAACGCGACGAGGTGGCCGCCGCCGGTCATCGCGAGCGACGAGACGAGCCCGCATTCGGCGCACAGCGTCACGCCGTAGCTGGCGTTCTCGACGTTGCAGCCGCTGACGATCCTGCCGTCGTCGACGAGCGCCGCCGCACCGACCGGGAACTTGGAGTACGGGACGTACGCGTGCGACATGGCCTCTATCGCGGCGGACCGCAGCGCATCCCAGTCGATCGAATCGGGGTTCTGGTCCACGGCGCTCATGACTTGATGTACGGCTTTCCGTCGGCAGCAGGAGCACGCGAGATGCCGACGAGGCCCGCCACGGCGAGGATCGTCACGACGTACGGCAGCATCAGCATGAACTCGCTCGGGACCGGCGAGCCGATGGTGCTGAGCACGTTCTGCAGGTTCGTGGCGAAGCCGAAGAGCAGGGCGGCGAGCGTGGCCTTGATGGGATCCCAACGGCCGAAGATCACGGCCGCGAGGGCGATGAAGCCCTGACCTGCGGTCATCTCCTTCGAGAACGCACCGACGGAGCCGAGCGTGTAGTACGCGCCGCCGAGGCCCGCGATGGCGCCCGCGAGCGAGACGTTCCAGAACCGGGTGCTGTTGACCTTGATGCCGACGGTGTCCGCCGCCTCGGGGTGCTCGCCGACGGACCGGAGCCGGAGGCCCCAACGCGTCTTGAACAGGCCGAACCAGACCAGGAACACGGCGATGTACATGAGGTACTCGATGATCGACTGGTCGAACAGCACCTTGCCGACGATCGGGATCTCGCTGAGCACCGGGATCGGCCAGTTCGGCAGGCGCGGCGGGTGGTTGAGCAGCTGCGGGTTGCCCGCGAGCACCTTCGAGTAGAGGAAGCTCGTGAGACCGACGACGAGCACGTTGAGCACGACGCCGACGATCACCTGGTCGACGAGGTACTTGATCCCGAACGCGCCGAGCAGGAAGGACACCAGCACACCGGCGACCATCGCGGCGATGAGGCCGACGACCCAGCTGCCGGTGAGCGTCGCCGTCATGGCCGAGACGAACGCGCCGGCGAGCAGCTGGCCCTCGATGGCCACGTTCACCACGCCGCCGCGCTCGGAGACGACGCCGCCGAGCGCGCCGAAGACGAGCGGGACCGCGAGGCTGATGGTGCCGAGCAGGAGGCCCGTCACCGGAACCGGATACGGGCTGCCCGAGTCCGCCCAGGTCAGGAAGCCGAACATGAACAGAAGCGAGAAGACGATGACGACCCAGATCGGCGTCCGGCGTGCCCGGTAGGAGAGGTACGCGCTCCACAGGGTGAGCGCGATCAGGAGGATGGTCACGACCGTGGTGGTGACGAAGCTGTCGACCGTCAGTGTGGGCAGACGGACGGCATCCGACTTCTCCGAGAAGCGGAACGTGCTCTCACCGTGCCGGGAGAACCCGAAGAACAGGATGAGGCTGACCAGCACGAAGATGCCGAAAGCGATCGGCGCCTTCCAGGAGCGGATCTCCGCCTTCTCCAGGACGATCGGCGAGGAGTCGGGAACGACGGGGGCGGTGGTGCTCACTTGGCCGCCACCTCCTTCGTGACGATGGGGCGCTGTCTCCGGGGAGTGCTCCCCGGAGCAGGCAGGCGGAAGATCGCGCGCACGAGCGGTGGCGCGGCGACGAACAGGACGATGAGGGACTGCAGGATCAGGACGATGTCGATCGGGATGTCGTTCGCCGCCTGGATGGTGTACCCACCGGCCTTGAGGGCTCCGAAGAGGAGGCCGGCGATGAACACACCCCACGGACGCGACCGACCGAGCAGCGCGACCGTGATCGCGTCGAAGCCGATGCCCGCATCCACACCGGAGCTGATGCCCTGCGGGAAGACACCGAGCGCCTGGCTGGCGCCGGTGATGCCGATCAGTCCACCGGCGATGAGCATGGCGTAGACGTACACGTTCTTGACGTTGATGCCCGCGACGCGTGCGGCGTTCGGGTTCTCGCCCACCGCACGGAAGCGGAAGCCGAGGCTCGAGCGGTTGATCAGCCACCACACGAAGACCGTCGCGCCGATCACGAGCACGAAGGCCCAGGTGAGGTTGTACTGCGCACCGAGCAGCGGAGGGAAGATCGCGTTGGCGTGGACCGCCGGCGCCTTCGGGTTGTTCGACCCCGGCGCCTGCAGGAGCCCCTGCGTGCGGAGCATGTACGAGATCAGATAGAACGCGATGTAGTTGAGCATGATCGTGACGATCACCTCGTGCGCACCCGTCCGGGCTTTCAGCAGGCCGACGATCCCTGCCCAGATCGCTCCGCCGACGATGCCGGCGACGACGGCCAGCACCAGGTGGATGACCGGCGGCAGGTCGAACGAGAAACCGACCCAGGCGGATGCGGCGGCGGCGATGAGGATCTGCCCCTGACCACCGATGTTGAACAGGCCGACGCGGAAGGCCAGCGCGACGCCGAGACCGCTGACGATCAGCGGAGTGGCGAAGGTGAGCGTCTCGGTCAGCGGCCGGATGCCCGCGCTGAACGACGGCCGGCGGAAGTTGTAGATCGCGCCCTGGAACATCGAGACGTACGCGTCGGAGACCGACGTCCAGATGGCGGCGATCGTGTCACCGGGCCGGGCGAAGAAGTACCCCGCCGCGCGCTGCACCTCCGGGTCGGTGACCGCGATGAGGATGGCGCCGACGATGAGGGCGAGGACGACCGCGAGGATCGAGATGACCACGGGCCCGCTCATGATCTCGCGGACCGCCTGGTTCCAGCGCGAGGGCTCTTCGCCCGCTGGTGCGGGAGCCGGCGTGCCGGGCTCCACGGGCTGGGCCGACGCCACGGGCTGGCCGGGCGTGGGGGTCCCCGTCATGCTGCTGCTCCTGCCTGCTCCGGCGACTCGCCGGCCATCATGAGGCCGAGCACGTCGCGAGACGTGTTGCCCGGCACGATTCCTACGATTCCGCCGCGGTACATCACGGCGATGCGGTCGGCGAGGGCGGCGACCTCGTCGAGCTCCGTCGACACCACGATCACCGGGATGCCGGCATCCCGGGTCTCGACGATGCGCTTGTGCACGAACTCGATCGAGCCGACGTCCAGACCGCGGGTCGGCTGCGCCGCCACGAAGAGCCGCAGCTCGCGGCTGAGCTCGCGGGCGAGCACCACCTTCTGCGCGTTGCCGCCGGAGAGTCGGCCGACCTTCTCGTCGATGGACTGCGTGCGCACGTCGAACTCGCGCACCTTGTCCTCGGCGAACTGCTTCAGATAGGAGAACTGGATGTTGCCGGCCTTCACGAACGGGTCGCTCGTCGAGCGGTCGAGCATGAGGTTCTCCTGGATGGAGAACTCCCCCACCAGGCCGTCCTCGTTGCGGTCCTCCGGCACGAACCCGACACCCTCGTCGAGCACCTTGCGGACGCTGTGGCCCTGGATCGGCTTACCGTCGAGCAGGATCTCGCCCTGCACACGCGGCTGGAGGCCGATGATCGCCTCCGTCAGCTCCGTCTGGCCGTTGCCCTGAACGCCGGCGATCGCCAGGATCTCACCGGCGGCCACCTCGAAGCTCACGTTGTTCACGACGATCTGCCCGATCGGGTCGATCACCGAGAGGTCCTTGACCACGAGCGCCGGGGCGCCGGGTGTCGCCGGCTTCTTGTCCACCGTGAGCGACACCGCGCGGCCGACCATCATCGACGCGAGCTCGACGTTGGTGGCGGTGGGCTGCGCCTCGCCGATCACCTTGCCGAGTCGGATGACGGTGATGCGGTCGGCGACCTCGCGCACCTCGCGCAGCTTGTGCGTGATGAAGACGATCGCGGTGCCCTGCTCCTTGAGCTGGCGCATGATCGCCATGAGCTCGTCGGTCTCCTGCGGCGTCAGCACGGCCGTCGGCTCGTCGAAGACGAGCACCTTGGCATCCTGCGACAGCGCCTTGATGATCTCCACGCGCTGCTGGACGCCCACCGGGAGGTCTTCGACCAGCGCATCCGGGTCGACGTCGAAGCCGAAGCGGGCGGAGATCTCGCGGACCTTGGCCCGAGCGGCGTTGAGGTCGAGACGGCCGCCGAACTTCGTCTGCTCGTGGCCGAGCATGACATTCTCGGCGACCGTGAAGACGGGGATGAGCATGAAGTGCTGGTGCACCATGCCGATGCCGGCCTTCATGGCGTCACCCGGGCCGGAGAAGTGCTGGACGACGTCGTCGAGCAGGATCTCGCCCTCGTCGGGCTGGTAGAACCCGTAGAGCACGTTCATGAGGGTGGACTTGCCTGCGCCGTTCTCGCCGAGCAGGCAGTGGATCTCACCGGGTTCGACGGTCAGATCGATGTGGTTGTTCGCGACCAGGGGACCGAACCGTTTGGTGATCCCGCGGAGTTCGAGCTTCATTCGGGTGGGTTTCCTTCTCTACTCGCCCGGGGGGAGCGAAGAGCCTTTGTGAGGAGGGGGCACGCGGAACGGCTGGTGGCCTCGTCGCGCATCCTCAACCCTACCTTCCTGCGCAGATGTCAGTGTGTGCTCAGATGAGCGAGGAAGGCGGGGAGGGAACGGAACGGGGAGGCCAGCCGTGGCTGACCTCCCCGTCGAGCGTTCTCGTCGCTGTTACTGCTTGGGCGACGAGGGCGAGGTGACCTTGATCGAGCCGTCGATGATGCCGGCCTTGATCTTGTCGAGCTCACCCTGCAGACCCGAGTCCACCTTCGACTCGAAGTCGTGGAACGGGGCGATGCCGACGCCGTCGTTCTTCAGCGTGCCCACGTACGGGGTGCTGTCGAACTTGTCCTTGGCGGCCTGGGTGACGACGTCGTTGGTCGCCGGCTTCATGCCCTTCATGACCGAGGTGAGGAGCAGGTCCTTCACGGTCGGGTCGGACTCGTAGACGTCGGCGTCGACACCGATCATCGCGATCGGCTTGCCGGAGTCCTTGATCGCCTGAGCGGCCGACTGGTAGATCGGTCCGCCGACCGGCATGATCACGTCGGCGTTCTGGTCGATGATGCCCTGAGCGGTGTTCTTCGCGGTCTCGTTGGCGTCGAAGCCACCGGTGAAGAGGCCGTTCTGCTTGTCGACATCCCAGCCGACGACCTTGACCGACTTGCCCTTCTGGTCGTTGAAGTACTTCACACCGTCGGCGAAGCCGTCCATGAAGATGGTGACCGTCGGGATCTGCATTCCGCCGAAGGTGCCGACGATGCCGGTCTTCGAGTAGCTGGCGGCGGCGTAGCCGGCCAGGAACGCGGCCTGGGCCGTGTCGAAGATGATCGGCTTGACGTTCTTCGCCTGGATCTCGTTGTCGTCGATGATCGCGAAGTTCACGTCCGGGTTGGCCTTCGCGGCCTTCTCGGTCGCGTCCTTGAGGAGGAAGCCGACCGTCACGACGAGGTTGCAGTTGGCGTCGACCATGCTCTGGATGTTCGGAGCGAAGTCGTTCTCGCTCTTCGACTCCGCCTGCTTGTACTTCACGTCGAGCGACTTCGCGGCCTGCTGCAGACCCTCGTAGCCGAGCTGGTTGAACGAGTGGTCATCGAATCCACCGGAGTCGGAGACCATACAGGGCAGGAAGTCGCTCTTCGCGGCGCCACCGGACGAGCTGTCCGACGGGGCAGCCGAGCAGGCAGCGAGCAGCGACATGACGCCGACCGCCGCGAGGCCGAGGAGTCCGGCCTTTCGGGCTGTGATTGACAAGGTTGTTCCTCCAAGATGCGTAGCCGCGCGGGTAATCGCAGGCTTCTGCGGTTCACGTTACCGAATGTGACGAACCACTCCGTTCGAAAATCCGGGTTCTTCATGCAAGCGTTACAAACGCTCACCCGGTTGGCACGTGCTCATTCGAGCAGCCCGTCCCCCATTCGGGGAGGGGTACTCAGAGCCAGCCGCGCCGCTTGAAGATGGTGTACAGCAGACCGCTCAGGCCGAGCATCGCGAGGACCGCGAGCGGGTATCCCAACGGCCAGGACAGCTCCGGCATGTGCGTGAAGTTCATGCCGTAGATGCCGGCGATGAGCGACGGCGCGAACAGGATGGCCGCCCACGAGGAGATCTTCTTGACCTCTTCGCCCTGCCGGTTGCTGGAGTGCGCCAACCGCGTCATCTCCTCGTTCTGCCGTTCGGAGACGAGGGTCGAGTTCACCGTCAGGATGTCGCGCAGCAGGTAGCGGAACCCGTCGACGCGCTCGTTGACCTGCGTGAGGTGGTCGGCGACGTCGCGGAGCCGGCGTTCGAGCTCCTGCGTCACGCCGTACTTCACGGAGCCGCGCTCGAGCGCCAGCATGACCGCCGAGAGGGGATGCGTCGCCCGCTGGAAGTCGATGACCTCCCGGGACAGCTCGTAGATGCGTCGGGAGACCAGGGCGTCCCCGCCGAACACCTGCGTCTCGATCTCGTCGATGTCGTTGGCGAGACCCGCGACGACCGGGCTGTACGCATCCACGACCGCGTCGATGATCGCATAGAGGATGGCCTGCGGCCCGAGTGCGAGCAGCTCCGGCTCGCTCTCCATCCTCTGCCGGACGTGCGAGAGGTCCGGCGACTCGCTGTGGCGGACCGTGATGACGAAGTTGCGTCCGACGAAGAGGTGCAGCTCGCCGAAGTCGACCTCCTCCGGCACGTCCAGGTAGTTCGCCGCCTTGAGCACCACGAACAGGACGGTGTCGTAGCGCTCCAGCTTGGGGCGCTGGTGGGCGACGATGGCGTCCTCGATCGCCAGCGGGTGGAGGTTGAACTCCTCCGACAGCGACAGCAGCTCCTGCTCGCTCGGCCGGTAGAGGCCGATCCAGGCGACCCCACCCGGGGTGCGATCGAGCGCCGCGTAGGTCTCGGCGAGAGACGTCGGGGAGGCGACGCGGACGCCGTCGGCGTAGATCGCGCTGTCCACCATGCTGCGCCGACCCGAGGGCGTCTCGACCGGCGAGGTCGCGACGGCCGGAGAGGGAGGCTCGACCCGGCGGGTGCGCGTCACGAAGGGCATCGGGATGCCGCGTCGGTTCTGGTTGGCCATAAGTCACCTCCGTGGTCCGGACGACGTCGAGTCGACACGAGTTCAGGACGGCCCGAGGGGCCACCTAACTGTACGCTCGCGAACCCTCCGGACGCTGGACACGGAGGTCGCCCGCGCCTGGGCGCACGCCATCCACCTCCCTTTCGCGCCGATCCGCCGATCTCGCGACGGATACGCCTCCCTTTCGTGCGCGGGACAGGCCGAGAGAGAAGGGAGGCGATCAGCACGCACTGCTCGGCGCGTCGCGAGGAACGGAGGACAGAGTGGGGCTCCGATGGCCGGCCGACCTCCGTTTCGGCGGGCGGACGGACGGCAGATCGAGCGCTCCGCCGTCACCGGACCGCCGTCGCGGTCACCGCGCTCAGGATCACGCGCTCGTAGTGGCGCGTCAGCTCGCCGCACACGACATCCCAGCTGCGTCCGAGCACGGCGCGGCGTCCGGCCTCCCCCATGCGGCGACGCAAGGCGCCGTCGCGGACGAGCATCGAGACGGCTGCGCGCAGGGCGCGGTCGTCCGACGGGCGGAATAGCAGTCCGTCCACGCCGTGCTCGACGAGGTCGATCGGGCCGCCCGCGCGCGGCGCGACCACCGGGAGCCCGGACGCGTGGGCCTCCTGAACCGTCTGGCCGAACGTCTCCTCGGATCCGGTGTGCGCGAAGACGTCGAAGGCGGCGTAGGCGGCGGCGAGATCCTCGCCGCCGAGCCGGCCGAGCCAGGTCACCGGGATGCCGCGGAGCTCGCGGGCGACGGCGTCGCGCGACGGGCCGTCCCCGACGATCGCGAGCGACACACTCCCGATCCCGCGGAGCGCGCGCAGCCGCTCCACCTGCTTCTCCGGGGCGATGCGGCCGACGTACCCGACGACGGTCTCGCCGTCCGGCGACAGGCGCTCCCGCAGAGCGGCCGCCGCCGACGTTCTCCTCTTATTGGGGTGGTACCGCACCAGGTCGACGCCGCGTCCCCAGCGGGCGACCCGCGTGACGCCGGCCGTGCGGAGGTCGTACTCGCTCGCCGCCGACGGCGCCAGCGTCAGGTCGGCGCCCTCGTGGACCCAGCGGACGTACTTCCAGGCGATGGCCGAGGTGACGCCCAGCCCGTTGCGGCGCGCGAAGCCGGCGACGTCCGTCTGGTAGATCGCGACGGACGGCACACCCATCCGGTTGGCCGCCGCGATCGCCTGCGCCCCCAGGAAGAACGGCGAGGCGGCGTGCAGCACATCGGGGCCGAAGCCGGCAAGGATGCGCTGCACCTGCGGGCTCGGCAGCCCGACCGGGAACTGGCGGTACGCGACCGACGGCACCTGGTGGATGCGGAACCCGTTGTACTCCGCCGGCGCCCCCGCGTCCGGGCAGATCACGATCGCCTCGTGCCCCTCGGCCGCCAGATGGTCGAGCACCCGCAGCACACTCGTCGTGACCCCGTTGACTGTGGGGAGGAAGCTCTCGCTGACCACCGCGACCCGCATGACGCCACGCTAGGCGGCGCCGGTGTCGTCACCGTGAACAGCCGGTGTCCGGCGACGCTCGCTATCCTTTCGGCATGACTCAGAAGCGCAGGATCACACAGGGCCCGCCCATCGAGCGCTTCTACAGCGTGATCCCGGCCGGCGGCATCGGCTCGCGGCTGTGGCCCCTGTCGCGGGCGGACGCCCCGAAGTTCCTGCACGACCTCACCGGCTCCGGCCAGACGCTTCTCCGCGATACCTGGGACCGCGTCGCCCCCCTGTCAGGCGAGCAGCGCATCATGGTCGTCACGGGCCGCGCCCACCGCGCCGCCGTCGAGCAGCAGCTGCCGTCGCTCACCGACCCGAACGTCGTGCTGGAGTCCGAGCCGCGCGATTCCACCGCGGCCATCGGCCTCGCCGCCGCCATCCTGGAGCGCCGCGAGCCCGGCGTGATCATCGGCTCGTTCGCCGCGGACCACGTGATCAACAACCTCCCGCTGTTCCAGTCGGCCGTGCGCGAGGCGGCCGCCTCTGCGCGCGCGGGCTACATCACGACCATCGGCATCCAGCCGACGGAGCCTGCCGTCGGGTTCGGCTACATCCACTACGGCGAGCGGCTCGAGATCGCCGGTGCCCCCAGCGCGCTGGCCGTCGACTCCTTCAAGGAGAAGCCGGACCTGCAGACCGCCGAGCGCTACCTGGCGAACGGCTCGTACCTGTGGAACGCGAGCATGTTCATCTCGCGGGCCGACAAGCTGCTGGAGGAGATCGGCCGCAACAAGCCGAAGCTGCTCGCCGGACTGCTCGAGCTGGCGGAGGCGTGGGACGACCCCGCGACCCGCGGCCCCGCCGTCGACCGGATCTGGCCGGAGCTCGAGAAGATCGCTATCGACTACACGGTCGCGGAGCCCGCGGCCGCGGCCGGGCGGCTTGCCGTCATCCCCGGCTACTTCGACTGGGACGACGTCGGCGACTTCGCGTCGCTCGCGAAGCTCAACTCGGGCGGCCGCAAGTCGGACCTCGCCATCCTCGGCGAGAACGCCCGGGTGCTGTCCGACTCGTCGAGCGGCATCGTGGTGAGTCAGAGCAAGCGGGTGATCAGCCTCATCGGCGTCAAGGACATCGTCGTCGTCGACACCCCAGATGCGCTGCTCGTCACCACGAGCGAGAACGCGCAGCGGGTGAAGGCCGTGGTGGATGCGCTGAAGATCACCGGATCCACCGACGTCCTTTAGTCGGTCAGTCAGTCAGTCAGTCGACGACCGACGGTCCGTTCTGCACCTCGTGCACCAGCCGCGAGACCTCCTCCTGCGGAAGCTGGATGCCCGCCTCGTCGAGCCGCTGTTTCAGCAGCCGCTCGCTGTCCTCGGAGCCCCGCAGCTGCATGTCCGCGCGGACCTGCTCGACGATGCCGGCGACCTTGCTCTCGTCCGTCGCGTCGGTGCTTCCCTGCATGATCGGTTCGTCCTGTGTCATGGCGTGGACGGTACGCCCGGCCGATCCCGGCGTACAGGGCGGGTTATCTCGACATCGAGATAACTGAGGTCACCCTAAGAGGCGGCTGGACCCCACCCGGCATAGACTGGCGCTGCGCTCACCGCGCCGCATCAGCGATCAGCAACCAGGGAGGGTTGTCCGTGTCAGACCAAGCGACAGGGACCCTGCAGCCGGCCAAGACCCGGCCCGGCGGAACTCTGTACCGTGGCCGTGAGGGGATGTGGTCGTGGGTCCTCCACCGCATCACCGGCGTCGCCATCTTCTTCTTCCTTCTCGTCCACATCCTGGACACGTCGCTCATCCGCGTGAGCCCCGAGGCCTACAACGCGGTGATCGGCACCTACAAGAACCCGATCATGGGACTCGGCGAGATCGCCCTCGTCGCGGCCATCGTGTTCCACGCCTTCAACGGCATCCGCATCATCCTGATCGACTTCTGGAGCAAGGGCGTCAAGTACCAGAAGGTCATGTTCTGGATCGTCATCGCGCTGTGGGTGATCCTGATGGCCGGCTTCGTGCCCGTCCAGCTCGTCCACATCTTCTCGGAGGTGAACTGACGTGACGACCATCGAGGCGCCGCGCACCCCCGCAGCCCGATCCTCCCGCGGCAAGAACTGGGAGAAGTGGGGCTGGATCTACATGCGGTTCTCGGGCGTCCTGCTCGTGATCCTCATCTTCGGCCACCTGCTGATCAACCTCGTCCTCGGCGACGGCGTCAAGCAGATCGACTTCGCCTTCGTCGCCGGCAAGTACGCCACGCCGTTCTGGCAGGTCTGGGACCTCCTGATGCTGTGGCTCGCCCTGATCCACGGCGGCAACGGGATGCGGACGCTCATCAACGACTACGCCTACAACCGGGTGGTCAACCGCATCCTCAAGTGGGCCGTCCTCGCCGCGGTCGTCGTGCTGATCGTGCTCGGAACGCTCGTGATCTTCACGTTCGACCCGTGCCCGGCCGGCGCCGCGGCCTCCGACCTGCCGTCCTTCTGCCCGGCACGCTGATCCTTCGACAACGGAAGACCTGTGACAACAGAAGCTACTGAATCCACCGTCATCGACGGCGTCCACTACCACGAGTTCGACATCGTCATCGTCGGAGCCGGAGGCGCCGGCATGCGCGCGGCGATCGAAGCGGGGCCTCACGCCCGCACCGCCGTCATCTCGAAGCTCTACCCGACGCGCTCCCACACGGGTGCGGCGCAGGGAGGCATGGCCGCCGCCCTCGCGAACGTCGAGGAGGACAGCTGGGAGTGGCACACCTTCGACACCGTCAAGGGCGGCGACTACCTCGTCGACCAGGACGCGGCGGAGATCCTCGCCAAGGAGGCCATCGACGCGGTCATCGACCTCGAGAACATGGGCCTGCCGTTCAACCGCACGCCCGAGGGCAAGATCGACCAGCGCCGCTTCGGCGGCCACACCCGCGATCACGGCAAGGCTCCGGTCCGCCGGGCGTGCTACGCCGCCGACCGCACCGGCCACATGATCCTGCAGACGCTGTTCCAGAACTGCGTCAAGCTCGGCATCAACTTCTTCAACGAGTTCTACGTGCTCGACGTGATCATGAACGAGGTCGACGGCGTCCCCCAGCCGGCCGGCGTCGTCGCGTACGAGCTGTCGACCGGAGAGCTGCACGTCTTCCACTCGAAGGCGATCATCTTCGCCACCGGCGGCTTCGGCAAGATCTTCAAGACCACCTCCAACGCCCACACCCTCACCGGTGACGGCGTCGGCATCATCTGGCGCAAGGGCCTGCCCCTGGAGGACATGGAGTTCTTCCAGTTCCACCCGACCGGCCTCGCCGGCCTCGGCATCCTCCTCACCGAGGGCGCCCGAGGCGAGGGCGCCATCCTCCGCAACGCCTCCGGCGAGCGGTTCATGGAGCGCTACGCCCCCACGATCAAAGACCTCGCGCCGCGCGACATCGTCGCCCGCTGCATGGTGCAGGAGGTCGCGGAGGGACGCGGCGCCGGCCCGCACAAGGACTACGTGCTGCTCGACTGCACGCACCTGGGCGCCGAGGTGCTGGAGACGAAGCTCCCCGACATCACCGAGTTCGCGCGCACCTACCTCGGCGTCGACCCGGTGGTCGAGCCCGTCCCGGTGATGCCGACCGCGCACTACGCGATGGGCGGCATCCCGACGAACACGGCCGCCGAGGTGCTGCGCGACAACACCACCGTCGTCCCCGGCCTCTACGCCGCGGGCGAGTGCGCCTGCGTGTCTGTGCACGGTTCGAACCGTCTCGGCACCAACTCGCTGCTCGACATCAACGTCTTCGGCAAGCGCGCCGGCAACAACGCGGTGGAGTACATCAAGACCGCCGAGGCCGTCCCGCTGCCGGAGGACCCGGCCGGAGCCGTCCGCCGCATGATCGACGAACTGCGCACCTCCACGGGCACCGAGCGCATCGCCGCCATCCGCAAGGAGCTGCAGGACGAGATGGACCGGAACGCCCAGGTGTTCCGCACCGACGAGTCGCTCTCCCAGGTCACGCAGACCATTCACGAGCTCCGCGACCGGTACCGCAACGTGCAGGTGCAGGACAAGGGCAAGCGCTACAACACCGACCTGCTGGAGGCCGTCGAGCTCGGCTTCCTGCTCGACCTCGCCGAGGTCGTCGTCTACTCCGCGCGCAACCGCAAGGAGTCGCGCGGAGGCCACATGCGCGACGACTTCCCGAAGCGCGACGACGAGAACTACATGAAGCACACGATGGCCTACCTCACCGGCGACCCGCACTCGTCGGACGCGGCAGACCACATCACGCTCGACTGGAAGCCCGTCGTCGTGACCCGCTACCAGCCGATGGAGAGGAAGTACTGATGTCGAACGCCGTGCTCGAGACTCCCCCCGCCCCCGAGGCCCCGGTCGAGTCGTTCACCGTCACGCTCATCATCCGCCGCTTCGACCCGGATGTGGACACGGAGCCGCGCTGGCAGGACTTCGACGTCGAGCTGTACCCGACCGATCGCATCCTGGACGCCCTCCACAAGATCAAGTGGGAGCAGGACGGCTCGCTGACCTTCCGCCGCTCGTGCGCGCACGGCATCTGCGGATCGGACGCCATGCGCATCAACGGCCGCAACCGTCTCGCCTGCAAGACGCTGATCAAGGACCTCGACATCTCGAAGCCGATCTACGTCGAGGCGATCAAGGGCCTGCCGCTCGAGAAGGACCTCATCGTCGACATGGAGCCCTTCTTCGAGTCGTACCGCGAGGTGCAGCCGTTCCTCGTCGCGAACTCGAAGCCGGAGAAGGGCAAGGAGCGCATCCAGTCGGTCGCCGACCGGGCCCGCTTCGACGACACCACCAAGTGCATCCTCTGCGCCGCGTGCACGTCGTCCTGCCCGGTGTTCTGGACGGACGGCCAGTACTTCGGCCCGGCCGCGATCGTCAACGCGCACCGTTTCATCTTCGACTCGCGCGACGACAACTCCCAGGTGCGCCTCGACATCCTCAACGACAAGGAGGGCGTGTGGCGCTGCCGCACGACCTTCAACTGCACCGACGCCTGCCCGCGCGGCATCCAGGTCACGCAGGCGATCGCCGAGGTGAAGCAGGCGATCATGCGCGGCCGTCCGTAGACCGCCACTCATCCCGACTCCGAGCCCCGAGCGCACCCGCGTCCGGGGCTCGCGTCATATCCGGGGTGCTTTGCCGTCTATAAGTAATGACGACTGCCGAGGCCGGCCCTTGCCGCACCCTACCCGAATGGAAGACCATGCCCGCTGCACACGACTTCATCCTGCTGGGTGACCACGACGCTGGACGACGTCTGGTCGCGTCCGCCCTGGAGGCGCAGGGATTCTTGGTCTCAGCAACGCCGAGAGGCGGACTGCTCGCGAAGCGCGGGAGCATCGGGATGACCTTGCTCTTGGGCGCGCTGGCCGGCAGCAAGTTTCAAGTGACGTTCCTCGTCGAGTTAATGGTGGACGCCGAGAGTCACCTGGTGGCACGCCTGAACCGCGACATGACGGCGGGGGCACTCAAGGGCGGCGCTGTCGGAGCGGCCAAGGTCAACAGGGCGTTCCAGGAAACGGCGAACGCCATCCACTCGGCACTACAGCGCGCCGGCGTCCTCGCCGTCAGCGTCGCCCGTTAGGAGACACCATGAGCACTGTCGATCAGCACCGACAGCACGTCCAGCAGCCGCCGCGGCCGGTTCATCCGCCATACCCGCCGTATATCTATGGCGCCGCACCGGCGGGGACGAACGTCCTGGCGGTCGTCTCGCTCGTCACGGCATTCGTGTTTCCGATCGCGGCCGTGATCTGCGGGCACATCGCTTTCGGCCAGATCAAACGCACCGGCGAGAACGGCCGCGGACTCGCGCTGGCCGGCGTGATCGTCGGCTACTGCTTCCTCGCGCTGGGCCTCCTCTTTGGTCTCCTGTACGCGGTGGTTATCGCTATCGGCATCGCTGCAAGCGTGGCCGACCCCTCCTTGGCCACCTGAGCAGCCGGTAACCGCCCCTCTCCCGGCCTTAGACCCTCTCGCTAGTCTGGCGTCGTGGTCACTACTCCCCGTCCCTGGGTCGCACCCGACCCGGGATCCGCGGCAGGCTGGGCTTGTCTATCGCGAACGTATGGCTTCACGGCAATCCGCAGCTGTGCGACGCCTCGTCGCTCTGATCAACCGCCCGTCCCGGGGCTCATCGGGACGGAGACCACGGCAGGCGTGATCAGGATTGAGCAGCTGGATGCGGCTTCCGCGTTGGGCTGGACCGGTGTCATCGCCGCAAATGGCCTGCTGGACTGCCATCGGCTGGCTGTACTACACATGGCAGGCGGTCCGCGCGGTTCGCGCTGAGCCGCGACACGACGAGCTAGGCGGCATCCAGGTCACGCAGGCGATCGCCGAGGTGAAGCAGGCGATCATGCGCGGCAAGGCCTGATCGAGCCGCAAACACGTCCACGACGGCCCGCTCCGCATCGGAGCGGGCCGTCGTGCATCTCCGAGCGGTACGCCCGCTCGCTATCCTGACGGCGTGGCCAAGAAGTCCCGAGGCGAGCCCTCCCCGCCGGACCCGGACCTCCAGCGCGCCGCGGGCAACGTTGAGCCGCACGTGGACGAGTCTCTGCGGGAGCGCCTGGTGGAGCGTGCCGACCCCCTGGTTCGCCGGTTCGAGCGTCCGGTGGCGCGCGTCTCGGTCTGGGCGAAGTGGGTCAAGGCTCTGCGGCCGTATCGCGTCTACATCAACTACTCGTATTCGGACGGCAACCTGCGCGCGGCTGGGATGGGGTACCAGTCGCTCTTCGCGGTGTTCGCCGCGGTGTGGGTGGGATTCTCCGTCGCGAGCTACTGGCTCTCCGGCAACGAGGCGGTGTTCGACGCTCTCGTTGCCCTGATCAACCGGGCGGTGCCCGGCCTGATCGAAACCAGCGCCACGGTCGGGGTGATCCCCCAGGAGCAACTGCGCAACGCCTCTTCCTTCGGCTGGACGGGTGTCATCGCCGCCATCGGCCTGATCTGGACCGCGATCGGCTGGCTCTACTACACGCGGCAGGCGGTCCGGGCGGTGTTCCGCCTCAGCCGCGACACCACCAGCTATGTGCTCCAGAAGGTGCGCGACCTCGGACTCGCGCTCATCTTCGGCGTGCTGTTCGTGCTGTCGGCGCTGCTCACGATCGTCAGCACGCAGGCGCTGACGCTCCTTCTGGATCTGACGGGCCTGTCGGACTCGTTCTGGACCAACGCTGCGACGCGTCTCTCGGGTCTCGTCGTGTCGGTCGCGCTCAACATCGTCACGCTGGGGGCGATGTTCCGCATCATGTCCCGAGTGGCGATCCCGTGGCGCAACCTGTTCTTCGGCGCGCTGCTGGGCGCGCTCGTGCTCGCCGGGCTGAGCGCCCTCGGTGGTCTGCTTCTCGGGGCCGCCTACAAGAACCCGCTCCTGGCGACCTTCGCCGTCTTCATCGGTCTCCTGCTGTGGTTCAACCTCATCTCGCGCGTCATCCTGCTGTCGGCGTCGTGGATCGCCATCGGGATGGCCGACCGCGGCCTCTCGCCGCGCGCCGTCACGCCGGAGGAGGCGGCCGCGGAGCGCGCCGCGGCCGAGCACGAGGCGCGTGTGCTGGTCGCTCGATCGGAACTGGCGCAGGCACAGGACGATCTGGCGACGGCGAGGTGGTTCTCCCGGCTGCCCGCGCAGCGCCGCGTCGCCCGGGCGGAGCAGCGGCTGAACGACCTCCTCGACGGAGAACCGGTCGCCTGAACCGGTGTCGGCCGCCCCCGGTAGGCTGGAACCATGCCCTCGAGTCGCTTGCGCATCGCCACGATCAACGCCAACGGCATCCGCGCCGCCTTCCGCAAGGGCATGGGCGCCTGGCTCGACGGGCGCGACGTCGACATCCTCGCCATCCAGGAGGTCCGGGCCTCGTCCGAAGACCTTCAGGGGCTCCTCGGCGACGAGTGGGACATCGTCCACGACCCGGCCACGGCCAAGGGCCGTGCGGGAGTGGCGATCGCGAGCAGGCACCGTGCATCCATCCACCGCGTGGAGCTCGGCCCGAGCGAGTTCGACAGCGCGGGCCGCTGGCTGGAGGCCGACTACGAGGTCGGCGGCACGGTGATCACCGTCGTCAGCGCGTACGTCCACTCGGGCGAGGCCGGCACGGAGAAGCAGACCGAGAAATACCGCTTCCTCGACGCGATGGAGGCGCGGCTTCCCGAGTTGCAGAAGCACAACGAGCTCGCCGTGGTGATGGGCGACCTCAACGTCGGCCACCGCACGCTCGACATCCGCAACTGGAAGGGCAACGTCAAGCGCGCCGGCTTCCTGCCGGAGGAGCGGGAGTACTTCGACCGCATCCTCGGCGCCGAAGGCGACCCGGCCTACAACGCCGGCGCCGGGCTCGGCTGGGTCGACGTCGTCCGCAAGCACGCGGGCGAGGTCGAGGGCCCGTACACATGGTGGTCGTGGCGAGGCAAGGCGTTCGACAACGACACCGGATGGCGCATCGACTACCAGCTGGCGACCCCCGCACTCGCGGAGCGGGTCACAGGCTGGTCGGTCGACCGTGCGGCCGCCTACGACGAGCGATGGTCGGACCACACGCCTGTGGTCGTCGACTACGCGCTCTGACGGCCCTAAGCCTCCGCATCCCTCCAGATTTCGAAAGCAGAACCATGACAACCCTCCCCCGCCTCTACTCCGGCATGCAGCCGTCGGCCGACTCGCTGCACCTCGGCAATTACATCGGCGCACTCCTGCAGTGGAAAGAGCTGCAGAGCACGCACGACGCGTTCTTCTCCGTCGTCGACCTGCACGCCATCACGGTGGCGCAGGATCCGGCGGAACTGCGTGAGAAGACGCGCCGCACGGCGGCGCAGTACATCGCTGCCGGGATCGACCCGTCCGCCTCCACCCTCTACGTGCAGTCCCACGTGCCCGCGCACGCGCAGCTGGCCTGGGTGTTGAACACGATCACCGGCTTCGGCGAGGCGTCGCGGATGACGCAGTTCAAGGACAAGTCGCAGAAGCAGGGCGCCGACGCGACCTCGGTCGGACTCTTCGCGTACCCGGTGCTGATGGCTGCGGACATCCTGCTCTACGACACCGAGATCGTGCCCGTGGGCGACGACCAGCGCCAGCATGTCGAGCTGACGCGCGACCTGGCCGAGCGCTTCAACAGCCGCTTCGGCCAGACGTTCGTCGTGCCGCAGGCGATGATCCTGAAGGACAGCGCCCGCATCTACGACCTCCAGAACCCGGAGTCGAAGATGTCGAAGTCCGCCGAGTCGGGCGCCGGCATCATCTGGATGCTCGACGAACCGGATGTGACGCGCAAGAAGATCATGCGCGCGGTCACCGACACCGACGGCGTCGTGTCGTTCGACCGCGAGGGCAAGCCGGGCATCTCCAACCTGCTCTCGATCTTCTCGGCGCTCAGCGGCCGCTCGATCGAGGCCATCGAGCTGGAGTACGAGGGCAAGGGCTACGGCGACTTCAAGAAGGGCCTCGTCGAGGTGGTGGTCGAGGAGTTCGCTCCCATCCGCCAGTGCGCGCTCGACCTTCTCGCCGACCCCGCCGAGCTCGACCGCATTCTCGCGGTCAACGCCGAGCGCGCAAGCGAGGTCGCCGAGGGCACCCTCGAGAAGGCGTACGACCGCATCGGCTTCCTTCGGCGAGCCCGCTGATGCCGGCGCCGGTCGTCCTGACGGGCGCGCGGGTGACGCTCTCGACGCCCGGGCACGCGGATGTCGACCGGATCGCCGAGGTCTGCGCCGACCCGGCCATCGCCCGCTGGACGACCGTGCCGTCGCCGTACACGCGCGAGAACGCCGTGGGATTCGTGACGAGTGTCGTCCCCGACGGCTGGGCGAGCGGCCGGGTCTGCACGTGGGCGGTCCGTGTCGATGACGTGCTGCTCGGCATGATCAGCATCGGCGATATCCGCGAGCACCAGGGCGAGATCGGCTACTGGATGGCGCCGGAGGCCCGCGGGAAGGGCATCATGTCCGAGGCCACAGCGCTGGTCGTCGACTACGGCTTCGCTCCGGCTCCGGGCGGACTCGCCCTGCGAAAGCTGGTGTGGCGTGCTCTCGCCGGGAACGCCGCGAGCGCCGCCGTCGCCCGCCGTGCCGGCTTCCGCTGGGACGGCATCGTGCCGGGCGGTGCCGAGCAGCGCGGCGAGCGGTTCGATGAGTGGCGTGGAACCCTCCTGCCGCAGGACGCCGGACGGCCTGCGGGCGACTGGCCCGATGTCTCGTTCGTCCAGGTTCCGGCGTGAGCGACATCCGCGTCGTCCTGTTCGACCTCGACGACACCCTGTTCGCGCACCGGGCGGCCGTCGAGGCGGGCATCCTGCGGTTTGCCGAGACGCTCGGGCCGCCCTACGGCACGGCCGAGGCAGACGAGGTCGTGACTCTCTGGCACGATCTCGAGGAGGAGCACTACCACTCGTACCTCGCGGGTGACCTGGACTTCGAGGGGCAGCGGCAGGCGCGCGCCCGCGACTTCGCGGCCCGCCACGGCGTCGAGCTGGACGACGCCCAGGCGAGCGCCTGGTTCGCCGACTACTTCGAGCACTACGTGGCCGCCTGGTCGCTGCACGACGACGCCCTCCCTGCCCTGGATGCACTGGAAGCCGCCCTCCCCGGTGTCCGCTTCGGCCTCATCACGAACGGCGACCTGGCCTTCCAGGGCCGGAAGGTGGAGGCAGTCGGGCTCGACGCTCGCATGGAGCACCTGATCGCCTCCGGCGAGGTCGGCGTGGCCAAGCCCGACGCGGCGATCTTCCACGCGGCGTGTGACGCCTTCAGCGTGCGACCGGATCAGGCCGCCTACGTGGGTGACCGGCTCCGCACGGACGCGATCGGGAGCGCACGGGCCGGCCTCACCGGGGTGTGGCTCAACCGGCGGAATGCCGTCCCCTCCCCCGAGGACGAACTCGACGCGGCCACCGCCGGCGTCCGGACCATCGCCTCGCTCGCCGAGCTCGCTCCGCTCCTGGCCTGATCGAGGAGCTACGTGCGATGAATGGCGGAGCGATCATCCGCGACTTCAGGTTTTCGACCCACACTGGTGACAGGGATTCTTGAACACGTTCTCCGGCCTTGCCCCAAGGACACACGCTCGCAGGGGTGCTCTAGAGTTTTCCGAGCAGCGCCGTTGCCGCTGCAACGAGCCCTGCACTGATGAGGTTCGCCGTGGTACCGTTCGCCAGGTCGGCGACCCACCTCACGGTTCGTCTCACCCACGGATCCTGTAGGTTCTGCTCCTCTACTGCTCTCGACAGCGTCTCAGCAGCCTCTTCCAGGTGCTGCGCGAGTTCGCCTTCATGACGCAATGACTCACGATGCAAGCTGAGAGCGAGTTTGCTCACGTCCCGTTCAATGACGGTCCACTCGTATGTGATCTTCCCGTTGTTCACAAGGTCGCCGTCGCCGAGGTGGGTCGGGCCGTTGAAGGTGATTGACCTCGGCTCCTCGGGTTCGCGCGGAGACCAGCGTTCATAGGAATCGGGGGTCAGCGCCGCGGTCCGCGGCAGAGAGTTCCAGATGACACCGTCCGTGATGACTGTGAAGTTCGGCACGGTCAGCCATCCATGCGCTACCGCATACTCGATTACACGAAGGATTTCAGCATGCGTCCAGCCGAACGAGAGCCAGAGCGCAGGCGGAAGCGTCATTGGACGGTCCGGACCACCGCAATAGCCGCGCAGACTCCCGATCAGATAATCGGCCATCTCATCGAGCACATCTTCCGAAAGTACCGTTTGTGAGTAATGGAGATACCGTCTTCTAGCCACCACGATGAGCGGCGTGGCAAGGGCGACGAGAATTACCACGAAGCCCCACGTAGACCATAGGTCGTTCATCGTCCCCAATCCTTTCAGCTCCGAACAGAATAGGACCGGCCTCCGACGTGGCGCCGCTGGCCCGCAATGGACGTGCGTGCGCCAGGGGGCTGACGCGACACGCCGTCGGCGAGAGCGCCCGGACGGCGTGTCGTGGCAACAAGCTCGGCGCCTGAACGGCGAAGCGCCGCCCGGCGGATGCCGGACGGCGCTTCGTGGAGTGGACGGCTCAAGCGTTGCGCACGTCGTCGTCGACCCAGTCGAAGGTCTTCGTGACGGCCTTCTTCCAGAGACGGATCTGACGGTCGCGCTCCTCCGCATCCATGTTCGGGGTCCAGCGGCTGTCCTCCTGCCAGTTCTTGCGCAGGTCGTCGAGGTCCGACCAGAACCCGACCGCGAGTCCGGCGGCGTACGCGGCACCGAGGGCGGTCGTCTCCGCGACGACCGGACGGATCACCGGGACGCCGAGGATGTCGGCCTGGAACTGCATGAGCAGGTTGTTGGCGATCATGCCGCCGTCGACCTTGAGCTCCGTGAGGTCGACGCCCGAGTCCGCGTTGACGGCGTCCAGCACCTCGCGGGTCTGGAAGGCCGTGGCCTCCAGCACCGCGCGGGCGATGTGGCCCTTGTTCACGTAACGGGTGAGTCCGACGAGCGCACCGCGCGCGTCCGCCCGCCAGTACGGGGCGAACAGGCCCGAGAACGCCGGCACGAAGTACGCGCCACCGTTGTCGTCGACCGTCTTGGCGAGCTCCTCGATCTCCGGCGCGCTCGAGATGATCCCGAGGTTGTCGCGCAGCCACTGCACCAGCGAGCCGGTGACAGCGATCGAACCTTCCAGCGCGTAGTGCGGCGCCGCGTCCCCGAGCTTGTAGCCGAGGGTCGTCAGCAGACCGTTCTTCGAGTGGACGATCTCCTCACCGGTGTTGAAGATGAGGAAGTTGCCGGTGCCGTACGTGTTCTTGGACTCGCCGGTGTCGAACGCAGCCTGGCCGAAGGTCGCGGCCTGCTGGTCGCCGAGGATGCCGGCGACGGGCACCTCGCGGAGGAGGCTGGACGCCTCGACCTGGCCGTAGACCTCGGACGAGCTCTTGATCGCGGGGAGCATCGACTTCGGCACCCCGAACACCTCGAGGATGTCGTCGCGCCAGCTCAGCGTCTCGAGGTCCATGAACAGCGTGCGGGAGGCGTTGGTCACGTCGGTGGCGTGCACACCGCCGTCCGGGCCACCGGTGAGGTTCCAGAGCACCCAGGTGTCGGTCGTGCCGAACAGCAGGTCGCCCGCCTCGGCGCGCTCGCGGGCGCCCTCGACGTTCTCCAGGATCCACACGATCTTGGTGCCGGAGAAGTAGGTCGCCAGCGGGAGGCCGACGATCTGCTTGAAGCGCTCCGTGCCGCCGTCGGCCGCCAGGCGGTCGACGATCGGCTGCGTGCGGGTGTCCTGCCAGACGATGGCGTTGTAGACCGGCTCGCCGGTGTTCTTGTCCCACACCACCGCGGTCTCGCGCTGGTTGGTGATGCCGACCGCCGCGATGTCGTGGCGGGTCAGGTCGGCCTTGGAGAGCGCCTGGCCGATGACCTCGCGGGTGTTGTTCCAGATCTCGACCGGGTTGTGCTCGACCCATCCGGCCTTCGGGAAGATCTGCTCGTGCTCCAGCTGTCCGGTCGAGACGATCGACCCGGACTTGTCGAAGATGATCGCCCGGGTGCTGGTCGTGCCCTGATCGATGGCGACGACGTAGTCGGCCATAGGTAACTCCTTTGTTCTTTGGGGGTGGAACGGAGAGGGGCCGGCGGGATCGCTCCCGGCCGGCCCCCGATGTCACTTGATGAGCGGGAGGAGCACCAGCGCGAGCCATCCGGCGATCAGACCGCCGATGATCGGGCCGACGATGGGCACCCACGAGTAGGCCCAGTCGCTCGAGCCCTTGCCCTTGATCGGGAGGATCGCGTGAGCGATGCGAGGACCGAGGTCACGAGCAGGGTTGATGGCGTACCCGGTCGGACCACCGAGGCTCGCACCGATGCCGATCACGAGGAGGGCGACGGGGAGAGCGCCGAGGGCGGCGAGGCCGGCCGCCTGGCCGGGCTGGTGGCCGAACGCGATCACCACGAAGACCAGCACGAACGTGCCGATGATCTCGGTGACCAGGTTCCAGCCGTAGCTGCGGATGGCCGGGCCGGTCGAGAAGACGCCGAGCTTGTTCGCCGGGTCCGGCTCCTCGTCGAAGTGCCGCTTGTACGCCAGGAACGTCAGCACGGCGCCGATGATCGCGCCGATCAGCTGGGCCAGGATGTACAGCAGCACCGTGATGAAGTTGACCGGCACCAGGGTGTGCGCCGCCGCGGAGCCGAATGTCTTGGCGCCGTTGGCGACGAGTCCGAGGGTCACAGCCGGGTTGAGGTGCGCTCCCGAGTTGTAGGCCACGACCACACCCGAGAACACCGCGATGCCCCAACCGAAGTTGACCATCAGGAACCCGCCGTTGAAGCCCTTGTTCTTGATGAGGGCGACGTTCGCCACGACACCGGTACCGAGCAGGACCAGCATTGCTGTGCCCACCAGCTCGGACAGGAAATCTACACCGATATTGTCCACGTTGACCTTCCAGTTGTTCAGTTGACCCGCACCCTGTTGTGCGTTCTGGTGTGGCTCTTGTCAGGGTGGGCATTTGAACGCTATTGCGGTCACGCCCACCGTGACAAGAACCGTGTCATGCACGTTCGTGCATTATCGAAGCGCCGCGGCTTCGCTCCCGTCCCCCGACTTCAACTGCACCCGGTGGGCGTCGGCGAGGTCCGCTACGAACGAATCTTCCTCCTCCGCGCGTCGATTTGGCGACCATCCGAGCGCGTTTGCCGTGATTTCGGCGATCTCGTGCACCAGCTCGAGGTTCACCGCACCGGTGAACGCCAGGCTCGTCCGTCGCAGGAACACGTCGTCGAGGTGCACGACGTGCTCGCTCCGGACGACATGGTCGATCTCCGCGCGGGAGTACGACGGGGCTGCGGCGAGCGGGGCGTCCTCCCCGTCCCAGCCGGCGATCGCATCGAGGACATAGGTGGCCTTGGTGCCGTAGCGGTGCAGCAGCGTCGCGGCGCGCTCGTCGCCGACATCCGCGCCGTAGCGGGCGATCCAGTCGCGCTCCGCCTGCGGAGTGGTCGGGAAGCCGGCGCCGCCGCCGATCGGCAGTCCGAGGGTCTGGACGGTGCGGGTCGCGCCGAGCGCCTTCAGCGTCTCGTTGGCGAGGTGCTCGCTGAGCGCGCGGAACGTCGTCCACTTGCCGCCGACCAGGCTGAGCACCGTCGTGTCGCCGAGGCCTGCGACGGTGCCCGGCACGATCCGGTAGTCGCGCGACACGAAGCCGGGGGCCGTGTCGTCGTGGTGCGGCAGCGGGCGGACGCCCGAGAACGTGTAGACGATCTGCTCGCGGGTGACCGGGATGCGTGGGAAAACGTGCGAGACCAGTTCGATGAAGTAGTCGATCTCGTCCTCGGTGATGACCGCGCGCTCGGACATGTCGGCATCGATGTCGGTCGTACCGACCATGACCCGGCCCTTGAGCGGGTAGATGAGGACGATGCGGCCGTCGTTGTTCTCGAAGAACATCTCGCGGCCCTGGCAGGCCTCCAGCAGCGCGGGGTTGTCGAGCACGATGTGCGACCCCTTGGTGCCGCCCATGTAGCGCGTCTCCTGTCCGAGCGCCTCGTTCGTCAGGTCGGTCCACGGGCCGGAGGCGTTGACGACGACGTCCGCCGTGATGGTGAACTCCTCACCCGTCTCGCGGTCGCGCACCAGCACTCCGCCGTCGCGCGCGCCGATCGCTTCGACGTAGTTGACGGCGCGGGCGTGCGGACCGGCGGCGAGGCCGTCGGCCAGGACGTCGAGGGCGAGACGCTCCGGGTCGTGCACGGATGCGTCGAAGTACGTGGCCGTGTACTTGAGGTCCGGGTTGAGCGCCGGCAGGGTCTCCAGCGACTTCTTGCGGCCGTGGAACGTGTGCCGCGGCACCGAGCCGCCGTCGCGCGAGAAGGAGTCGTAGATCGTCAGGCCGGTCTTGATGAGGAACGCGCCGCGCTCCTTCGGCTTGCCCTGCTTGTGGGTGAGGAAGCGGAGCGGGGCCGCGAGGATGCCGGAGAAGGTGGAGAAGATCGGGATGGTGGTCTCGAGCGGCTTCACGTAGTGCGGCGCGATCTTCAGCAGGCCGTTGCGCTCCGTCACCGACTCCTTGACGAGGCGGAACTCCCCGTTCTCGAGGTAGCGGATGCCGCCGTGGATCATGTGGCTGGACGCCGCCGATGCGCCGGAGACGAAGTCGTTGCGCTCGACGAGGATCACGTCGACGCCCTGCAGGGCGAGGTCGCGGAAGGTGCCGAGTCCGTTGATGCCGCCGCCGACGACGAGCACCTGTGCTCGGGGGCGTTCGCGGAGGCGCTGGACCTCGGTGCGTGTGGTCGACTTCGTCGTCACGGTCTTCTCCTGTATCGCTTCTCTTCTGGGGTGGTGCTGCAGCTATAGTTTTCGTGGCGGCACAACTTCGATCAAGCTGGATGCACATACGTGCACACACCCCGATCCGCTTGAAGAGAACGTGCCGGAGGAGAAAGAGGCCCCGAATGCCCCAGCCCGACACCGAGCACCTGCCCGACAAGGTCCGCGACGCCCTCAAGGCGGGCCACCTGTACTACATGCAGGACCTCACGATGGAAGCGATCGCGCACGAGATGCACACCTCGCGCTCCAGCGTTTCCCGGCTGCTCAGCTACGCCCGCTCGTCCGGACTCGTCACCATCCAGATCGCCGAGCCGCACGAAGGTGCGAGCCGCATCCAGCAGGCGATCCACGACCGGTTCGGCATCGCGGCCCACATCGTCCCCATGCCGAGCGCCATCAGCGACGTCGACCGCCTGGAGCGCGTCGCCATCTCTGCTGCACGAATTCTCGACAGGTTCATCGACTCCAACCAGACCGTGGGGGTCGCGTGGGGCTCGACCATGAGCGCCCTGAGCAGGCACCTCATCCCGAAGGAGCTGCACAACGTCGAGTTCGTGCAGCTCAACGGCGCCGGCAACACCTACACGACCGGTGTGCTGTACGCGTCCGAGATCCTGCGCCGGTTCGGCGACACGTATTCGGGCACCATCCAGGAGTTCCCGGTGCCCGCCCTGTTCGACGACCCGCAGACCAAGACCGCCATGTGGCGCGAGCGCAGCACCCGGCGCATCCTCGACATCCAGGAGCGCATGGATGTCGCCCTCTTCGGTCTCGGATCCCCGTTCTCGGAGGTCCGCTCGCACGTCTATGCCGGCGGCTACCTCGACCAGGCCGACTACGCGTCGCTCGACGAGTCCGGTGTGGTCGGCGACGTCGCGACCGTCTTCTTCCGCGAGGACGGCAGCCACCACGGCATCCCGCTGAACGAACGGGCGAGCGGCCCGGACATCGACCTGATCAAGCGCGTGCCGCGCCGGGTCTGCATCGTCTCCGGCCCGTCCAAGGTGCACAGCCTCCGTGGCGCCCTCGCCGCCGGGCTCATCACCGACCTGATCGTCGACGAGGGGACGGCACGGGCGCTCGTGCAGCTGACGCAGCCCGCGCAGGTGGAGCCGGCGGGCGAGCCGACCGCCGTCGCCGCCGCGTAACGCGGCGTCGCACCGACCAGGGAATAGACGGCGCGACGGCGCGTTGATCTAGACTCGACAACGAAATACGTGCTCCGGGGTCGGTGAAAGTCCGAACCGGCGGTGACAGTCCGCGAGCGGGACGCCCAGGCGTCCTGCTGAGCCGGTGGAATTCCGGCACCGACGGTAATGCGTGCAGGCGAAAGCCCGCTCGCTCAGTCCGGATGGGAGGAAGCACGGTGGGCAGCCCGCATGGGCTGGCGCCCACGCGACCCCGGCGACACGTCTCGACACGAGACAGGATGGCAACGGGATGACGTGGGAAGCCCCCATGCGCACGGCTCTCGAGCTCGCCGCGAACGGTCCCGCCCGGGGCGTCAACCCCCGGGTCGGCTGCGTGATCCTCGACGCGGAGGGCCACGTGCTCGCCGAGGGCTGGCACCGCGGCGTCGGCACCGCGCACGCCGAGGTGGATGCGCTGAGCCAGCTGCCCGACGGCGGCGCCCGCGGGGCGACGGCCGTCGTCACGCTCGAGCCGTGCAACCACTGGGGCCACACCGGCCCGTGCTCCGAGGCACTCATCGAGGCGGGCGTGGCCCGCGTCGTCTACGGCACCGACGACCCGGGTCACCACTCCAGCGGCGGCGCCCAGCGCCTCCGCGAGGCCGGCGTCGAGGTCATCGGCGGTGTGCTGCGCGACGAGATCGACTCCTTCCTGGGCGACTGGCTCACCGCCGCCCGCCTCGGCCGGCCGTACATCGTCGTCAAGTGGGCGAGCAGCCTCGACGGCCGCGCCGCTGCGGCCGACGGCACCAGCAAGTGGATCACCGGCGCAGCGGCCCGGCAGCGCGTGCACGAGCAGCGGGAGGCGTCCGACGCCATCGTCGTCGGCACCGGGACGGTGCTCGCCGACGACCCGAGCCTCACGGCGCGGGGCGACGCGGGAGAGCTGATGGGCGCCCAGCCGACGCCGGTCGTGGTGGGCACCCGCGCCATCCCGAAGGACGCGGCGGTGTTCCGCCACCCCAACCCGGTCATCTTCGAGGGAACGCACGACCTGGACGAGGTGGTCGCCGATCTGCACCAGCGCGGCTTCCGGCGCGTCTACGTCGAGGGCGGTCCGACACTGGCGAGCGCGTTCGTCGCCGCCGGCCTCGTCGACGAGTACGCGATCTATCTCGCGCCCACGCTCCTCGGCGGCCCGCGGGTGGCCCTCGGCGACCTCGGTGTCAAGACCATCGCCGACCAGCGCCGCCTGCGCGTGATCGACGTCGAGCGCCTCGGCGGCGACCTGCTCATCCGAGCCGTCCCCGTCCCCGACGGCGCACCCCGCACTGCCGCACCCATCGACGATCCCGTCGATGTGGCCGGCGCCGACATCTTCCCCACACCCCCGATCCCCACCGGCCAGGAGGGCTGACGATCATGTTCACCGGAATCATCGAAGAGCTGGGCGAGATCACCGCCGTCGAGCACACCGAGGACGCCGCCCGCGTCACCGTGCGCGGCCCGCTGGCCGTCAGCGATGCCCGGCACGGCGACTCCATCTCGGTCAGCGGTGTCTGCCTGACCGTCATCGACAAGGACGCAGAGACGTTCACGGCGGATGTGATGGCCGAGACCCTCGCGATCAGCACGCTGGACGGCGTCCAGCCCGGCCGCCGCGTCAACCTGGAGCGCGCGGCGAAGGTCGGCGACCGTCTGGGCGGCCACATCGTCCAGGGTCACATCGACGGCACGGCGACCGTGCTGGCGATCACCGACGGCAGCGCCTGGCGCGTCGTGCGGCTGAGCCTCGACCCCGAGCACGCGCCGCTGGTCGCGCGCAAGGGATCGATCGCGATCGACGGCGTCTCCCTCACGGTCAGCGCCGTGGGCGGCGGACGCGAGGACGGCTGGTTCGAGGTCTCGCTGATCCCCGAGACGCTGGCCGCGACGACCCTCGGCGACCGGGTCGTGGGCGACAGGGTCAACATCGAGACGGACATCCTGGCCCGTCATGTGGAGCGCATGCTCGCGCTCGAACCGGCACTGAGCGAACGGAGCGCATCATGAGCCTGGCCACCATCCCCGAGGCCCTCGCGGAGCTGCGCGCCGGCCGACCCGTCATCGTCGTCGACAACGAGAGCCGCGAGAACGAGGGCGACGTCGTCCTCGCCGCCGAGCTGGCGAGCCAGGAGTGGATCGCCTGGACCGTGAAGAACTCCTCGGGGTTCATCTGCGCGCCGATGACGAACGAGATCGCGGACCGCCTCGAGCTGCCCGTGATGGTCGCCCACAACGAGGACGCCCGCGGTACCAACTACACGGTCAGCGTGGATGCGGCGGACCGCCTCTCCACCGGCATCAGCGCCGCCGACCGCGCGCACACCCTCCGCGTGCTCGCCGACCTGGACTCGACGCCATCGAGCCTGCACCGGCCGGGCCACATCCTGCCGCTCCGTGCGGTGGAGGGCGGCGTCCGCGAACGCGACGGACACACCGAGGCAGCGGTCGACCTGCTCAAGCTCGCCGGGATGACGCCGGTCGGCGCCATCGCCGAGATCGTCGCCGACGACGGCGAGATGATGCGCCTCCCCGGTCTCATCGAACTGGGCCGGCGCGAGGGCGTGCTCGTCGTCACGATCGAGTCGCTGATCGCCTACCTGCAGGAGTTCCACTGCGACCAGCCCCTGGAGACGGTGACGCCCATCCCCGAGACCTCCCGCGTGATCTTCGAGGTCGAGACGACCGTGCCGACGACGCACGGGCCGTTCCGGATGCGCGCCTACCGCGACCGCATGACGGGCGCCGACCATGTCGCCATCGTGGCGGGCAACCCGCAGCGCGAGGGCACGCTCATCCGCGTCCACTCCGAGTGCCTGACCGGTGAGGCGTTCGGCTCGCTGAAGTGCGAGTGCGGTCCGCAGCTCGACGCGGCGCTCGACACCATCCAGCGGGAGGGCGGCGTCGTCGTCTACCTGCGCGGACACGAAGGCCGCGGCATCGGCCTCATCAACAAGCTGCGCGCGTACAAGCTGCAGGAGGAGGGGCTCGACACGCTCGACGCCAACCTCGCCCTCGGCCTTCCGATCGACGCCCGGGACTACGGGGCGGCCACGGCCATCCTGCAGGATCTCGGCATCGAGTCGGTGCGCCTGCTGACCAACAACCCGGAGAAGGTGCGCCAGCTGGAGGAGCACGGCATCGAGGTCGAGGAGCGCGTTCCGCTCGTCGTCGGCGTCGGCGCCTTCAACGAGGGGTATCTGGAGACCAAGCGCGACCGCATGGGTCACGCGATCGGGGACATCGATCCGGTGTCCACGACCACCGAGACGGCCGCGGGACTCGCGGCGGAGAGGACTGCACGATGAGCGGAGCGGGAGCCCCGAACGCCGAGGAGCGGATCGACGGGAGCGGCCTGAACGTCGTCGTCGTCGCCGGCAGCTGGCACGAGACGATCAGCGAAGGCCTCATCGCCGGCGCGAAGCGGACCCTGGATGCGTCGGGCGCGACCCACACGCTCGTCCGGGTTCCCGGCAGCTTCGAGCTGCCCGTCGTCAGCAAGGCCGCGCTGGAGGCGGGGGCGGATGCGGTGGTCGCGCTCGGCGTGATCATCCGCGGCGGCACCCCGCACTTCGAGTACGTGTCGGCCGCCGCGACCGACGGCCTCACCCGGGTCGCCATCGACACCGGGAAGCCGGTCGGGTTCGGCGTGCTGACTCTCGATGACGAGGCCCAGGGCATCGACCGCGCCGGCTTCGAGGACTCCAAGGAGGACAAGGGCGCCGAGGCCGCTCACGCAGCTCTCGCGACGGCCATCGCCCTCCGCTCGCTGCGCGGCTGATCACGCACGAGACGACGAAGCGCCTGGGCGCTCCGGTCTATGCCCGCCAGGGCATGTGCTGGAGCGCCCACGTGTTTCCGTCGGGGTCGGCGAACCAGGCGTAGAACACTCCGCCCATGTCCTGGACCGGCGACACATCGACGCCGCGCTCGACGAGCGCCGCACGGGCCGCCTCGATGTCGGCGACGACCAGATGCAGTCCGCGCACGGAGCCGGGCTCCGACGGCGCCTGCCCGATCCCGCTCGTCATCGTGACCGAGCAGTAGGAACCCGGCGGCGTCAGCTGGACGACGCGGACGCCCTCCGCCGGGCGCACATCCACATCCAGTGTGAAGCCGACGTGGTCGCGGTAGAACTCGAGGGAGCGGTCGATATCCGAGACCGGCAGCATCACCAGTTCGAGCATCATCGCGCCGGCGGGCACGGGCGGGGTGGGATTGGCGGTCGGATTGGCGGTCGGGTCGGCTGTAGTCATGATGCCTCCTGGTGGGTGTTCTGCGACGCGGGTCCGCGGCGCACCGGGTAGCGCAGGTGCAGCACACGCTCCCCCGGGATCACGATGTCCGGATCGTCGAGCACGAGCGGTCCGCCCGGGAACGAGCCGAAGTAGCGCTTGCCGCTGCCGAAGACGGCGGGCACCAGATCCATCGCGACGTAGTCGATGAGACCGAGCGCGAGGGCCTGGCCGCCGATGTCGCCGGCGGTGACGCCGACCTCGCCGTCGCCGGCGAGCTCCTGCGCGAGCGCCACCGCGCCGTCCACCGAGTCGACGAAATGGTACGACGCCTCGGGATGCCAGCCGTCCGGCTTCGGACGGTGGGATACGACCACCACGTGCTCGCTCGCGGGCGGGTGCCCCTCCCATCCGTTCGTGAGGTCGAAGAGCCGGCGGCCGATGACGAGCGCGCCCTGCCGCGACCACATCCCGCTCACGTAGTCGACCGAGGCGGCAGAGACCCGGAACGGGCCGCTGTGCACTTCGGGATGGTCCTCCACCTCGAGCGGATGGTCGCCGTTGAAGTACCAGTCGTGGAGCGGTCCGACGTCGTCGTGATCGTCGGCGATGAAGCCGTCGAGCGACGCCACCGCGTGGAGATAGGTCGTGCTCATGTCGCGTCCCTTCTGCCGTTCCGCGGCTTACGCGCGGCGCCGGAGCAGCAGTTCGTCGAGCTTCTCGTATCCCTCGCGGACGCCGTACTCCATCCCGTTCTCGATCATGCTCTCGAGCGCTTCGCGCGAGCTCATGACCGACCGGGCGGACAGGCGGGAACGGCCGTCCGGCAGCTGCTCGAAGCGCATGCGCTCGAGCGCCACCTCGTCCGGCATCCCGACGTACTCGAACGTCTGGATGATCAGCTCGTTCTCGACGACGCTGTGGAACACGCCGCGGAACGCGTAGACGGATCCGTCCGTGTCGCGCTGCTCGTAGGCGTACGCGCCGCCGGTGCGGAAGTCCCACTCGGTGATGGTGGTGCTGAGGCTGCGCGGGCCGATCCACTCGGCGAAGGACTCGCGATCGGCGTGGGCGCGGAAGACGGCCTGTGCGGGAGCGTCGAACTCCCGGGTGAGGTCGGCGTATGACGTGCCCGGTACGGCTTCGATGACGACGGGGTTGCTCATGATCTCTTCTCCCTGTTGGGGGTGCTGCTGGTCTGCTGATGGGTGAGGACGGCGTCGAGGCGGCGGTAACGCGACTCCGCCTCGAGGCGATAGCGGTCGATCCAGGAGGTGAGGCGCTCGAGCGCTGCGGCGTCGAGGTGGACGGGGCGACGCTGGGCCTCGCGCGTTCGCGAGACCAGGCCGGCCGCCTCGAGCACGGCGATGTGCCGCGACACCGCCTGCAGGGTGATATCGAACGGCTCCGCGAGCTCGTTCACCGTCGCCGGACCCCGGCTGAGGCGGGCGACGATCGCCCGGCGCACCGGATCCGCCAGAGCGGCGAACGCCCGGTCGAGACCGTCCCCATCCTGCATGATCAACCGTTTCGTTTATCAATGTTTCTGTTGAATAAGAGAGTAGAAGAATGCGCGCCCCGCGTCAAGAGCGGAGCGCGCAGCGATCGGATGCGACTACGGCTTCCAGACCATGAGCACGACCACCGCGAGAAGCAGCAGGCTCGCGACCCCCGACCCCGCGGCGATCTGCGGGTACCGGGACGCGGTGCCGTCCCGCAGCGCCTCGGCGGCGCGGCGCATGGCCGGCACGACGACGAACAGCGTCAGACCCAGGGCGACGACGTAGAGGATGATCGACCACAGGATCCACGGCGTCGTCACGCTGAGGTCGTACTTCTTGTCCGCCAGACCCATGACGCCGAAGCCGAACAGTACGACCAGCAGGGAGAGCAGCGACAGCAGGTTGGTCGACTTCGCGAGCGTCTCGACCTGGCGGGCGTCGCCCGCGCGGACAGCGCGCATCGCCGTCATGGGAAGGATGGCCATCGGGCCGACGATGAACACGGCGGTCACGACGTGCAGCACAGCGAACAGTGTTTCCATGCCCTCAGCGTACCGAGCACACCGATTCGGCGGGCTCGCGTGAGGCCGCATAGGGTAGGAGGTGCGCCACAAGCGCTTTCCGACCTCCCGCCCACGCGCGCCTTCCGCCCGACCGACGCCGCGCACGCCATGCGGCCTCTCTCGCCTTCACCGGAAGCTCTCCACACGCATGTCTACGACGGCCCCCGTCACCACCCCGGCGCCCGCGAACACCCGCGGACGCGTCATCCTCGCCAGCCTCATCGGCACGTCGATCGAGTTCTACGACTTCTACGTCTATGCGACCGCCGCCGTCCTGGTGTTCCCCTCCCTCTTCTTCACCAACCAGAACCCGACGACCGCCCTGCTGTCGTCGTTCGCCGTGTTCGGTGTCGCCTTCATCGCACGGCCGGTCGGCTCCATTCTCTTCGGCCACTTCGGCGACAGGATCGGCCGCAAGGGCACCCTCGTCGGCTCGCTACTCACCATGGGCATCGCCACGGTGCTCATCGGGTGCCTGCCGACCGCGCAGGTGCCGGGCTGGGAGTTCTGGGCGCCGTTCCTCCTCGTCGTGATGCGGTTCTGCCAGGGCCTCGGCCTGGGCGGTGAGTGGAGCGGCGCCGCGCTGCTCGCCACCGAGAACGCCCCGGCCGGCAAGCGCGCCATCTACGGGACGTTCCCGCAGCTCGGCGCTCCCATCGGCTTCATCGTCGCGAACGTGCTGTTCCTCATCCTCAGCCTGACGATCTCCCCCGACGCCTTCGCCGCCTGGGGCTGGCGCATCCCGTTCCTGCTGAGCGCCGTGCTCGTCATCGTCGGCCTCTACGTCCGGCTGAAGCTCGTCGAGACCCCGGCGTTCCAGAAGGTCGTCGACACCGGCGAGGTCGCCAAGCTGCCGCTCGCCCGCGTCTTCCGCACCAGCTGGTGGCAGATCGTGCTCGGCACCTTCATCATGCTGGCCACGTACGTGCTCTTCTACCTGATGACGGCGTTCACGCTGACCTACGGCACCACGGCCGCGTCCGCCCAGCAGGCGCAGGCCGCGGCGGAGAAGGCCGGAAAGCCCTTCGACCCGTCGACCTTCGTGCCCGGCCTCGGCTACAGCCGCAACGACTTCCTCGTCATGCTCATCATCGGTGTCGTGTTCTTCGGCATCTTCACGCTGGTCGCCGGTCCGCTCGCCGAGCGCTTCGGCCGCCGCAAGACGCTGATCTGGGTCACCCTGGGGATCATCGTGTTCGGTCTGCTGTTCGTCCCGCTGTTCGCGGGCGGCACGGTCGGCACGATGGCGCTCCTCATCATCGGCTTCACGCTGATGGGACTCACCTTCGGGCCGATGGGCGCGGAGCTGCCGGAGCTGTTCCCGACGAACGTCCGCTACACCGGTTCGGCGATCTCCTACAACCTGTCCAGCGTGCTCGGCGCGGCCGTCGCACCGACCATCGCGGTGTGGCTGTGGACGCTCGCGGACGGCAGCACATTCTGGGTCGGCGTCTACCTGTCGCTCGCCGGTGTGCTGACGCTGATCGCCCTCCTGCTCTCGAAGGAGACGCGCGACATCGACTTCACCGACAACGTGAGCTGACGCGCTCTCATCGGCTGGCCGCTGAGACAGCCCGTCCGGCGGGATCGCCGCGAAGGAGGTTGCGGGTGAATCCCGCGACGTCCTCGGCGACCCCCCGATGGGCGTGTGGGTGGGGCTCCAGCGTCTCGACAGCGTGCGCCACCCTGTCGAGAGCATCCAACACGATCGCGCGAGCGTCGATCGCTCCCCAACCCTTCACCTCGGAAATCAGGTCGTCCGCGGTGATCGCAGCGTGGACGTATCGGTCGTTGACGGCGAGGGCCATCTCGCCATCGTTACTCTCATGCGCCTGCGGGACGATGTCATACGCCGGCGCCAACGTCACCCGCCCATCCGGCCGATGGATCATGCTCACATTCTTGGCGTGTGCATCAAGGTTGCCGGTGGCGACGGAAAGGGCCACGTGGCGCGCTAGACGAGCGAGCGAGTCGGCGTCCCCGCGGGAGGAGAAGACCTGGGCGATCCGCCGCAAGGTCACCTTTCCCCCGAACCGTTGATACTTCTCATTGCCTTGCGCGCCCAGCGCCTGACTCATGTCCTCCTGATGCAACCGGCCGTCGGGCAGAGCGGGGTCACGGTCGTAGCGCTCGATGACGAGCGCGGGCTCCCCCGCGAAGTCGCTCACGACGACCTCGTAGTCGAGGAGTCCGAGCGATCGAGCGATGCGTGACCCGTACTCCTCATTGAAGATCAGTGCAGGATGACCCTCGGGAACGGGCTTCAGAATGTGGGTCGACGGATAGCCGTCTTCCACGCCGTTCCAGGTTCCCCCAACCCGGGCCAGGACGACCTTCGGCTGCACACCCACAAGGCTTGACTTGCCGCGGTGTGGGACGTTGCCCAGCGGCATCGCGCGCCGATTCCGCAGGACCTCAGCCACTCCCGAATCATCAAGCGGTCGAAGCCGAGGCGTTCGCGGCTCTCCTGGATCGTCGAGGTCCCAGAGCTGCACCGCCCCTGCGACGTCGCGACCGTATTCAGTAAGGAGCGAGAGATGCTGCCACGGCCTCAGCCCGGCCTCTGTCGCAAGCCACTCGCGTTGCTCGCCTTCCGGAAGGAGCTCGATGAAGTAGTTCTGCCGCCGCTTCCACCCGGCTGGTCGCGTCACCACATTCAGGGGGACGGACTCGGACAGCACGGTCGAGCCGAGTCCGAACGCCTCGATCGCATCGCGCTCCGGCTCGAAATCGAACCGCCGATCGTCTCCCTTCACCGTGCCGAGCCTCATCCCGTACAACTCGACAGCCAGCAGGCGCTCGCTCACTGATCGGCGCCTTTCTCGTCGAGCTCGGCGAGGAGCGTGACGCCGAGAATGTCAGACGCCCGGAGCAAGCGCTGAATCGCGACCGTCGACTTGCCGTTCTCGAGTTCCCACACATACTTCTGGTCCGTGCCCAGCATCCGTGCCAGTTCGCGCTGAGAGAGGCCGCGCAGCAGCCTGGCCTGCTCGATTGCTCGGCCGAGGGATTCGGGTGAGTCGATCCGCGCTACCAGCGACATTGCGACCTCCGTGACGGTATTTTTCCCTTCAGCCTAGATGACGTCCAAATTCCCGTCAAGAGTCGTGACGGTAAAATCGCCGTCAATCAAGGTGAGGGTGATATTCCCGTCGCCGCCAGCCGCGCGATCGAGTCACCGCTCGGCGGCTCTCGCCGTTTCAGTCGAGGAAGAGAGCGCGCAGGCGGCGGGTGGTCAGGATCAGGCCGAGCACGATCATGACCAGGAAGTACAGGACGTGCCAGAGCATCCCCCAGTCGACCATGCCCGTGGTGAGACCACGGACCAGCTCGACGCCGTGCCACAGTGGGAGCGCCTTGATGATCACCTGGATCGGCTCGGGGTACACGGTGATCGGGTAGAAGGTCGCCGACAGCAGGAACATGGGCAGCAGGATGAAGTTGATCCAGTCCATCTGCTGGAACGTCTTCATGTAACTGGTGATGCCCATCCCGAAGCTCGCGAAGCCGAACGCGATGAGCAGCACCGCGGGCAGCGCGAGCAGCGCCCACCACGACAGGTTGAGTCCGAGCGCCTGCATCACCAGCATGAAGCCGAGCGCGTACAGCGCACCGCGCAGGAGGGCCAGCAGGATCTCGCCCAGCGCGACGTCGAGCGGCCCGAGCGAGGTGGCCAGCATCCCCTCGTACAGCTTCGCGAAGTGCATCTTGAAGAAGACGTTCCAGGTGGAGTCGTACACGGCGCCGTTCATCGCGGCGGTCGCGAGCAGCGCCGGAGCGATGAAGGCCGCGTACGGGACCGTCTGACCGGACGACGTCTGCACGTCGCCGACGAGCGCTCCGAAGCCGATCCCGAGCGAGAGCAGGTAGAAGATCGGCTCGAAGAAGCCCGACACGATCACCAGCCAGTTGGTGCTGCGCGTCGCCGACCAGCCGCGCTGCATCACGGAGCGGGCGTTGCCGGCGTACAGCGCACGCATCGCCCGCGGGCGTGCGGTGGAGGCGGCGAGACGCTGGTCGGTCGCGGTCACTTGTTCAACCTCCTCGCGGCGATGCGGCGGCTCCACAGCCAGAAGGCGACGAAGAGCGCAGCGAGGTACACGACGTGGACGACCGACAGCCAGAGCGGCTCGCTCATGCCGTAGGTGAACACGCGGCTCAACTCGGTGGAGTGCCAGAGCGGTGAGATCCACCCGATCCACTGGAGGAACCACGGCATGGAGGACAGCGGGAAGAACGTCCCGGAGAACAGGCTCATCGGCAGCAGCACGAACCGCATCAGCATGGCGATCTGGCCGGTGTCCTGCTCTAGCGTCGCCACGTACGCCATGATCGGCGCACCGAAGGCGAGGCCTCCGAGGGTGCCGACCAGGATGCTGACCCAGCCCCACGGGCTCGGGACCGCGCCGAACAGCACCATGAACGCGAAGTAGATGGCGCTCGTGCCCAGGATGCGGGCGACGACGGCGATGACGACGCCGTCGATGATCTGGCCGGGCGAGATCGGCGAGGCGTTGATGCCATAGAAGGTCGGGTTCCACTTGAACCCGAGCATGATCGGGTAGGTGAACTCCTCGCTCGCCACGGTGACCGCCGCCGTGCAGAGGAGCGCAGGGGCGACGAACGCGAGGTAGCTCACGCCGTCCACGGCGTTCGGGCCCATGTTGGCGCTGACCAGGGAGCCGAGCCCGAGGCCCATCGCGAGAAGATAGAGCAGCGGGTTGCCGAACCCGGTGACCAGCACGGTCTGCAGGTACGAGCGCATCACCCGGAAGCGGTGCTCGGCCACGTACCAGGCGCCGAAGCGCCGTGGCCGTGCGGCAGCGGCGAGCGCCTCCCGCGCCTCGGCGCGAGTCTCGGGGCCGGGGTCGCCGGCCGCTCCGCCGGCGGGGCCGACTGCCACGCTCATTCGATCAGGCTCCGTCCGGTGAGCCGGAGGAAGACGTCCTCGAGGCTCGACCGCCGCACCAGGCTCGTCAGCGGGTGCAGGCCGCGCTCGGCGATGCGGACCAGCTCGGCCTCGCCGTCGTCGCTGTAGACGAGGATGCGGTCGGGCAGCACCTCGATGCGGTCGCCGATGCCGTCCAGCCGCTCCGCGACCTCCGCATTGCGCTCCGAGCCGAAACGGACCTCGAGCACCTCGCGGGTCGAGTACTCGCGGATGAGGGCCGCCGGAGAACCCTCCGCCATGATGGTGCCCTTGTCGACCACGACCAGGCGGTCGCAGAGCTGCTCGGCCTCATCCATGTAGTGGGTCGTCAGCACCAGCGTCGTGCCCTGCTCCTTGAGGCGGAACAGGCGGTCCCAGAGGATGTGGCGCGCCTGCGGGTCGAGGCCGGTCGTCGGCTCGTCGAGAAGCAGGATGCGCGGGTCGTTGATGAGCGCGCGGGCGATGGTGAGTCGGCGCTTCATCCCGCCCGAGAGGTCGTCGACCTTCGCCTTGGCCTTGTCCTCGAGCTGGGCGAAGGCGAGGAGCTCGTCCGCCCGAGCGCGCACGCGGGAGGACGGCAGGCCGAAGTAGCGCCCGTAGACGATCAGGTTGTCGCGCACGCGGAGCTCGGTGTCGAGGTTGTCCGCCTGCGGCACGACGCCGAGCTGTGATCGGATCTCCGGCCCGTACGTGTCGGGATCGAGACCGAGGATGCTCAGCGAGCCGGCGGTGCGGGTGGAGACCGCGCCGATCATCCGCATCGTGGTGGACTTGCCCGCGCCGTTCGGCCCGAGGAGCCCGAACGACTCCCCCGGCTCCACCTCGAAGCTGATGCCGTCGACGGCCGGGAAGTCCTTGTACTTCTTGACCAGGTCTCGGGCGGCGATGACGGGCGTTGGCATAGTTCAGCACTGTAGCCGCGACCGCGGACATTCGGAGGGGGTGGCGAAAGTCAATCCAGGTTGACGTTGCACGTGGGGTCAACTATGGTTGACGCCATGGACTCCGGAACACTGCAGACCCTCGCCGGCGACGCCGACTCCGACGACCCGATCGTCGCCCTCCGGGCTATCGCGAAGATGCACCGCGAGCTCGACCGCCTCGAAGCGGTCGCCGTGCGGCGCGCCCGGAACGCCAACGCGACCTGGCAGCTGATCGCGCTCGCCCTCGGTGTCAGCAAACAGGCAGTTCACAAGAAGTACGGTCGGAGTTAGCGCAAAGCAACGATCCCGACGCCCCTCCTCCTCCCCCGAACGGAGACACCGTCATGTCCACCACGTCAGCCCCCGCCCGCCGCCGTCGCGGCTTCGGGCGGCCCACCGACGACGCCGGCCCCCGCGCGCGGTTCTCGCAGCTGCTCCCGTACCTGCTGGAGCACAAGCGCGTCCTCGCCTTCGTCATCGTGCTCAGCATCCTCGGCGCCGCGGCGAGCCTCGCGCAGCCGCTCCTGGTCAGCCAGGTCATCGAGGTGGTCGGGAAGCAGGAGCCGCTCGGCGGCCTGGTCTGGGGGCTCATCGCCCTCGTGGTGATCTCCGGGATCATCTCGGGGTACCAGCACTATCTGCTGCAGCGCACCGGAGAAGGCGTCGTGCTGTCGTCTCGGCGCAAGCTCGTCGGGCGGCTGCTGCGGCTGCCGATCAGCGAGTTCGACACCCGGCGCACGGGCGATCTGGTCTCCCGGGTTGGGTCGGACACCACGCTGCTGCGTGCCGTCCTGACGCAGGGCCTGGTCGAGGCGATCGGCGGGGCGCTCACCTTCATCGGCGCCCTGATCGCGATGCTCATCATCGACCCGGTGCTGCTCGGGCTGACCGTGCTCGTCGTCGCGGTCTCGATCGTCGTCGTCGTGCTGCTCTCCGGCCGCATCCGCGTCGCGAGCCAGAAGGCGCAGAACAAGGTCGGCGACCTGGCCGCCGCGGTCGAGCGCGCGATCAGCTCGGTGCGGACCATCCGGGCCTCCAACGCCACCGAGCGCGAGATCGCGACGGTGGACGAGGACGCTACCGGAGCCTGGCGGATGGGCATCCGGGTCGCGAAGATCTCGGCACTCGTCGTCCCCGTCGCCGGCATCGCGATGCAGGTGTCGTTCCTGGTCGTGCTCGGCGTCGGCGGGTTCCGCGTCGCCAGCGGAGCCATCACGGTCGCGAACCTGGTCGCGTTCATCCTGTTCCTCTTCATGATGATCCTGCCGCTCGGACAGGCGTTCGGCGCCATCGCGGCGGTCAACTCGGCGCTCGGGGCGCTGGGCCGCATCCAGGAGATCCTCGACCTGCCGACCGAGGACCAGCACGACCGCGAGATCGCTCCGCTGGCCCTGACCGTCGGCGCCGCGAACGAGGCGCTTGCCCCGGAGGCGCCCGCGATCGAGTTCGTGGATGTGCGGTTCGCGTACCCGGAGGGCACCGCGCCGGAGGATACGGCGGATGGGTCCCGCCCGGCCAGCGGCGGCGGCCGGCAGCAGACGCCCGAGCAGCCGACACCGGAGCGACTCGCGTTCGAAGCGCTGACCGGAGCGGACGTCGTCGCCGAGGCGGAGGCCGCGGCCGGAGCCGGCTCGGACGAGGGGACGCATCGGCACGGCGGAGTGCTGCAGGGCGTCAGCTTCCGCGTCCCGCGCGGCAAGCGGACGGCCCTGGTCGGGCCGTCCGGTGCGGGCAAGTCGACCATCCTCGCGCTGGTCGAGCGGTTCTACGACCCGCAGGCGGGCGAGGTGCGCTTCGGCGGGATGGACGTGCGCACCCTCGACCGCGTCTCCCTGCGCTCCCAGATCGGCTATGTCGAGCAGGATGCGCCCGTGCTGGCCGGCTCGCTGCGCGACAACCTGACGCTGGCGGCGCCGGACGCGACCGACCAGGAGTGCATCGACGTCCTGCACGCCGTCAACCTGACCGAGGTTCTGGAGCGCAGCGAGCTCGGCCTCGGCGCACCTGTCGGCGAGGACGGCATCATGCTCTCCGGCGGCGAGCGGCAGCGTCTCGCGATCGCCCGTGCTCTGCTGGCCGCTCCGCCCGTCCTGCTTCTCGACGAGTCGACGTCGAGCCTCGACGGGCGCAACGAGCAGCTCATGAGGGAGGCGATCGACGCCGTGGCGGAGGACCGCACGCTTCTTGTGATCGCGCACCGGCTGTCCACCGTGGTCGACTCCGACCAGATCGTGGTGCTCGACCACGGTCGCGTCATCGGCAGCGGCACGCACTCCGAGCTCGTCGAGACCACGCCGCTCTACCGCGACCTCGCCAAGCACCAACTCCTCGTCTGACCCCCTGCCCCCACCGTCAAGCCAACAGCTCCTGAGTTTTTCCGCCCAGATCGACCGAAAAGGGCGAAAAACTCAGGAGCTGTTGGCTTGGGGGCGGTCAGGCGCGGAGGTGGTAGCGGAGCGAGGCGAGCTCGGCGCGGAGGGCGGCCGGGACACGGGAGCCGAAGCGGGCGAAGAACTCGTCCGTCAGATCGCACTCGGCGAGCCAGCTCTGCGGATCGACCTCGAAGAGGGCCTCCACGTCCTGCTCCGGGAGATCGAGTCCCTCCAGGTCCAGCTCCTCCACCACCGGCAACTGCCCGATCGGTGTCGTGACGCTTCCCGCACTCCCCTCCACACGCCGGGCGATCCACTCGATCACCCGGGCGTTCTCGCTGAAGCCCGGCCACAGGAAGCGCCCGTCGTCCCCCGTGCGGAACCAGTTCACCTGGAACACGGCCGGCGCGTGCTCGCCGAGCCGCTCCCCCATCTCCAGCCAGTGCGCCCAGTGGTCGGCCATGTTGTAGCCGCAGAACGGCAGCATCGCGAACGGGTCGCGCCGCAGCTCGCCGACCGTCCCCTCGGCCGCGGCGGTGCGCTCCGACGAGATCGTCGCCCCGATGAACACGCCGTGACGCCAGTCGCGCGCCTGCGCTACGAGCGGGACGTTCGTCGCACGCCGTCCGCCGAACAGGATCGCGTCGATCGGCACCCCGTCGAAGGCATCCCAGTCGTCGGCGATGGACGGGCACTGCGCGGCGCTCACGGTGAAGCGGGAGTTCGGATGCGCGGCCGGGCGACCGCTGTCGGGCGTCCAGTCCTTCCCCTCCCAGTCGATCAGGTGGGCAGGCGGCTCGTCGGTCAGCCCCTCCCACCAGACGTCGCCGTCGTCGCGCAGTGCCACGTTGGTGAAGATCGTGTTGCCCCACAGCGTCCCGACCGCCGTGCGGTTCGTGCTCTCGCCGGTGCCCGGCGCGACGCCGAAGAAGCCCGCCTCCGGGTTGATCGCGCGCAGCCGGCCGTCCGGACCCGGGCGCAGCCAGGCGATGTCGTCGCCGATCGTCTCGACCGTCCAGCCCGGGATGCTCGGCTGCAGCATCGCCAGGTTCGTCTTGCCGCACGCCGACGGGAACGCCGCGGCGAAGTGGAAGACGCGGCCCTCGGGCGACGTCACCTTGATGATGAGCATGTGCTCGGCCAGCCAGCCCTCGTCGCGCGCCATCACCGACGCGATCCGCAGGGCGAAGCACTTCTTCGCGAGGATGGCGTTGCCGCCGTATCCCGAGCCGTAGGACCACACCTCCCGGGTCTCCGGGAACTGAACGATGTACTTGGTCGTGTTGCACGGCCACGGCACATCGTCGCGACGGGTCCCCTCGGCGTCGACGAGCGGGAAGCCGACGCTGTGCACGGTCGGAACCCACGGCTGCCCGGCCGAGATCAGACCGAGCACGGTCTCGGTGACGCGGGTCATCATCCCGAGGCTCACGGCCACATACGCCGAGTCCGTGAGCTGGATGCCGACCTGCGAGATCGGGCCGCCGACCGGTCCCATCGAGAACGGGACGACGTACATCGTCCGCCCGCGCATGCTGCCCGCGAACACCTCGCGGAGCTCGGCGCGCATCACGTCGGGCTCCCGCCAGTTGTTCGTCGGGCCGGCGTCTGTCTCGTCCGCCGAGCAGATGAACGTGCGGTCTTCGACCCGGGCGACGTCGCCGGGGTCGGTGCGCGCGAGGAAGCTGTTCGGCCGCCATTCGGGGTTCAGCCGGATGAGCTTGCCCTCCGCGACGAGCTGCTTGGTCAGCCGGTCGGTCTCGGCGAGGGAGCCGTCGCACCAGACGACCTCGTCGGGCTGCGTGAGGGCGGCGATGTCGTCGACCCAGGCGCGCACGGCGTCCATCCCGTCGGACGGGGCCGTGTCGGTGAGGGTCAGCTCGGCGATGCTCATGACGGAGTCCTTTTCGTCGTAAGAAGTGGAGTCACCTCGAGCATCCGCGAGGTTCCGGGCGTTGTGACCGCGAATTCCCCTGTAAGAATCGCGAATCTTTCGCTATCGTGAAGCGATGAGCACTCCCGTGGACACGGGCGACATCGACGTCGCCACGCTCGGCCACCGCATCCGGCACTTCCGCACCCGGCGCGGCATGACCCTCGACGACCTGGGCGCGGCGGCCGGTGTCGCCGCCAGCCAGCTGTCGCTGATCGAGAACGGCAAGCGCGAGCCCCGCATCTCGCTTCTGAGCTCGCTCGCGGCCGCGCTCGGCGTCCAGCCGGCCGACCTGCTGTCGGCCGAGCCGCCGGACGAGCGCGCCGCCCTCGAGATCGAACTCGCCCGGGCGCAGCGCGGGCCGCTGTACGCCTCCCTCGGGCTGCCGACGGTCAAGCCGACCAAGGGCACCCCCACCGAGACGCTCCGGGCCATCGTCGGCCTGCACCGCGAGCTGAGCCGGCGGGCGAGCGAGGCGATCGCGACGCCCGAGGAGGCCCGTCGGGCGAACACCGAACTGCGCGAGCGGATGCGCGCCCAGCACAACTACATGCCCGAGATCGAGGAGCTCGCGGAGCAGCGGGTCCGGGCGTCGGGCCATGTCCGCGGAGCCCTGACGCACCGCGAGGTCAGCGTCATGGCCGAGCAGCTGGGCTTCGAGCTCATCTACGTCAACGATCTCCCCCGGTCGGCGCGGTCGATCACCGACCTCGAGAACGGGCGGATCTACCTGCCGCCCGCGTCCATCCCCGGTGGCCACGGCCTCCGCTCGATGGCACTCCAGGCGATGGCGCACCGGCTGCTCGGGCACACCCGCCCCGCGTCGTACGCGGACTTCCTCCGGCAGCGGCTGGAGATCAACTACTTCGCGGCCTGCTGCCTCATGCCGCGCGAAGCCGCCGTCGCATTCCTGCAACAGGCGAAGAAGGACAAGGACCTCGCCGTCGAGGACTTCCGCGACGCCTTCGGTGTCACGCATGAGGCGGCCGCGCTCCGGCTGACGAACCTGGCGACAAGCCACCTCGACATGACGATGCACTTCCTCCGCGTCGGCGACGACGGAGCGCTGTACAAGGGCTACGAGAACGACGGGCTCCCGCTGCCGACAGATGTGACGGGATCCATCGAGGGCCAGGTCGTCTGCCGGAAGTGGGGAGCGCGGACGGCGTTCACCCACACCAACCGGACCACGGAGCTGTACCAGTACACCGACACCCCGGCCGGCACCTACTGGTGCGCGACGCAGACCGGGACGACCGCGGAGGGCGGCTTCTCGATCAGCGTCGGCGTGCCGTTCGATGAGGCGAAGTGGTTCCGCGGCCGCGAGACGACCGTGCGCGCCGAATCGCGCTGCCCTGACGAGTCGTGCTGCAAGCGTCCGCCCGCGACGCTGTCAGGACGGTGGGCGGGCAAGGCGTGGCCGAGCGCGCGGCTGCACGCGCACATCCTGTCGCCGCTGCCGTCCGGGTCGTTCCCGGGCGTCGACGACTCCGACGTGTACGCGTTCCTGGAGGCGCACTCGGGCGCGTGACCCGCGTGCCTATTGCGCGAGATTTGCGCCAAATCGTGGGATTGGGCCGCCCTTTCCCGCGATTTGGCGCAAATCGCGGGGCGGACCTCGGACTACTTCGGCTGCATCCGGATCGCGCCGTCGAGGCGGATCGTCTCCCCGTTGAGCATCGGGTTCTCGACGATCGCGCGCACCAGCGCGGCATACTCCGCCGGCCGGCCGAGTCGCGAGGGATGCGGCACCTGCGCGGCCAATGAGTCCTGCGCCGCCTGCGGCAACCCCGCCATCATCGGGGTCTCGAAGATCCCCGGCGCGATCGTCATGACGCGGATGAGACTGCGCGCGAACTCCCGCGCCAACGGCAGCGTCATGGCCGCGACCCCGCCCTTCGACGCGGAATAGGCCGGCTGGCCGATCTGGCCGTCGAATGCGGCCACCGACGCCGTGTTGACGATCACGCCGCGCTCCTCGCCGACCGGCTCGGTCTGCGCGATCGCCGCAGCCGCGAGGCGCACGACGTTGAACGTGCCGATCAGGTTCACGCGGATCACGCGCTCGAAGTGCTCGAGCGGGATGACGCCGTCGCGACCCAGCACCTTCTCGGCAGTGGCGATGCCGGCGCAGTTGACGACGACGCGCAGCGGGGCGAGCCCTGATGCGGTGTCCACCGCCGCCTGCACCTGTGCCTCGTCGGTGACATCCGCGGCGATGAACCGTGCGCCGGGGCCGAGGGCGATCGCAGCCTTCTCGCCCTCCGAGCTGGGGAGGTCGAGGATGACGACACGGGCGCCCGCCTCGGTGAGTGCGCGCGCGGTGGCGTTTCCGAGTCCGCTGGCTCCGCCGGTGACGATGGCCGAGCATCCGTCGAGCTGCATGGTTCTCCTTCGTGTCGTTCTGTGCGCCGTTGCGTCGATGCGCGGTCAGCGCAGGACTTCGATGAGGGTCGCGTTGGCGGTGCCGCCGCCCTCGCACATGGTCTGCAGGCCGTAGCGCCCGCCGCGCGACTCGACCTCGTTGAGCAGCGTCGCCAGCAGGCGCGTGCCGGACGAGCCGAGCGCATGCCCGAGCGCGATCGCCCCACCGTGCGGGTTGAGCCGCGACGGGTCCGCGTCGAACTCCTCCCGCCAGAGCAGCGGGATGGGCGCGAACGCTTCGTTGACCTCGTACGCGTCGATCTCGTCCATCCGCACCCCGCTGCGGTCGAGCAGCTTGCGGGTGGCGGGAAGGATGCCGGTCAGCATCAGCAACGGGTCGCTCCCGGCGACGGCGAACGAGTGGAAGCGGGCGCGCGGACGCAGGCCCAGCCGCTTGGCCGCATCCGCGCTCATGATCAGGGCGGCGGAGGCGCCGTCGGTCAGGGGCGACGAGTTGCCCGCGGTGATGCGCCATTCGAGCTGCGGGAAGCGCTCCGCCAGGCGGTCGGTGCGGAACACCGGCTGCAGCTGCGCCAGCTTCTCGACGGTCGTCCCCGGACGGATGGTCTCGTCCGCGACGACGCTGCCGGAGTCGGGCGTCGGGACTCCGAAAAGCTCCCCCTCGAACGCGCCGCTCGCCGCGGCCCAGGCGGCGCGGCCGTGCGAGTCCGCGGCGTAGTCGTCGAGCTGCGCACGACTGAAACCCCAACGGTCGGCGATCAGTTCCGCGGCGACGCCCTGGTTCACCAGTCCGTCCGGGTACCGCGTCTTCAGCAGTTCGCCGCCGAGGGATGCGCCCTGCACGTTCGACCCCATCGGCGCGCGGCTCATGGACTCGACACCGCAGGCGATCACCACGTCGTACGCCCCCGACATCACGCCCTGCGCCGCGAACGCCGCGGCCTGCTGGCTGGAGCCGCACTGCCGGTCGATCGTCACGGCCGGCACGCTCTCCGGGAACCCCGCGCTCAGCACCGCCGTCCGGGTGATGTTGCCGGCCTGCTCGCCCGACTGGGTGACGCATCCACCGATCACGTCGTCGACGATGGCGGGATCGATGCCGGTGCGTCCCACCAGTTCGAGCAGCACGCCGGCCAGGAGGTCGGCCGGATGGATGTCAGACAGCTCGCCGTCCGGCTTGCCGCGCCCGGAGGGGGTGCGGACGACGTCGACGATGACCGCTTCGGACAGCGCCATGTCAGGCTCCGAACGGGTTCGGAGTGAGCGTGTACTTCGTGTTCAGGTACTCATGGATGCCCTCGAAGCCGCCCTCGCGTCCCAGCCCGGACTGCTTCACACCGCCGAACGGGGCCGCAGCGTTGGAGACGACGCCGACGTTGAGGCCCATCATCCCGGTCTCGAGGCGTTCGATCATCCGCTGGCCGCGGGCCAGGTCCTTGGTGAAGACGTAGGAGACGAGCCCGTACTCGGTGTCGTTCGCGAGCCGCACCGCCTCGTCCTCGTCGGAGAAGCGGATGATGGACAGCACCGGCCCGAAGATCTCCTGGCGGAGGATCTCGCTGCCCGGACGCACATCGGTCACGACCGTCGGCTCGAAGAAGGTGCCCGTCCCGCCGACGCGCGAGCCACCGGTGAGCACGGACGCGCCACGGCTGACCGCATCCTGGAGCAGCTCCGACGCCTTGTCGATCGCATCCTCGTTGATGAGCGGGCCGATGGTGACGCCGTCGTCGGTCCCGCGGCCGACCTTCAGCCCGTTCACGCGCTCGGTCACGCGTCGGGCGAACTCGTCGGCGACGTCCTCGTGCACGATGAACCGGTTGGCCGCCGTACAGGCCTCGCCGATGTTTCGGAACTTGGCCAACATCGCGCCGTCGACCGCCTTGTCGAGGTCGGCGTCGTCGAATACGACGAACGGCGCGTTGCCGCCGAGCTCCATGGACGTACGGAGCACGTTCTCGGACGCCTGCTGCAGCAGTTTCCGGCCGACCTCCGTCGAGCCGGTGAACGACAGCTTCCGCAGCCGCGGGTCCGCGATGATCGGAGCCGACACCTTGCCGGAGGTCGTCGTCGTGACGACGTTGAGCACGCCGCCGGGGAGCCCCGCATCCTCCAGCAGTTTGGCGAAGTAGAGCGTGGTCAGCGGTGTGAGCTCCGCCGGCTTGATGACGACCGTGCAGCCCGCGGCGAGCGCCGGAGCGATCTTCCGCGTCGCCATCGCGAGGGGGAAGTTCCACGGCGTGATCAGGAAGCAGGGGCCGACGGGATGCTGCGAGACGATCATCCGCCCGGTGCCTTCCGGGTTGCTCCCGTAGCGGCCGGAAATGCGGACGGCCTCCTCGGAGAACCACCGGAGGAACTCGCCGCCGTAGGTGACCTCGCCGCTCGCCTCGGCGAGGGGCTTGCCCATCTCGAGCGTCATCAGCAGCGCGAACTCGTCGCGCCGTTCCTGCAGCAGGTCGAAGGCGCGGCGGAGGATCTCGCCGCGAGTCCGGGCCGGCGTCGCGGCCCAGGCATCGGCTGCGGCGACGGCGGCGTCGAGCGCACGGATGCCGTCCTCCGGCGACGCGTCGGCGATGTCCATGAGCTTGTCGCCCGTCGCCGGGTCGTACACCGGGAAGGTACCCGCCGAACCGGTCGTCCACTCCCCTCCGATGTAGAGTCCGTCCGGCACACGCTCCAGCAGAGCCTTCTCATCCATCAGCCGCGTTCCTCCTCGTTCTTCGCGTCGTTCTGCGCATCGTTCTGGGTGTCGTCGTTCTTCGTGTCGTCGTCGGGGGCCACCGCCGCCTGGACGAGCGGCACCGCCCGGTGGTCGATCTTGGTGGCGAGGGCGATGACCGTCGACGTCCGCATGATGCCCGGATCGCTGACGATGCGGTCGATCACCCGCTGCAGATCTGAGTTGGAGCGGGCGACGGCGCGGATCATCAGGTCACCGGCACCCGTGATGGTGTGCACTTCGAGCACTTCGGGGATGGCCTGCAGGTGCTCGACGACGGTGACATCCCGGTCGCCCTGGGCGATCTCCGCGGTCACGAAAGCGGTCACCGGGTACCCGAGCCGGTCGGTGTCGATCGTCGGCGCGAAGTCGCGCACGACCCCGGACCGCTGGAGCCGATCCAGCCGCGCCTGCACGGTCCCCCGCGCCACCCCGAGACGCCGCGAGGCCTCGAACACGCCGAGCCGCGGCTCCTCGGTGAGCAGCGCGATCAGATCGGCGTCGAGCTTGTCGATCATGCGGCCTCCTTCGGTCCTCGCACATCGTACGACGCAGGGTACGCGCCTACGGCACGCTGACCGAAGCTCCCAGGAAGGGCAGAGCAGCCTGCTTGAAGCCGCGGGCGCTCAACGTGGTGGAGTCTGTGGTCCGAGGATCTCGGAAATAGCTGCAGCAGCCTCCTGAGCCCAGGCATACTCGGCGACGAGGAAGTCGCTCGAGGGATGGCTCACCCGGATCGGGAGCGTGACCTTTGCTCCCACGACTTCGCAGGAGAGGTACCAAGCGGTGTAAGCGCCGGGACCGGCCACGCCCGCCCGGATGGATCGGAACTCTGCGGGATGAACAATCGTGAGCCCCTGGTCGCCTCGATGCCCGTGAACGATGGACAGACCTTCGCTCGACACAGCGACGACGAAGTGGGGGCTCACCCGCGGGGGTGTGCTCTCGCCACGGAGCTTCGCGATCTTCTTGACCGCATATATGGTGTCCAGCCCCCAGACGGCATTGAACGTCTGCGCCGCTCCCACCAGATCTCGGACATTCGACGTTCGTGCCGGCTCACCGTCGCGCCAGGTGCGTCGGGTGACAAGGGCGTGGGCGACAGCCGCTGAGAGCACGCCGAGCAGTACGACTGCAACAGCGATGAGGGCGACCCCGTTGTGCTCGACCATCGGATTCATCACCGCGCTTCCGCTTTTCACGATCGAATCCGGCGCGGGCGAATGGGCGGGGCGGGCGGGGGCACATCCCTGCTCACGCCCCGCACGCGTTCCAGGGCGGCCACGAGGTCACCGACGTTCTTGGATCGTCCCTCTTCCGTTCGCCAGCTATGGACCTGGAAGGGCAGAAGGATCTCATCTTCGCCGCTCCTGACGGTGAGGACGAGAACCTGCCTGCCGCCGATGGTGGTCAGCTCGGAGCCCATCCAGATGCCGACGATCTCCGATGCGGCCAGATCGAGGATGACGCCGGGCCACAAGTAACCGGGCAGGATGCGAATGCCTTCGGGCGACACGTCCACTCGGGCAGTCGAGCTCGTAAGTGGGTCCGGGTCTTCGACGCCGAGGAGCATGGCGCTTACGAAGAGCCACTGGTCCCAATCGGTCCGGATGGACAAGCGCAAATGCGGTGCTCCGCTTTCTCGCTGGCTGACGACGAGGTTCTTCCAGTCTGACTCGGGGTCAGACCCGGCCCCGAGCGACCGTCGGCGTTCAGCCAGCGAGACCTGACGCGCGACCGCGTCCTCGTAGCTCAGCCTGGAGATCATGAAGTAGCCGGGTTCGTTCGTCCACATCACCTGCAGCCACGCGGGTACGGCCAAGAATCCCGCACAGACCACAAACGCGAGCCAGGGTACAGCGAAGATGCCCGGCAACATGAGGTTCACCAGAACCAAGATGACGGGAACCGACAACGCCCACGCAGCCAGCTTGGCCGCGAAGAAAAATCGCTTCCGTGCCTGCCAGTCCCAGTCATCAAACATCGGTTTTCGCCACTTCCCGCTGAACCTTGGACTGGATGGTCAGAGATGTCACGCACCCACCGCGTCCCGGATCAGCGTCGTCGTGCCGCTCACCTCTGTGGTCTGCCCCGCCGGGTTGTAGCCGAACCTGGCGGGGTTCCGCCCCACCGATTGCGAGACCCGGTTACCCGCGGGCATCGAATCGAGACTCGAGGGTTGTGTCCACGTGCGATCCAGGCCCGGAGGCTCTACGCGGTGTCCGCCTTCGAGTTCGATCAACGTGGACAACCAAGCTTCGTCTGTACCTTGCGGACGACCTCTCCAGTTTGGGCCTCGTTCATGAGCGACCAAGAGTTTCGCGACTTTCCCCCGCCGAAAACGAAGTGTAGTTCTCCGATGGTGCCCCCGATATTCAATCCGACCTTCATTGAAGGCTTGGCCGCAATCGGTGTCGCCTGGTGCTCGCTCAGCGAAATGGAGGTAATTGATGTCTTTGGAAGCAGGAAGGCTCGTCGAGGCCGCGCAGAACCTACCCACCCTTGAATGGAATCGGAAACTACAACGATCGACACGCTTGGCCGCCCGAGTCGTCGTCTGGACACAAGGTTGGGGTCGCTGACAAGACTGCGAAACCGATACAGCTGATTACCCGGCTGGTCGTTGACGTTTTCGATCACAGCCTCCGGGAACATCCTCGTCAGAGCCTCTGTCCTCGCCGCACGCGACCGCCCGATCAGGGACACCCCCGCGAGACAGCCACCGGCTACCACTGCGAAGCAACTGGGGAGCGCGAGAAGAACGGTCGGGGCGTCAACTCCCGCCACCGAGGCCTTGTAGAAAACTCCGACGACGTCAACACCTACAAGGAGCATGCCAATCGTGACGGGAACCGCCACCCTGATGGAGCGTTTCTTCACCCTACGTACTTTCATGAGAATGAGGAGGCTATCCTTCGAGCTGGTCTCTCAAACCCGCGAAGAACCCCACCAGGTCACCTTTGATGCCAAGGATTGCAAGGCCTTTGTCCAAGACCCGCGACGCGTCTAGAAGAGCTTCGATTGCCGCCCTGAACGCACTTGCGCTGATGCCTAGAACTGAGCCAATAGCGCCCAGCACGCAGCCAAATAGCGATTCTGTGGTCTGCCCGGCCGGGTTGTAGCCGAATCGGGTCGCGGTTCCGCCCACCGACTGCGAGACCCGGTTGCCAGCACGTCCCACAGATGCTGCCAAACTCGCTCGTTTACTCGTCATGCGGTCGGGACCACGTTCATTGCACCAGCTGGGCCCGAAGGCAGAAGCACACGGTCCAGGGACGAGTAGAACGTTCGAAAGACTACGGTCGTGCTTCGACACACCGGTCACCCCACTCATGGCGAGTCCCAGAGCGTTACCTGATCCGACGGTTGGTCCGACATTTCATACGCATAGATCCCCCTCGACTTCTTCAGCGACACCGGGTTCGCCGACCTGTCAGTGCAAACCTCAGCCCCACTGCCGTCGATGCTTCTCGGTGAGAGCAACCAGCTTCGCTACCTGCGTCGAACCACTGGTACGGTCCTTTGCGCGCTTGACCTCAAACGGCAGAAGCACCTCGTCGTTCTCCGCGCCGACTACGAGAACGAGAACGTTTGAGGAAGCGATCGTTGGAATCGAACTTCCGTTCCACACTCCCACGATCCGCGAATAGGGAATCTGTAGGAGAATTCCTGGCCGCCAACGTCCCGCCGCGAGAACCACTCCTTCTGGATTCAACTCGAGGTAGGCGGGAACGCTGGTCCGCGGAAACCGCATACTCGGGAAAAGCAAGCCGCTCGCGACATAGAGATAGTCGTCCCAGACCACCCGGGCCGATAATCTGACCCAATTTTCCAATTCAGCGCGGTCAAGATCGGAGTCAGAAGCCGAAGTATGCAAGTCGACGGGCAATAGCGGGACACCGAAGTTGTTGCCCGAATTGTTCCGCTGGGAAATTTGCGCCTGGGTCTCCTTACTGAAACGTAGCCGGCGAATGCCGTTCGACATGAACAGGTACCCCGGGTCGAACACCCAATTGTAGTGAATCCACGCGGGCGGCCCGATAAAGAGAAAAATCAGCGCAAAAAAAAGACCAGGGCTCATGGAAAATATCGGCCCAAATAACAACACACTCATCGCTACCGAAACGAGCGCGTATGCCGCCCAACAGGCAATTGCGAACAGACGAATTCTCTTTCGTCGCGCGTCCCAGTTCCATCTCTCAGACATCGGCGACCCATCCAGAAATGGTAAGCAGAAGGCCAGTGAGATCGAAATTGACTCCGATGCCAGCGGCCACACGCTCGAACGCGCGTACGGTATCCAACCGATCCCTCCGAGTGAGACCCGTGATCATCTCCTTCACGGATTGAAGGCTCTTGCCAATAGCTGCGGCAACGATGCTCAGAAGACACCCACCGATCCCAATAGCCTTGAACGCTCCCTTCGCAGCATCGGCGAGACTTGAGATGCAGCCAGCAATCGCTCCTACGGCCCCCGCTATTTTTCCAATCAAGAATGCGAGCGGGGTGAAGCTTGGCCCCTACACCGGTCAATAGCAGCACCCACCCCGCGATATCGAAGATCGTGGCTATGACGGACGCGATCGCTCCAATCGCGCTCACTACAGCAATTGCGTCTTCTAGAAAGTGCCGATCCTGGATGTCGTTCTGCGAGTTGGGTCCGACCGCCTTCGACTTGCTGTAGCCGATGGGCTTGCCGCCCTTGTCGAAGACGGGGACCGGTGGCGGCGGGTTGGCGGGGACCGGGCGTTTGGTCGACGGGAGCAGCGGCGGGTGCCACGGCTGGGTTCCGGGTCGCTTGAAGATGTCCGAGATCGGCGCGAAGCCGAGCAGGTCGGTCAGCGTGGCCGGGTTGTTCTCGACGTAGGCGTAACGGTTCAGCGACTGAGGTCGCACTAGCAGACCCCGCCATGGGTCCTGGCTTGTCCAGGAGGCCGCGGACGGGTCGTAGGCGCGCGCGTAGTAGTGGTTCAGGCCCTGGGTGGGGTCCGTGGTTTCACCGGTGAAGTTCTCCGGGGCCGACCAGCCGCTGGTCTCGAACTGCTGGGAACCCCAGTCGTCGTAGGACGACAATTGAGTGATCGACGCACCGGTCGCACCCGCGACGGTGGAACCCAACCGGTCCAGCAGATCCCACGTCGCCTCCCCGTTCGCGGTGACATGCTCGGCCAACGCACCCACCGCGTCCCGGATCAGCGTCGTCGTGCCGGCACCAGTCGTGGTCGACTGCACGGGATCCAGGCCGTCGAAGCTCGTACGCGTGGTGGAGGTGCCGTACCGAGTCTGCTCCGTCGCCGTGGTGCGGCGACCCAGACCGTCATAGCGCGATGCCATCCTGAGTGCGGTTGCCGTCGGTAGCTCAGTCCGCACTTTCAGGCCCTAATTGCGTCGCGATCAGACCAGCAATCGTTTCCGCCCATTTGAAATTGGCGTTGAGAAAGTCGCTGGATGGGTCACTCACTCGGACGGGAAGGGTGATCGTCTGGTCTCGGATCACGCACTTGATAAACCAGGCAGTGAACACGGAGGGACCCAAGGTGCCGGTTTCGATCGACCTGAATTCCTCCGCGTGCACGGCCGTCACCCCTCGGTCTCCGCGCGCTCCGTGGACCAACCAGAGACCCTCGCTCGACACCGCCAACACAAAATGCGGGCTCACTTTTGGTCTCACAGCCTCGTCCCGCAACCGCGAGATCTTGGTCACGGCACGCTTCGTGTCAAAGCCCCAAACCACGTTGTAGGTCTGAACCTCGCCGAGTAGCTGGCGTACGTTCGCTCTGCGAAGAGCAGCACCCTCTTTCCACTGACGCCGAGTGCCGACAGCGTGTGCAACAGAGAAGGCCACTACAAGTGCCGGCACAATCAGTGCCACCAAGATCGGTTCCACGGTTAAGGCCCTACCTTTCCCTACCGCAAGGGCACGAGGCCATCGGCACTCTTCCATGCCCCTAGGCCGCCTATGGCTGCTCCTGCGGCATCGATAGCTGCACGAACGATGGGCGTCAGGATTTTTCTGAGGCCCAGGGTTACCGCAGATGCGCCAGCAGGCACCAAAGCGAGGATCACGTTGACAATGCAGTCGACGTTGACCCCAGACGCAAGACACCCCAGAACCGCTCCCGCGATTCCCAGAACTGCAGACGCAATGGCGCCGATTATCGCGCCCACTGGACCTGCAAACAGTGCCGCGAAACCAAGTGCACCGCTGATAACCCCCAAGATATTGCCCCAAGTCTGGAGTTGCTTTCGAAGTTCTTTTGCCTCTGGAGCGTGGCGTGCCTGCTCGTCGTTCTGGCTGTTGGGCCCGACCGGCTTCTGCTTCTCGGGAGACGGTTGGATGCGCGGAGGTTGCGGTGCGACGGGCGGTTTGTCGAATCTCACTGCCACCTGCGCTGGTTCACAATGTGGACGAGATCCTTGACGGCATCCCTGTTCCTTGGCTGTCCCTTCCCGCGCATGATTTCGAACGGCAACAGAACCCGATCCTGGCCAGTATCGACAACGAGGACGAGCACACGTCCAGAGTCGATCGTCGCGATCTTCCTGCCGTCCCACACCCCGACGATGCTCGATATCGGAAGCTCGAACACAGTGCCCGGCCGCCAGCGACCGGCCGAAAGCGTCACAGCGTCCGCACTGATATCGAGACGTGCAGCCTGGGTCGTGTGCGGCAGTGGTCTCCCCGGCCAAAGGATGCTGCTGGACACGAGTAGGTACTCCTCCCACACCACTCGGGCCGAAGTGACGTTCTGCTGACGCGACTCGTGATTGGGCGCCGACGGCACCTCGGCAGCGGTCCGCAAGTCGTTCGGCAAGGAGGGAACACCGTAAGGGTTTCCGCGATTGCTGTTCCGCGAAATCTGAGACTCAACCAGGTCGCTGGCGTACAAACGGCGAATTCTGTTCGACATGAAGAGGTAGCCCGGGAAATGAATCCACGCAATGTGGATCCAGGCCGGGGGAACGACGAAGGCCGCGATCACCACGAAAAACAAAAAGGGGTGGGCCGGGAGGAGCGGCCAACGCAACAGAGCGGCCGCCATGCCGACAACAACGAAGACGGACCAGGTCACTACTGCAATGATCCGAACTCTCTGGCGCCTTTGCGTCCACGTCCAACGATCAGGCATTCGAAACCAAGCCTCCCAGGGTGAGAAGGAGCCCTGCCAGATCGAAGTTGACTCCCACACCGGCGACTACTCGTTCGAAGGCTCGAACCGCATCCAAGGTTTCCCGCCGCGTCAATCCTTGGATGAAGTCCTTCGCCAGAGACAGCCTTACCCCAATCGCTGCAGCGATCGCGCCAAGTGCGCACCCAGCAATACTGAAGCCATTGAAAGTGCTGAAGGCCGCATCGGCAGGGCTGGCAGCGCCACACGTCTGCAACCCCACTTAGATGGCGCCGACGATTGCGGCAACAATGAACGCAAGCGACGCGCCTATCGAGATCAGGCAGATAGCAATCACGAATGCCAGGCCGTTGCCTTTCCGCCCAACCACCTCACCGCCGTTCAACGTCAGGGCACGGTGCCATCCCGTCATCACTGAACCGCGGACCTGCGCGATGTGCAGGCGCTCCTGAATCTGACGCAAGTGGTCCAGCTGACGCTCAGTCGGGAGAGGCGTGGTCCAGTTGCCATAGACGGACAGTACGTAGGGCTCTTCGGCTCCGAGAAGGGTGATCACAAGCGAGCCCAGCACCGTGAACCTGCAAGTGACGCGGGATGCCGGAGATCGGAATACAAGGCCGCGATCGTTTCGCAGCTCGAGCATCCCCGCTTCGAGAGTCAGGATGCAGGATTCCCACCGTGCGCCGTTCAGCTTGCTCTTGTTCCAGAGGATTATCGAGGCGAAGTCCATCAGTGCTTACATCTCCCGGGCTCGATGGTGCAACCCATTCCCGTTATCAGGTTGAATAGGTCGGTCGAATTGCCAAGCGCGCTCATCCCGCCGTCGAAGGCTTGAAGCAATATTGGAACCAACTGCCCCAACGCCTTCTTGACCGCGACAGCGACACCGAGACCAAATCCCGCGCCCGCCACAGCAGCGCCAATGATGTTGAGTATGCACGACGCATTGATGGTCGGCGTGCACGCCAAGAAGGCGGAAACTGCGCCTGCAATTGCGCCGACAACCTTCGCAATTAGGCCGACTGGACCGGGCGCGTATCCAAGGATGCCCGCAACAAACCCGACGATCCCAAGGACGTTGGAGACAACCGCTTTCCAATCTACGTCATGCCGATCCTGGATGTTGTTCTGCGAGTTGGGCCCGACCGCCTTCGGCTTCTCCACCTTTGGGGTCTCGCGGGGGTACTGCGGTGCGACGGGTGGTTTGGAGCGGTCTGCGACGTTGGTGTGCGCCTGCACGGGGGTCGCACCACAACCCACGGGGAGGGCGTCGGATTTCGGGTTGACGCGTGCGCAGAGGTTGCCGTCGATGTCGAGATTGCTGGTCGGGTTGTTCCAGGCGTACCCGTATCGGTGCTGCGACCGCGGCTCATCCGTGGTTCCCCGCCACGGGTCCTGGCTTGTCCAGGCGGCGGCCGACGGGTCGTAGGCGCGCGCGTAGTAGTGGTTCAGGCCCTGGGTGGGGTCGGTGGTTTCACCGGTGAAGTTCTCCGGGGCGGACCAGCCGGTGGTTTCGAACTGCTGGGAACCCCAGTCGTCGTAGGACGACAATTGAGTGATCGAGGCACCGGTCGCACCGGCGACGGTGGAACCCAGCCGGTCCAGCAGATCCCACGTCGCCTCCCCGTTCGCGGTGACATGCTCGGCCAACGCACCCACCGCGTCCCGGATCAGCGTCGTCGTGCCGGCACCAGTCGTGGTCGACTGCACGGGATCCAGGCCGTCGAAGCTCGTACGCGTGGTGGAGGTGCCGTACCGAGTCTGCTCCGTCGCCGTGGTGCGGCGACCCAGACCGTCGTAGCCGTACGAGGTGGTCCGGCCCTCCCGGCTCACCTGCGTGGTCTGGCCGGCCGGGTTGTAGCCGAATCGGGTCGCGGTTCCGCCCACCGACTGCGAGACACGGTTGCCGGCGCCGTCGTAGGAGTACGACGCGATCCCCGCCGCGACGCCCCGACCGCGGCCGGCCGTCTCGGATTGGGTCAGTTGGTTGGCGTCATTGAACGTCGCCTGCTGACGGAAATCGCCATCCTTCGCGCCCGAGCGCGACCACCCGGTGCGATTCCCAGCCGGATCGTACGCGTACGTGTTCTTCTCACCCGACGACGACCTGGACGCAGTCAGCCGGTCCAACGAGTCATACGCATAGGTCACCGTCGACTTCTTCACCGAGACCGGCTTCACCGGCACGTCGGAGCCGGCCTCCGCCAACTGGTTCGGCGCCGACTGGATCGACCGCGATGCCGCGACAACGTTGCCGTTTCCGTCGTAGGTGTACCCGTACGAGAGCGAGCCGCCGTCAGCCACCGGATGTGCGGGAGCGGGCACCGCCCGACCGTTCAGGTAGGCGTCGGTGCTCTCACAGAGCGGGGCCGAGCTCGTCGACCGGGCGCGCGCACCGAGGTAGCCCGCGACGCCCGTGCACTTCGTTGCGGATGCATCACCCTTCGCATAGGGCGCGGCGGTCGGAGTCGGCGACGGCGTGGACGGTTTTGCCGGCTGCGGTGTCGTGTGGGTGATCCCGGTCACCCGGTCGGCGGCGTCATAGGCGTACCGACTGGTCACGCCCGTCGAGCGTGTCTGCTCCGTCAGAAGCCCTGCCGCATCCCACCGGTAGGACAGGGAGCCCCACGGCGACGATTGCGACGTCGCGTTGCCCGCCTGGTCGTAGGTGTACGCGAGCTTCTGGCCCGTGGGCAGCGTCACCTGAGTGGTCTGACCTGCCTTGTCGTAAGCGGTCGACAGCCTGCCGCCCTGCTGGTCCACCTGCGTCGTCGTGCGCCCGTCCTCGTCGTAGACGAAGCCGGTGACGCCACCCGGGTCCTTCACCGCGATGAGATTCTGCTCGGCGTCGTATTCGAAGGTCGCTACGGCGCCGGCCGCGTCCTGCCGTGTCACGCTTCCGCGACGGTCGTAGCTGTACGCCGTCGTCGCGCCGGTCCCGGCGACGACCGACGCCGTCCGGCCCGCCGCGGTGTAGGTGGTCCTGGTCGTGTTGCCGACGGCGTTGCGCTCACTCGTGACCCGGCCGGCGGCATCCACCGTGTACGTGGTGGCATGACCGTTCGGATCGGTGACTCGGGCCAGATTGCCGTCGGGGTCATACGCGTAGCCGGTTGTGACGTTCGCGGTCGGAGTGGTCTTCCCGCCCTTCGAGTAGGCCTCGACCACCGCGGTCAGTTGGCCCTTGGGGTCGTAGCTGTAGCGCGTCGTGCTGCCATTCGGCGTCGACACCGAGGTCTGCTGGCCGGCGGCATCGTAGCCGTATGAGGTGACGGCGCCGGTCGGGTCGGTCACCGATATCTGCCTGCCGTCTGCATCGAACGCGAACCGCGTCGTGTGACCGTTGGGATCGGTCACCGACGTCGGCTGCCCGGCGGCGTCGTAGTCGTAGGTCGTGACGTTGCCTGCAGGGTCGGTCGTGGACGCGACCTGGCCCGTCGGCGTGTAGGCGGTGCTCGAGATCCGGCCCAGCGGATCGGTGGTCGTGGTCAGGTTTCCCGCCGGGTCGTACGCGAAAGAGGTGGTCTCGCCGAGGGGCGACGTGGATGCGGTGACGCGACCGGCCGCGTCGTAAGCGAAGACCGTGGCATGACCATTGCGGTTCGTCACCGACGTGAGGTTGCCATCCACGTCATACCCGTAGTCCGTGTGCTTGCCCAAGCCGTCCGTGATCCGGGTGACCCGATCCAGCACGTCGTACGTGTAACGGGTCCGGACGCCGTCCGGATCGACCTGCTGAACCATTCGGCCGACAGCGTCGTAGCCGTAGCGCGTTGTCGCGCCGGTCGCGTCCTTCTGCTCGGTGAGGTTGCCCATGGCGTCGTACCGGTAGGTGGTCGTCGCGCCGCTCGGTGACGTGACCGACGTCACGTTCCCTACGCCGTCGTATGCCCGGGTCCAGGTCCCGCCGTTGGCATCGGTCGTCGTGGTCACCCGGTCCTGGCCGTCTGTCGCGTACGTCGTTGCGGCCCCGAGGGGATCCTTCTGGCCCAGCAGAGAGTCCTCGGAATCGTATGAATAGGCGATCGACCCTCCGCCCGGGCTGGTCGACGACGTGAGATGGAAGAGCGCGTCCCACGCGAACGTGCTCTTCGCTCCGAGGGGATCGGTGACCGCGGCGACGTGATCGTTCGGCTCGTAGCTGTAGGCGGTCACGCCGCCTGCGGCGTCGCTTACCTGCGTCAGCCGGTCGCCGCTGTCCCACCCGTAGGCGGTCGCCTGGCCGTTCGGGTCCGTCACGGAGGTGATGCGGCCGGCACCGTCGTACGCGTAGCGGGTGATGGCTCCGGTTGGGTCGGTGACCGTCGTGACGTTGCCCGACGCGTCGTGGCCGTAGGTCGTCGCGGCGCCCGACGGCTGCGTGACGGAGACGAGGTTGCCGCTCGCGTCGTACCGGTTCGTGACGGTGGTTCCATCGGGCTGATGGATCGCCGTGAGGCGACCGGCCCCGTCGTATTCGTATGCCCACGTCCGGGCGGCACCCTTCGCGCCGCCGGGGTCCGTCTTCGTCGCGACACGACCCGAGGGTGTGTAGGTGTACGTGGTCACTCGGCCGTTGGGGGCGGTCTCGGTCAGGATGTTGCCGGAACCGTCGTACGTGTACGTCGTGGTGTGCGCGTTCTCGTCCGTCGAACGCGTGACGTTGTTCTGGCCGTCGAAGCGGAACGATGCCGTCGAGCCGTCAGGATGCTTCACCTTCGTCACCCGGAACGAAGCGTCGAAGGAGTAGACGCTGACCCGTCCGAGGGTGTCGGTATAGGTCGTCTGGCCCGGGGTGGAGTAGTCGAGCGTCCGGAGCTTCCCCGCTGCATCCCACTGTTTGGTGATCCTGCCGGCGGAGTCGTACTCGTTCTTCAGATACTGCGTGCCTGTCGCATCGATCGCCGTCACCAGCTGATGCGTGGCGTCGTAGCCGAAGCGATGCGTCCGCCCGTCCGGGAGAGTCACGGTGGTGAGGTCACCCGCCGCGTCGTACGACAGCGACCACCGGTCTCCGCCGGGTCGGACGAAGGCCGCCACGCGACCGACGGCATCCGATTCGACCTGAATCACCTGGCCTCCGGGGACGGTGATCGAGCTCAGCGGCGCGAACTGGTGCACCTCGGGATTCGCAGGGCCATAGCTCAGCGCGGTGGTGTTCCCGCTCGCGTCCGTGTGAGAGATCAACTCGCCGATGCCCTCGATGTCGCCGGCATCGAAAACCCACGACTCGCCGGAGACATCCTTCAGCTGCAGGTGTCCGCCGGGTTGTTCGGAAAGTGTCTGATGCAACCCCGGTTCCGCGGAGTAGCCTCCGTGGCCGTCCGGCGCGAAGACGAAGCTCGCTCCGTCGCCCCGGACCACCATCACGCTGCCGTCGCTGAACCGTTGGGCTCGCGCGCCCAGACCGAACGACCATCCCGCCCCGACGCGGGAGAGCCGGCCGTCCTGCGAGTTGTAGAAGAGAGTCAGTTCGGTGGTGGATCCGCCGAGCCCGGGCAAGGAGAAGAGCTTCTCCTGCTCCACGAGATTGCCGGTGGAGAAGGAGAACGGTTCGCCGCCGTAGGTGAGGTAGTTCTGCAGTCCGAGCATGCGCCAGCGGGCGATCTCCGCGGCCGTCGGCGGCGCGGGCCAGCCGCCGGTGACGGGGTCGGTGCAGTCGAAGCCCTGCGTCTCGAGCCATTTACCCAAGCCGGTGAGCACTCCGCTTGCGATGTAGGAGAAGCCGGCATCCGCCATCGCGCGGTCGAGGTTGTTGTCGAGGAACAGGGCTTCGAGATGCGTGAACGCCCCGGGCACGCCGTCGAACTCGCTGCCGGGGAAGTTGCCGTTGTTCCCCATGTTCTTCGCCGGTCGCGTCGTATAGGTGGGCAGGTTCCCGACAAGCGAGTTCGACAGCGCGTCGTCAGGAGCCCTTCCGCGCGAGTAGACCTGAGAGCCGCCCAGCGCGGGATCGGCGCCACCCCACGATTCGCCGTCGAGAGTGTTGAAGCCGATGCCCAACGTCGCAACCGGGCTCGACGCCGTGATCATGCCGGCTCGCGTCTCCCGGCTGATGAACGGGACGGACGGATCTTCACGGGTGATCACGACCGAGGCGCGGCAGTCCTGCCGCAGAAGCGCTGCCACCTGCTGGGCCAGCCGGATGTTGTATCCGAGCTCTGAGACGGGCGGCGCCGGCGTCGTCACATGGCCCTCATCATTGTCCGGGTCGAGAACGACGACCGGGCCCGGCGGCGGGACGAACTTGATGCCGATGACGACGAACTGCGAGAGGTGCGTGGACTCCCCTCGCACCACACCCTTCTTCTCGTCGTAGTACGACGGCAGGGCCGCCCAGGGCTCGCCCGCCTTCTCACGGGTGTAGATCTTCAAGCTCGACGGGTCGACGCCCTGCGCCTCGATCGCATCCGTGTCCGGTGCGATGGAGAGCGCGACTCCGGGGACGATGTCGGAGACGATCGGGCCTTTCTTCCCACCGCCACGAGTGTGAACGCGCTTGGCCGGGAAAGCGGTGTGGGGTTCACCCGCCGCGTCGGTCGCGCTGATCTGAACCGGCTCGGAGACCGGGATTCCGCCTCCTGGCTGCTCCGCCCGCGCGGACACGAGGGCGTCTCGTGCGGCCGCGCCGACGGAGACGGACAGTTCTCCGGGCAGATCGTTGCCGGAGAACGTGGCCGAGACACCCGCGTCCTTTGCGGAGATCGTCACTTCTGCGTCCGGTCGGACGGTGCCCTCGGTCTCGGGCGCCGGCGGCTGCGTCGCGGCCGCGATACGGACCGCGGATTCCGTCGCCGCAGCGCGGACCTCGGCGAGCGTCGCGGCGGCGGTACGCCGCGCCGTCTCCCAAGGCGACGCCTCTGCGGGGGTCGCCGTGCCGCTGACGGTCAGCGCGGTGATCGCCGTCGCGGCCACGAGGCCGCGCAGGATGGTTGCGCGCATCAGACGACCGCGTCCGTGCGAACGGCGGCGGCGAACAGGTGACGCTTGCGCGCCAGAACCAGCCCCGTGGCGATCAGCCCGGCGGCAAGTGCGGCGATCAGCCAGATCGCGATGGTCGCCCCCGTGCTGGCCAGACCGTCTCTTCCGATCACACAGGCGGCCAGCTCGATCGCGTCGGACACACCGTCGGCGTCGTAGTCCTCATGCCCGGTCGCGCACGCGGTCGTACCGCAGATGACGACCGACGCCCAGCGCGGAACTCCGTTGCCGTTGAGGTCGGCGTTGCCCGTGTAGCACGTTGAAGACCCGCACACGATCTGGCGGGCGAAGTCCGGGATGCCATCGCCGACGGAGTCCTTCGTCGGGGATGCGCACGCGGTCGTGCCGCACGCCATGACCTCGACCCAGTCGGGGACGCCGTCATCGTCGCGGTCCTCACGACCGGATGCGCAGGTGGCGGATCCGCAGACGGCCCGTTCCACGGTGTCCGGGACGGTGTCGCGATCGGCGTCGCAGGCGGAGACGTCCGCCGTGGCGGGACATGGCGCCGCCGCGGATGTGATTGCCGTGGCCGCGAGCGGCGCAGCAGCCAGCGTCAGCCCGGCGCAGAGCAGCGCCGTGGCGAGGACGGAGAGAAGCAGCCGGGAAGCTGCGGAGGGGAGATGAGAAATGCGCCGCACACTAAGTACGACGCACCTCGTTCGCGTTCATGACGCGAATATCAGATAGAAGATTACGGCACGCTGACCGAAGCTCCCAGGAAGGGCAGAGCAGCCTGCTTGAAGCCGCGGGCGCTCAGCGTGGTGACGTGGTTGCGACGCGGCAGCACGACGAGCTCGGCGCTCAACAGACGCGCGGCCTCGTCGGCACCGTCCGCCACCGGATCCGCATCGCCGACGACGAGCATCGTGGGCACGGAGCTCGCCAGCGGGAGCGGATGCGCGGCCATGCCGGCGGCACAGGCCGCGAGCGCCTCGCGATCGACGCCCGGAGCCTGGCGCAGCGATGCGAGCAGTGGCGCCAGCGGGCTGGCGGGGTCGAGGGCGGAGGCGTCGTCACGGAGGGCGGACTGCACCGCCGAGACGCCCCAGTGACCGAACTGCTCGACCGTGCCGACGCCGCCGATCACGAGCCGGCGGACGCGATCGGGCGCGAGTGCGGCGAGCGCGAGCGACACCCAGCTGCCCATCGAGTAGCCCATCACATCCACGCGTTCGACATCCTGCTCGTCGAGGACGGCCAGGAGGTCGCGGGCGAGGATGTCGGGCGAGTACGCGTCGGCGTCGTGCGGCGCCTCGCTGGCGCCGTGACCGCGGAGGTCCGGGACGATCGCGCCGCGACCCGCCTCGGCGAGCGCACGGATCCAGCCGGTCGCGTCCCAGGTGAGCGAGCCGGTCGACGCGAAGCCGTGGACCAGCAGCACGGGGTCGTCGCCCGGGTGCCTGTCGACGTGGATGCGCATCCCGGGTCAGTCCTCCGGCAGCGAGAGGCGAACGCGGCGGCGCGGGGCCTCCTCCGTCGGGACGGTGCCGACGATGCCGGCCTGGTCGTCCTCGACGGTGAACGTCACGAGAGGGGCGCCCACCTCGAGCGCCTCGCCCTCGGCGACGTGGAAGCGCGCGACCACGCCGGACTGCGGGGACGGCAGCTCGACGGCCGATTTGGTCGTCTCGACCTCGACGAGGGGCGCGTTGCGCTCGACGTGGTCGCCCTCGGCGACCAGCCACTCCAGCACGGTCGCCTCCTGCAGGCCCTCACCCAGGTCGGGGAGGTCGAAGGTTCGTTCAGCCACGGCGGTACTCCAGGGTCTTCTGGACGGCGTCCAGGATGCGGTCGATGGACGGCAGGTACTCATCCTCCAGCACCGGCGACGGATAGGGGACGTCCCACCCGGTGACGCGCTGGACGGGCGCCTTCAGGTCGTCGAAGCAGCGCTCGGTGATGAGGGTGCTCACCTCGGCGCCGAGCCCGGCGGTGAGCGGCGCCTCGTGCACGACGACGGCTCGGCGGGTCCGTGCGACGGAGGCGGCGAGCCCGTCGGCGTCGATCGGCTTGAGCCAGCGTAGGTCGACGACCTCGATCTCCACGCCGTCCTCGGCGCCGAGCTCCGCTGCCTGCAGGCAGCGGGCGACCATCGCGCCCCAGGCGACGAGGGTGACGTGCTTGCCGGGCCGGACCACGCGAGAGGTCCCGACGGGCAGGCGCTCCTCCGGCTCGTCCAGCGAGACCGGCTCCTTGTGCCAGTAGCGCGACTTCGGTTCGAGGAAGATGACCGGGTCCGGGTCGTCGATCGACTGCCGCAGCAGCGTGTAGGCCTCAGCCGGCGTCGAGGGCGCCACGACCTTCAGGCCGGGGACGTGCGCGAACAGCGCCTCCAGACTTTCGCCGTGGTGCTCGGGCGCGCGGATGCCGCCGAAGCTCGGCAGTCTCAGCGTGATCGGCATCCCGAACGCGCCGCGGCTGCGGTAGTGCATACGCGCCACCTGGTTCACGATCTGGTCGACGGCGGGATAGGAGAAGCCGTCGAACTGGATCTCCGGCACCGGCCGCCATCCGGCCATCGCGAGCCCGACCGCCATGCCCATGATCCCGGACTCGGCGAGCGTGGTGTCGAAGACGCGGTCGCCGCCGTACTTGGCCTTCAGGCCGTCCGTGACCCGGAAGACGCCGCCGAGGGTTCCGACGTCCTCACCGAAGACGAGGGTGCGGTCGTCGGCGGCGAGCGCGTCGTCGAGAGCGCGGTTCAGGGCGCGCTGCATCGTGCTGAGCTCAGCCAAGGCGAGACTCCTCCCAGGCTCGGCGCTGCCCGAGGAGGGCGGCGGGCGGGTCGGAGAAGACGAAGTCGAACATCTCCTCGGCGGGGCGTCCGCCGAGGGCGGCGACGTCGTCGCGCACCCGGTCGGCGAGGGCGCCGGCGGTGTCGGCGACCTCGGCGAAGAACTCGTCTCCGACGGTCCCGGTCTGGCGCAGTTGCTGCTCACAGAGGGCGAGCGGGTCGCGCGCGAGCCAGCTCTGCTCCTCGTCGAGGGTGCGGTAACGACCGGGGTCGTCGGACGTGGAGTGCGGGCCCATGCGGTAGGTCATCGCCTCGATGATGGTCGGTCCACCGCCGGTACGGGCGCGCTCGAGGGCCTCGGTGGTCGCGTCGTAGACGGCGAGGACGTCGTTTCCGTCGATGCGCACGCCCGGCATCCCGTATCCGGCCCCGCGCGCAGCGACGGACCCGCCGGCGACCTGCTGCTCGGTGGGCACGGAGATGGCCCAGCCGTTGTTCTGGCAGAAGAACACGACGGGGAGCTGCGAGACGGCCGCGGTGTTCATGGCCTCGTGGATGTCGCCCTGCGAGCTGGCGCCGTCGCCGAAGTAGGCGATCGCCACTCCCCCGGTGCGGTCGAGCTTCGCGCCGAGCCCCCAGCCGACGGCGTGGGTGACGGCGCCGCCGACCACGGCGTTGATCGGGGCGAGCCGTGCGGTAGCCGCATCCCAGAGTCCGCCGTGCCAGGCGCCCTGGTGCGATGCCAGGTACGCCACCGGGTCGACGCCCATGGCGACCGCGACGCCGAGCTCACGGTAGGTCGGGAAGGCGAAGTCGCGGGTGAGGTCGAGTGCGGCGGCGCTGCCCACCTGGGCGGCCTCCTGACCGCGCATCGGGGCGTAGCCGGGGATGATGCCCTGGCGCTGCATCGCGACCCCGTCGAGGTCGAGGCGCCGGACGGTCGCCATCGTCCGGTACAGCCGCCGGAGCAGCGCTGCGTCGTCGGGGCGCGCCGCGGCGGCGCGCTCGGTGGTGGTCATGGTCATGACGCCACTTTCGCGCACCGCCCACGATCGAGCAACACGCACAGTGCGAGCTGGTCAGACTGTCCGATCAGGACGAGACTTCGGCCCTCTCACTATGCATCTTGCTACGCGAGAGCTTCGACGGCCACCAGATGGCGCGGCCGATGTCGTACGACACGGCCGGGACCAGCAGGGAGCGCACCACCACCGTGTCGAGGAGCACACCGAACGCGACGATGAACGCGATCTGCACGAGGAACAGGATCGGGATGACGGCGAGCGCCGCGAACGTCGCAGCCAGCACGATCCCGGCCGACGTGATGACGCTGCCCGTCAGCCCCAGACCGCGCAGGATGCCGGGCCGCGTTCCGATGCGCAGCGACTCCTCCCGCACCCGGGTCATCAGGAAGATGTTGTAATCCACACCCAACGCCACCAAGAAGACGAACCCGAACAACGGCACCGCCGCATCCGCCCCCGGGAAGCCGAAGACATGGTTGAAGACGAGCGCCGAGACGCCCAGCGCCGCCGCGTACGACAGCACGACGCTGCCGATGAGGATCACCGGCGCGACGATCGACCGGAGCAGCAGCATCAGAATGAGCAGGATCACCGCGAGCACGATCGGGATGATCCTGATCAGGTCGCTCTGCGCCGTCTCGTTGGTGTCGAGCGCGATGGCGGTGACACCGCCCACGAGCACCGAGCCGTCGGTCGACAGCGATTCGCGGAGTCCCTTCACGACCTTCTCGGCTTGAGCGGAGTCGGGCTCGGAGGCGAGGGTCGCCTGGATCAGCACGTGGCCGCCCTTCACGACGGGGTCGGCCGGAGCGCCGGGCTGGGGCCGGCCTCCTCCGGTGTAGAAGGCGGCCGAGGCGATGCCGTCCGTCTTCTCGGTCGCGGTGAGCACGGCCTCCGCTTCGCTCTCCGGCGCGACGATGAGCACCGGCGAACCGGAACCCGCGTCGAAGTGCTTGGCGACCACGGCCTGGCCGTCGACGGCATCGGACTGCGACAGGATGACGTCGGTCTGCTGGACGCCGTTCGCCTTCAGCTGCGTGAGCCCCAGGGCGCACGCGACGAGCAGGACGAACGACACGATCCACGTGACGCGCGGGCGCCGGGCGATGAGGCCGCCGACGCGTCGCCAGACGCCGCGAACCCCTTCGAGGCCGGTCAGTGTGGTGCCGTCGGCGTGCTTGTGCTCGTGCCCGCCGACGACCGGCCGGAACGGCCAGAACGACGCCCGCCCGAACACGGCGAGCAGGGCGGGGAGGAAGGTCAGCGCCGAGAACAGGGAGAAGACGATGCCGATCGCCGCGATCGGTCCGAGGCTCTTGTTCGAGTTCAGGTCGGAGAAGAGCAGGCACAGCAGAGCCAGGATCACGGTCGCACCGGAGGCGACGATCGGCTCGAACGACGCCTTCCACGCGCGCAGGATGGCCACCCACCGCGACTCCTCGACCTCGAGCGCCTCCCGGTAGCGTGAGACGAGAAGCAGCGAGTAGTCGGTCGCAGCGCCGATGACGAGGATCGACAGGATGCCCTGGCTCTGGCCGGACAGCTTGATCCATCCCCAGAGGGCGAACAGGTAGACGATGAGGATCGCCGCGCACAGGGCGAAGACCGAGGTCAGCAGCACCAGGAACGGCAGGAGCAAAGCTCGGTAGACGAGCAGGAGGATCACGAAGACGGCCGCTACGGCGACCAGCAGCAGGATGCCGTCGATGCCCCCGAAGGCGTTCACCAGATCCGCGGTGAGGCCGGCCGGACCGGTGACCCATGCCTGGGCGCCCTCGGGCACGGCGTCGTCTGCCACCGTGCGGAGGTCGGCGACCACGGTCTTCAGCTCGTCGGAGTCGGAGATCGGGACGATGTACTCGACAGCGCGCCCGTCTTCGGACGGGATGGGGCCGGCGACGCTCGTGGTCTGCCCCTCGGGTGCCGGCTCCACTCCGTCGACTCCGCCCAGCTTCGTGCCGAGGTCGGCGTAGGTGGTGCCCAGCTCGCTCTTCGGGATGCTCTCGTCGGCCTCGACGACGACGATCGCCGGGATGGAGCCGGAGTCCGTGAAGCGCTTCTGCCAGTCCTGCACCTCGGTCGACTCGGCGCTGGCCGGGAGGAACGCCGCCTGGTCGTTGCTGGAGACACCGGACAGCTTGCCGAAGGTGGGACCGCCGATACCGGCGAGTACGAGCCAGATGAGCACCAGCACGGTCGGCACGACGATGCGCAACCACCGCGCCGGCACCCGGGCCGGTGCGGTCCGCTCGGGGGCTTCCTTCGACACTTCGCCTCCTGATTACTAGATGAGCTAGCAATCACCTTATCGTGGATGCGGCCGAGCGTCCACGCGGAGGCCCGCGGGCGTCAGTCCACCAGTTCCGCCCCTGCGTGCGCCAGCTCCGCGAGCGCCGCCTGCGAGGACGTCTCCGCCACTCCGGCGACCAGCGAGGTCAGCACGCGCACGTGCTGGCCGTGGGCGAGCGCATCCAGAGCCGACGCCCGAACGCAGTAGTCGGTCGCGATCCCCGTCACGTCGATGGTGTGGATGCCGCGCTCCTCGAGGATCTCGTGCACGGTCGCGCCGGTCTCCGTACGGCCCTCGAAGAGCGAGTACGCCGGCACGCCCTGGCCCTTGCGGACGTGCAACGTCACGCGCGAGGTGTCGAACGCCGGGTGATACTCGGCACCGGGAGTGCCCGCGACGCAGTGCCGCGGCCAGCTCTCCGCGAAATCCGGCTCGTCGTCGGTCGCGAAATGGCCGCCGTTGTCGTTGTCGGCGTCGTGCCAGTCGCGGCTGGCCACGATCACCTCGTACTCGTCGGCGTGTTCCTGAAGGAAGGCGGTGACGCCCGCCGCGACCGCGGCCCCTCCGTCGACGCCGAGCGCGCCTCCCTCGGTGAAGTCGTTCTGCACGTCCACGATGAAGAGCGCCTTGCCCATTCCCGTCCTCCCGGTGATGGTCGTCGCTGCGCCGGCCGGCTCAGCCGTTGGAGAGGTTGTCACCGCACTTGTAGAAGCCGGTGACGAGCGTGTCGATCGCCTGTTTCGCGTTGTCGCTCACCGGTCCGAGCGCGAACACGGCGAAGGTCAGGGGTGTGCCGTCGGCCGCATTGATGATGCCCGAGAGGGTGTACCCGTTGTCGATCCAGCCGGTCTTGGCGAACACCGCGCCGCGCGCGACGGAGTTGGCTCCGGTGAACCGGTTGTAGCCGGGGCCGAGCGTTCCCGACTGGCCGGCCACGGGCAGTCCGTCGTAGACGACGCCGAGGCCGTTCTGGCGGTTGAGCACCTTGATGAACAACTGCGTCAGGTACGACGGCGGAACGGCGTTGTCGCCGCTGAGGCCGGAGCCGTCGGCGATGTGGATCCCGGAGGCGTCGATCCCGTAGCCCTTCAGCCCGGCGAGCACGCCCGCGTTCAGAGCGTCGAAAGTGTTGCCCGCGCCGTTCTTGATGGCGACGAGGCGGGCGAGCTCCTCCATGATCGTGTTGTCGGAGACCCGCATCGCCTGATCGATCAGTGTCGTGACGGGCTGCGACTGGACGACGCCCAGCTGGCGAGCACCGGCCGGCGCGACCCCCTGGCTCACGCCGACGTTGGTGCCGAGGTACTGCTGGAAGTACTGCACGGCACGACCCACCGGATCGGTGCTGCGCGGCGACTCGACGGCGGTCGGGTCGTCACGGTCGCCGTCGACCATGAGCGCCGTCATGTACGGGGTCGAACCCTCGACGACGCGCTCCTCGCGCTCGTCCCAGCTCGGCTGCCAGAAGGGAGCTCCGAAGAGGGTCGCGTCCACCACGATCGAGGTGATCTGCTGGCCGCCCATAGCCTGCTTCACCTGATTGGCGAGGTCCTGGATCTTCGGCGCTCCGGTGTAGAAGGACGCCTGGCCGTCGGGCAGCCGGGAGAGGGTCACGTCCCCGCCGCCGACGATGACGACCTGGCCGGGCGTGCTGCCCGCAACCACGGTCGTGGAGACCCGGTAGTCCGGTCCCAGAGTCGCGAGGGCGGCGGCCGAGGTGAGCGTCTTGAGAACCGAGGCGGTCGGACCGGGCTTCACGCCGTTGCGGTCGAACAGGGTCTGACCCGTCTTGGCGTTGACGACCTGCGCCTCGAGGTTGCCGAGGCGGCCGTCGGCCGCGAGACCGGCGACCGAACACGTGCGGATGCGCGTCGCGGCGGCCTGGTTCGCCGGAACGGGACGCGCCGGGTCGACGGTCGGGGTGGGTGTGGGGGTGGCGGTCGCCGTACGAGTCGGCGAGGGGGTCGCGCTGCTGACGGGTCCCGCCGCGGCCGCCGGCGAGCCGACGGTGGCCCCGAGCGCAACACTGCCGCCTCCGAGCAGCAGGAAGACGACGGCGGCCGCTGCGGCCATCCACGTCTTCGGGTGCTTCCGGATCGTCGCGAGCACCCCGGCCGCAACACCCGACAGGCCTGCGGCTTTCGCGGGCCGCGCGGCGGCGCGACGGCCGGAACCTGTGGTCGCGGGCGGCTCCGAGCCGGCTGAGGAGTCGGCGAGCGGAGTGGGAGTGGTCGGGAGGTTCGACGGGTCGGGTCCGGTGACCGGCTGATCCGATTCGTGCATCCGGGTATGTTACCTGGGCTTTCTGAATGCTGCTACGCTCCCTCGGCCGGCGAACACGACGACTCCCTCAGAACAAAAAGGGAACGATCCGCGCGCCTGCGGACAGTAGAGGGTATGAGCACGGATGGTTTCGAGGCTGACGGGAGCCGTCCGTCACTTCTTCTTGTGGAGCGCGTCCGGCTTGTGCACGGCCTCCTTGCCGGTCTTGTCGCTCCTCACGAGGTACTGCGGGTCGTCCTTCGACGCCCGTACGGTCCGTCCGGCCGCTTCGGTGTCGTCGGTGAGCTTCTTCTCGACCTCGCCCGGCACATCCACGCCGTGCGAGGACCACTCGACATGGTCGCCGTGCTTCGGTTCGTCCGCCATGACCGCAGCCAACCACCGACAGCGACCATGCGCGAGGGTCAGGGCACCGCGGTGACGAGGAAGTTGTCGAAACGCGCTGTGACCGGCGTGGCCGTGGCGGAGGCGGAGAGGTACGCACGGAGGCCGACGCCCCCGGCCGACTGCAGACCTGCCGTCGAGTCGGTCGCCGTGACCTGCCACGCGGCCGGCTCAGCCTGGGTCGACGGCCAGACCTTCGCCCGCAACGTGGTCGGCGAGGAACCGACCGCCTGGACCCGCAGCGAGAGCTGCTGCCCCGCACTGTAGGTCAGCCCGCTGACAGGCACTGCCTGCACCGTCGTCCCGTTGGCGAGCAACTGCACCTGCACGGCTCCGCTGGCGCTGAGCCAGGCACGACCCTCGTACACGGCCGACCCGAGCTGACGGCCGATCGCCGAGACGAAGATCCCGCCGCCGGTCGGGGCGAAGTCCGTCGTGAAGGTGACCGTCGTGTCCGTCCGGCTCGACGACACGCTGCCGAGCGTCTCGGTCCGGGTCGAGCCGGCCGGGACGTTCATCCGTGCGGTGCCGGACGAGACCGTGTAGAAGGATGCCGTGCCCGAGGCGGTCCACGCGCCGCCGACTTCCGCAGATCCCCATCCACTGGTCAGCGTCCGCTCGAAGCCGTCCTTCGCGACCGTGCTTCCGCTGGTCGCTGCGACGGTCACCTGGCGCGTCGTCGACGCGGTGGCGCCCACGTTGTCCGCCACGGTCAACGTGATCGTGTAGGTGCCGGCGTTCGCATAGGTGTGTCCGGCGGTCGCCCCGGTGGCCGTGCCGCCGTCTCCGAAGTTCCAGTTCCACGAGGCGATCGCGCCGTCGGGGTCGCTCGATGCGTTGCCGTCGACCGCGACCGCGAGGCCGTTCGTGCCGGCGGTGAAGCTCGCCGTCGGCGGCTGGTTCGCTCCGCCGCCGAGGATCACGACGCGGTTGCCGGTCCGGGCGATCCGATTCCCGTCAGGGTCCGTGACCGTCAGCGTGTACGTGTGCGCGCTGCCGCCGGCGAGCCCCGCCTCGGTGAAGGACATCCCGGGCCGGTTCCAGAAGGTGGAGGTGCGGGTGACCTGGGAGATGGGATGCGCCGTGTCGCCGTCTCGTGCGAGTGCGTACGTGAGGGAGACGTTGTCCTGGTCGTACGTCGCCGTCCAGCTGATCTTCGCCTGCCCGGCCGTCGGCGAGGTGGCGTTCGGTGTCAGCGCCGTATTGTTGTTCGGGCCGGTGGTACTGCGCACCACCGAGTCGGCCGCGAAGCGGGTGAGGCCGTATTGGGCCGTCCCGTTGACGGCCGGGAACTCACCGCCGACGACCAGGTAACGGCTGTCCCCTGCAACGCTCCATGCCGCCTGACCCTGACCGGTGTACGACCCCGTCACGTAGTCGGGGAACCAGTTGAGGAGAGTCGGCGACGGCTGGCCGCGGAAGTTCGCGTACGACGAGTTGCCGTCGTTGGTCAGCGTTCCGGTGCGAGCTTTCGAGAACGCGATCGTGTGGTGGAACGTACGCGGATTGGTCTCCGGGTAGCCGCCGACATTGCGGCAGTCATGCGGGTGGCCGGCCGCATACAGCGCATTGTTGAGCGGAACGATCGAGTAGGTGTCGCCGTGGCAGTCCTCCAGCCAGATCAGGGCGCCCGTCACGCCGTCCGCCGCGAAACTCCCTTCGAGGTTGCCCCCGCTGCCGAACACATAACCGGAGCCGTAGACCCGGTCGCTGGTCGCCTGGAGGGAGGTGATGCTGGCGTTCGCCCCGGCATCCCGGACCACACTGTTCGCGGGGAAGGGCAGAGCCGAGCCGGTCGAACCGCTCAGCATCGCGAGCCCGTAATGCGCGGATCCGTTGACGTTCTTGAAGCGACCACCGGCGTAGACGCGGTTCCCGTCCGGGCTCACCGCGAGCGCGTCGACCACGTTGTCGGCCGATGCCGACCAGGAGGTGACGAGCGACCCGTTGGAGGCGTCGATCTTGGCGATGTATCCGCGCGAGACGCCGTTCACGCTGGAGAACGTGCCGCCCGCGTAGACGGCCGTGTTCGTCACCGCGAGTGCACGGACCTGGCTCTCCATGACGGGCCGGAAGGAGCTGATGGGTTGGCCGGTGGCCGTGCTGATCGCCACGATGCGGTAGTAGGTGGCTCCGGCTGCCGACGTGAAGTCGCCGCCGATATACACGCGGGAACCGTCGGGGGACGCCGCGATCGCGAGCGCCTGCCCGTTCAGCGGCACGTTGATGCTCGTGATGAGGGCGCCCGTCGTGATGTTGTAGGCGAGGAAGTTGCTGCGCGGCGTCGTGTTCGAGCCGGCGGGCGACCCGGCCGGGCGCGCCGTGCCGAACTTGCCCGCGACGTACACCGTGTCGCCGACGACGGTCTGCGCCCAGGCGACGCCGTCGATCTGGACGGTGGGAAGCGCGGTCGCCCCCACAGTGGGCGGAGACGCGGGGTCATTCGGATCGGGTGGCATGGTGTCCGCCGACGCCGGGCCTGCGACACCTCCCCCGATCAGCAGCAGCGCGCTCAGCACCGCGGTGAACAGCCCGAGCGCACGCGCCCGGCGGGACTTCGATGTTGCATCCATGACAGCCTCGGGCAGACTTGATTGATCCTCAGTTTGTGCCCTCAGGCTACTCCGAGGGGCGCGCATGTGCACGAGGAATCTGTCCGGATGTTCGGAAGAAGGAAGTGGTGGAGCCGCCCAAGGGAATCGAACCCTTGACCTTCTCATTACAAGCGCAAGGGTTCGCCGGCGCCGCTCCCCCTTACGGGTTACGTCGCGGCCTATATGTTCGTGCGTGAACTATTGGCGGTTTCGTCGTGAACGTGCAGCAGACAGCCGTGTCTACCGTAGACAGCATGCACCATCCTGCTCACCTCACCGAACTGTTGTCCATCCTTCACTACTGGCGCGTCTGGCAGGAGTCTCAGGGGCTATCAGCACGCACGATTGCCGAGCGCGCGGCCGTCATCACCCGGCTAGTCGAGTTCGCCGGCGTGCACCCCCTCCAGCTCTCGCCGCTGGCCATCATGGCTTACTGCTCACAGCCGGGGCTGTCGGACACCTCGCGCGCCACCTATCACGCCTCCATCCGCGCCTACTGCAAGTTCCTGGTGGCCAGCGACCACCGCGCCGATGATCCGAGCTTGAAAACGCCGACGCCGAAGCGGCCGAAGGGTAAGCCTCGGCCGGTGTTCGACAATCAGCTGGAGCTGATGCTGGCTACCGTGAACCGCCGGCGGACGCGCACGATGATCTTGCTGGGCGCCCTCGCCGGCATGCGCGTGCACGAGATTGCCAAGGTGCACGGCGCCGATTTCGACCTGGCCAACGAGGTGGTGACCATCACCGGGAAGGGCGGCAGCACCGAGATGGTGCCGCTGCACCCCGACCTGGTGCGCGAGGCCCACCAGTACCCCCGCGACGGCTACTGGTTCCCCGCCTACGCCTCCCAGACGGACAACGCGCATATCAGCCGGCAGGGCGTCTACGCGGCCATCAAGGGCGTGATGGAGCGCGCCGGCGTCCAGGGCACCCCGCACCAGCTGCGGCACTGGTATGGCACGACGCTGCTGGACAGCGGCGTGGACGTTCGCGTGGTCCAGGAGCTGATGCGCCACAAGTCGCTGGACACGACGGCCATTTACACACTGGTGAACCTCGACAAGCGCCGCGCTGGAATCGAACGCCTGAGGCTGCCGAGTGCGGCCTAATTGAGGGGTTAATTACCGCAATTGTCGACATCCGCCATTTAGACGGCCCCGCAATAAAGATCATTTGCGACTTTTTTTGTGCGCCGGGCCTGTGGACACCGTAACGCCTGATCAGAGGGCATATGTGGATCGCCAGCGCGATGGCATTTCCCGAGTTTGCACAGGGTCTGCACCCTCCCCACCGTCTGGTTATCCCCAGATTTGTCCACAGACACCTTTGGGAAAACCCAGTAGGCCGCGAGACAATGTGGAGGCAAGCGAAACGGCCCGGTGGTTGCACACCAGGCCGCTTCTGAATCGCTCAACCGCAGTGTCTAAGTACGGAGGCGTTATGAACAATAGTAGTGACCGATACCGGGCTGCTGTCCAGGCTCACCTGGACATCGTCCGGAAGCACCACCAGCAGCAGGTAGCCGAAGAGCGCCAATTCGCGCGCTACGCGCTCATGTACGGCTTCACGGTTCCCGAGATTGCCGACGGGATGGGCCTGACCGCTCCCTATGTGCGTCGCCTGCTGATCGACCAGTAACCGGCAACGATGAGGCCCCTACCGGCAAGCGGCGGTAGGGGCCTCATCGCTGTGCCGATTCCTTCGCCGCGTGGCGGCCGGCGCTTCGGTCGGGCACTATGTAGCCGGCGGCGAAGCTGACCAGCACGACGGCGGCCGTTGCGACCTCCACCGGGACCTCCAAGCCGAACAGGCCGGCCACGTAGACGATGACGACGACGGCGGCGCCGGCGGCGCCACCGGCCACCACCTTGGGGGTTGGGGTCTTGCTGCTCACTTGAGTACGTCCTTTCGTTGTGCGGTGTCCTCGAACAGGCCGGCCGGCGCCTCGGGGGGCGGCGGCTGCTCGCCTCGGTAGATGTGGTCCACCAGCCGCCGCGACCACAGCCACAGCAGCCGGTTATCGCGCTCGGCACGTGCCAGGCGGGCCTCCAGGCGTTCCTGGCGGTTCTCGCGCCGAGCGATGTATGCCTGGCGGTAGGCGAGGCCGGCCGAGCCGAGGCCGACCAGGGCGCCGACTACGGCCACCACGATGGTGACGATGCTGCCCTCGCTCACTCCGGCCATCCGCAGCGTCCTTTGGCGCCGGTGCACCAGTAGCCGGCTCGCCCGCGCGGGCAGCGTCCAATCCCGCATAGCCAGTCGCGCCACTGGGCGCGCATCCAGCGCTTCACGACTTGGCGCCGGCGCCGTCGAGCGCCATGGAGCGCCACAGGTCGAACTGCCGGTCATTGCCGGTCAGGTGCTTGGCCACCAGCGGCGCCGACTGCTCCACCTCCTCGTCGGTCTGGAGGTGGCGGTAGTAGCCGGGGCCGATCAGGGCGATGCCGCGCTTAGGCGACTGGATGCGGATGAACATGGTTTCTCCCTCGGTGTTGAACAGGTGGTCCTGGATGAGCTGCCAGGGGTCTCGGCGGTTGCCGAGGCCGACGTAGGCGGTGGGCGCGTCGCTCACGGTCACGTGGAGGTGTGCGCCGCGCGCGTTGGTGCCGGTAGCGCCGACCTTGCCGAGCACGTCGCCACGCGCCACGTGGGCGCCCACGGCCGGCAGGGCCGGCCCCTGGAGGTGGAGGTAGGCGTAGTACAGGTCCGAGTCGTCCAACTTCACCGTGATGGTGTAGCCGTTGCCGGCGTGCCATTGCTTGTTGGCGACCACGCCGGCGCCGAGGGCCGGCGCGTCGGTGCCGGCGGACACGATCCAGTCGGAGCCGGTGTGGGCGTAGGTGCGGGGCTTGGCCGTGTTGCCGTAAGGGTCGGAGGCGTCGTAGGCGCCGGGGAACGGGTCGATCAGCAGCATGGTGGGATCTCCAAACGGGTCAGGCCGAGCGGTAGACGCACGACAGGAAGCTGGCCGGCTGAATGCTCGATGCGCTCGGCGCGGCGGCCCACATGCGCAGCTCGTCGCCGGCCTTCAGGCGTACCGGGCGGGGAGGTGTCGCCGCCGTGATTCCTGAGGTCTGAGACTGGGCCAACAGGCCGTTGCCGATGGCGGCACTGTTCAGGGTGATGGCCACCGACTGGATGCCGTTGACTGTCGTCACCACGCCGGCCGCCAGGTCGTAGATGCCCGGCTGCTGCACGACGAGAACGCCGCCCACGAACGAGGCAAAGCCACGGTTGAGTTCCGGCGTCGGAAAGTTGTTGTTGGCCGGGTTGGCGAACGCCGCAGCGATGAAGGACCAGGGGCCGGCGACGGCCTGGGCGGTCGGCGTCGAGCACACGAACGCCGGCATGGCACCGGATACCGGGTACCAGCCGGGGGTCGGGGCGCCGGCGGGGTTGGTGCCGGCGTCGAACGTTGCGTAATAGCGTTCCGTCCAGCCCTTGTCCGTGCGGATGCACTCGGCGCCGGCGCGCTGCAGGGCGAGGCGTTCGGCCTCGGTGGAGGGCTTACCGAAATGGTTGTCTCGGGCGAGGTCGGAGCCGGCCACAGCGCGGTCCTGGTTGGTCACGTCCGGGATATTGGCGGCGAGCAGCGCAGCCTCGACGCCGAGCGCGAACGCGCCCAGCTCGTCGCCCAGCTTCACCGCCTTGGTGGTGCCGTCCGGGTACGGGATGGCGTATACGGGAGTTTTGCCGGTCATGCGAGTCCTGTCGTTACGAGGCCGAGGTCGGCCAGGCTGATATCGGGGTCGAAGTCGGCCAGCGTCGGGCCGGGGTTGGTCACCAGCTGAGCCACGGTGAGCGTGGCGGCGGGGTTCGGCCGAGCGGCGCACACGTTGACCTCGTGCGACCAGCCGGCGCCGTCATAGCGGAGGATGCCGCCGATGATTTGGAACTGCGGCCCCACGTGCGCCATGCCGGCGTAGACGCTGCCGGCGAAGTGCAGCGGGACGTTTTGGACGGTCGGCCGGTACAGGACGGCCTCCAGCGCGGCCGGCAGCGGCAGCCGGCGGGCGTCGAACCGCAGCGGCGGCAGCCGGAGCTGGCCGTTCAGGCCGTTGACGATCGCCAGCACCTGGCCGAGCAACCACGCCGGAAACCGGTTGAACGCATCCACCGAGCCGGCGGTGAACTCGGTTGGGTCGAACGTGATGTCCTCGGTGTCCACGCGCAGCACGCGCCGGCTGCGGGCGTCGTAGCGCGCCGTGCGGCCCTCGATGAATCCCTCGGTGTAGATGGTGCGCTTCTGGGCGCCGGCGGTCAGGCCCGGGTCCTTGCCGTACCAGAAATAGCCGACCTGCACCACGTCGATGGCCTCGGCCACCGTGGACTCCAGGGTGTACGAATCCACGGCCACCTTGGAGGCCGGCACGACCAGGCCGGCGCTCAGCGACAGCACCACTTTGCCGGCGCTCAGGGCGAGCGCCACCGGCGAGGTCGTCGTGAACTCCCCCACCGTGATGCGGTTGGCGTGCGGGTCGTAGTTGACCACGCCCATGGGATGGGTTCGGTACACCTGTTGAATCAGCTCCAGCGCCGTGCGCGCATCCTTGGCGGCCTGGCCGTGCATGATGCGGTCCACGTTCGCCGGCAGAACCTGCGGCAGGGTGTCGATTCCTTCCACCAGGCCGTTGGCGCCTCGGTCGTACAGGCGTTGTAGCCGCACGTTCGTGCGGGCCTCGCTCCAGCCGCCGGCGCCCTCCACCCATCCGTCCACGGCGTCGCCGGCGAACACGGCCGCGCCGAGGTTGGCCAGCACGTCCGACGCTGTGAACGTGACTACCCATACGGTCTCGTCCAGGTTGGTCAGGGGGTTGTGGACGCGCCGGCGCTCTGCGCGCGGCTTGCTCAGCGACCCTCGGAACTGCACGCGGTAGGGGTCGGCCATGGCCACCACGACCGCCTGGCCTACGCGGTTCTCGTCGGTGACGAAGTTGCCGAGGCGGTCCACCAGCTGCATGGTGAGGATGGAGGGTTCCGGCTGCTCATAGGGGTCCTCACGGCCCCAGCGGATGCTGAGGCCGGCGAGGGCCACCAGGTCGGTGCCGTCCCAGCTCGATGCGATGGGCCGGCCGTTGATGGTGACGATGGCGCCGGCGGTCATCGGTTCACCCCGCCGGCGGCGATGGTGCGGCCGTTGGCCTTGTCGCTGTCGTTCAGCACCTTGCGAATCTCGCGGGCGACTCCCTCGGGGTCGGTTACCAGGCCGTTGAACTCCACGTTCACGTAGGTGTCGCCGCCGCCCTTGCCCTTGCCGCTGCCGGCGATGGCGCCGGCGTCCATGCTCGCCACCGTGGTGGGCGCGGCGACGGCGGCCGTGCGGAAGCTGAAGCCCTCGACGGCCTCGGCGGCGCTGAACGCCAGCATGGCCGGCTGGACGGTCGGCTCGTCGACGACCAGGCGCGCGGTGAACGTCTGATTCATCCCCAGGAGGTCCTTCACCCATCCGGGGATCGCGCCGGCCACCAGGTCGCCCAGCCACTTGATGGCCTCTCGAATCCAGCCGACGAAGGACTCGAAACCATCGGACCAGCTGCCCACCAGGTAGTCCCAGTACAGGCCGATGGCCTCGAACACCGAGCGGAACCAATCGCCCACGTTTTTGATGGTGTCGAGCACGAACCCCCACACGTCGCCGGCGACCTTTTGCACCTCGTCCCAGTGCTGCACCAGCAGCACGACGATGGCGATGACCAGCGCGATGGCGGCGAGGATGGCCAGGATGATCCAGGTAATCGGGGAGGCGAGCCAGGCGGCGTTGTTCGCCCACTGAGCGGCCGTCTGGACGGCCTGGACGGCCGCAAACACCTTCATGGCGCCGGATATCACGGTGACGGCTGCGCCCGCGCCAGTGAGCACCACAGCGAGCGGGCCGAGGATCGGGGCGAACTCGCGCAGCCCGTCGAGTATCGGGGTGATGACCGGGAGCGCTGCGGCGCCTATGTCGGTGAACGTCTGGGTGACGGTGCGCTGAAGCTTCTCGAACTCCTGGTCCTTGCTCATGGCGCCGTCGAGCGCGTCGGCCGCGCCGGCGACCTGGCCGAGGGCATCCACGGCGCTGGAGGGGTCGAGCGCGAACAGGGCGCCGCCGAGGTCCTCGGCCTTGGTGCCGAACAGGGCGACCGCTGCGGCGTTCTGGGCCACCGGGTCGGTCATGCCGCGCAGACGGTCGAGCACGTCATCCAGGCCGGCCGCAGCGTCGCCGCCGCCGCGCGCGATGCGGGCGGTGGCTTCGGCGGCGTCCAGCCCTAGGGCCTCGAATCCGGCGGCCGAGGTCTTGGAGCCATCGGTGGCGCGGATTTGGAACTCCTTCAGCGCGTCGGCCACCACGTCGGTGTTCCGGGCGCCGGCGGCCAGGCCCTGGTTAATCAGGCCGGTGGCGGTCTCGCCGTCCAGGCCCAGCCGTTGGAACAGGGCCGGGTACTCGGTGAAGGTGTCCAGTAGGTCCTCGCCGGCGCGGGCGTTCGACTGGAGGCCCTTGGTGATGATGTCCAGCGCTTCACTGGCGTCTTTGGCCATGCCGGTGCGCATGAGCTGTCCCACGGCCGTGGTGGTGGCGCCCAGGTCCTGGTCGAACGCGCTGGACAGGCTGAGGACCTTGCCGGTGACGCTCTCCAGCTCGGCGTCGCTGGCGCTCCCCATGCCGGCGATGTTCGACTCCACCCCTCGGATGGCCTCGTTGACGGTGGCGAGGGAGTCGCCGTAGGCGTCGGCGTACAGCTTGCCGGCGATGCCGCCTAGCCGCTCAGACTCGGCCGGGTCCAGGCCGAGCTGAGCGGTCAGGCGGTTGTGGTCCTGGGCGTTCTCCACGGCGCCGTAGACGCCGGCGGCGAGGGCGGCGCCGGCGGCGGCGCCGGCCAGCTGCATGCCGCCCTTCAGCTTGCCCATGGAGTCCTCGAACGACTTGCCGGCCTTCTCGGCCTCACCGAAGCCGGCCACCGCGTCGGTGGCGTCGCCGATGATGCGGATGGCGAGAATGGCGGTCTTACCCATGAGATTCCTCTGCTAGGAGTTCGATCAGGTGCAGGGCGGTGGCGTAGTCCTCCAGGCGTGGCGCGGCCTCACCGCGCCACGCCCAGGGGGCTACGTGGAACCTCAGGCCGAGGGCGACGGAGAGTTCGTGGAGCGTCCCCGGCGCGTACCTTTTCCCACCGTCTCGTTCACGGTGAGGTCGTCGCCGGCCGGCGCCTCGTCGTCGTCCTTCACGGCCTCGACGTCGAGCGCGGCGGTCTCGCCGCTGGTGAACTCGTCCCAGCTCAGGTCCAGCTCGCCGGTGCGCTTGGCGGCCGACCAGGCCAGGAACGGCTCCAGCTTCAGGGCGTTGTCCTTCAGGTCGCCCCAGCCTCGGTTGCGGCGCAGCGTGGTCTCGAAGTTGAGCCGGTCCTCCAGGGTCGGCTGTACGTCGATGGTCTTGCCTCCAGGGAGGCTGATACGGAGCTTGCGAGCTGCCATGGTTACTTTCCTTCAATCGTGTCTAGAACGTTGTCCACGTAGCGCTCGTAGAGCGGCAGCCAGGTGGACTCGGACTCTTGCGCGCCTTGGGACGCGAAAGGGTTTGGTGCGATGTGCCGGCGCGCCCAGCCCCAGTGAATGACTGGGGCGTATGGCACGCGGCTGTTGTTGCCGACTCGGACGATGCCGGCGGTTTTGGTGCCGGCGCTGCGGATGGTGGCGGCCAACTGATCGGTGCGGTGCGGCGCGCGTGACTCGGCGCGCCGCGCCGCGATGGCGGCGGCCTGGCCGTGAACGATCTTCAAGTCGGTGAGGTCGTCGCCGGCGGCGCGCAGACTCTTGCGCAGCTGCCGGCCGCCCTCGACCTGATAGACGCTCTCGGCCATGGCCGGCTAGACGCTCGGCGCCAGGGTCGGGTCCCCGATCAGCGGGAACTCGAAGTCCTGGGTGTTCTTCTTCTTCACGTCGCCGCCCCAGCCAATCGGACGGATCTTGATGACGCCGCTGAAGTCGGCCGTGGCGGCGTCGTTGGGGGTCCAGACGAACGGCAGCAGCTTGCCGGCGTTCTCGAGCGCGAACGCCTGGAGGCTATCCAGGTCGAAGTCGTCCACGAGGGTGCCGCCGAGGGTCCACGCGGTGGTGTCCTCGCCGTCCAGGTTGGAGCCATCCAGCAGCGGGATGGGGTCCTCGCTGGAGGTGTCGGGGCTGAGGCTCGTCTTGGTGAGGTCGCCGGCCCACTCGCGTGAGCTGCCGGTCTCTCCGATCTTCAGCGAACCGGGGCCGAGGGTACGGGTCGTCATGGTGGTCTCCTTTATTCGAGGTCGTTGGTGGTGATGGTGTAGGCCGGCAGCACCGGCCCGTTGAGCTGGGCGAAGCCGCCGGGTTCGGCGCGCTTCAGGTTGAGCTGGCCGGCGTGCAGGGCGTTCAGGATCAGGTCCAGTCGCGCCCAGGCGGCCAGGTAGTTGTCCGCGGGGCCGGCTACGGCGTTCAGCTCGAACGCCATGGCCGGCTCGCTCCAGGACTCGAACGTGATGGTGGGGGCGGAGACACACACCACGCCGGCGCGGGCGGCTGAGGGGATTTCCCCGGCGTCCAGCGTGGCGTGCACGTCCTCCAGGCCGGCGGCGTCGAGTGCGGCGCGCACGTCCTCCACCAGCTCGTGGGCGAGGTCGAGACTCGTTTTCATGGTCACAGCCCCATCACGAGGTAGCGGCGCAGCAGCGGGTAGGCGGCGGCCATGGGGTCGCGGTTCAGGCGGAACAGCTGCGGCTCCACGCCGTCGAGCTGCACCACCCCGTTGCGGCTGGCCTTGCGGTAGTACAGGTCCGCGCCCACCTCCAGCACGGCGCGCGCCACCACCGACTCGGGCACCCCGAACGGGTTGCCCTCACCGATGAAGTCGTCAACCATCTGCTGAGCCTCGGCCTGGCAGGACTCGGCGTAGGGCTTGTCCTCTCCGATGGCCTGGACGTACCAGCTCAGGTCGGTGGCGGCGGGCGCCGTGCTGTCCTCTGCCATCGTTACGCGCCGACCTTCACGGCCTCGATGGCGTCCGGGAACTGCGAGGCCGCAGCCAGGTAGCCGTACTTACTGAACGCCTCGGTGAGGTTCAGGATGTTCTGGTCCTGGAGCTTGAACGGGGCGTTGGCCGACTCCCAGGTGGTGACGGCCAGCTGGTTGTGGAACTCGATGGTGTTGGCCGGCGCGTCGGGGAGGATGCGGAACTCGATGCCCGCCAGGTCGCCCTTCAGGCCGGTGAGGTCCAGCTCACCCACCTGGTTGGTGCCCTGCCCCCAGACGCGCATCAGGCTGTTGCCGTTGGTGTCCTCCAGGCGAATCAGCTTCTTGAACACGTCCTTGGAGACCAGGCTGCCGTCGAGCGTGTACCCGCGGTCATCGAACAGGTCGGCGGCGTCCACCACGAGGTCCAGCCAGTCGTAGGCGGTCGCGGCGGCGCCGAGGGTCAGGGGGTGGGTGTCGCCGGCGAGCTGCGTCGCGATGATTTCGCGCACGAGGTCGCGGACGACTTCCTCGGTCGCTCGCGCGTACTCCAGGTCCATGGCCGTGTTGGCCGTGGTGAGGTAGGCGGCGTTCGCGCGGTCGATGACCTGGCGGGACAGCTCGGTGTAGCCGCCGTAGGTCTCCACCGGGGTGCTGTCGGCCTTCAGGGTGATCTTGCCCTTGGGGAGGTCGTCGCCCTCCTTGGCCTGCTTGCTCACGCTGATGCTGTTGGTGGAGAGCTGGAGGTATTCGAGCGTCATCCCCTCGGCCGGCAGCGGCTGGCGGCTGAAGGTGTTGATGATGCGGCGGTTGCGGTTGATGAGGTGGATGGCGTCCCGCACCCACGTGTTGGGGGTGTTGGTGTCGCCGGTGCCGGCGCCGGTGTAGGCGTCCGCGGTCATGCGCTCGTAGAACGCCATGGCGGCGCTGGAACCGCCGGCGAGGTCCTTCAGGAATGCGCCGGCCGTGGGCCAGCTCGGGCCGGCGTCGGCGGGCGCCGGCGCTGCGGCGTGGGCCAGAACGATGCGCTCGAACTCGTTGCGCTGCTGGGTCAGCAGCTGGTCGATGCGGTCCTCGGTGATCTCGGGCACGGTGTTGGTTTCCTCTCGGTTGGTGGCCAGGGCGGCCGCTGGGATGGGCGCGGCGGCCGCTCGGCGGCCGGCGTGGGCGTACATGGACAGGTCGAACAGGTTGCCGGCCGGCGCCTCGTCGCCGGCGGTCTCGGTGGTGGTCTCGGAGTCGAGCCGGTCAGCCAGGCCGGCGGCGACGGCCTCGGCCGCCGAATACCAGGTCTCGGCCTTCATCAGCTCGCGCCAGGCGGCCGGCTCGCCGCCGGCCTTGGCGGCGTACATGCTGGCGATGTTGTCGCTGAGCCGGTCCAGGTCGTCGCCGGCCTTGCGCATGTCCTCGGCGTCGCCCATGGCGATGGTCCAGGCGTCGTGAATCATCACCTCGGCGTTCTCGCCCATCACCACCTCGTCGCCGGCGCACGCGATGAACGATGCGGCGCTGGCGGCCAGGCCGTCGATGGTGACGACCACGCGGGCGGGGTGCTGGCGCAGCGCGTTGCGGATGGCCACGGCGTCGTACACGTCGCCGCCGGGCGAGTTGACGAACACCTCCAGGGTGTCCACGTCCATGTCCCGGATGGCCGGCACCAGCTCGGCCGCGTCCACGCCGCCGAACCATCCGCCGATGGCGCCGTACAGGTGCAGCCGGCTGGAGCGCGGCTCGTCGGTGGTCTCGATGTTCCACCGCGCCGGGGTGTCCCGGACGGCCGCCGCGAATCGGTCGCGGCGCTCGGTGATGGGGTTAGGCATTGGTCGGGGCCTCCTGCTCGGTGTTGGTGGTCTTGGTCGGCCGGCGGGCCTCCAGCTCGGCGCGCTGCGCGTCGGTCAGCGGCGCCATCTGCTCGATGGCGCGGACCTCGTCCACGGTCGCCCAGCCGCGCTGAGGGTCGAGCGACAGGCCGTGCGCCTCGTAGCGCGTCTTGGTGTCGGTGCGCAGCAGGGCGTCCACGTTGAACTTGGCGCGCTGGCGGCCCGGTAGCAGCTCGCTGAGGGCGTCCTCGATTTCGCGCAGCGGCTTCATCAGCCCGAATCGGACGTAGCCGATCCACTCTTGCTCCACGTTCGCGTAGGTCTGGGAGTTGCCCTCGACGGCCACCAGCATGATGGAGGCCGGCGCACCGATCAGGCGGGCCATCTGGATGGTGGTGTACTGCTGCGTTTCCAGGAACTGGATGTCTGAGGGCTTCAGCAGCAGCGGGGTGTAGTTCAAGCCCTTGCCGAGCACGCGCAGCCGTTCGGTGATGTTGCGCTCGGCGGCGTCGTCGCGCTCGGTGCCGTCCGGGTTGCGGCCGTACCAGACATTGCGGTACTTGTCGGCGTCGCCGGGCGCCAGCTCCTGGTCGGTGCTCAGGATGCCGTCCGGGAGGTTCGCGTCCGACAGCCACAGCGCGCCGTAGTCGCGCGCGTCGAGCGCGCCGCGCACCTCGATCTGGGCGGCCTGGATGGGGCCGAGGCCGCGCGCCACGCCAGGGATGCGCAGCAGCTGGAGGTGGCGAACGTCGCGCGCCCCGAGCGGCTTGCCGCGCCACCAGTAGCGCTTAGTGGCGAGGCCGGCGGCGTCGTAGACGACTTCCACGGTGACCTCGGCGGGGTTGAGCACCGACAGGTTGATGACCTCGCCCAGCGGGCCGCGCGTGACGCGCCAGAACGCGTTGCCGTCCAGGTACAGCGAATTGACGGTGTACTCCAGGAACGCGCTACGGGTCTCGTCCACGTCCGGCTTCAGGGCGAGAGCCGGCGTTTCCGGGAGCACCACCCCGTTGCGCTCCACGTCGATGGAGAGCTGGGAGACCGAGGTCGCGTGAATCTGGATGCCTCGATAAAGGGTCGAAAGGGTGAGGGCACGTTCCGCCGTCACCTCGGCCTCCCGGCGTGCCGGCATCAGTCGCGCCGGCATGGTGCCGGGGTTCTCGGCCGCCTCAGCGTTGAACGCGAACAGGCGGGCCACGCGGCTAAAGATGCTCGGCATGACGACGAGACTGGACGCCGGCGCCGGCCGGCTCCAACCTTGGCGACGGTTGGCGCCGGCCCGCGCCGGGTGGCGACGTTTCGTGCCGTTTCGTGACGGCCGGCTAGCCGAGCTGGAGCGACCGCACGGCGGGGAGGTGCAGCACCCCGTAGGCGCCGAGGTTGGCCGACTCCAGCGCGCTGATGGAGCCGACCGAGGCCCGCCGGCCGAACAGCCAGGTGCCGTCGCCGGCGAACCGCTTGGTGGCCAGCTCGGCGGCGGCCTCCAGCTTGTCGTGTGGCCTATAGCGCCACGTGGGGCCGGCGGGGTTGGTGATGCCGGCCACCGTCGCCTGGGTCGCGGCGATAACCTCGCGCGTCCCCACAGGGATCAGCTCGAAGCCGGCCCGCTGCACCTCGTCGTGGAGGGCCGCTGAGGGGCCGTTCGGGTCGATGATGAACCCCGCGTCCGGGTACTTGGCGCGCAGCTCGCGCAGCTTGGCCAGGGCACCATAGGTGGACTCCATCCAACCGCCCTTCACCACGGCCGACAGGGTGCCGGCGCCGTGCACCTGGGTGGCGGTGATGGTGGTGTCTACGCCGTCCACGCCGACCGCTGCGGCGAAGCAGACGCGGCCAGGGGCCGGCGGCGTCGGATCGTTCCACGCGGCATCCCTCCAGGCGCCCACCGGGATGACGCGCTCGGTGGCGCCGGTGCGGCGGTTGCCGAACGCGCGCGCAAACTCCCCCGGCGAGTCCGCGAACTCGGCGCGGAACGCCTCCAGCCCTTCCCGCGTGAACAGGTGGCCGGCGCCGGGGTGGCGGGCGTAGATGCGGTCCAGGTCGAACGGGTCGTCATCGTCCCCGATGCCCCAGTCGAAGCCGGCCACGGTGGGGTCGGGGGTGCCGCTGCGGAACTCGTCCAGCATGCCGTTGAGCGCCGTGGACTCGACGGTGCCCTCGGTGCTGAAGATCCAGGTTTGCGGGCGCTGGCCGGTGACCATCTCGCGAGTCAGCTTGGTGGCCGAGAACGACTGTCGGAGGATGGCGTACTGCGCGGCGGTCCAGTACCAGAACTCGTCCAGGCTCACCTTGTCGGCTTGCTTGCCGTCCAGGGCGCCCTCCACCGGGGCGAACGGCCGGAACTTGGAGCCGTTGACGAACGGCAGCGCGGCCGAGCCGTTGGAGCGTCGAGCCTTGGGGGCGAGGCCGCGCAACGCCGAGGACTCCCACAGCTCCACCATCTCCAGGAACTTCTCGGTGGCATGCTGGCCGCTCTGCGCCGTGTACCAGGTGCGCCGGTTGCGGCCCATGAGGGCGTTCTGGATAGAGGCGGCGAGGTCCAGGGTCGTCTTGCCGGCCTGGCGCGGAACGGTCACCAGCACGGTCGAGTAGACGAACAGGCCGAACGAATCCACCTCCAGCGCCACGTCCGCCACGTATCGCTGCCAGGGCAGCAGCGGCTGCCCCATCTCGGCCGCGATGGCGGCGACCTTGGGGCCGTGCGTGCGCCGGCTATAGTCCCTCGGCGTGACCTTCCGGGGCGGGGTCAGCGTCAAGGGTGGCGGGAGCTGCAAGAGCGTCAAGGAGTCGCCTCGTTTCGGGGGTCAGGTGGGTGTCGTCGGTGGGGCCGGCGGCGTCGATGGCCGGCGCCAGGTGCTGCATCATCTCGAACAGCTGGCCGGCCTCGTTGGCGACGGCGCGGCCCTTGGCGTTGCCCTTGTCGATGCTCACGGCCAGGGCGATGGCCAGCTGCTTGATGGTGCGCTTGGGGCCTCGGAGCTCGCCGGCGTCGGCCTCGATTTCTTCAATCGCGGCGCGCGTTTCGGTCTCGGTCGGTCCCTGGCCGTAATGGCCGGGATTCGCCGCGTTTTGCCCTGGAATTTCGAGTCCTGGCAGGGCCATCGTGTCGGTCATCGGCGCCGGCCTCAGCTTTCTTTTTTCTGTGGTGGATTGGGGAGATGGGGGCGGTGGTCGCGGGGTGTCCAGTGCCGCGCGAGCCAGAAAAACGGACGCGCGTTCACCAGTCAGGCTCCCCATCCGAGGGCGTGGCCGGCGCAGCGATCGAACCGGCCAGGGCAGGGGCCGGCGAGGGGTCTACGTGCGTCGAGTACCAGCGGCGAACGTGCAGCATCATCTCTTCCGGGCGCTCAGCTCGCACGCGCTGCTCCACCACCTCGCGACCGGGGTCGATGGTGACCACCTGCCAGCCCAGGCCCCGGTACTCGGCCAGCTCGGTCTCGGTCGGGATGGCATGGACCAGCCAGACGGTGACGCGCTCCTTCAGCCGGGTGGCTGTGTGAATGGCGGCCTTCCTGGCGCGGACAGCGATGTGCCGCACGTGCTGCGGGTAGGTGTGACTCTGGGCCGGCTCGTAGGGCATCAGGGCACGTGCGATGCGGTCCATGTCCAGCGTCACGTCACCGGGCTTGCAGTGCTCGGCCACGTAGGTGGACTTGCCGGCGGCCGGCGGCCCGATGACGACGACGACCGAGGCGCCGTAGCCGGCCCGCACGCGGTTCTGGCGCTTGGAGTTGCAGGGCCGGCACGCCGGCCGGTAGTTCTCCAGCTCGTCGGGGCCTCCATGGCTGAACGGCACTACGTGGTCCTTGGTCGTCGCCACGCCGGTGCATCCTGGCAGCTTCAGCCAGCACCTGCGGCCATAGGTCTCCAGCACCAGCTCGGTCATGCGCTGGGATGCCCTGCCCCCTCGGTTAGCCATGGTCGCGTCCCCAGCGCTTGTGTGCGGCTTGGCGACTGATGCCGGCGGCGGCGCCGATGTGCGACCAGCTGCGGCCGGTGGCGAGCTGGCCATCCACCCCGGCCTGGATAGCCTCGTCAACGGCGTCGCGCAGCTTCAGCAGCGCCACCAGCTCAGGCTCGTCCCCCTCGGCCACGCGCCGGCCGGCCGAGCGGATCATGCGGCCAACGGCGGCGAGGAAGGGCAGCGTTTCGACGCTCACCGGCTGTCATCCATCGGTTGACGGCCGCCAGCGAACACTCCAGGGGCCGGCGTAGCGGTCGTCCTGGCGTCGCTCCGCGTCGCTGGAGCGCCGCCAGCTGCGCCACCACCGAGGCGTGCGCCGGCGTAGTAGGCGTGGATATCGGCCCAGGCGTAGCGAACGTCCCGGCCGAGCTTCACCCACCGAGGACCCTCGCCCCGCTGGCGCATCTCGCGCAGCTTGCGCTCGCCCTTCTCACCAAGCTGGAGCCATTCCACGAGGTCGGCCGGCGTCGCCCAGACACGCCGCTCAGCCATGCCGGCGCTCGTTCCAACGGCGCTGCATCTCGGCCGCGTCGGCCGGCGTCAGCGGCGAGTCGAACCGCAGCCGGCCCCCCGATACGCTGACGCCATGCCTCCAGTCGAAAACGTCCAGCTCGCGCTCGTCCTCGGCCTCGCTGTCGCCGTCCTGCTGCTCGCCCTTGGGCTGCTCGTCCAGTACGCCATCATCCGCGCCGCCGTCCTCTCGGCGCTGCGCCAGCAGCACGACGAGAACCGGCGTGCGCCGCTCGCGCAGCCACAGCACCAGGGCGACCACGCCTAGCACGGCAGCGATACCGAGCAACAGCACCGGGTCGGTGTCCAGGTCGGGCGTCATGCGCCGGCCTCCCCGGTCTCAACGGCACGCAACTGCCGGCGCCGGCTGCGGTCGCCGTACACCACGGCCATGTCGGCGGCGTCGTAGTACGCCAGCATGCGCTCGGCCGACTCCAGCCACAGCTGCACCAGCTCGCCGGCGTCGGCGCGGCGGTCGGCCACCATGCCGGCGACCACGCGCAGCGTCCTGGCGTCCTGCTGGCGCTGCTCATGGTCCAGCACGGTGAACGCTCGGGCCGCTGCGTCGTCAAACCGGGCCGCCATGGCCTGGAGGCCGTCCACGGCGCTGTTCGCATCTCTGCGCGTCACAGGGCCGCTCCCATCGGCATGTAGGCCGAGAGGATGATCCAGCCGAGCACCGGCCCAGCTGCGACCAGCGCGCCGGCGCCGGCCATCTTCATCCTGTCTCGGGCCGTAGTGGACTCGGGGTGTCGGTAGGTGACTCGCTTGCGCATCAGTGGACCTCTCCTGTCTCGGTGTCGATGTGACCGGGGACGCTCGCCCCGCAGTCGATGCAGCGGCCGTCGCGGCCGATGGTGTGGGGCATGGACCCGCGCCACCTGGGGCATGCGTTCGGGTCCTCATGCGGGCCGCGCTGAGCGTCGGCCGGCGAGCTGATAGGGCCGGCTGCGGCAGACGCGCCAGCGGGCCGGTGGGAGTCGGCGGAGCCGTCAATCTTCGGCGCTTGCGCCGGCTCAGCAGCCGCGCCAGCGGATGCGGCTAGCGCTGCGCCGGAGGCGTCCCCCTCGTGCGCACGCGCACGGTTACCTACGTAGGCCGGTTCAGGAGAGTCCTCACGCGGGTAGTTAATGGATGGTTCTAGGGATGGTTTGGGTGTCACCGGCGGCACCCCCCGGGTGTCGTCAGCGTCACCGGGTGACATGGGCGTCACCCCCTCCCCGGAGGCGTGATAGGCCGGCTCGCACGCCGGGTGCCGCATGACCGTCTGAGAGGTCTTAGGCAGCGGCTTGCCGCACCCCTGACAGATCAGGCGGTGCTGGCGCGTGTTGTCGCAGTGCGGCGGGCACTTCAGCGTGAAGTGATAGAGGTTCGGGCGGTCGGTGGGCGCGAACTCGACCGTTCCGCCAGCCTGGATATCGCGGTGAATCTCGCCCAGCGCTATCAGCTCGTTGAGCGTCCGCTGCACCTGACGCTCCGACACTCGCGCGTAGTGCGCCAGCGTCCCCACGGTTGGCCAGGCGCCGCCGTCGCCATCGTGATTGGCGATGCCGACCAACACGGCTATGGCGGTCGAGTTGCGCGCCCTGGAGTGATGCATGGCGATGGCCATTGACTCGACGCTCACCGAGCCGCCTCGGCAGGAAAGTCGAACCGATCGAACACGTAGGCGCCCGTCGCGCCATCGAGCTGCGCCAGGGGCACAATGTCGCCGCGCTGGATGCGTCGCACAAGGGTGCTCCGATCAATGCCGAGCAGCGCACAGACGGTCACCGAGCCAATGAGCTGGCCGGGGAAGATGATGCGTGGAGCGTCGTCGTCCGGGGCGGTTTTCAACATGTGGACAAGCTTGTGCAAATCACAAGACTTGGGACGACACCCAATGCGGCATGTCGCAAATGTCTTTGCATGGGTGCGTGGCCGGTGCAATGCTTAGTGCATGACGATGACCAACCCGAGCACCGCCTACCTTGAATGGGACATGGCCGACCGCATCCGTAAGGCGATGCGCGTGCGAGACATTGGCAACCAGGAGCTGGCGGACGCTCTCTACGTGAGTCGCAACACCATCAGCAACTGGATCGGCGGGCGCACGACTCCCGACGGGCCGGCGCTGCTCGGGCTAGCGTCGGTTCTCGACGTTCCGATGGAGTGGCTTAAAACAGGAAAGGCCCCATCCGAGGATGGGGCCGGTGAGAGCCGCCCGTGGGAATCGAACCCACGACCTTCTCATTACGAGTGAGATGCTCTGCCGACTGAGCTAGGGCGGCGTGGGCCGGACTTCCGTCCGACGCACAGGAAGATAGCTTACCCGATCATGCGGGGTGCTGCCGACCATGCCGGGACGGCGTCAGCGGACCTGCGTTCCGAGCGCTGAGAGCTGCTCGAACGAGCTGCGCAGGCGGTCGGAGAGCGGCTCGACGCCGCCGTGGTCGGCCCAGCAGGACCACGCGTGCCGCATGCCCGCAAAGGCCACGTAGGTCACCAATCGGGCGCGCTGGTGCAGGGCTTCCTCGTCGGCAGCGAGAGCCGGGTCGTCGTGTGCGAGGCGGCGCTGGACGACGCCGCTCAGCGCATCCTCGAACTTGTGCATGCTGGCCATGCGCAGCGCGAAGAGCTCCGGGTTGTCCTTGAGGAGGGCCCGACGAAGGGTGTGCAGGCGGTGGACGCTCTCGGGCGCCTGGGGCGCTTCGGCTTCCCCGTCGACGGTCTCGCCCAGGTCGATCGCGGCGACCAGCAGGGTGCTGATTCCGTCGAGGATCGGCTGGCTGGGCCCTGCGGAGATGAACTCCTCGATGGTCTCCTCGTCCGGAAGCTCCGGGAGTTCGCCGATGATGGCGGACTCCTTCGAGGGGAAGTAGTTGAAGAAGGTCCGCGGCGAGACGTTCGCGACGTGACTGATCTCGTCGATCGTGACGCGGTCGAATCCGCGCTCACTGGCGAGCTCGACGGCGGCGAGCTGGATCGCGCGACGGGTTGCGATGCGCTTCCGCTCGCGGAGTCCGAGCTCGTTCAGCGTGGAATCGGGGGCCACTGACACGACGTCGATTATTTCACTCCCTGCAAAATTGCACCACTCACCCGAACGGCGGATACCGACGGATCAGCAGGTCTTCCCGTCGGTCGGAACGGTGCCGTTGACGAGGTAGTCGTCCACCGTGTCGTTCACGCAGGAGTTGGACTTGTTGTACGCGGTGTGCCCCTCGCCCTTATAGGTGAGCAGGTGTCCGTTCTGCAGCTCGGAGGCGAGGTTCTTGGCCCACACGTACGGCGTCGCGGGGTCGTTGGTGGTGCCGACGACGAGGATGGGCGCCGAGCCGTCCGCGGAGATCGGACCGCGCTGCCCGGTCGACTGGTACGGCCAGTTGGCGCAGCCGATGTCGCCGTAGGCCATGTACGGCCCGATCACGGGGGCCGCCTTGGCCAGCTCCGCCGCCTGCTGGCGCATCAGCGGGGGATCGGCGTCGTAGGTGTAGTCGAGGCAGTTGATGGCGACGAACGCCTCGGTGGAGTTGTCCGAGTACGTGCCGTCGGCATCGCGGTTGTTGTACGTGTCCGCCAGCGAGAAGGCGACGGATGCGCTCCCCTTCATGACCGACTCGAACAGCTTGTCGAGGTACGACCAGGCGGTCGCGTCGTACAGCGGCGTGATGATCGCCGTCACGAGGGTGTTCGCGCCGAGCTCGCGACCGTCGGAGTTGCGGATCGGGCTCTTCTCGACCGACGCGAGCAGCTGCCCGACCGTGCTCATCGCGTCGTCCACCGTGCCGGTGAACGGGCAGTCCTTCCGGGTCAGGCAGTCGGTCAGGTAGGCGCGCAGCGCGCTCTCGAACCCCTTGGCCTGCACCTCGGTCACGTCGAAGTTCGAGGCGGCGGGATCGAGCGCGCCGTCCAGCACGAGCCTCCCGGTCTTCCCCGGGTACAGCCCCGCGTACACGGCGCCCAGGTAGGTGCCGTACGAGTAGCCGAGGTAGTTGAGCTTCTTGTCGCCGAGCGTCGCCCGGAGCAGATCGAGGTCGTGCGCGGCGCTGACCGTGTCGACCTTCGGCAGCGGAGCGCCGGTGTTCTTCTTGCACGCCTCGCCGAAGTCCTTGGCGATGGTGGTGTTCTCGGCGATCCACTGGTCGGAGCCGCGCTCACCGGGGGTGATGCCGTACAGGTACTGGTCCATCTGCTCGGCGTCGTAGCACTTCACCGCGGTGGACCGGCCGACACCGCGGGGGTCGAAGCCGACGATGTCGAAGTGCTGCTGGAGGGTGTCGTCGGCGACGAAGTCGACCGAGTCCTTGACGAAGTCGAAGCCGGATGCGCCGGGGCCGCCGGGATTGGTGAGCAGCGACCCCTGCTTGGTCCCCTTCGCGGGCTGACGGATGAGCGCGAGCTCGACGTCGCCCTTGCCGGGGTGGTCCCAGTCGAGAGGGGCTTTGACGGTCGTGCACTGCTTGCCGCCACTGCAGTTCGTCCAGTGCAGCACCTGGCTGTAGTACGGCTGCAACTCGGCGGAGACGTCGTCAGGAGCGGGAGTGGACGTCGTCACCGTCTTCGCGGGCAGGAACCAGGTCACGCAGCCGCTGAGGGTCAGGGCGACGACGGCGGCGAGCGCGACGGCCGCGGTGCGGGCGGTGCGCCGTCTTGCGGCCTGGTCGCGTACCGGGGCACGGCCGGGTCGGGTGATCACAGGTCGGTCCCCTTTCGAGCGGTCGTGCCGCGCAGGATGGTGGTCAGCATGGCCTCGAGGGCGAGGGCCGGGGCGACGTTGCCGTCGATGCGTTCGCGCGCGGTCGCGACGGCGTCCATCGCGGCGAGCGTAGCGGCCGGAGTCGTGTGGGTGCTGAGAGCATCCAGTTCGGCGCGCAGCTCGCGGTTCACCAGTTCGCTGTCGCTGCCGAGCTGGATCATCATCACGTCGCGGTACAGCGAGAGCAGGTCGACGAGGATGCGGTCGATGCCGTCGCGGAGGCTGCGGGTCGCTCGGCGCTTCTGGTCCTCTTCGAGCTGGCGCAGCTGGCCGCGGAGCGCCGGCGGGATCGTGCCGCCCGGCTCGATCCCGAGCGAGCGCAGGGCGTGCTCGCGCTCCTCCGCATCGCGCTCCTCCGTGATCGCCTTCGCGTCGGCGCCGGCGATCTCCAGCAGGGTCGCCGCCGCGAGCACGGCGTCGGAGACCGAGCGGATTCCGAGGGCCAGCTCGAGCGTCTGCTGGCGCCGGCGGCGGGCCTCCTCGTGGGTGGCGAGGCGATGCGCCATGCCGATGTGGCTCTGCGCGTGGCGGGCAGCGCGCTCGGCGGTCTCCGCATCCACCCCGTCCCGCCGCTGGATGAGGCGGGCGACATCGTCGACGCTGGGCACCCGCAGCCGCACGGTGCGGACGCGGGAGCGGATGGTCGGGAGAAGGTCGGCGTCGCTCGGCGCGCAGAGGATCCAGACGGTCCGCTCCGGCGGCTCCTCGAGCGCCTTCAGCAGGACGTTGGAGGTGCGTTCGGTCATCCGGTCGGCGTCTTCGATCACCATCACGCGGTACCGGCCGACCGACGGGGCGAACTGCGAGCTGGCGACGAGGGCGCGGACCTCGTCGATGGAGATGATGACGCGCTCGGTGCTCAGGACGGCGAGGTCGGGGTGGGTGCGGGCGTCGACCTGACGGCGCGTGGCGAGGTCGCCTTCGGGCGTGCCGGGGCTGAGCAGCGCTGTCGCGAAGGCGTATGCGAGGTTCGATCGGCCGGAGCCGGGCGGGCCGGTGATGAGCCAGGAGTGCGTCATCCCGCGGCCGGGAGCACCGGCTCCGTTGCCTGCGGCGGAGCCGATCGCGGCAGCGCGGACGACCTCGATCGCCTCGTCCTGCCCCGTGAGCTCGTCCCACACCGTCATGGTGTCCAGGCTAGCTGGCACGACGGACACGCTTGCTCGGTCTCCGCACGACGGTCCTCAGACGCGCAGGGCGAGGCGGTCGCGGATCTCCGCGGCGATCTCCTCGACGGGCCGGCTCGCATCCACGACCAGGAAGCGCTCGGGCTCCTGCTCGGCCAGCGCGAGGTAGCCGGCGCGGACGCGGGCGTGGAAGTCCGAGCGTTCCGCCTCCAGGCGGTCGTAACGGGTGCGCGCGGAGTCGAGGCGGGTGCGGGCAGTGTCCTCGTCGAGGTCGAGGAGGATGGTGAGGTCCGGGAGCAGCCCCTCGGCCGCCCACAGGGAGAGGTCGCGGATCTGCTGGGCGTCGAGGACGCGCCCGGCGCCCTGGTAGGCGACGGACGAGTCGATGTAGCGGTCCTGGACAACGATGTCGCCGCGGGACAGGGCCGGACGGACCACCGTGGCGATGTGGTGCGCCCGGTCGGCTGCGTAGAGGAGTGCCTCGGCGCGCGGCGCGATGTCTCCGCGGTGGTGGAGGACGATCTCGCGGATCTCGACGCCCGCGTCCGTACCGCCCGGCTCGCGGGTGCGCACGACGGTGCGGCCGCGCCCGGTGAGCCACTCCTCCAAGAGCGCCGCCTGCGTGGACTTTCCGACCCCGTCGCCGCCCTCGAGCGTGATGAAGAGGCCCTCGCTCACTCGGCGGACTTCTTCGCCGCGGCGGTCGTGGACTTCTTGGCCGCCGGCTTCTTGGCGGCGGGCTTCTTGGCCGTCGTCGTCTTGGCCGCCGTCGTCTTGGCTGCAGCGGTCTTCCGCGCCGGCTTCTTGGCCGGTCCCTTCGCTCGCTTGTCGGCGAGCAGCTGGACCGCGCGGTCGAAGTCGACCTCGTCCACGGTCTCGCCGCGCGGGATCGTGGCGTTGGTCTCACCGTCGGTGACGTACGGGCCGAAGCGGCCGTCCTTCACGCGGATCGGCTTGCCGCTGACCGGATCGGCGTCGAACTCCTTGAGGGCGCTCGACGCCCGGCGGTTGCCGTACTTCGGCTGGGCGAACAGCTCCAGCGCGCCCGGCAGGTCGATGTCGAAGATGTCGTCCTCGCTCGGGAGCGACCGGGTGTCGGCACCCTTCTTGAGGTACGGGCCGTAGCGGCCGTTCTGCGCCTGGATCTCTTCCCCGCTCTCCGGGTCGGCTCCCACGACGCGCGGGAGGTCGAGCAGTTTGAGCGCGGTGTCGAGGTCGAGGGTCGCCAGATCCATCGACTTGAAGAGGGATGCCGTGCGCGGCTTGGCGGCGGCGGCCTTCTTGGTCTTCGCCGGCTCCTTCACCTCGCCCGTCTTGGGATCGGCTGCCGCTTCGTCCTCGGGGTCGGCTTCGGTGACGTACGGTCCGAAGCGTCCGTCCTTGGCGAGGACGAGCTTGCCGTTCTCGGGGTTCGTCCCGAGCACGCGGTCGGTCTGGACAGGCGCCTCGATCAGCTCGTGCGCCTTGGCGGGCGTGAGCTCGTCGGGGGCGAGCTCCGGCGGGATGTTGACGCGGCGCGGCTGGGCGTCGGGGCCAGCATCGGGCTCGGACACCTCGAGGTAGGGGCCGTACTTGCCGATGCGGAGCGTCACTCCGTCGTCGATGGCGATGGAGTTGATGCTGCGGGCGTCGATGTCGCCAAGGTTGTCGATGACCCGTCGGAGGCCCTTGTGCTTGTCGCTGCCGAAGTAGAAGCTGTTCAGCCAGTCGATGCGCTCGGCCTCGCCATCGGCGATGCGGTCGAGGTCATCCTCCATCTCGGCGGTGAAGTCGTACTGCACCAGGTCGCCGAAGTAGTCCTCGAGCAGCCGGACGACCGAGAAGGCGACCCAGCTGGGGACGAGGGACTGGCCGCGCTGGGTCACGTATCCGCGGTCGATGATGGTGGAGATGATGCTCGCGAAGGTGGAGGGGCGCCCGATCCCGAGCTCTTCGAGCGTCTTGACGAGGCTCGCCTCCGTGTAGCGCGGCGGCGGGGTGGTCTCGTGGCCGTCGGCGGCGATGTCGCGGACGGTCAGGGCCTGCTTCTCGGTGAGCGGCGGAAGCTTGGCCTCGGCCGAGTCGCTGCTGTTGCGCTCCTCGTCCCGGCTCTCCTCGTAGGCGTTCAGGAAGCCTCGGAACGTGATCACGGTGCCGCTGGCCGTGAACTCGGCCACGGTGCCGTCGAGCGGTCCTTCCGAGACGCGCGCCTCGACGGTGACGGATGCCGTCTGGCCCTTCGCGTCGGCCATCTGGGAGGCGACGGTCCGCTTCCAGATCAGCTCGTACAGGCGCAGCTCGGGTCCGCGCAGCGAGCGCTCCAGCTCGGCAGGGGTGCGGAAGGTCTCGCCCGACGGACGGATCGCCTCGTGCGCCTCCTGCGCGTTCTTGCTCTTGGATGCGTAGGTGCGCGGCTTGTCGGGGACCGTCTCCGGGCCGTACAGCTTCGCCGCCTGCGTCCGCGCAGCGTTCGTCGCCTGCTGCGACAGCGACGCGGAGTCGGTGCGCATATAGGTGATGTACCCGTTCTCGTAGAGAGTCTGCGCGACACTCATCGTCTGCCGCGCGGAGAAGCGGAGCTTGCGCGCCGCCTCCTGCTGGAGGGTCGAGGTGGTGAACGGCGCGGCGGGACGCCGCGAGTAGGGCTTGGAGTCGACCTTGGAGACGGCGACGGCCGTGCTCGGCTGACGGATCGCCGCCGCGAGCGTGGTCGCGGAGGGCTCGTCGAGCGTCCGGGCTTTCGTGGTGAGGCGGCCGTGGTCGTCGAAATCGCGGCCGGTGGCGACGCGGTCGCCGTCGATCCGGGCGAGGCGTGCCTCGAAGGCGTTCGCGTCTTCCGGAGCCAGCTGTGCGGTCAGTCCCCAGTACGAGGCCGGGACGAACGCCAGGCGCTCGCGCTCGCGGTCGACCACGAGCCGGGTGGCCGCGGACTGGACGCGACCGGCCGAGAGGCCCGGTCCGACCTTGCGCCAGAGGACGGGAGACACCTCGTAGCCGTAGAGCCGGTCGAGGATGCGGCGGGTCTCCTGAGCGTCGACCAGAGCCGTGTCGATCTCGCGGGTGTTGTCGCGAGCCTTCTCGATGGCCTCGCGGGTGATCTCGTGGAAGACCATCCGCTTGACGGGCACCTTGGGCTTCAGCACCTCGACGAGGTGCCAGGCGATGGCCTCTCCTTCGCGGTCCTCATCCGTTGCGAGGAGGAGTTCGTCGGCGTTCTTGAGAGCACGCTTGAGGTCGGCGACCGTCTTCTTCTTCTGGTCGGACACCACGTAGTAGGGCTCGAACTCGTTCTCGACGTCGACGGAGAACTTGCCCAGCGACCCCTTCTTGAGCTCGGGCGGCAGGTTCTTCGGCTCGATGAGGTCGCGGATGTGCCCGACCGAGGCCATGACCTCGTAGCCGTCGCCGAGATACTGGGCGATCGACTTCACCTTGTTCGGAGACTCGACGATGACGAGCTTCTTCGTGTCAGGCACCTGACTCCTCTTATATATGCACACACTGTGTCGCCACAGCTCACGGTTGTCGTCACGACTGGACCGGCGTGGCGCGCTCCCCCTGAAGGCGCCGATCCATTGTTGGGATGGTCCGTGCGGCCGACAGGCAAACCATACACACCTTCGCCGCTTGTCCGCCTAATCGAGTGTTCGGCGTTCGCCGTCGGCGCAGCCCCAGGCGGACGCCGTCCCGGCGGCCGGACCGACGGACGGCCCCAGGGACGGAGCACCCGCCGACCCTATGCCGACGATCCCGTCGGGAGGACAATACGTGTATGGCAACGACGATGATGTACACCGCCAAACTGATCGACGGACCCCTGGAGGGCAAGACGATCTCGACCGGTTTCCTCGACTCCGGCGACGCCCGCCCTCGCCTGGAGATCTCGGCACCCCTTGGCTCCAAGCACTACCTCTATGTGAGAGCGTCGGGGGCCGAGCTCGAATACGCGTCCGACGACGGCCGCGGGCAGCGCCCCACCGCCGTCTCATACCGCTACCTCGAGACCGTCTTCGACTGATCGGAACCCGTCGGCGTCGCGCGGACACTTCCGGCTTCGGAACCTACCCGCCGGGCGGTCCGGCACGCGCCGATGCCGTCGAGGCGAAGGCGAGGTACGGCGTGGATGTGGTCACGGTGACCACCGTCCCGTTCTGATGGCAGTCGGTCATCCCCGCTCCGTTCAACTGGGCGATGCTCTGGGCCACGTCGCAGGGCACCCCTCCCGCACGGCCGCTCGCCACGTCGGCGCCGGCCAGCGCCGCCAGGTCGGCCGCCATGGCTGCGCGCGCGTGCGCCGCTCCGGCTCCGACCACCGCGACTCCGCCCGTCGCCACCGTGACGATCGCGCACACCGCTGCGAGCGCGAGAACCGATCCGCTCCCCCGGTCCGAATGCAGTGCAGCTACGACCACCGACCGGCAACCGGGCGTCTCGGACACCCTCCCTTTCATCCCGCCTCCGCCTCGTCCAGGGCGCACGCCCTCGCGCTGAGCAGGACGCCGAGACGGCTGAGAACCGTGTCGCCTGCCGCCGTCAGTCGAACACATACGGTCCGCCTCTCCCTCTCGACCATCGCTGTCGCTCCAGCCGGGATCGAACCACCCGGGTCGTCTCCCCTGCCCTCCAACCGCGCTGCCGCGGCTGCCCCGGCCGCGAGCGATCCGTACTGAACCGCTCCATGGAGAGCGCCGATGCAGAGCGCGAGACACGCGAGCACCGCCGGGAGTGCGACCGCGAACTCGGCCGTCACGCTGCCCCGCTCGTCGCGGAGGTCTCGGACGGACGCCACGCGGACCGTCATCCGCCCGACAGCGCACGATGCACCAGGTCGGAGAGGATTCCTTTCACTTCATCGCCCTTCAACAGGGCGACGAGGAGCCCGGCGAACCCGACAGCGGCCAGGATCGTGATGGCGTATTCGGCGGTCGCCGCGCCCCGGTCGTCGGCGAGTCGTCGCCGGAACCGTCGGCCGAATCGTCGGCCGAATCGTCGCCCGAGTCGCCGCAGTGGGGATCGCCCGTCGGCGCCGAGGGAACGCGGAACGCCCTCGCCAGTTCGTTCTTCGATCGTCATGTGCTTCATGACTCCATCCTTCGGTTCGGGGCCGCCTGGCGGATGCGGGACGGCCGATCTGTGGACAGTCATCGCAGACCCGCCGTTGTGGACGACAACAGGGACAGCACCAGCGGCGCCACGGCCAGCAACAGGAAGCTGGGGAGGACACAGGCGCCCAAGGGCACCATCAGCCGGACGCCGAGCGTCGTTGCGCGTCGACGACCCTCGGCCCTGGCCATTCGGCGCTGCTGGCGCGCGGCGGCGGTCAGCAGCTCGCCGGCGGGTGCCCCGGCCGCGGAGGCCAGCCGGAGTACTCGTGCTGCACCTCGCTCATCCAGCGAGCCAAGCCCGGATTCCTCCGCGGCCTCCCTCACGATCTCCCGCGCCGCGCCGATCGACACGCCACCGGCCAATCCGACGGCGATGAGCTCCTCGGCAAGCCCCTGCGGCAGCGGGCGTGCGACCGCGCGTGTGACCAGTGCACGCATCCACCACCGGCCGGCCAGCATGAGCAGAACGCCAGCACCGACGGATGTCGTGCCGGGTACCGACCCCAGCGCGCCCGCGAGGTCCGCTCCGAGCGCTCCAGCCAGTACCGCCCCGACCGCCGGCAACCACGAGACGAGCCGCGCCGTCGCGCGGGGACCGCTCAGGGCGACGTCCACCTCCCGTTCCGTCTCCGCCGCGTCTCTCAGCGTCTCCGCCATCGCGCGCAACGTGTGGCCCAGCGGCGCGCCCGTCCGTTCGGCGACCCGCCAGGCCACCGCGAGCATGCGGACATCGTCGGTGTCTGCCGCCTGCGCGAGAGCGGACGCGCACGACGGCTGATGCCTGAGGGCGTTCGCGACCCGATCCGCCAGAGGATGCGCTCCGTACCCGGCGGCGGCCTCCCAGGCGGACCGCGGGGGCAGTCCCGCATCGAGCAGCACGGCGAGCGACTCGGCGAGTGCGGCGACCGCATCCGGCTGGGCTCCGGCCGGTGCGCGCGCTCGTCTCACGGTCCCGACCCGGCGCGGGCGGCACCGCCGTCGCCGACCACACCGCCGCCGGCGCCGAGCGGTGTGATCGCCAACCGGCCCGCTCCATCCAGGTGCAGCCGTCCGAAGCCCGAGACCTTCCTCACGCCGTCGGCCCTCGACAGGTGCACGACCAGCCCGATCGCACTCACCGCCTGCCTCGCCAACGCGTGGTCGTCCAGCCCGGCCAATGCGCCCAGCGCCTCGAGGCGGGCGGGAACGTCCTCCAGCGAGTTCGCGTGCAGAGTCCCGGCGCCACCGTCGTGGCCGGTATTGAGAGCGGCGAGAAGGTCACGCACCTCCTCACCCCGGCACTCGCCGAGCACGAGCCTGTCCGGCCGCATCCTCAGGGCCTCGCGCACCAGCCGACGCAGATCGACGCCGCCGGCACCTTCGAGGTTCGGCTGCCGGGTCTCGAGACCGACGACGTGCGGATGACGGATGCGCAGCTCCGCGACATCCTCGATCACCACGATCCGCTCATCGGGAGGGGCGTTCCCGAGGAGCGCCGCCAGGAGCGTGGTCTTGCCCGCGCCACCTGCGCCTGTGATCAGCAGGTTCGTCCTGGCGCGGACGGCCTGCAGCAACCGATCCCGTTCGAGCGGGTCCATACCGCCGCGGGCGACCAGCTCGTCCAGAGTCGGCTGCTCCCGCGCTGGCACGCGGATCGACAGCAGTGCGCCCCCGGTCGACACCGGTGGGAGGACCGCATGGACCCGCACGCCGCCGGTCAGCCGGACATCGACGAACGGAGTCGCCTCATCGATGTGGCGACCACCCGCGGCGATCAGCCGCACCGCCAACTCGCGCGCGCTCGACCGGTCGGCGCGCCAGCCGCCCTCCCGCCGTAACCCGTCCGGTGGCCCATCGCTCCACAGCTCCCCCGATGCGGTCACGAAGAGGTCGGTAACCCCGGGGCGCAGGAGGTAGGGAGCGAGTGGTCCGAAGGTGCGCCAGAGTCCGGGAGACTCGTCGCCGCGCTGGTGGTTCGTCATGCGACGACGCTAGAGATGCCATACCCACGGCCGGCGACTCTCCATCACATCGGTGGAGAAGTCACCGCCGCATCCAGCTGTGAACAACCGCCCGGAGGAGTCGACCTGCCGGTTAAAAAAGGGGGGCCGCACCTATTGGGGGGAACAGGTGCGGCCACTGCGGCGCAGGATTGGGGGGAATCGATTGCGCCGCACGCACGAATTTACATTCGGCCGGGGTCCAGTTTACGCAGAATCGATGCAAACGCAAGTCTCCTGGGGCGGTCGCTCGAGCAGGTTGTAGAGTCAGGCATTGTCGCGCCACGACCCGTATCGACCGCATCGCAAAGGAGCGAAAAGACTCCCCATGAGCAACACAATCGACAACCTGCTGCATGAAGCCCGCCGGTTCCCACCGAGCGACGAGTTCGCCGCGAACGCGATCGCCGACGCGGGCCTGTACGAGCGCGCGGCCGCCGACCGGCTGGGATTCTGGGCCGACCAGGCTCGCGAACTGGTGCACTGGCACACGCCGTTCACGCGCACTCTCGACTGGAGCGAGCCTCCCTTCGCCAAGTGGTTCGACGACGGCGAGCTGAACGTCGCCTACAACTGCCTCGACCGGCATGTGCTTGCCGGCAACGGTGACCGTGTCGCGATCCACTGGGAGGGCGAACCGGGCGACACCCGCACGATCACGTACGCCGAGCTGACGGCCGAGGTGAAGAAGGCGGCCAACCTGCTCACCAGTCTGGGCATCCGCGCGGGCGACCGCGTGGCGATCTACCTCCCGATGATCCCCGAGGCCGTCATCGCGATGCTCGCCGTCGCACGGATCGGCGCCGTGCACTCCGTCGTCTTCGGCGGATTCAGCGCCGAGAGCCTCCGCTCGCGTATCGACGACGCGGAGGCGAAACTCGTCATCACCGCGGACGGCGGCTGGCGCAAGGGCCGCGTCTTCCCCCTGAAGGACGCGGTGGATGCGGCGCTCACCGGCGACGCGACCACGGTCGAGCACGTGCTCGTGGTCAAGCGCGGCGAGAACGAGGTGGCCTGGACCGAGGGCCGCGACCTGTGGTGGCACGACGAGCTCGCGCTTGTCGACGCCGATCACGTGGCGAAGGCGTTCCCGGCCGAGCAGCCCCTCTTCATCCTCTACACGTCCGGCACGACGGGTAAGCCGAAGGGCATCCTGCACACCACCGGCGGGTACCTGACGCAGGCCTCGTTCACGCACAAGTTCGTCTTCGACCTCCACCCCGAGTCCGACGTGTACTGGTGCAGCGCCGACGTGGGATGGATCACCGGCCACACATACGTCGTCTACGGGCCGCTCGCGAACGGCGCGACCCAGGTGATGTACGAGGGCACGCCCGAGACGCCGCACCCCGGCCGCTGGTGGGAGCTGATCGAGAAGTACAAGGTCTCGATCTTCTACACCGCGCCGACCGCGATCCGCTCGTTCATGAAGCTGGGCCGCCAGCACCCGCAGCAGTTCGACCTGTCGAGCCTGCGCGTCCTCGGCTCGGTCGGTGAGCCGATCAACCCGGAAGCGTGGATGTGGTACCGCGAGGTCATCGGCGGCGACACGACCCCGATCGTGGACACCTGGTGGCAGACCGAGACCGGCGCGATCATGGTCTCGGCCCTCCCGGGGGTCACCACGCTGAAGCCGGGGAGCGCCCAGGTGCCCCTGCCGGGCATCTCGATCGACATCCTCGACGAGTCGGGCACACCCGTCGGCAAGGACCAGGGCGGCCTGCTGGTCGTCACGGAACCGTGGCCGAGCATGCTGCGCGGCATCTGGGGAGACCCGGAGCGCTTCAAGGAGACCTACTGGTCGAAGTTCGGCGACAAGTACTTCGCCGGCGATGGCGCGCGCTACGACAAGGACGGCGACATCTGGCTGCTGGGCCGGGTGGACGACGTCATGAACGTCTCCGGCCACCGCCTGTCGACGGCGGAGATCGAGTCCGCCCTGGTCGCGCATCCCTTCACGGCCGAGGCGGCGGTCGTCGGGGCGAACGACGAGACGACCGGCCAGGCCGTCGTCGCGTTCGTGATCATCAAGCAGAACCAGCTGGAGCAGGCCGGCGCGATGGATGTCGCGGCCGAGCTGCGCAAGCACGTCGCCGAGCAGATCGGTGCGATCGCGCGTCCCCGTGACATCTTCATCGTCACGGAGCTGCCCAAGACGCGATCGGGCAAGATCATGCGGCGCCTGCTGCGGGATGTGGCCGAAGGCCGAGAGGTCGGCGACACCACGACCCTGGCGGACACCGCGGTGATGAGTTCGATCCAGGCAAAGCTCTCCTAAGAGTCCGCCTACAGCACTACTCAAATTCGGCGCGTCCATCACGCAAGTCACCACTCCTCTGTCGTTCACGGCGATTGAGTGGGTGTAAGGGGACGCAGGCTCGAAGAGGGCCCGCACGTCGTGGGCCCTCTTCGAGAGGAACCCGAAATTGACGAAACTGCGTAACGCCGCCTTGGTCGGCGCCCTCACGCTCGGTATCACAGGCGCTGGAGTGCTGGCGGCCAGCCCCGCATTCGCGGCCGTGAACGACCGAAGCGGAACGATGCTCAACGCGACCACGACCGTGGGCAAGAGCTTGGACGTGACCATGACGGGCGCGCCCTGGGCACTGTCTCCTGCGGCGTACCAGGCCACGATCGCTGTCACCGTTCCCGCAGGGACCGAGCTGCTCAACAACATCCACGGCGCGCCGGGCACTCCGCGCGCGTCCGCAGACGGTGGGTGGGAACGAACGATCGGGAACGGTCACTGGGAGCTGTACCACCGCGCTTCTGACCCCTCGACCGTGTGGCAACTGGTGGTAACCGACACCGGAAACGCGGACACGATCACGACGCTCCTCCTTCCGACGCTCACCGTTTCGCAGCTGACTCCGGCCCCTCAGCAGGGGAGCGTGACCTTTGATCTGGTGGCCTACCGCTCGCTCACCACTCCCACGCTCTCCACAGACGAAGTACAGCCGACCGCGATCTTCACCTGGACCGCCGACGACACGGCGATCCCCGTCATCGCTCCGGCCGTCGGCGGTGCAGCCGCGGTGGCGGGTCTCGCCGGCGCCGGCATCGTCATGATGCGTCGACGTGGGGAGAGGGCATGACCGGGCTAGGCGTCGTGCGTGCCGCCCACCTCCAGCGGCGCGCGGCCGCACTCGAGGCGACGGACGCAAGCTGAGCGGTGGCACTTGGAGTCTCGGTGATGGCCGGAGTCATCACCGAGACTCTGCGTCGTCAGTCGACGGCGAGGATCAGCTCCACCTCGACCGGCGCGTCGAGGGGCAGCACGGCGACGCCCACGGCGGAGCGGGCGTGGACACCGGCGTCGCCGAAGATCTCGCCCAGCACCTCGGACGCCCCGTTGATGACCGCAGGCTGGCCGGTGAATGCGGGGTCGGAGGAGACGAAGCCGACGACCTTCACCACACGGGTCACTCGATCGAGGGAGCCGAGGACGCTCTTCGCGGCGGCAAGCGCGTTCAACGCGCAGATCCGTGCGTACTCCTTGGCATCGGCGGGCGCGACGAGGCCGGCGCCCTCACCGACCTTGCCGGTCGCCGGAAGAGCTCCGGCCACCATCGGCAGCTGCCCCGAGGTGTAGACGTGGTGCCCGTCGAGCACCGCCGGCGTGTATGCCGCGACCGGCGGGACCACGTCCGGCAGGTCGATCCCGAGCTGGACGAGACGCGCCTCGATGTCCGCCATCAGGCCTGCTCCCCATCCGTCACGGGGCGCTTCAGGTAGGCGACGAGTCCGCCCTCCGGGCCGGTGACGATCTGCACCAGCTCCCAGCCCTCCGACCCCCAGTTGTTCAGGATCGCTGCGGTGTTGTGGATCATCAGCGGGGTGGTCAGGTACTCCCAGCGCGGCATCGTGCTCCTCGGATCGGGGGATTTTGCAGGTTCATCACCTACTCTGATCCTATGTCTGCGCAAAAACCACAGGCTAGAGGTGTGCTCGGCGCCGCCGGTGCGTTCATCGGCATGAGTGTTGTGGCCGGTCTTCTGGTCACCGCCGCCGTCACGCCTGCGATCGCTGTGACGGGGATGGCGGCCAATAACAGCATCGGCGTGTTCGAGGGACTCCCGGAGTACCTGAACGTCGACCAGCTGGCTCAGCCGACCACCATCTATGCCAAGAACGGCGACCAGGACGTCCCGCTCGCCACGTTCTACTCCCAGAACCGCCTGCCGGTCGCCTTCGACCAGATCTCGCAGGCGGCGAAGGATGCCGCGATCGCGGGCGAAGACCCTCGCTTCTACACGCACGGCGGCGTCGACATCCAGGGCACCGTGCGCGGTGTGCTCTCCACCGTCGCCGGTGGCGGTGTTCAGGGTGGTTCCTCGATCACCCAGCAGTACGTGAAGAACGTGCTGCTGCAGAAGTGCGAGGCGCTCCCGGTGAAGTCCAAGGAGCAGAAGGCCAAGTACCAGCAGTGCGTGGATGACTCCACGGGCGTGTCTCCCGACCGAAAGGTCAAGGAGATGAAGTACGCGATCGGCATCGAGAAGAAGTACACCAAGGACCAGATCCTGGTCGGGTACCTGAACATCGCAGGCTTCGGTGGCACCGTCTACGGCATCGAGGCCGCAGCGCATTACTACTACAACACCACCGCGGCAGCGCTGACGCCTGCGCAGGCGGCCAGCCTGATCGCGATCGTGAACGAGCCGACCAGCCTGAAGATCGACAACCCCGGTTCGGAGACCAACGGCGCGGCGAACGGGTACGCGAAGAACAAGGAGCGCCGCGACTACATCCTCCAGAAGATGTACCAGTACAAGCGCCTCACGAAGGCGCAGTACGAGGAAGCGGTCAAGACCCCGATCCAGCCGGCGATCACCCCCTCCGAGCGCGGCTGTCAGACCGCGGGCGGGTCGGCGTACTTCTGCGACTACGTCCAGAAGATCATCCTCAACGACCCCACCTTCGGCGCCGACGAGGACACTCGCGCCTCCAACTTCAACCGGGGTGGTTACAAGATCTACACAAGCCTCGACCTCCAGCTGCAGCAGGTCGCCGAGGAGACCATCAACTCCTACGTTCCGGCCTCCTATCCCAAGGCCGACATCGGCGGGGTGCTGGTGGGTGTGCAGCCGGGCACCGGGCGCGTGCTCTACATGGCGCAGAACAAGAAGTACAGCCAGGACCCGGAGGTGCTCAACACGAGCACTGACTTCTCCTCCGTGAATCTCGCCACCGACCAGAAGTACGGCGGCTCGGGCGGATTCCAGGTCGGCTCCACCTACAAGGTCTTCACCCTCGCCGAATGGCTCAAGCAGGGCCACTCCCTCAGCGAGCCCGTCAACGCCAACATCCGGACCTACAAGTCGTTCAAGGACTCGTGCGCCGGGAACTGGAGCGGCACCTACACGCCGCAGAACGACTCACCGGGAGAGACGGGCATCCGCAACGCTCAGAGCGCGACCACGCTGTCCATCAACACGGCCTTCATCTCGATGGCCTCCCAGGTGGACCTGTGCGAGATCAAGAAGGACGCCGAAGCGTTCGGAGTCCACACCGCCAAGGGCGAGCCTCTGGACACGAACCCCGCGTCGGTGCTGGGCACCAACTACATCGCCCCTCTGACCATGGCCACCGCCTTCGCGGGCATCGCCAACAACGGGATGACGTGCTCGCCGATCGCCATCGACAAGATCCTCGACGCGAACGGCAAGGACGTGAAGGTGCCGCAGAGCGCCTGCACGCAGTCCGTCGATCCGGCGGTCGCCAACACGATGGCGAAGGCGCTCCAGGGTCCGATCCAGAACGGCACCGCGGCAGGGATGAACCGCACCGGCAAGGACATGCTCGGCAAGACGGGAACGACGGAGTACAACGACCAGCTTTGGCTCGTGGCGGCCACGACGAAGGTCGCCGGCGCCTACTGGGTCGGCAACATCAACAACCACGTCGACTTCCGCAAGGTGTACCCGACCCACGGCAAGTCGCCCGCGTCGGCTCGTACCGATGTCATGCGAATCATGATGACCGCGGCGGTCGGCAAGTACGGCGGCGACGACTTCCCGGCGGCGCCCGACAAGTTGACGCGCGGCATCCAGGTCGCAGTTCCCGACCTGACGGGTAAGACGCCCGACGAGGCGAAGTCGATCCTGACCGGCCTCGGGCTGGACTCGGCCGACGGCGGCCCGCAGGACTCGGTCGCCCCCGCCGGAACGATCTCGGCGACAGATCCGCCCGCCGGTACGCAGGTCAGCAAGGGCACGCCCATCACCCTGTTCACCAGCAACGGGTCCCTCGTGGCGGTCCCGAACGTGGTGGGCCAGAAGTACGGCGACGCTCTCGCGACGCTGACTGCCGCCGGATTCAAGGTGAAGACCGCGGGCGGCAATAGTCCGACCTCGACCGTTCAGGCTCAGGATCCCGCCGGCAATGCCCCTGCCAAGCCGGGAACCCAGGTGACCCTGACCCTGACCGCACCCGCCGTCCAGCCGACACCGGGCACGGGCGGATAGTGGCGCGCGGAGTCCTCCGACCGGCGGCGTCCGCCCTGGCGTTCCTCGCCGGGGCGGGCGCCGCCGCGTTCGCCTATGGTTCGCTGGTGGAGCGTCGCGCGTACACGCTGCGCGAGGTGAGCGCGCCGGTCCTTCCGGCCGGGGCGCAGCCGATCCGCGTTCTCCACCTCTCCGACCTGCACATGGCGCCCTGGCAGCGCGACAAGCAGGAGTGGATCCGCTCCCTCGCCCGGCTGAAGCCGGACCTGATCGTCGAGACCGGAGACGTGCTCGGCCATGCCCGGGGCCTCGAGGGCGTCCGTGCCGCCTACGACGGCTTCCGCGGCATCCCGGGCGTCTTCGTGCACGGATCCAACGACTACTTCGGCCCGCAGGCGAAGAACCCGCTGAAGTACTTCCTCGGCCCGTCGAAGAAGCGCCCGTCGACCGCCCCGCGGCTCGACACGGCCGCCCTGACGGCGTACTTCCGCGATCTGGGCTGGACCGACCTGGACAACCGGGCGGCCGGCCTGGAGGTCCGGGGAACGCACCTCGAGTTCTTCGGTGTCGACGACCCGCACATCCGTTTCGACCGGGTGGAGGCCATCCCCGGCGCTCTGGACCAGCTGCGCGAGGACGACCCGTTCTCGGACGACAACGCCTGGCCGGATGAGGGCCCGAGCGAGCAGCGGCAGGCGGTCACCATCGGTGTCACGCATTCGCCGTACCGTCGCATCCTCGACGCCTTCGTCACCTACGGTGCGTCGATGATCTTCGCGGGCCACACGCACGGCGGTCAGGTCTGCGTTCCGGGGTTCGGCGCGCTGGTCACGAACTGCGACATCCCACGCGCACAGGTGAAGGGGTTGAGCGTCTGGCGCCATGCCTTCCGCTCGGCGTACCTCAACGTGTCGGCGGGCCTCGGCACGTCGATCTTCGCGCCGGTGCGCTTCGCCTGCCGCCCGGAGGCGTCGCTGGTCACGCTGACGCCCGCGCCGTGAAGCGAGGTGCCGAGCAGGGTGCTGTGGTCATGACCACTCCCCCGCTCGTGTATCCTGGATGAGGCCTTCGGGGTGTGGCGCAGCTTGGTAGCGCGCTTCGTTCGGGACGAAGAGGCCGCAGGTTCAAATCCTGTCACCCCGACGTAATGAAGAAAGAGGAAGCCCCCGGCTCGCATCGCGAGCCGGGGGCTTCCTCTTTCTCCATTACTCGCTGATGTCCATTGGGGTCCCCGCCCGCGAGGGGCCCCGGGCGCCGCTCCGAGCGCCAGCGAGGACCGGCGTTCGGGGTAGCGGGTGGGGCGCACCGCGCAACGCCCGTGGAGAAGCGGTAGACCTAAAACGCGTCCGGCCGGGCGAACTCCGGCTCCGCCAGCCGCGAGACGGAGTCGTCCGAACGCACCAGAGGCAGCGTGCGAGCCACAGCGGTGTCGATGCGATCCCGCAGGTCCTGGGAGCGGATCTCGTAGTCCTCGAAGTCGCTCTCGGCCGCGTAGATGCCCAGGGGCAGGGTCAGCGACTGGAAGAACCCGAACAGCGGACGCATCTGGTGCTCGACCAGCAGCGCGTGCCGGTCACTGCCTCCCGTGGCCGTCAGGACGACCGGCTTGTCGACCAGGGCGTACTGGCCGACGTGGTCGAAGAACAGCTTGAACAGGCCTGTGTACGTGGCCCGGTAGGCGGGTGACCCGACCACGAGGATGTCCGCGTTCTCGACCGCCTCCAGAGCCTCGGTGACCGTCGGGCTGAGACTGCTCCGGAAGGGACCGGCGCCGAGCTCCGGCAGAAGGGGCGCCAGCCGGATCGTGCGGGCGATGCCCCCGGACGCCTCGGCATAGGCGCGCGTGACCTCGTCCACGAGCACGGTGGTGCGCGACGGGTGGGTCGGGCTTCCGCTCACTCCGACCACGTTGAGTGGATGCGACATGTGGGAACCGCCTTCTGGCTGGGGACCGGGATTTCGCCCAACGGTACCCGGAGCCGCCCCGCATCGCTCGGGGCGGCGTCACGGTCCGTCATGCTGCGGGGTACAGCTCCCGGACGATCTCCAGCGAGCGGATGCGCCCCTCCAGCGTCGCGGCGCCGGACGAGACCATCAGCTCGTCCACCTGGGTGGAGGCCAGCAGCGCCTCGAGTCGCGCCTTCACCTCGTCGGGCGTCCCGATCGCCTGACGGGCGTTGCGGGCAGCGATGAACTCCTCCTCCAGCGGGGTGAACTCGTGGGCGAGCGCCTCCTCCACGCTGACCGGCTCGGGCTTCTGTCCCTGACGCATCCGCAGGAAGGACAGCTGGCCGGGAAGGGACAGGGCGCGCACGGTCTGCGGGTCCTCGTCCGCGATGACGTTGACCGCGATCATCGTGTGCGGCTCGGCGAGGGTGTCACTCGGCTCGAATCGCGAGCGGTACAGGTTGAGCGCGGCCTCGGTGTTCTCGCCTGCGAAGTGATGGGCGAACGCGAACGGGATGCCGAGGGCGGCGGCCACCTGGGCGCTGTAGCCGCTCGAGCCCAGCAGCCAGATCTGAGGCGCGTCGCCGAGGCCGGGGATGGCGGTGATGCCGTGCAGAGGGTTGGCGTCGCTCATGCCGCCGTAGAAGAAGCCGTACAGGTCGAGGAGCTGCTGTGGGAAGTCCTCGACGCCGAGTCCCTCGGGGCTCCGGCGCAGAGCCATCGCTGTGGCGCCGTCAGTTCCCGGCGCGCGGCCGATGCCGAGGTCGATGCGGTCGCCGTACAGGGCGCGCAGGGTGCCGAACTGCTCCGCCACGACCAGCGGCGCGTGGTTGGGCAGCATCACACCGCCGCTGCCGACCCGGATGCGCTCGGTCGCTGCCGCGACTCCGGCGATGAGAACAGCCGGGGCGCTCGACGCGATGGCGGGCATGCCGTGGTGCTCTGCGACCCAGAACCTCTCGTAGCCGAGCCGTTCGGCCGCTTGCGCGAGCTGGATGGTGCCGGCGACGGCATCGGCGTTGGTGCCCCCGGCGGGGCGGCTGGCGAGGTCGAGGACGCTGAGGGGGATGCTGCTCACCCCAGGTGCAACGCAGCCCCGGACACAGCGATTCCCGGTCGGCGCGAGGCCGACCGGGAATCACCGGGTATGGATCGTCAGGACGCCTTGAGCTTGCGCACCCAGCCGACGATCGCCAGGGCGATCAGTCCGAGGATGACGAGCGAGCCGCCCATCCATGCCGCCCAGGTGGCGACGACGGAACCGGTGTGGGCCAGTCCGTCGCTGCTGCCCGGGTCGAGGACGGTGCTCGCCTGGTCGGCCGGCAGGACGGTCAGGGAGGCGGGGCACTCGTGGCCGCTGCTCTGTCCGTGTCCGACGACGCTGTAGGTACCCGAGGCGCTCGCGGGGAGCGTCACGGTGAGGACGTCGCTGCCGTCCGCGTTCGCGTGCTTCACGAACGAAAGACTGCTGTCGGCGGTGCGGAGCGAGGCGAGCTTGAAGCCCGCGCCGTCCTGGCCGGTCACGGTCCAGTTGATCGCCTCACCGGGCGACCACGTGCCCGGGATGCAGATGAGGGTGGCCGTGCCGCCCGCCTCTGCGACGCTGACATCGAACTTGCACTGGGCGCCGTCGGTGTAGTTGACGGCGTTCGCCGCGGCCGGAGCCGCAAGCAGCAGCCCCGCGGTCACGGCGATAGCCGCCAGAATCTTCTTGAACATCGGCCGCCTTTCTGTTGGGGCCCGGCTCACGGTCGGGTTAGTTGAGTAATACTCACTTTACGACGGACGAGCACTGTACGACAATGGGCGCGACGGCGTTGCGTGCCCCCACATCGGGGGTCGTACCGTCCCCCGGAAGCGTCGGCGTGGTCACGACACTGAGGTCCGACGACGTCTGCTGGTCGTTCAGGAACTGCACGGTGACGGTCTTCGACTCCCCCGGAGCCAGTTCGACCGTGTACAGACTGACCGGCCGCGAGCGATCGACGCCCGCAACGGTGGTGTAGTTCTCCCCGCCGCTCAATGTCGCGGCCAGGAGCCCTCCCGTCGGCCCATAGACGGCCACCCGCGTGCGGATGTTGCCGGGAGTCACGCCGTACGTGCCACCGCCGGTCACGTAACGAGGCAGGGTCGTCCCGGCGTCTGCGGGGGCCCGGTTGGTCAATGTCACGGTGACGACCGTCGACGGTTTGCCGTCCGCGCGGCACACGGCGGATCCGGCAGCGACCGAGGTGCGGAGGTAGTAGTCCATCTTGGCGCCGGTCGCGTCGTTGAAGTACACGCCGATGCCCGCGGTCGACAGATCGGACGCGGGAAGGCCCCCGGCGAGCGTCGTGCCCGCGAGCACCTTCTGGTCCTCGGTGTGCGTGGTCCAGATCAGCACACGGCGCGACTCACCGGCGTCCGCCAGCGCGGTCAGCAGCTTCTTCGCATCCACGTTCCCGGACGACATCCGGTCGAACACGGCACTCGCGGCGGACGCGAAGAAGGCGTCCTGCTGCGCCGGATCCTCGTAGCGCTGATAGACGTCGCTCAAAAGCATCTTCACGGCATTGGCGGAGGTGAGCCGATCGCCGGTCGGCAGCGTCACCGGGCCCGTCGCCTTGAGGAGGCCGCTGAGGACGACCGGGTCGACGGCGATCACGCCGTCGACGGTGCCGCCGTAAGTCGTCGTCCACATCCGCGAGGCGGTCGCCGCCGCGAGCGGGAAGTCCGGAGTGAGATTGGCATCCTGGAGGTAGCGGCCGACGAGCGGTCCGTAGAGGCCCTCCGTATTGAGCGGCACGTCGGCGACCGGGGTCTTCCACGGACCGATGGAGGTGCCGGCCTCCTGGCGCTGCAGCGTGACAGCGCCGTTGTCGGCATGGACGAGGGCGACCGCGCCGATCAGACCGCCCGTCGCGCGGAGCTCGGCTGGGTTCTGGGCGGCCAGGAGGTAGTCTCGCGGACCGTCGGCGCCCAGCATCGAAGGAAGCAGGCGGACGGCGTTGCCCAGCGCATCCATCTCCGGAGCCGCCTTGTCGAGCACATCGTGCAGCCGATCCACTCCCGAGGCGACCGGACTCACGAGAGCGCCGGTCTCGATGGTCGCGACGCTCGCGCGAGCGTCGGTGAAGGCCGCCCTGGCCTTCGCGACCGCGGGCTGCGCCGCCGTGATGGGTGCGAGGTCGATCCGGCCATCCGTGATGGCCAGAGCGCGGAGGTCCACGCCGGTGCCGGCGGCGACCAGCGGCCGCACGACCCGCGAGGCCACATCGTCGGATGCGGCCGCAGCAGTGCGGACCGCCGCGAGGTTCGGCCCCAGCCACGGGACGGCTTCGACGGTGACCCAGACCGGATCCGAGGTGAGCGCCGCGGCCTCGTGCGTCTTCCGGCTGAGCGAGTCGGCGGCGCGACCCGCGGCGGCGAGGTCCCCCGTCGCGATCGCGGTCTTCACCTGCTCGGCTGCCGGGATGGCGTCAGTGAGCGCACGCTGGGCCAGGAAGCCGCGGACGCCGATCCACACGATGGTGAAAAGCAGGATGGCGCCCAGCCCGACGAGGATGCCGACGAGGACGGGATGCCGCAGCCTGCGACGTCTTCGTGGCGCGACCGACGGCCCAACCGCGGGACGCGGCGGCGCGTCCGGCTCCGTGAGACCTGTCGCCATGCGACAAATCTAACAAATCCTCACTTTTTTGGCGGCCCCCAAATGGGGCGAGTTCTGCGGAGGCTGCTCAGCGGCCCAAACCGCGATACGTCCACCCTGCTCCGCGCCACGCCGCCGGGTCGAGCGCATTGCGTCCATCGATCACCGTGCGATGCGCCACGAGCTCGCCGACCGCTTCCGGATCCAGGCTCGTGAACTCCGGCCACTCCGTGATCAGGACGACGACGTCCGCATCCCGGACCGCGTCCTCCGCCGTCTCGGCGAAGCGCAGCTGGGGCGCACGACGTCGTGCGTTCTCGACGGCCTGAGGGTCGGTCGCGGTGACGATCGCCCCCGCGTCGGCGAGTCGCATGGCGATGTCCAGCGCCGGGGAGTCGCGGATGTCGTCCGAGTGCGGCTTGAAGGCGAGTCCCAGCACACCGACACGCACGCCGGCCAGTCCACCGGCCTCCTCGCGCACCAGTTCGACGACACGCGTCCGACGGCGCAGGTTGATCTGATCGACCTCGTCGAGGAACCGGACAGCGTCGCCCTTGCCGAGCTCGCGGGCCCTGGCACTGAATGCGCGGATGTCCTTCGGGAGGCAGCCGCCGCCGAATCCGACGCCGGCGTTGAGGAAGCGGCGCCCGATGCGCGCGTCGTGCCCGATCGCGTCCGCCAGCTTGGTCACATCCGCGCCGGTCACTTCGGCGATCTCGGCCATCGCGTTGATGAACGAGATCTTCGTGGCGAGGAAGGCGTTCGCCGAGACCTTGACCAGCTCGGAGGTCGCGTAGTCGGTCACGATGACCGGTGTGCCCGCGGCGACCGCGGACGCGTAGACCTCGTCGAGCAGGCGTGCGGCGCGCTCCCCCGACTCGCCCTCGGGAACGCCGTACACGAGGCGGTCGGGGCTCACGGTGTCGCTCACCGCGAATCCCTCGCGGAGGAACTCGGGATTCCAGGCGAGTGTGACCTCCGGCTGCGCCTGCGCGACCAGCTCCGCCAGACGCGCGGCGGTCCCGACCGGGACGGTGCTCTTGCCGACGATGAGATCGCCGGGCTTCACGTGCTCCAGGAGGGAAGCGAATGCGGCGTCGACGAAGCGCATGTCTGCCGCATCCCCGTCGGCCACCTGGGGCGTGCCAACGGCGACGAAGTGGACGTCGGCCTCGGACACGGCGGAAAAATCCGTGGTGAAGCGTAGGCGCCCGGACGGCGCGGCCGACTCGAGCACCTCCGGCAGCCCTGGTTCGAAGAACGGCGGACGACCGGCGGAGAGGAGGGCGATCTTGGCCTCGTCGACGTCGATACCGACGACGTCGTGGCCCAGGTGGGCCATCGAGGCGGCGTGGACCGCTCCGAGGTAGCCGCAGCCGATCACGGAGATTCTCATGGTGTGCAGTTCCTTCGGGTGAGGTCGCCTTCGGGCGTGGTGCGGATCAGGTGAAGTCGGGGTCGGGCTCGTCGACGTAGGCGGGAGCCGCCTCGACCGGCCAATGCCGCCGGCCGTTGTTGAGCACCCCTCGACTTTCCTGAAGGTAGCAGTTCCCGCAGAGGGACTCGTACGACACCGATGCACCGTCGATCGCGACCTGGTCGCCGTCGAAGACGAACACCCCGTCGATCTTGCGGGCGTTGAAGATCGCCTTGCGCCCGCAGCGGCAGATCGTCTTCAGCTCTTCCAGACTGTGCGCGACCTCGAGCAGCCGGCGGCTCCCCGGGAACGCGACGGTCTGGAAGTCGGTGCGGATGCCATACGCGAGCACCGGGACGTTGTCGAGCAGCGCGATGCGCAGGAGGTCGTCGACCTGCGCCTCCGTCAAGAACTGGGCCTCATCCACCAGGAGCGCGCTGACGTCGGTGTCGAAGCGCTTGATGGTGCGTTCGCGGTGCCGCTGGAAGGCGCCGTACGCGTCGGTCTCGGGCGCGATGAGGAAGTCGACCTCCCGGGTGACGCCCAGGCGGGAGAGGATGCCCAGGTCGCCCTTCGTGTCGATCGACGGCTTCGTGAGCAGGACGCGGTGGCCGCGCTCCTCGTAGTTGTAGGCGGCCTGAAGCATGGCCGTGCTCTTGCCGCTGTTCATCGCTCCGTAGCGGAAATACAGTTTTGCCACGCACCGATCCTATGCGGCACGGATGACGGAAGCCCGATGGCGCGTCAGGTGAGGTATCCGTCCTCCGCAGCCCGGCGGATCAGGTCGGCACGGGAGCTCGTCGGACGTCCGGCCTTGCCGTACTTCTCGCGCACCCGCCGCAGGTAGGTCTTGGCCGTCTCGTACTGCACGTTCATGGCGCGCGCTACCTCGGAGGTGGTCCGCCCGTCGGCGTAGAGGACGAGGGCCTGACGCTCGCCGTCGCTCAGCCGCGGCCGGGCGGACTCGGGGATGAGGGGCTTCGGGCGCCAGGCTGTCGGTGCGGCGGTCCGGCCGACACCGCGTCCGGACGCCGACAGCGCTGCGGCGACCAGCTCGGTCATCGGCTGCGACTTGGTGACGTAGGCGACGGCTCCGGCGGCGAGCGCCGCATCCCGGTCCTCCGGTGTGTCGACGGCGCTGAGGACGACGACCTTCGCGCCCGCAGCACGGCAGGTGCGGACCCGGGCGCCGATGGATACCGACTCCTTCAGCTGCAGGTCCATGATGACGAGGTCGGTCGGGAAGGCGTCGCTGTGCACCAGCTCCAGCCAGCTGCCGGCGCGGACGACGAGGTCGAACTCGGGGGCGTTCTTCTCGATCCACGACGCCAGGCTGTCGAGCAGGATCTCGTGGTCGTCCAGGATCGCCAGACGGATCGGCGGCTCCGTGGATCGTCCGGCGGCCGAGGTCGCCGGCGCTCCGGGGTCGTCCGGACGCATGGTTCTCATCGTCTTCTGCCTTCGCTGTCGGGGAATCCGCCGTGGGGGTAGGCGAATCGGATGGTGACGTCGCCACCGCGCAACCGCATCGTGGCGCGCATTGCGACGGAGTTGAGGGAGCTGACGAACGGAAGGAGCTCGCGACGCAGCTCTGCGCGGGGCTCTGCGATCTTCGCATGCAGTGCGAACGACGGCTGTTCGGGGTCTCTTGCTTCGAGGAGGACGGAGCGAGGGTCGAGGCCGGGGCGAGCGGCCACGGTGGCGATGAGGGCTCCGACGATGGCGCGCTGGTCGGCGGTCAGCACACGCTCGAGGCGGTCCGGGTCGTCGACCCGCGGGCCGGTCTCCTCGTCGACGGGCGGGGTGGGCGCCTCCACCAGTCGAGGGGCGAGGGCGAGCTCGAGGGTGTCCTCCAGCCAGGTGCGCGAGACGGCGCGCACCGACATCCCCCGAAGGCGTTCGGCGATGGCTCGGGCGCGCAGGGTGTCTTCCTCGGTCACGGCGCCGCGATGGGCGATAGCCGTCAGGAACGGCACAGCCTCCGCGTTCAGCGCGGTCATGCGCTCCTGAGCGATCATGCGCTCGGCCGCCTGGCGGAGCTCAGACTCCAACCGGAGCTGACCCTCCCGCGCGACCTCCCGCCAGCGCAACGTCTCCCCCGTCAACGTCCAGGCGTACCCGGCACCTCCTGCGGCCAAGGCGAGGATCGGCGTCGCCGCCACCGTGGCGTACACCAGGGGGTCGTTCGCGATGACGAGCGAGTGCTGGACCGCGGCCAATCCGCCGAGGACGATCGCGGCGACGAGCGCCGAGCCGGCGACCTCTCCGATCGGGCGATAGAGCGGCATCGCGACGAGCAGGAGGGCGACGGCGATCTGTCCCCAGTCGTCTTGGATGCGTTCGTTGCGGCCCCACACGGCCGAGTCGAACAGCGCTGCGGCGGTGACGGCGAACGCGACGACCGAGAAATGGGACCAGCGCCCGAACGGGGCGAACCCGGGATGGGTGCGGATGGCGGCGATCACGACGGCGAGGAGGAGGACGCCGATGGCGACGATCGCGAGGGAGGTGTTCCGCAGCTGGCCGGCGTGGATGATCGTGGAGTACACCGCGTACGCCAGCGCGACGGCTCCGAGCAGGGGCACGAGCGGCCACGCCGACTGGGCTCCGAGCGGGTCGAGCCGCTGTGGCGTCCGCTCGAGCGTCACCGATCGGGCCCCGACGATCGTGCGGGGGTTCAGTGCGGTCATCCGGCGCGCCCCTCGGAGACGGCGGCTTCCGGCCCGATCGGAACGGTCAGGATGACGGTCGTGCCCACATCGGCGCTCGAGTAGATGTCGACGGTGCCGCCCACCCGGGCGATCCGGTCGCCGACGGACTGGCGGAGCCCCAGGCGATCGGCTGCGGGGGCCGACGCCGGGAAGCCGCTGCCGCCATCCACCACCATGACGGAGAGGGACCCGCCGCCGGCCGACAGGGCCACTTCAGCGCTCGGGCTACCGGAATGCCGGACGACGTTCACGAGGCATTGCCGGACCGCCAGCCCGAGGGCGCGACGGGCCTCGTCACCGAGGGTGGTGTACGCCGTGCGGTCTCCCGAGATGTCGACCGTGAGCCCCTCGTCGCGAGCCGCCTCGATGGCGCGGTGGAGTTCGCTGTCGTACCAGGGATCCGCATCGGGAAGCCCGACCCCGGCGACCCTGGCAACCCCGGCCACCTCGGCCCCGCCGCCTTCCGCTGCCGGCACGCCAGCGGCGAGACCACGGAGGTCGGCGTCGATACGACGCGCGAGACGCTCGTCCAGAGGCCCGGGCTGCGCACCGGCGACGGCCACCAGCTCGCTGAGAACCGTGTCGTGAAGGTCGGCGGTGGATGCGGCCAGCAGCTCCCGGCGGAGGTCGACAAGCCGGGCATCGCGCACGGCGCGATGCAGAGCCGCTTGCGCGCGCGAACGCGTTCCGCGGGTCAGCCCGTCGAACGTCAGCACACCGACCAGCAGCAGGTACGCCCCGAGCGAGATGGCGTCGGGGATGTAGGCGCGCTCGGTCGTCGCAGCACCGAAGATCACGGCCGCCTCCGCGAGGGCGAAGCCGAGAGTCGCCCAGAGGATCCCGGCGAGCGCCCCCGTACCCGTCCCGCCGACCAGCGTCATCGCGACCACCGGCAGAGCGACCACGAAGAGGTTGGTGTCGCGGTACGCCGGCGTGCTGGTGAACAGGGCGACGACGTAGAAGTACGTGCACACGGTGCCGACGAGCAGGTACGCGATCGTGAGTCCCGCGGTGCGGCCGCGCGCCAGGGCCAGCAGCAGGGCCACCATCGGCACCAGCACGAGCAGCGTCACCCAGGAGGTCACGTTGCCGTCGGTCAGACTAGCGCTGCCGACGTTCACGACGGCGGCGGCGAGGCAGATCAGGCCGGCCCAGCGGGCAGCCGTGGCGAGGGCGCGCGAGTTCGCGGGTCGTGCCAGATGGCTGGGCAGACCGAGCGACACGTCGTCGTCCCTTCCGGATCCGAGCACTCATCGGTCCCTCCCGGATTATGGCATCCGACGCGGACTCTGTGTACCCCGGCCGCTCGTACCCCGGTCGCCCGAACATTGCTGCCCCCGAATGTCTCTGTGGAGTTGCCTGCGAGAGGACCACTCTCAGAACAGGGTCGGCTGCACCCCCAATCCGGTCAGGGAGGCGCTCACGATCGACGCCGCATCCGGCGCCTCTCCGTGCGACGCAGCGGATCCCGCCGCCCCCGCCGCGGACCCTGCCGCACGCACAGCGGACCCCACCAGCTGCCGCTCCCCCTCGTCGTCGCGCAGCATCCCGAGCGCGCTGGAGCGGACCCCGCCGGTCGTCGGGTCTTCGCGGCCCCGCTCCAGACCATGCGCTCGGATCAGCGGCTTGATGCGTCCGGCCAGCCACCGGCGGTACTCCTGCGGCGCGTAGGTGCCGCGCCCGTACATGCGGCGATACTGCGGCAACAGCTCGGGATGCTCCTGCCCGAGCCAGAGGTAGAACCACTCCTTGACGCCCGGCTTCAGGTGCAGCGCCGAATAGAGCACGGAGGTGGCACCCGCCTCCTTCGCCTGCCGCAGCGCCTCGTCGAGATGGGCGCGGGTGTCTGTCAGGTACGGGATGATCGGCATCAGGAACACGGAGCAGTCGAGGCCGTGCTCGCGCACCGCGGTGACCGTGGCGAGGCGGGCCTTGGTCGTCGGAGTGCCGGGCTCGATCGACTGCTGCAGATCGTCGTCGTAGACCGCGATCGACATGGCGAGATCGACGGGCACCCGCTTGTTCGCCTCGACCAGTCGGTCGAGATCGCGCCGCAGCAGGGACCCCTTCGTGAGGATGCTGAACGGCGTGCCCGAGTCGGCGAGCGCGTCGATGATCCCGGGCATCAGCCCGTATCGCCCCTCCGCCCGCTGGTACGGATCGGTGTTGGTGCCGAGAGCCACCGGATGATGACCCCAGCTGGGCTTGGCGAGCTCTTTGCGCAGCACATCGGCCACGTTCACCTTGACGATGATCTCGTTGTCGAAGTCTTTGCCCGAGTCGAGGTCGAGGTAGGTGTGCGTCGGCCGGGCGAAGCAGTACACGCAGGCGTGCGAGCACCCGCGGTACGGATTGATCGTCCACCCGAACGGCATCGGCCCTCCACCACCCGGGATGCGGTTGAGCGCCGACTTCGCCAGCACCTCGTGGAACGTGATGCCGGCGAAGTCGGGAGTGCGCACCGAGCGCACCAGGTTGTTCAGCCGCGCAAGCCCGGGCAGGGCGGACGGCTCATCGACCGACAACTCCTGACCACTCCAGCGCATGTCCCTATTCGAACATATGTTCGAATCTTAAGCAAGATGCACCGTCTCTCCTCTCCAGCCCGAGCGGAGCCAGCGGTCGTGGCTCGCCACCACGACCGCGCCCGGATAGGCGCCCAGTGCATCCTCCAACTCCGACGCGAGCGTCAGCGAGAGGTGGTTGGTCGGCTCGTCGAGCAGGAACACGTGCGGCGGACGGGCGAGGATCAGAGCCAGCGCGAGCCGGCGCTGCTGACCGACGGACAGCGTGCCCACCGCCCGATCGACGTCGCGCGGGGCGATGAGCCCGAGCGAGGTGAGCGGCACCGCTTCCGACCGCCGCTCCCCCATCGCCGACTCGTAGATCCGGCGCGGTGAGAGCGCAGGATCGGCGAACCGCACATCCTGCTCCAGCAATCCGACGCGGAGACCGCGCCGTCGCTGCACGGCACCGCTCGCCGGCTCGAGGCGGCCGGCGAGCACCGACAGCAGGGTCGACTTGCCCGCTCCGTTCGCCCCCGTCACCAGGATGCGGCTCGCGGGCGCGACGACGAACTCCTCGACCCGGAGACGGCCCGGGATGTGCACCCCGCGCGCCTGGACGAGCAACCCCGAACCGTCGCCAAGCACCTGGAACCCCGACGGGATCCCCGCGAAGGCCAAACGGGCGGGCGGCTTCCGCACCTGGTCGGCGCGCAGCTCCTGCAGTCGCCCGTCCGCGTTGCGGACACGTCGGCTGATCTGGCGATCGAGAGCGTTGCCCTTGAACGCCTTGGCGAACTTGTCGTTGTCGCGCACTTTCCCCGACCAGGCGATGGACCGGGCAGTAACGTCAACGGCATGCTCGAGCTCCTTGAGCTCGTGCTGCTCATCGGCGTACTGCTTCTCCCATCGCGCCCGTTCCGCCTCCTTCTCGGCCAGATACGCGCTGTACCCTCCGCCGAAGACCGTGGTGCCCGAGCGCGCGGGGTCGAGGTCGAGCAGCCTGGTGGCCACCGCATCGAGGAACGCGCGGTCGTGGCTGGCGAATACGACCGGTCCCGCCCATCCCCGCAGCTGTCGCTCCAGGAAGGCCGCCGCCTCGTCGTCCAGGTGGTTCGTCGGCTCGTCGAGCAGCAGGGCCTCCGGGCGGGCGAGGAGCAGCGCGGCGAGAGCGAACCGGCTGCGTTGACCACCGGAGACCTCGCTCAGCCTCCGCGACAGCGGGATGTCACCGACCCCGAGTCCGTCGAGCAACTCGTCCCGGCGCGCCTCGACGCTCCAGATCTCGGCGCGTTCGGCCGCCGCGAGGGCAGCGTCGTAACGAGCATCGGTGATCGGGTCGCCGGAGCCGAGCGCGGAGGCCGCCTCCTCGAGTTCGCGCTCGATCGCACGGACATCGGTGAGCGCATCCTCGATCAGCGCTGCGAGCGTCTCGCCCGGCTCGAACCGCACCTCCTGCCAGAGGAAGCCGGTCCGTTCCGGCCGGGTCAGCGCGCCTGCGTCCGGTGTCTCGGCACCGGCCAGGACGCGCAGCAGAGTGGACTTGCCCGCACCGTTCTCGCCGATGAGGCCGAGCCGGGCGCCGGGGCCGACGGTCAGCGAGACGTCGGTGAGCACGCGACGCTCTCCGTAGGTGACCGAGACGCCGTCGGCGCGCAGCGGGGTGAGAGTGATCGTTGGCATGGGGAACCGCCTTTCCGGGCGCTCCACGAGGAGCGGTTTCCCGCCGGGCGATCTCCGTCGTGAGTGGCGCCGGAGCGCCCAGGTGCCTGACCGGGCAGCGCAGCGACCGAAGGGTCCTCACTCACATCGACGGCGCCTCAGGCGCGGGACGTCAGGAGGTTCTCACTTCATAGCGTGGACGACCATACCAGGCCGTCCACGCGGCTGTCCAGAGGACATGTCCAGAGGACTACTGCTGCAGCTGCAGGGTCTCCGCCGTGGTGTCGAGCACGCGCTTGGCCTCGTCCGGTCGATCGTTCAGCGTCGTTCCGACCGTCGGGATCAGTTCCTTCAGCGTCGGCAGCCAGTCGCCGAAACGGTCGGGGAAGCAGTGCTTCAGCAGATCCACCATGATCGGGACGGCGGTGGATGCGCCCGGCGAGGCTCCGAGGAGACCGGCGATCGAGCCGTCCTCCGCCGCGACCACCTCGGTGCCGAACTGGAGGACGCCGCCCTTCTTGGCATCCTTCTTCATCACCTGCACGCGCTGGCCTGCGGTGATCAGCTCCCAGTCGTCCATCTTGGCGGTCGGCATGAACTCCTGCAGCGCCTTCAGCTTCTTCGCGCGGTTGGCGAGGAGCTCGCCGACGAGGTACTTGATGAGGTCGAAGTTGTCGCGGGCGACCGCCAGCATGGGGCCGATGTTGCCGGGGCGGACGGAGCCGGGCAGGTCGAACCAGGAGCCCGTCTTCAGGAACTTCGGGCTGAAACCGGCGTACGGGCCGAACAGCAGCGAGGCCTGGCCGTCGACGACACGGGTGTCGAGGTGCGGCACCGACATCGGCGGGGCCCCGACGGCGGCCTTGCCGTAGACCTTCGCCTGGTGCTGAGCGACCAGCTTCGGGTTGGTGGTCCGCAGGAACTGACCGGAGATCGGGAAGCCGCCGAAGCCCTTGATCTCCGGGATGCCGGACTTCTGGAGCAGGTGCAGCGCGCCGCCGCCCGCGCCGACGAAGACGAACCGTGCGGTCGCGACGTGCGGGGTGTTGCCGACCTCGTGCTTGACGGAGAGCCGCCAGAGGCCGTCCTTGGTGCGCTTGATGCTGCGGACGGTGTGATTGAGCGCGAGCTCCGCGCCGTTCTCGATCAGGTTGTCGATGAGCGCACGCGTCAGAGCGCCGAAGTCGACGTCGGTGCCGGACGTCTGACGGGTCGCGGCGATGCGCTGCTTCGCGTTGCGCTTCTTGGTGAGCAGCGGCGTCCACTCTCCGATGACGGCAGGGTCTTCGGAGTACTCCATGCCGGCGAACAGCGGCTGGTCCTTCAGCGCCTCGTAGCGCTTCCGGAGGTAGCGCACGTTGTCCCGGCCGCGCACGAACGTCATGTGAGGCGTTGAGTTGATGAACGTGTGCGGCTCGGGCAGGTCGCCCGCGGCCACGAGGCTCGCCCAGAACTGCCGGCTCAGCTGGAACTGCTCGTTGATGCTGATCGCCTTGGCGGGGTCGACGGTGCCGTCGGAGGCCTCGGGCATGTAGTTGAGCTCGCACAGGGCGGCATGGCCGGTGCCGGCGTTGTTCCACGGGTTCGACGACTCCTGGGCCACTTCGCCCAGGCGCTCGTAGATGCGGATGCTCCAGTCGGGCTGGACACGCTGGATCATGGCCCCGAGCGTCGCACTCATGATGCCGCCGCCGATCAGGACGACGTCGATGGGAGAATTGCTCACCCGTCAATCCTATGATGCGGCGGCCATCCGACCGCCCGCAGGCGCGGACACGGCCGACGGCGAGGAAGTTGTCTCGATATCGAGACAACTCCGCTCGCCGCGACCGAACGGCCCGAGTGGATCAGGCGGTGACGGGATTGGTCAGGCGCTCGGCGACCAGCTCGGCGATCTGCACCGCGTTGAGTGCCGCCCCCTTCCGCAGGTTGTCGTTGCTGATGAACAGCGCGATACCGCGGCCCTCCGGTGCACCCTCGTCCGCGCGGATGCGGCCGACGAAGCTGGGGTCGCTTCCGGCGGCCTGCAGCGGGGTGGGGACGTCGGTCAGCTGCACGCCGGGCGCATCCGCCAGCAGCTCGGCGACCCGCTCGGGGCTGATGGGCTTCTCGAACTCGGCGTTGATCGAGAGCGAGTGACCGGTGAACACGGGGACGCGGACGCAGGTGCCGCTCACGAGGAGACCCGGCAGGTCGAGGATCTTGCGCGACTCGTTGCGCAGCTTCTTCTCCTCGTCGGTCTCGTTGAACCCGTCGTCGACGATGGAGCCGGCCAGCGGGATGACGTCGAAAGCGATCGGACGGACGTACTTGACCGGCGCGGGCAGGGTCACCGCCGAGCCGTCGTGCACCAGGTCGAGCAGGTGCTCGTCCGCGATCGCGGCGCGCGCCTGCTCGGCGAGCTCCTCGGCGCCGGCGAGGCCGGAGCCCGAGACCGCCTGGTAGGTGCTGACCACGAGGCGGGACAGGCCGGCCTCGTCGTGCAGCGGCTTCAGGACGGGCATGGCCGCCATGGTCGTGCAGTTCGGGTTCGCGATAATGCCCTTGCGCGCGTCGGCGATGGCGTCGGGGTTGACCTCCGACACCACGAGCGGGACGTCCGGGTCCATGCGCCAGCCGCTCGAGTTGTCGATCACGATGGCGCCGGCCTCGGCGAACCGGGGGGCGTGAGCCTTCGACCCGGTGGCACCCGCCGAGAACAGCGCGATGTCGATGCCGGAGACGTCGGCGGTCGCCACATCCTCGACCGTGATCTCCTGGCCCTTGAATGGCAGGGTCGTTCCGGCCGAACGGGACGAGGCGAAGAAGCGGATGCTCTTCACCGGGAACGCGCGCTCCTCCAGCAGGCGGCGCATCACGCCGCCCACCTGGCCGGTCGCGCCGACGACGGCCAGACGGACGCCGTTGCTGTCGAAATCGGTGAACTCGGTCATGTCAGCCCCTTGGGTCGTTTCGTGTGGTCAACCGCGCCGGTCGCGCGGCCATTCCCGTTCGGCGAGCGAACTACCGGCCGGTGCCGGCGTAGACGACGGCCTTCTCGTCCCCGTCGAGCCCGAAGGCCGTGTGGACGACACGGGCGGCCTCGGCGACCGTGTCGGCGCGGGTGACGACCGAGATGCGGATCTCGCTGGTGGAGATCATCTCGATGTTGATGCCCGCGTCGTAGAGCGCTTCGAAGAGCTTCGCCGAGACGCCGGAGTTGGTGCGCATCCCGGCGCCGACCAGGGCCAGCTTGCCGATCTGGTCGTCGTACTGCAGCGACTGGTAGCCGACCTCGTCGCGCTCGGCGGTGAGGGCGGTCAGCACGCGCTGCCCCTCCGACTTGGGAAGGGTGAAGGAGATGTCGGTGAGGCTCGTCGCCGCAGCGGACACGTTCTGGACGATCATGTCGACGTTCGCGTTCGCCTTCGCGACGATCTTGAAGATCTGCGCGGCCTTGCCGGGCACGTCGGGCACGCCGACGACGGTGATCTTGGCCTCGCTCAGGTCGGTGGCCACGCCGGAGATGATGGGCTCTTCCACGGTTCCATCCTTCTTGGCGGCCTCGGCGGCCGCTGCTTCGTTGAGGACATACGTGCCCTCCTTGTTGGAGAACGACGAGCGCACGTGCAGGGTCACGTTGTGACGCCGTGCGTACTCGACGGCGCGGATGTGCAGCACCTTCGCGCCGGCCGCCGCGAGCTCCAGCATCTCCTCGCTGGTGATGCGGTCGATCTTGCGGGCGAGCGGCACCTGCCGCGGATCGGAGGTGAAGACGCCGTCGACATCGGTGTAGATCTCACAGACCTCCGCGCCGAGGGCGGCGGCGAGGGCGACGGCCGTCGTGTCGGACCCGCCGCGACCGAGCGTGGTGATGTCGCGCGACTCGCGGCTGAACCCCTGGAATCCGGCGACGATCGCGATGGCGCCCTCGGTCAGCGCATCCTGGATGCGGCCGGGCGTGACGTCGACGATGCGCGCGGAGCCGTGCTGCGCGTCGGTGATCATGCCGGCCTGGCTGCCGGTGAACGAGCGCGCGTCGTATCCCATGCTCTTGATCGCCATCGCGAGCAGCGCCATGGAGATGCGCTCGCCCGCGGTGAGCAGCATGTCGAGCTCGCGGGGCGCGGGGATCGGGGTGACCTCGTGCGCCAGGTCGATGAGTTCGTCCGTCGTGTCGCCCATCGCGGAGACGGCGACGACGACCTCGTTGCCGGCCTTGCGCGTCTCGACGATGCGCTTCGCGACGCGCTTGATGCTCTCAGCTGTCGCGACGGACGAACCGCCGAACTTCTGGACGATGAGGGCCACAGACTCTCCTGAACTCACGGGCTTCCCATCCTACCGATCGGGATATGACCGTTCCTTCATGTGACGACACCTGTTGACAAGGACGGTCATCGGAGGACGTGTGCGTGCGGTGTGCCCGAACGGAGGAGTTCGCGGGGCGTTACGGAGCCGTCTTCCTCCGTTGAGGAGCGGCACACGGCGTGGCGGGTGAGGACTCCTCCGTTCTGGACGAGGCACGACGTGATGCGGAAGGGAGGAGTCTGCGCGCGAGATGGACGGGATCTGCGTAGAACGGAGGTCGATGCCCCGCCGTGGAGGTGGGAACTCCTCCGTTTTGCACCGTGGGAGTGGGGCTCGGCGGAAGTGGGGGCTGGGCGGAGTGGGGGCTGAGCGGAGGTGGTCAGGCCGGGCGGAGGTGGGGGCTGGGCGGGAGTGGGGGCTGGGCGGAGGTGGTCAGGCCGGGCGAGGTCAGGAGACCTGGCGGCGGCCCTCGAACGCGCGGCCGAGCGTGACCTCGTCGGCGTACTCGAGGTCGCCGCCGACCGGCAGGCCGGAGGCGAGCCGCGTCACGCGGATCTCGAGCGTGGTGAGCAGGCGGCTGAGGTAGGTGGCGGTGGCCTCGCCCTCGAGGTTCGGATCGGTGGCGATGATCACCTCCTGAACCGTGCCGTCGGCGAGTCGCTGCATCAGCTGGCGGATGCGCAGGTCGTCGGGCCCGACGCCGTCGATGGGGCTGATCGCCCCGCCGAGCACGTGGTACAGCCCGCGGAACTCGCGGGTGCGCTCGATCGCGACGACGTCCTTCGCCTCCTCCACCACGCAGATGAGGTTCGGTGTGCGCCTCGGGTCACGACAGATGGAGCAGGTGACCTCCTCCGACACGTTTCCGCAGATCTCGCAGAAGCGCACCTTGTCGCGCACCTCGAGCAGCACCTCCGCGAGGCGGGTGACGTCGAACGTCTCGGTCTGCAGGATGTGGAACGCGATGCGCTGAGCGGACTTCGGGCCGATGCCCGGCAGCCGCCCGAGCTCGTCGATCAGCTCCTGGACGATGCCTTCGTACACCGGCTACCTCATCCCCGGGGTCGGAGGTGCAGGCTGCTCCTCGATGAAGGTGGCTCCGAGGATCTCGCGCACCACAGCTTCGCCGTACCGCTGCGGCTGCTGGAAGGTCGGCGTTCGGGAGCCTGCGGCCGGGGCGGAGGACGGGCGCGCGGCGCGTGAGGCATCGCCGGACGATGCGCTCTCGGCACTGCGCGCAGGCTGAGCCGACGGGGCAGCGGACGGAGCGGCGGCAGCCGTCGCGGACGGAGCGGCGGCCCAGTCGCCCACGGGCTCCTCCGGGACGGGCGGCTCGAACGGCGGCTCGATCTCGGGCGGAGGGACGTCGTCGTACGGCGGCTCCTCCGGCGCTGGGGCGCCCTGCGGGGCGGCGGCAGGCGCTGGTGCCTGAGGTGCTGCCGCCGGCGCGGCCGGACGCTCCATGGTCGCCACCGCGGACGTCACCGTTGCGGCCGCCTCGGCCGTCTCGCGCGACGAGGGGATGGTGACCGTCGCCCACTCCGTGACCACGGCCGCCGGGGCGGCGGCGTCCGAGGACGTGGTGCGAGTCGACGCCGCGTCGGTTGCTGTCGACCTCGGGGAGGCGGTGTCGCGCTGAACCGGAGTGCTCGGAGCGGATGCCGTGCGGGCGGCCGGCGTCGCCTCGCGAGCGTCGCCGGGCTCGGCGCCCGGCCAGGTCTCGGCCGCGGGCGCGGCGGGCGCACCGGCGGAGGGGCGGGGCGACCCGCCCGACCCGGGAGCCGAGTCGGCCTTCGCGATGAACTTCACGCGGATGCCGAGGACGTCGACGATCGCCTGACGGAGGTACTCGCTGACGCCCGGGGCACCGCCGGCGTCGGGCTGCCGGAAGCTCTGGACGTCGTTGTCGCTCGGGAACGACAGCGACAGGACGTCGCCGTTCAGCGAGCGCACCTGCGCGGTGAACACGACCATCCAGGCGCTGCGCTTCGCCCGCTGCACGGCGTCGAGGATCTGCGGCCAGGCGTCCTTGACCTGCTGCGTGGTGACGGGGCCGACGGCGGCCGCCGCGGGAGCCGGAGACGCAGCGGGCGCGGAGGGCTGTTCCGTGGGAGCCGGCGCCGCGGCGGGCTTCTCCGCCGGCGGCGTGACCGTCGCGGCTTCTGCGGCGGGCTCTGCCTCGGCACCCGCATCTGCCGGGGCAGCACCGGCAGCCGGAGCGGCACCCGCAGTGGATGCGGCGACGGGAGCAGGAGCGGGCTCCGGCGCGGGAGCAGCGGGGGCAGCAGCTGCGGCACGAACCGGCTCGCGCGGCGGAGCCGAGTTCGCCGCGGCCGGCGCACCGCGCTCGGCGGCCGCACGCTCCGTCCGACCGGACTCGGCACGACCGGGCTCGGAGCCGATGGCGTCGCTCACGCCGACGCGGCGCTCGAGCCGCTCTACGCGGGCGAGCGCACCGCGCTCGCTCTCGTCGCTCGACGGCACGAGCACGCGGGCGATCATGAGTTCGAGGTGGAGCCGCGGCGATGTCGCGCCGGTCATCTCGGTGAGCGCGGCGTTCACGATGTCAGCGGCACGGCTGAGCTCGGCCGCGCCGAACTTCATGGCCTGCACGCCCATCCGGTCGAGCTCGTCCTGTGGGACTCCGCGGAGCACGGCCGCAGCCCCCTCGACACTCGTCGCGGCGACCACGATCAGGTCGCGCAGCCGCTCCAGCAGGTCTTCGACGAACCGCCGGGGGTCCTGCCCCGTCTGGATGACGCGGTCGACCGCGGCGAAGGCGCCCGCCGCATCCCGAGCCGAGATCGCGTCGATGACGTCGTCGAGCAGCGCGGCGTGCGTGTAACCGAGGAGGGCGACCGCCCGCTCGTAGTCGATGGCGCTTCCCTCGGACCCGGCCATCAGCTGGTCGAGCAGGGAGAGCGTGTCGCGCGGCGAACCGCCGCCCGCGCGCACCACCAGCGGGAGGACGCCCGGTGCGACCGTCATGCCCTCGCTGTCGCACAGGCTCTGCACGTACTCCAGCATCTGCGCGGGAGGGACGAGGCGGAACGGGTAGTGGTGGGTGCGGGAGCGGATGGTCCCGATGACTTTCTCGGGCTCCGTCGTCGCGAAGATGAACTTCACGTGCTCCGGCGGCTCCTCCACGATCTTCAGCAGAGCGTTGAAGCCCTGCGGGGTGACCATGTGCGCCTCGTCGAGGATGAAGATCTTGTAGCGGTCGCGGGCCGGGGCGAAGATCGCACGCTCGCGGATGTCGCGCGCGTCGTCGACGCCGTTGTGGCTGGCCGCGTCGATCTCGACCACGTCGAGGGAGCCGCCGCCGTCGCGGCTCAGCTCGATGCAGCTGGCGCACTTCCCGCACGGGGTGTCGGTGGGGCCCTCCGCACAGTTCAGGCAGCGGGCCAGGATGCGGGCCGACGTGGTCTTGCCGCAGCCGCGGGGACCCGAGAAGAGATAGGCGTGATTCACCCGGTTGGTGCGCAGCGCCGTCATCAGCGGCTCCGTCACCTGAGACTGGCCGATCATCTCGGCGAAGGTGTCGGGCCGGTAGCGGCGATACAGGGCGGTTACCACTCACACATGCTACTCACCGCCGCCGACATTCGGCTGGGTCGGCGACGATCACGGCCCCCGGACGTTGAGGGCACGGCCGATCGCCGACCACAGGGCGGCCCGGGCGTCCTCCGTGGGCTGCGCCTGCGGCGCGGGAGGCAGGTCGAGCGGTGTGTAGGGCGGGAGGTAGAAGGTGTGCGTCGCCTTCGGCGCCCGGACGTACGCGTCTCCCCCGCGCGCCGGCCGCACCTCGGCCGCGACGTCGAGCCACCGGCAGCCGTTCCCGAGCTGCTCGTCCTCCCCCGCGCATCCCAGCACCACCGGACCGGGGATGCGGTCCAGGTCGAGCACGGCGGCCCGCGTCACCACGTGGGTGCCGCTGAGGCAGGGCACCCACGAGCCTCCGACGGTGATCGCCGGGCCGGGAACGGGCGATGGGCAGACCAGCCCGGTGGTTCCGGCGGGCGCGATGGCGCCGTAGACCAGCTCGGGATGCGCGACCGCGGTCCACAGGGCAAGCTGCGCGCCCCGCGAGGTCCCGAAGACGAAGACGCGCCGCGCATCCACCCCCGGCTGTGCGCGCAGCCAGTTCAGCGCCGCGACGACGCGCTCGGCGGGGAGCACGCGGACCGGCCCGAGCTGGCCCGCCGACCCGTAGGTCGAGAGGGCGAGCGCCGGATACCCCATCGCGGAGAGGGTGGCCGCCGAGAGCACGCCGGTCTGCACATCCGGCTCGGTCCCGTCGAAGACGAGCACCGCCGGGCGCGGCGCCGCGGCGGCCGACGCGGGCTGGAAGTAGTCCCCCGTGATGCCGTCGTCGAACACCGCCCGTGACGGCGCTACCGAGGTCAGCCCGACCCGATGCAGGCGGCGGGCGGCGACCCGGCGACCGTCGATGACGGCCTCCAGGTCGACGGTCATGGTCGAGCCGCCCCACACATGCGGGGAGTTCGCCTCGCGGCCCGAGTCGCTCTGCAGCGTCCAGAACAGGCCCATCCCGTCCGCTCCGGAGAACGGGGCCTCGGCGGCCACGTCGTGGTCCAGGTCGACCACGCCGGACGACGGGACGCTGTAGACGGCCTGCGAGCTCCACCGCTCACCCGCCGCCGCGCCGGACCGCGCCGTCGCGCGTACCGTCACCCGTCCACCCGGCGGCAGCGAGACGACCCGGACGTGGATGGGCTTCCACACCCCGCTCGGCTCCTCGCTGACCTCGACGCGCGGTCCGCCCGCGCCCGGAATGGCGACGCAGGCGGCGAGGGATGCGACCAGCAGCGCGAGGACCACGCCCGCCACCATCCGCCTCATGGCCGCATCGCCCCCGCCAGCTTCGCGATGACGAGCTGCCAGAACTGCGCCCGCGCCGCTTCGGTCGCCTGCGCGGTCGCCGGAGCCAGGTCGCTCAGCCCGATCGGCAGCAGGGGCGGCGTGGTGATGTCGTGGCCGGCGCCGTCCAGGTAGAGGAAGGCGTCTCCCGGTTCGTCGCCGCGCACCTGCTCCCCCGCCCGCGTCCAGTCGCACGCGGTCGGAAGCAGCCGGTCGTCGGTGCCGCAGGCGAGCACGAGCGGCCCGCTGATGCGCTGCAGCGGCAGGATGTCCGTGCCCGCGATCGTGCGCTCCGGGTTGGCGCACGGCAACGCCCGCCCGTGCTGGATGAGCAGTGGGCTGCCCGCGGACGACGTGCACTGCAGCGCCGTCGCGCCGCTGGCGGCGAACGCTCCGTGGACGCGATCCGGGTCGTTCGCGGCGAACCAGAGGGCCAGCGACGAGGCACGACCGGTGCCGTAGACGAAGATGCGTCCCTCATCCACGACGGGAAGAGAGGAGAACCAGGTCAGCACGGCGTCGAACGTCTCGACCGAGAGCGCGGCGGATCCGGGGATGCGTCCGGCCGGGACGAACGCCGGCAGCACGACGACGGGGAAGCCGGCCGATGCGATCCGTCGCGAGACGAACGCGCCGGACGCTCCGCCGTCGTCGCCGTCGATGACGATCACGCCGGGACGCAGGTCGACCGGCGTCGGCACCGAGTCGACCAGCGTCCCGACGGTGGCCGTCGGCGCGAGCCCGGACGCCTCGGGGTCGCCGGTGTCGATGAGATCGCTGCCCAGCACATCCCGGCTGATGGTCCCCGCCGAGAGCGGCGTGCGGTGGAGCTCGCCGGAGGCCACCTGGTGTCCCGCCTGCTCGGCCGAGAACCGGATATCGAGCGGGCTGTACACCCACTGCGCCTCCAGCTGCTGCTGGCTGAGCGACGGTCCCGTCAGGCTCCACAGCAGACCGGAGCTGTCCGGTCGCGGGTAGGGCGCTGCCGTCGGCTCCTGCGACCACAGCCGGACGCTCCCCGTGGGCGGAACCGCGTAGACCGCCCGCGACGACCACGAGCCGGCGCTGGAGTGCGCGCGTGCGGTGAGCACGACGGGCTCGCCCGGCTCCAGGCCGACGATCTGGATGCCGACGGGCTCGGTGATCCCGTCGCCGAACCGGCTGAACACGAACCGCGCGCCCCCTCCCGAGCCCGTCGCACAGGCCGAGAGGAGGAGTGCCGCCACCGCTCCGACCACCGCGACCCGCAGCAGCCGTCGCAGCGCCCACTGCCTGGTCATCCGAGCACCGCCCGGAGCAGGTCGCGGCCGACCGCGTTCCAGAACGCGATGCGGGCCTTCTCGGTCGGCTGGCCGCCGGTCGCCGGGAGGGCGATCGGCAGGCCCGGCGGCACGCTGACGGGATGCGTCGCGCCGTCGGCGTAGATCGTCCGGTCGCCGGGGCGCGGCTCCCGGGTGGCCGCCAGGGAGCGCTGCCAGGCGCACGACGACGGCAAGGTCGCGTCCTGCGTGCCGCAGGCCAGCACGACCGGGCCGTCGACGCCGTCGATGGACGGCACCGCGGAGGGGACGACGGTTTCCGCGTCGGTGAGGCAGGGAAGGCCGGACGAATCCTCGAAGACCGGGGCCACCCTCGCCGCGGGCAGGCACAGCAGCGCCGGCGCGCCCCCGGCGACGAACAGCCCGTGGATGCGCGACGGGAACCGTGTCGCCGCCCAGACGGCCAACTGCTCGGCCGCCCCGGTGCCGTAGACGAAGACGCGGTCCTGCTCGATGTCGGGACGCTCCGACAGCCAGTCGAACACGGCCTGCACGGTCGTGTCCGCGACGATGCCGGTCGAACGCACGCCGTCCGCCGCCGCGGCGACCGGGATGCGCAGCACCGAGGCGCCGAACTGCGCGATCACCGGGGCGACGTAGTCGCCGGATGCACCCGGCCGCGCGTCGTCGAACATCAGCACCACCGGCGTCTGCGGGTGCTCCAGGCTCGCCGCACTGTAGAAGGTGGCGAGTGCGACGTCCTCGTGCGTCTGCCGCGGCAAGCGCGGGTCGATGGCCGGCCGGAGGTCGCGCGTGTAGATGGTGCGCACCGCGAGGGACGATGCCAGCCCGTCGAGTTCAAACGATCGGGAGGCGACGACGCGGCCGGCGTCGGAGGCGGCGACGGTGACGCGGATGGTGTCGCGCATCCACTGCCGGGCAGCCGCCTCACCCGACAGCTGCGGCCCACGCAATGTCCAGAACAGCCCAGCCGAGTCGGGCTCGGTGAACGGTGCGAGCTGCGGCCGGGCGGCCGCGAGGTCGAGCGTCCCCGAAGCCGGGACCGTGTAGGTCGCCGCCGACGTCCAGGTGCCGTGCGCCGTGGCGAGCCGCGCGGTCAGCCGCAAGCGCGCCCCGGGCTCGGCGCCTACCAGCTCCAGTGGGAAGGGCCAGAGCACGGCGCTGTAGCGGACGAGCGGTGAGGTCACGAACCGGGCGCCGGCCGCCACGTCCCCGGTCGCACACCCGGCGAGCGCGGTGACCGCGACGAGTGCGGAGGCGACGGCCGCCACGATCCGCGGCAGCAGGCCGGGGCGGCGCGCGGCGGACACGCGTCGCGGCATCCCGTGCCGTTCGCCGTCGCCGCGCCGTCGCCGCATGGCCTCTCTGCTCCCGTCAGCCCCCGGTCGCTGCCCGAACCGCCTCGAGCGACTGCCGGGATATTTCCAGCTCCTCGTTCGTCGGCACCACCAGCACCGTCACGGCGGAGTCGTCGGCCGAGATGACCCGCGCGTCGCGCGACGGGCTCGCGTTGCGCTCCGTGTCGAGCCGGATACCGAGCACCTCCAGCCCGGAGAGCACCTCCGCGCGGAGTGCCGCGTCGTTCTCGCCGACTCCGGCCGTGAAGGTCAGCACGTCGAGGCGTCCGAGCAGCGCTGTGTACGCACCGATGTAGTGCTTCAGGCGGTGGACCGTCACATCCAGCGCGAGCCGCGCAGCCTCATCCCCGCGACCCGCCGCCTGACGGACATCGCGCATGTCGCCCCGGCCGGAGAGGCCGAGCAGCCCGCTCCGGCGGTTCAGCAACTCGTCCAGGGCATCCGTCGACAGGTGCGCGCGCCGCGCCAAGTGGATGAGCACCGCCGGGTCGAGGTCGCCCGACCGCGTCCCCATGACCAGGCCCTCCAGCGGCGTCATGCCCATCGACGTCTCCACCGAGCGTCCGCCATCGATCGCGCACGCCGACGCGCCGTTGCCCAGGTGCAGGACGATCTGGCGCAGCTCGCCGAGCGGGCGGTCGACGAACTCCGCGGCCGTCTCGGAGACGTACTTGTGCGACGTGCCGTGGAAGCCGTACCGCCGCACACGATGGCGCTCGGCCAGGTCGGCGTCGATGGCGTATGTGTACGCCTCCGGCGCCAGTGTCTGGTGGAACGCGGTGTCGAACACCGCGACGTGCGGCACGTCCGGGAACGCCTTCTTGGCAGCACGGATGCCCTCGAGGTTCGCGGGGTTGTGCAGCGGCGCGAGGTCGGACAGGTCCTCGATGTTGATCTCGACGAGCGGCGTGACGATCGTCGGCTCGAAGAAGCGCTTGCCGCCGTGGACCACGCGATGGCCGACCGCATCCAGCGGGTTCTCGTCGAGGCTGGGACCCTCCGCCGCGAACGCGTCGAGCATCGCACGGAACCCGGCCGTGTGGTCCGGGATCTCGAGCGTGCGCTCCGTCGTGCCGTTCGGCCCGCGGTGCGTGGTGTGCCCGCTCGACTCGCCGATCCGCTCCACCAGCCCGGAGGCCAGTGACTCCTCGGTCTCGCTGTCGATCAGCTGGTACTTGAACGACGACGAACCGCTGTTGACGACCAGGACGGCGCTCATGACAGCGCCGCCTGGATCGCCGTGATCGCCACGGTGTTGACGATGTCGTCGACGGTCGCGCCGCGGGACAGATCGTTGATCGGCTTCCGGAGGCCCTGCAGGACGGGACCGATGGCGACGGCGCCCGCGCTCCGCTGCACCGCCTTATAGGTGTTGTTGCCGGTGTTGAGGTCCGGGAAGATGAACACGGTCGCCCGACCGGCCACCTCCGAACCGGGCATCTTGGCGGCGCCGACCGCCGCATCCGCCGCCGCGTCGTACTGGATGGGGCCTGCCACCGCGAGCTGCGGCGCGCGCTCCCGCACCAGCTCGGTCGCGGTCCGCACCTTCTCCACATCCGCCCCGGCGCCCGAGTCGCCGGTCGAGTACGACAGCATCGCGACGCGTGGCTCGATCCCGAACTGTTCGGCGGTCCGAGCGGACGAGATCGCGATGTCGGCCAACTGCTCGGAGGTCGGGTCCGGGACGACGGCGCAGTCCCCGTAGACGAGCACGCGGTCGGCGAGGGCCATCAGGAAGACACTGGACACGACCGAGACGCCCGGCGTCGTCTTGATGATCTCGAAAGCCGGCCGGATGGTGTGCGCCGTCGTGTGCGCGGCGCCGGACACCATCCCGTCGGCGAGCCCCAGGTGCACCATCATCGTGCCGAAGTAGGACGTGTCGGTGATGGTGTCGGACGCCTGCTCGATCGTGATGCCCTTGTGCGCGCGCAACCGGGCGTACTCGGTCGCGAACCGCAGCCGCATCACATCGTCGAACGGGCTGAGCACTTCGGCGCCGGAGAGGTCGAGACCCAGTTCGATCGCCCGCGAACGCACCTCGAACGGCTCGCCGAGGATGGTCAGCTGGGCGACACCGCGCGCCAGCAGGGTGTGGGCGGCACGCAGGATGCGGTCGTCCTCCCCCTCGGGCAGCACGATGTGCTTCTTCGCCGCCCGCGCGCGCTCGATCAGGTCGTACTCGAACATGAGCGGGGTGACGACGTCGTGCCGGGAGACGTTGAGGCGCGCGAGGAGCGCTCCCGCATCCACGTGCCGTTCGAAGAGGGCGAGCGCGGTGTCGTATTTGCGCTGCGAGTCGGCGGCGAGCCGGCCGCGCGCGTGCGTGATCCGCACCACTGTGTCGTAGGTGTCGAGCCCGGTCCGCACGATCGGCAGCGGCGACCGAAGGCCGGCGAGCAGCCGCTGGATGGGCTCCGGCAGGTCGAACCCGCCGTTGAGGACGATGCCCGCGATCGACGGGAAGGTGCCGGACGCGTTCGCCATCAGCACGGCCAGCAGCACCTCGGTGCGGTCGCCCGGCACGACGACGACCGCGCCGTCGACCAGGCGCGGGAGGACGTTGTTCATCGACATCCCGGCGACGACCACGCCCAGCGCCTCGCGGGTGAGCAGCGCCTCTTCGCCGGCGATCAGGGTCGCACCGGTCTCCTCCATGATGGAGCGGATGCTCGGCGCCACCAGGAACGGGTCTTCCGGGATGGCCCACACCGGCGGGCGGTCCGCACTGCCGGCCGCGACCGCCGCCGCACCGACGACCGACCCGACCGCGGCGACGATCTCATCCAGCATCCCGTCGTCCGCCCGGTTCGCGATGACCGCGAGCAGTCCGGCGTGCTCCGTCCGCAGCTCGGCGACGGCGATCTCCGCCAGCTGGCGGAGCTCCTCAGGCGAGCGCGGGTCGGCCTGCCCGAGACGCTCCCCGAAACCCTGGCCGATGCGGCCCCCGAGCACCAGCAGCACCGGTGCGCCCAGGTTCGCGGCGATCCGGGCGTTGTACCCGAGCTCGGTCGGGCTGCCGACGTCCGTGTAGTCGGAGCCGAGGATCACCACGGTGTCGCACTGCGCCTCCACCGCGCGGAAGCGCTGCACGATCTCGGCGAGGGCCGCATCCGCGTCGGCATGGACATCGTCGTAGGTCACGCCGAGCGCATCCTCGTACGAGATGTCGGCCGTGATCCGCTGGAGCAGAAGCTCGAGCACGTAGTCGCGTTCGTCGGTCGACCGCGCGATCGGTCGGAACACGCCCACCCGCTCGACCGAGTGACGCAGGGACTCGAGCACCCCGAGGGCCACGGTGGACTTGCCGGTGTGCCCTTCGGCGGAGGTGATGTAGATGGAGCGCGCCACGTCAGCCGATCCGCTCGATCGCCGGGATGCCGTAACGGCCGTCCAGCACCTCGTCACCCGGCAGGTACAGGCGGAGGATCGGGCGGAAACGTCCGGTCGGTGCGGGCAGCCAGTTGGCGGCCGCCTTCTCGTCGGTCGGTCGGGTGGCGCTCATCGTGATGGTCAGTCCTCCGTCGTCGTCGTACACGAGCCCGCGGGTCCTGTCGCCGACCGAGTAGCGGTCGATCGGGTTGGCGACGAGGTAGTAGTGCGGGAGGTCGTACATGGTCAGCGACCAGAAGGCGCCCACCGGCGGCGTGGGGTTCAGCCGCAGGCGGTAGACGTGCTCGCCGCTGAGCGGCTCGCCGTCGGCGTCCTCGTAGGTCATGATGTAGGCCGCTTCATAGGCGTGGTTTCCCCACAGCCCGCCGAGCGCCGCCGCAGCGCGGTGCGCGTACCGGGTGCGCGGGTCGTTCAGCTTCCACTCGGGCGCGTCGATGGCCCCCAGCTCGAAGAAGTCGAGGTTGTAGTCGAAGACGTGGAGGTTGACCGCCCAGTGGTCGGTCAGCGTCCCGGAGGTGCGCAGTGCCGACTCCAGTGCGTCCTTGCCGAGGGCGTAGCCGGCGGTGAGCGCCTGGCGCACCCCCTCCGGCTGTTCGGCGATCGTGTACGGGCTCACCAGCCCGAGCGGCGCGTACGACTCGAGCGCGGGCCGATCGCGCAGCGCCGGCGGGAAGGCCTGCGACCACACCCGCAGCTTCTCGAAGAAGTCGAGCGCCTCGCCCTGGCCACCGTCCACCGAGGGGACGCCCTGCGGCGGGACGAGGGTCTGGTGGAGCGGAGTCAACGTCAGTGCGTCCTGCAGCGCGTGGACGGCAGGGAGGTCGTCGGCGCCGTCGACCGCCCACCGTCCGACGATCGTCGCAACGCGTGTGGGGAAGCGGATGGCCGGGAGTCCGGAGGTGTCGGGCGCGGCCTCGTCGTCGGGCGGCAGCAGCAGGAACTCGCCACCCTCTCCCCCGGTGGCCCGCGTGCCGATGTAGGCGAAATTGTTGGTCCAGGCGTCCACGAACTGCAGGACGAAATAGCGGTCACCGGCAGCGGGGACGCTGAGCCTCACCGGACCGACCCCCAGATCGACCTGGGCGATCGAGTACACGGTGTCGTTGTTGATCGACACGAATGTGTCGTCGAGTCCGGCCAGCTCGCGCGCGTGCCCGAACGAGTTGTAGGGAGTCGGGGGAACCGACCCGATGCCTTCCTCCGTGAACCGGACGACCTGCTCCAGGTCGAACACGAGCGGGAAGCCCACCACGTACGCCTCGGTCGACAGCTCGGTCAGCTGATCGGTCACTGCGGCACCCGTCCCTCCATCGCTCCACGGAAGACACGGACCATTCTACAGGGCGTAGAAGGTCCGGCACTGGTGGCCACAATATACGCGGCGGCGGTGACACGCGGCTGGACATGAAAAGACTCCCCACGCACCCGCCAGAGCCCGGTTACCCTTGCTGCGTTTCCGCCCTGGGGGAGTTGGCCTGGATGGCGCCACGTGGGGAGCCATCAACGATTGTAGCGGCTACGGATGGGAGCCGTGTGCGCGAGGCCCTCCGGCATTCGGGTAAGATACTGGGAGCCGCCGGCCGCGACAGCGGAAGGCGACGACCAGGAGAATTCGCCTAGTGGCCTATGGCGCACGCTTGGAAAGCGTGTTGGGTGCAAGCCCTCGGGGGTTCGAATCCCCCATTCTCCGCCAATTGGGATGCGCCACCTGGTGCGCGCGCAGCGTCCTCCGGGTTCGGGAATTCTCGGGCAGGATCGAGGCATGAACGGGGAACTGGCAGCCCTTGTTGCGCTGTGCCTGCATGGCAACGACTGGCTGTCCAGGAGCGCCGAGCCCGCACCCGCGTTGGATGCATCGAATTCGGCCTTCCGATTTGTGAGCTCGTGGCGGTCGCAGTGCTCGGAGCGCGGCCTGTTCCGCCACCGTTCATGGGAGGGCGACGGCGTCGCCGCTTGGCTCCAGCATGTCAAGGAAGGCGGAAGCCAGCGGCTCACACTGCTCATTGGAGACGGCGCCGCGTCCAGTGGGCTTCCAGGCCACATAGAGGCATCGTTCGCGAACGGCGGTCGCTGGGCGATATGCACCGACGGCCCTCGGCCGCGGATCTGGTTCTGCGCATGGTCTGTTCGAGACCGGGCAGACCCGAACAATCGAATCTGGGCCGTCGAGATGACCAGCCGGGACCTGCCCGCAGCGATGGAACCGGTCGTTGATCTGGGCTCCGCGCGCACTGACCTCCGGACTGCACTGCAGGCCATCGAGCGTTTTGCACAATCGACAGATCTCCGCTCCTGGGCGGGATGGTTTGCTCAGGCACTCGGACTCCTCGACACGAGCGAACCAGCGATCCCGTACAACCCCGACCTCGCCCCGTCGACTGCTCCCACAGAGAACCGGCAGCTTCTGGCCGCCGCAGTTCAAGCATGGGTCTTCGGAGGCATGGGGTCCTGGAATGACCTGGTCTTCCAAGACGAGGCCCAGCAAAGCGCATATCTCGACGTGACGCGAAGGCTCTACGCAGCAGTCCTCACCGCCATCGCGACCGCGGCCAACACCGCCGCCTGAACCACGTCACCCGGGACGGCGCTATCTCCACCCGCGGCGCAAATTCGTGAAGATGAGCCGTAGCGCGTCTTCGGGCGCTGGCTCGCGCGCGGCGATGTCGGGGCTCTCGAGGATGAAGCGCGCGAGGGAGCGGAGGCTTGCACCGTCGGGCTCATGCCACTCCGCGGCGAGCTCAGAGACCAGTGCATCTTCGCAGTCGGTCCATTTCTGCCGGACGTAGGCGCGGAGCTGCGGCGTCGAGAAGATCAGATCGAGGAGCTCCCGGGAACGCGGGTCACCGTCGTCGAACGGGACTCGGCTTTCCATGAACGATTCGATGGCGCTCAGTGGGTCCGTCCCGGCGGGGCGATCGCGTATGGCCTGCACCAGCGCGGCCGCGCGGTCCTCCTCCTGCTCGAAGACCAGGCCGACCTTGCCCGCCGGGTAATACGTGAAAAGCGTCGTCAACGCGACATTCGCCTCATCGGCGATCTCAGCGACGGTCACATCATCGAATCCGCGTTCCACGAACAACCGGACGGCGGCGCGGTGAAGGGCGCGACGGGTCTGCGCCCTCTTCCGCTCGCGAAGTCCCGTACCGGCTGCCACGAGACGAGCGTACTGCATCGAGGCAGCAGTTTCAATTATGGTATTACTAGTTTTCTGTAGTCACTACAGAAAATGACGTTCCGCATCGGACGAACACCAAAGGAGAAGCGATGAACACGACAGCGATCGTCGGCGCACGGATTTTCGACGGCGAGGAGGTGCTCCCCGCTGCGTCGGTTGTGATCGAAGGAACCAGGATCCGGTCGATCGGCGACGACATCCCCGACGGGGCGTACGTCGTGGACGGCCGCGGCGGGACAGTGATCCCCGGCCTGATCGACTCACACGTCCACACGTCCCTGGAGGGGCTCGAGCTGGCCCTCACCTTCGGGGTGACGACCGAACTGGAGATGCAGGGGATGTTCACCCGGGACAGACGGAGCCAGGTCACCGATGACGATCGGGTCGCAGATGTACGTTCTGCGGGATTCGGCATCACCCCGCCCGGCGGACATCCCAGCGAACTGATGGGCGGTGACGGCCACGACGACGACGGCGACGAGGCTCCGTGGGAGGCGGATGATGCCGACGCGGACCAGTGGGCCGACATCGTCATGCCGTTCGCCACGACGCCCGAGGAGGCCGTGGCGTTCATCCCACGGCTCCAGGCCACCGGATCCGACTACATCAAGTTCATGATCGACGACGGGACTGTCGAAGGCGCCCCCGGCCTCCCCTTGCTCGATGACGCGACGATCGCGGCCGGCGTCGAAGAAGCCCACCGCCGCGGCCTCCTGACCGTCGCCCACACACTCACCGTGGACGCGACCGCCTCGGCGATCACGGGTGGCATCGACGGACTCGTCCACCTCTTCATGGACCGCCCCCACACGTCGCAGATCATCGACACCATCGCAGCATCCGGGGCATTCGTCGTACCCTGCGTCGTCCTGAACGCTTCCATGATGGGGATTTCCGCGGCCGAGTTCGCCGAGGATCCGCGCGTCCGCTCCAAGCTCGACGACGCCTGGATCTCCACCCTGCAGAGCAGCTACAACCGGTACCCGCAGGGCGACCTCGACGACGTTCTCGCATCCGTTCGCGCGCTCCACGCAGCCGGCGTCGACATCCTCGTCGGTACGGACGTTTCGTTCCCGCTGCCCACGCTCGGCGGGATGGCCCATGGGGCCAGCGTCCACCACGAACTCCAGCTCCTCGTCCGCGCCGGTCTGACGCCCACGGAAACACTGCGCGCCGCCACAGCGGTCCCCGCGCGACGGTTCGGCCTCGACGACCGTGGACGGATCCGGGAGTCGCTGCGGGCCGACCTCGTGCTCGTGGACGGCGACCCGACGACGCGGATCGCCGACACCCTCAACATCCGCCAGGTCTGGCGGCGCGGAAGCGCTCTCTTCGCCGACGAGTGACCGCGACGCTAGAGCAGCGCCGAGATACCCGTCGCCACACTGTAGATCGCAAGGCCCGCGAGCGCGCCCACGACCGTGCCGTTGATGCGGATGAACTGCAGGTCGCGGCCGACCTGGGTCTCGATCTTGTCGGTGGTCTCGGCCGCATCCCACGATTGGACCGTCTCGGTGATGACGTGCGAGATGTCGCTGCGGTAGTTCGTCACCAGGTGCAGGGCGGCGTCGGTCAGCCGGGTGTTGAGGGATGCCCGCATGTCGTCGTCGGCCAGGACGCGCCGCGCCACGTCGGCGACGAAGGCCTCCGCGCGGCGGCGCAGGTCGCTGTCCTCCTCCGAGAGCGCATCCAGCGCGGCCGTGCGTGCGGCTGACCAGGTGGATGCGGCGAGCTCGCGGATCCGCGGGTCGTCGAACGCGCGACCCTTCGCCGCCTCCAGGCGTTCGATGGTCGCCTCGTCGTGCTGCAGCCGGTCGGTCAGCTGGGCGAGGTAGTCGTCGAGCGAGCGACGGAGGCGGTGGTCCGGGTCGTCCCGCATCTCGCGGACGAACCGGCGCGCCTCCGCATGGAGACGCTCGTCGATCACACGATCCACGAACGACGGCAGCCACGACGGGAGACGCCGCGAGACCACCGGGCCGAACGCTTCCGGATTCGCCGCGAGCCACTCATCCAGCCGGTCCAGCAGCAGGTCGACCGCCTCATGGTGGCCGCCCGAACTGAGCACACGCTCCCCGAGCCGTCCGAGCGGCGGACCCCACTCCGGCGCGACGACGTGCGTGCGCACGACCGCCTCGATCGCTTCCCGCATCCGATCGTCGTCGAGCAGCGCGGCCAGCCCGGTCATGCCACGGAAGGACTCCGCCACCACGCGGCGCGAGTTCTGCGGCTCGGAGAGCCAGTCGGCGACCGCCCCGGCGAGGTCGATGCCCCGAAGCTTGCCGGCGACGACCTCGTCGGAGAGGAAGTTGGTCTCGACGAAATCCCCGAGGGTCGCCCCGATCTCGTCCTTACGGGTCGGGATGATCGCCGTGTGCGGGATGCGGAGCCCGAGCGGATGCCGGAACAGGGCGGTCACGGCGAACCAGTCCGCGAGCGCCCCCACCATCGCCCCCTCGGCGGCGGCGCGCACGAACCCGAGCCACGGGTAGCGGTCCTGCAGTGCGAAGGCGACGGCGAACACCACGGCGGCCACGGCGAGCAGGCTCGTCGCGAGGGCCTTCATCCGCCGCAGGGCGAGTCGGCGTTCGGCGTCGGTCGGGAGGGTTGCGGTCACGTTGTGGATGCTACTCACGCCCGGCGAGAGCGCACGGTGAGCGTCGGATGCCGCTCGTCGCGGGAAATTGGGGAGCGCGCATCCCGCCGCGGGGTCGTAGAGTTCCGCCATGTCGGCGACCTCCCTGCCCTCCTCCGGCGAACCTCCCCTCACCGGCCCGAAGACCTGCGACGCGAGCGGGATGATCGAGATCCATCGGCTGTTCCGCCACTCCTTCGCCGAGGCTCCCGGCCTGGTCGAGGGTGTGGCCGACGGCGACACCGCGCACGCGGACGTCGTCGCCTCACAGCTCGACCTCCTCTCGGTCTCACTCCACGGCCACCACGAGGGAGAGGACGCCCGGCTGTGGCCGGTGATCGACGAGAGACGTCCCTCCTGCGCCCTGCACGTCGAGCGGATGAAACAGCAGCACGCCGCGATGCTCGTCCACCTTCAGGAGCTGGATCGCGCGGTCCCCGCATGGAGGGCGGCGCCCAGCGCGACGACGGCCGCTCCGGTGCAGGCGGCGCTGACGGGCATCAACGCCGCACTGGAGGAGCACCTCCCCGACGAGGAGGCGAACATCGTTCCGGTGATGGAGTACACGCTCACCAAGCCCGAGGTCGAGTGGTTCGCGAAGCACGGACGCGCCAGCACGCCCAAGGGTCAGACCTGGAACATGCTGGGTGCGATCCTCGCTGCGCAGCCGGACGGCGGCAAGGAATGGCTCGGGAAGAACCTCCCCGCACCGGTCGCCCTGGCCTGGCGGTGGGTCGGCTCGCGCAAGTACGCGCGGTACCGCGCCGCTCTCGAGGGGCGGGTGACGCCCGCGGCCTGACCGCTCACCGCTCCGCGTCCGGCGTCTCAGCCGTCGTACGCCTCCTGGAGCACCGAGATCAGGTGCTGCAGCTTGATCGCATTGATGCGGGACTGCCGGAACTGGCCCTCCTTCGGCGTGCGGTGGAAAGCCCACACCGGCAGCGTGGGGATGGTGCCGTCCGGATCGGCACTCGTGGACATGTCCCGGCGGCGGAACTTCCGGAACGACTCGGCGACCATGTTCCATCGCATGTAGGTGAGACCGTCGAGGTCGAGCGGGGTCGGCGTGGCCGCCGCGATCTCCGGCGCCGCCACGACGTCGGCCTTGTTCTGCCGCCAGAACGCGTCCACCAGCATGAGCGACAGGACGAAGAACCGGGTGGTGGGAACCACGGTGAATCGGTCCGTGGTCCCCGGAACGCGGCTCACCGTCAGCTGGGAATCGATCTCCGCCGATACATCCCGTGGCAGCCTCCCCGCCGAGACGTGCTGTGCGACCGCAGCGCGCAGGATCGCGTCGTGCTGCGTACCGGTGCCCGGCCTGTCGTCGATCTCGTTGTCGCGGTTCGGCTGCTTGGGTTTCAGCAGGATGTAGTGATCGATTCCCATGTTGACGAAGTAGCAGCGCGAGCGCCAGATCGAGCGGGCGTCCGCCGGGCTCGTCGCGACGACCTCGCCGGCGACCTGCGGCTGCCCGAGGCCCTCCTTCACCCAGAGGGCCATCAGCGTCCACGGCTCGACCGACTGCAAGGGGTTCTCCGCCCACGCCCGATACGCCTGCTCGAACCGGTCGTCGGTGGAGTTCGCGGCGTACGGATTGCGCTCCGCGTCCACACCGGTCTCGGCGGCGATCCTCCGCCGGGACGTCGAGGTCCGGCTGGTCGGTCTGCCGGCGTCACGACGGGCCTGCGCGGCGTGGGTGCGGGCGAACGCGATGCCGCGCTGCAGCACGGCGGCCCGCGCCGCGGGGTCGGTCGCCGCGATGAACGCAGGCTTGATGATCCGGAACCGGTCGTCGACGACCGGCGTCGGCGTGGGTTGCGGCTGCGGGTTCGGATGGGGCTGCGGCTTCTTCTTGCCCTTCTTCGCGACGTGGTGGGCGAGGACGACCTGCTTCGCCGCCAGGCCCGCTGCCCCCGGGAGGTACGTCCACAGGTTCCAGGTGCCGCGGACGTCCACATGGAGGTAGTTGCCGCCGATGCCGAGCGCGAGGTCGTCGTCGACAGCGTCGATCGCCGCCTGCGCCAGCTGGGTGCCCGTCAGTCCGACCACGCGGATGTCCGCGGCCTGGCCCGAGGCGTGCCGGGTGTTCTTCGGATGGCCGCCGCGCGCCTCCGCGACGGCCAGCGCCTGGGCCCACCGCCGGTAGCCGGAGTCGACGTACACCGGGCGCCCCAGGCGCGAGCGGATGGCCTGGAGCACGCGGACCAGTTCGGGCGAGATGCGCGAGTACGGCGACGCCGTTCCTCCGCTCGACGCCAGCTCGCGGACGACGAAGTTGCTCGCCAACTTCTGCCGGTGGGTCGACGGCGGCGTCGCCACCAGTGGGACGCCCGTGTTGTTCGGGTCGGCGTATCCCGGAGCCGCGGCGATGGATGCGGGGGCGGGCGCGAGCACCAGACCGGACGGATAGACGACGCCGGTCGTGACGAACCCCTCCTCCAGCCCCTCGAAGCCCTCCGACTCGCCGTCCTCGTCCTCCGACTCCTCCGCCACCATCGCCGCAGGCGTGAAGGCCTCGGAGCCGGACTGCTCGGCCTCCGACCACTCGTCGTGGCCGCGCTCGGAGTCGAACGACTCCGCCTCCCCGGCCCCGGTCTCGTCGAAGCTCTCGCCCTCATTCAAGCTCTCGCCCTCGTCGAAGGTCTCACCCTCGTCGAAGCCCTCGCCCTCGTCGAAGGCCTCGGCCTCATCGAAGGCCTCGGCCTCATCGAAGGCCTCGCCCTCGTCGAACCCCTCCGCTTCCTCGAAGCCCTCGGTCTCCGACTCCGCCTCGTCGAACCCCTCCCCCTCGGTGTCCAGATACTCTGCCTCGCCCTCGTCGAGCCCCTCCAGGGCGAACGACTCCGCGTAGTACTCGGGTTCGAAGAACTCGCCCTCGTCCAGGTTCTCGCCCGGATACGGGCTCTCGTACGCATCCCAGGCCAGCGACTCCTGCCCGTCGAACGCCTCCTGCTGGACACCGGGCACCGGGCTGGTTCCCGACAGGTCGGCGCCCGCGTCCCCGAGCAGTGTGCTCCCGTACCGCTTCGGGATCGTCCCGTGCTGCTCCGTGGTGCGCTCCACCCGGAACCGCGGTCGCAGCGGCGCGGCGGCGGGAACGGAGAGCACGGCGGCGAGCTGCCGGGCGAGTGCCTCGCTCGACGGCTGCGTCGACTTCTTGCCGTCGGCGCGGTACAGCACACGCAGCGCCGGGGCAGGCGCGGAGGGCGACGCGATGTGCCTGGCGACGCGTCTCTCCATCCACGTGCCGAGCGCCGTCGCCCGCTGGTAGAGGGCATCGAAGACGAAGACCTCGTCGGGATCGGTGTGGTTCAGGATCGCGAGGAGCGCCTTCCCGCCGCCTGAGTGCGCGGTGAGGATGAGACGGCCCCGCGGCGCTCCCACCCCGGTCCGGGCGGTGAACGCGGCGAACGCCGATGCGATCAACGCGTCCAGCCGCCCGGCGGGGGTCAGCGCGGGGAAATCGTAGCCGCGCCCGGAGTCCCCGCCGAAGTAGTCGCCGCGCGGCAGGATCGTCAGCGTCGGGCGGGCGCGGCTCCCGAGCCCGAGACCGCTCACCGGCAGCTTCTCGGTGTCGAGGCGCATGGCGGCACCGCTCGCCGAGAAGCCGTGCAGATGGACGACGACGTCGATCGCCGTCGGAGAGCTCATCGCGTTCCAGCCGAGGATCAGATCGGGATGCGTGCCGCGGTGCGACGCGAGCAGCGGCGATCTGCGGATCACCAGGCCGCCGGCTCCCGTTGCGCCAGGGACGATGGGGACGGGGACGATCGGGACGGGCACGGGAGGGACGGGCACCGGAACCGGCTGCGGGAGCTTCCCCGCCTTCTTCGCCGCGCGATACGCGTCGATCTCGGCGATCGCACGCCGGTTCGCCTCCCCTTTCAGGTAGGTCCAGCGACTCCACCTCGGCCGCACGTCGACGTGGGCGTAGTCGCCGCCGATCCCGACCCCGATCGTCGGTCCCCAGACGTCGATCGCGAGTTTGGCGATCTGCATCCCGCTGTAACCGGAGATCCGGATGTCTGCGGCCTGACCCGAGCAGTGGCGGCTCAGGGTCGGCGGCTTGCCGTAGCCCTTGTACACGACGCCGTTCCGCTTCCACGATCGGTAGCCGGAGGTGATCCGTACCGCCCTGCCTGCGCGGTCGCGGATGCGCTGCAGCAGGTCGACGAGCGCCGGAGCGATGCGGGCGGGATCGGCGTACACGCCGCCGCTGCGCACCAACTCGCCGACGGTGAAGTTGCGCGACACCTTCTGCGATCGCACAGCGGGGCCGGTCGAGAGCAGCGGGATCCCGGTGTCGTTCGGGTCCCAGTGCTCCTGCCCGGGACCGGTCGCGCCGGTCGTCTCCGAGAGCACCAGCCCGGAGGGGAACGTCTCGCTCTCCGCGGAGGGACCCTCGAGCGTGAAGCCCTCGTATCCCTCGAACGCTTCGTATCCTTCGTACTCCTCGGACTCGTCCGCCGTGAATCCGCTCTCGTTCACGGTGAACCGCTCGCCGGGCGTCACCTCGAACGGCGACTCGAACCCGCCGGGCACCGGCTGCTCGTCGAAGGTCTGCGTCGGCATGATCGCCTCCGTCTCAGCGTGCCAGGGCCGCGGGCCGGCGCTGCTGGGTGTCCACCGGCGCCTTGCGGGCCTTCAGGTCGCGGCCGGCGGCCGAGGACCACTCGGTGATGACCCGGCGCGTGTAGGAGCCGAGCGGCTGCACCGGCGACGGACCGGGCGCGACCGTGTCGTAGAGCACCCAGGCGAACTCCGGCCCGGTGACGATGTCGGCTTCGATGGTCCGCATCAGGATGGACAGGTCCTGTGCCATCGTGATGAGCGATGTCGACTTCGAGTGCGCCGCCAGGCCGACCCGTTCGCCGACCAACCGCAGCCGGTCGCCCGCGCTCGTCGCCTGGGACTTGAGGTCGGTGATGACGGAGGTGTTCGAGTCCAGTGTGAGGTTCAGCCAGCCGACCACCGTGGCGGCCGCCAGCTCCTCGCGCGCGAGCACGGCGTTCTGCCGCCGCGATCGGAGGATGTACTTCAGCTCCTGGGCGATGGCGTAGATGCGGTCGTTGTCGGCGGAGTTGACGCCGGCGACGTTCCGCAGGTTCACCATCGCCTGCCAGACCTCGTACAGCAGCTCCTCGAACAGCCGAACGAACGTCGAGTTGGATGCGGTGGAGCGGGCGTAGGTCGCCGGCCGGTTGTCGTCCATCCCGAAAGACAGGTCCATCCCGAACATCCGCCAGTACGCGTTCCGGCGCACCGCCTCGGGGTCCGTGCGCACAGAACTGGTGCTCAGCCAGAGCGGCAGCGGATTCCATGCGCCGAGGAGCAGCGCCTCCGTGGTGTCCAGCCAACGCTGGGTCGCGATGGACGGCACGCCGAGGCTCTCGCCCGTGCGGTACTCCTTCACGACGCGGGCGAATATCTGCACCATGCGGGTGTTCTCGAGCACGTACGAGGACAGGAAGTGGTCCCAGGCCGGCCCCGCGACCGGGACGTAGCCCGCGAACTGACCGGTGGCGAAGAGGGCGCTGCGTGCCGGTCCGGCGCGGTAGCCGTTCGGCGCCCAGACGTCGGCGCTGTCCCACACCTCCTCCAGGTACAGCACGAGGTCGAGCGGGTCGGCCTTCAGCACGGCGGCGGCCGCGTCTGCGGCGTTCCCGATCGGGAGGACGGGCCCGGGCGCCGACGGCGGCGAGAGCAGACGGTTGGTGAGCTGCGGGATCATGACGGCATTCCCTCCTGGGTGTAGCCGGCCGAGCCGGCGGCGCCGGTGTCCGGCCGGTCGCGCGGGTCGTTGAGGAAGCCGACGTCGTACTCGCCCAGCGGCACCTGGTACGAGTCGGCCTGGATGCGCTGCTGCGTCGCCTGCAGCGACGCGAAGCGGTACTGGGTCGGCAGAGGGAGCGGGGTCTCCCCGCTCGGCGGCCGGAACTCGGTCAGCGGCTCGAGCTGCCCGATCACCTGCTCGAAGCCGTTCTCGAGCACCGTGCTGATCGCATCCAGGCCGCTGACCAGGAACAGGTCGCGCTGGCGGTCCTCGTACTCGCGGCGGAGCTGGGACTGCTCGCTGCGCAGCTGCTCGTACTCCTGGCGGAGCGCCTCGCGCTCCTCGGCCAGCCGCGCCGTCTCGACGGCGATCAGCGCCTCCATCGCCTCGAGCCGCTGCGTCGTATTCTGGCGCCCCGAGGACCCCGAGGAGCCTCCTCCCGGGGGAGCTGACTGGGCCATTTCGTCTCCGATCTCTCTGTCTGAAGCGCCGGCGGCCTCGCCGTCGGCGGTCACGCCGCGAGCGGCGTCGCGGTCATCCATTCGCGGGCCCGCGCGATCCACGCGGACGCTTTGTCGGGCTGTTCCGCCTCGCGCAGCCCGGCGAGGGCGACGATGCGGATGCCTTCGGTGCGCCGCCAATGCGGCGAGGTCCACAGGGCGGCCCCGGCGGTCCGTTCCAGTTCGGCCAGTGCGGCGGGCGAGACGCGCGCCGGGTCGACCGCAGCCCCGATCGGGCTGCCGCCGAGTCCGGGGACGGGAGCCGTGAGGCACGCGACCGCGATGCCCGGCATCCGGCTGCGCGAGCGTTCGAGGAGCGCGCGCACCGTCGGGTCGGCCCGGCGCAGCGGGAACCCCGTCACAACGGCGGCCTCGAGGTCGTCCCACGGCCCGGCTCCGAACGCCGCGCGGCACATCGCGCAGCCCAGCAGGGTGCGCAGCCAGCCGACGGGATGCGGATCGCCGATCGGCCAGCGGAGGAGCGTGCGCGCATCCCCCACCACATCGAACAGGGCCGTGACCGACGCGTAGCCGGTATGCGCGAACGCGAAGACGTCGGCCGCGATCTCCGAGGCCCACGGCAGCCACATCGCGCGCAACTCCGCATCCCCGGCGAGCGATCGCCCCAACGACTCCTGGAGGGAGGGCACCCAGCCGGTCACTGCGGCGACCTGATGGCCGGCCTCGTGGAACAGCGATGTCGGCCGGTAGAGGTTGTGCCGCACGATCTTGATCGCGGCGACCGGGTTGATGCTGCCCGGCGCCCACAGCCGGATGTCGGCGCGCAGGATGGAGGCGCCCATCCCTTTGTCGACATAGGTGAGCACCGGGATGGGCGCGAGTCCGGCGCGGGTGAGCACGGGTGCGATGCTGGCTCCGGCCAAGGCGTCGAGCGCTTGCAGGGCTGCGCGGAGCTGCGGACTGGTGCGCGACGAGACGGCGTCGCCGAAGAAGTCGAGGGTGGTCTCGACCTGGGTGTACCGGCGGCGGAGCTTCTGCACCGCTGCCATCGCCTCGGGGAGGGCGAGCGCATCCCGCCGTGCGGCGCGCGTCAGCGCGATCGTCGCCCGGCCGATATCGATCAGTTCCTCGACGATGACCTTCAGGTGCCGCCGCAGGGGCAGCCCGACGAAGGTCTCGACGGATCGCCACGCGGCCTCTGAGGCGAACTCCTCCGCGTCGAGGAATGTAGTCGCAGCCGCGACCCAGTGCGCGCTCTGCCGCTCCAGGTCGGCGGCGACCGCTCGCGTCGCGGCGTCGGCGATCATGGCCGGCGCCGCCCGGGGTGCGCGGTGACGGCGATCGCGGGAGCGCCGCGGAAGGCCCTCCCCGACGCGAGAGCGGCGAGCGACGCGGCGCTCAACGCGCCGGAGGCCGCCTGCCGCACCAGGTCGAGGCCGGGTGCGGACCGGATGGTGGCGGTCACGGTCACGCCGTTCCGCGGGTCGGCCGATGCGCGGGCGAACTCGGCGCTGCCCTCGCGCGACCACATCGCGAAGGCGGGCAGCAGCCAGCGCCGCAGGGCGACGGTGAGTCCGGCCACTGCCCCCGGAGGGATGCGGTCCAGCACCCGGGGTAGCCGCGAGACGGCCTCGGACTGCTCCAGCTCGGCGCGGATCCGCAGCCGGCCGGTGCGCTGCGCGAAGCGGCGCGCGAGGCCGTCGTAGGCCTTCGTCAGCGCCGGCAGCAGCACGGCCTCGGACCGTCCCTCCCGGATGGCGGCGGCGATCGTCTGCGTCTCCGCCTCGGAGAAGAACAGTCCTACCCGGATCACGGAGGCTCGCGTGTCGACCACGACCCAGCCCTGCGACGGCTCCCCGCCGCTCCGCTTGCCCGGGCCGCCGACGGTCGGCAGCAGGGTCTGGTCGAGCGGCTCCAGCCAGTAGAACCGTTGCCCTGCGGCGACGCGGGCGCGGCTGCGCAGGAACTCCGCGGGCACGGCGACGCCCATCCCCGGGTCTTTCAGCAGCAGCCCTGCGGCCCTCGGCGTCAGCGGGTGCAGCTGCGAGCTCGAGAGGCGGACACCGCTGCGCGTCCGCTCGATGGCCGCGATCCGCCGCAACGACGTGCCGATGGTCGCCTGGAAGAGATGGATGCGCACCCGCGCCGGCAGCGTCAGACCGGCCGCGCGCAGGCTCGACCCGAGGCTGACACCGCCGAAGGTGTCGATCGCGTCGGCGATCCCCGCCGTGACCTCGACGTCGATCGAGCGGCTGTACCGCCGGTAGGGCCGGGGCGAACGCGCCTTGCGCGTGACGAACCGGCCGCCGAGCTGCGCTCCGCGCTGCACTCCCGAGCGTAGGAGCGACGGCGGGAAGGTCGCGGCGACCGAGCGGTCGAACGCGCGGGCCGTCGCCGCCCGCATGAGCGACTCGTCCTCCAGCTCGTACTCGGACGCCTCCGCCAGCTGCCGCACAGTGTCCTCGATCGTGCCTGCGAGCATCGCGGGGACGGCCTCCGACTCCAGTTCGGGCTCGAGCTGCTCGAGCGAGATGAGCCGCAGCCCGGTGTCGACGATGGCGTTGGAGAGCGGACCGGACAGCTGCGGGCCGACCCATTTGCCGATCAGCTTCCCCAGGAACTTAGCGAGGAAGCCGACGACACGGGGACGACCGACCAGGTTGATGCCGATCCGGAGCGCTCCGAGGAGCGCCGGGATGAACTGCTCGACCGCTGGCGCGACCTCATCGGCGCTGCGGGCCTCCGCGAGCGCATCGATGAGGCGTCCGCGCGCTTCCGCGAGGAGTTCGAGCTCCGAGCTGCCCTGAGCGGCCTCGCTCTCGCCTTCGGCTTCCGCCTCCCCTTCTCCGGCGAAGCCCACCTCGCCCGTCTCTCCGGAAACGAGCGCTTCGGCGAGTGCCGCATCGAACGACTCGGTCAGCGCCTCGGTATCGCGCGACACGGCCGGGGAGATCGCGAAGGCCTCGCCCTCGCGCTCCGCCTCGAAGGCCTCGGTCTCTGCGGAGGTCTCGGCGAAGCCCTCGGATTCGCCGAAGAGCTTGGACGACAGCAGCCGGGCCGGTGCGCGCAGCGGCGCAGGCAGGCGTCCGATCGCGAAGCTCAGCACCCGCTTGAGGAGCGGCCGCACCAGCTTGGTGAGACCTTTCAGACCCGCGGTCAGCAGCCCTCCCGCGGCGGCGCCCACCTTCTTGGCGGCGTTGGCGACGAACCTGACGGCACTGCGGGCCTTCCGGATCAGACCGCCGATGAACTGCTCGCCCGCGGGCGAGACCTCGCTCAGCTCCGGCTGCACCCGATCCATCAGCTCGTCGAGCTGCTCATCGCTGAGCGACTCGACGTCCTGCCCGACGAGCGCCTCGCTCAGCCGCTCCAGGTACTGCTCCGCTGCGTACTGCGTCGGCGCCAGGTGCGCTGCGGCGAGCCGCTCGCGCTCCCCCGCCGTCGCGGGCGACTCGTCCGAGAAACGCTGCCCGACGGCGTCCTCCGTCTCGGCGAGCAGCTCGGAGACGGCCTCGTCGAACGCCTCGTCGCGCACGGCCTCGAACGCGCTCTCGAGCAGCGCCTCCTGCTCCCCCGCCGGCGACCCCGCCTCTGAGAACGGCGTCAGTCCTTCGGCCCACGGCGAGAACGACGCCAGGCTCTCCGACGTCGCTCCCTCGGACGTCGGGGACTCGGTCTGCTCCGCTTCGCCCCCGGGAGCCGCCTCGGCGAACGGCTGGCTCTCCAGCGTGAACTGCTCCTCGTTCGTGATGATGGTCATCGCGCGAACTCCCTCCGGCGGCATCCGAACCCCGTGGTCCCACTGCACCAGACGACCCGTCCTCCGCCGTGGCCGCGAGCGACCGACTTCCGTGCGCCGGCCGTCGCGCCGGAGGGATGCGGGCGTCGGTAGCCGCTGCCTGCCGCGTCCGCGGTGCGTCCGGCCGGCGTGCCTCCGGCGTCGTCGGAGCGTCGCGCGGGCAGCCGCCTGCCCGCAGCCGGGTCGGGCTCAGAGCGAGCGGACCGCCACGGCGGAGTTGACCGCGCGGGCAAGCCGCGGATCGGGCGCGACGCCCAGCTCCTCCTCGAGGGTGCGGGCGAACGCCCGGAACCGCATGGCAGCCGCGTGACGGTTGCCCTCCTGCAGATGCGCCAGGATCAGCGCGTAGGCGGCGGACTCCCGCAGCGGATCGGCCGCGAGCGCCGCCGTGCCCGCCTGCGTGGCAAGTGCGTGCATCCGCTGCTGGGTCATGGTCACGCACGCCGCCTCGAGGGCCTGAACGCGCAGCAGGTGGAAGGCCTCCTGCGCGGGGATCGCCCACTCCTCATGCCACCCAGGAAGCAGGTCGCGCGACAGCAGGTCGATCTCGTCCATCGTCAGCGGGGCGCCCTCGATCGCGGCGCACGCCACCTCGTGCAGCCGGGTCAGGTCGACTTCGGCGTCCAGACGCAGCTCGTCGCCGTCGGCGACCACCCATCCTCCCGGCGACTGCCAGATCGCGCGCCGGAGGTTCGCCCGCGCCTGGGTCTCGGGGATGTCCGCCCACAACCGGCCGGCGACGACGCCGCGCGAGGCCTCCGGACCGGCGACCGCGAGGAAGGCGAGCAGGCGGCGCGACGGCAGCGACAGCCGGACGGAGGGCAACACTCCCAGTCCCCCGACCACAGCGAGTCTCCGCGTCGGCTCAGGCATGACGGCTTCCTGCAGACGCGTCGTGCCCCGGGCACGGCACGTGATCTCCCCGCGACGCGAGCCATTCCCCCGCCGCTCGCCTCAAGGGTGGACCCGGCCCTCCACCCGCGTCAATACACAATCCGGCCGGGCGCCGGCGGGTCGGTCAGCGACGGGAGGCGGCGGCCGGCCGGACGCGCCGGGCCGCTGCCTGCCTGCGCCCGAGGCGACGCACGATCCGCAGGTCGTCGAGAGAGAAGCGACCCTCGGGCATCGCGGCGCGGATGCTGTCGTCGCTGAACGGACGCGACGGCCGCAGGTCGGCCGGCAGCTCGGGAGCATGCGGCGCGGACTCGGCGACGCCCTCCGCGAGCATCCGGGCCTGCGCCTTCGCCACCAGCGGGACCACCATCGTCCACTCGGTCAGCTGCGCCAGCGCGCGGATCGTCCAGACCGGCGCCGGGAAGAAGATCGGACGACGGCCGGCGACCCGCGCGATGCGGCGCACCGCCTCGCCGAGCGTGAACGCCTCTGCACCCATCACGGCGACAGTCGGCTCCGCGACCCGGCCCTCCAGCGCCGCCACCAGCACGTCGACGGCGTCATCGACCGGGACCGGGCGCACGGTCCGCTCGCGGAACCCGACCGTCGCGAAGGCCGGAAGAGTCCGCACCGCGCGGGTGACATGATCCACCATGTGATCGCCGGGGCCGTAGACCATGCTGAGCTTCAGGACGGTGTGGTCGATGCCCGAGGCCCGGATCAGCTCCTCCGCCGCCCACTTCGACTCGTGGTAGCCGGAACCGCAGTCGGGCCGTGCCCGCAGGAAGCTGACCATCACGATGCGGCGCACACCCGCTCGCCGCGCCGCCTCGATCACGGCCCGGGTGCCGTCGATGTGGATGCGCTGGAACGTCTGGTCGCCGATCTCACGGTTGATCCCGGCGCAGTGCGCGACCGTGTCGCAGCCCGCGAAGGCCGCCGCGAGCGCATCCACGTCGTCGATCTGGACCCCGGTGCGGCGCGAGACCACGACGGCCTCGTCGCCGAGACGCTCTGCGAGATGGCGGCCGATGAAGCCGGTCCCTCCGGTGATGGCTGTTCGCATCCTTCACTCCTTCGCTTATTAGCAATGTAGCTAAACTGTATATAGCAATGGTGCTATAGTGCAAACATGACAGACTCAGCGAGCGACATCTTCGCCGCGCTGGCCCACCCGACCCGGCGGCAGATCCTGCAGGACCTGAAAGACGGGGAGCTCGCGGCCGGCGAGATCGCCGCCCGCTTCAACGCGACCGGGCCGACCATCTCCCGGCACCTCAGCGTGCTCCGCCAGGCGGGCCTCGTCACCGAACGACGGGATGCGAACCGCATCCTCTACTCGCTGGCGGGCGAACGACTGGCGCTCTCGGTCGGCGACTTCCTGTCGACCGTCTGCCCCGAGCAGATCGTCCTTCGAGAGGTCCGCAAGCGGGGCACGGGACGGACCGACGGACGGAAGTCCGCGGCGACCGCATAGCGGCCAGGTGAGCAGTTTCGGAGAAGCGCACAGCACCCCGCCCGTTCTACGGTCGGACTATGACCAAGACAACCGAGACCTCATCCACGGCTCCCGCCTTCACCGACGAGGAGCGCGCCGCCATGAAGGAGCGGTCGAAAGAGGTGAAGACCGCGCGCAAGGGCAAGACCACGCGCGAGGACGACAGCCGCGACCTGCTCGCCAAGATCGCCGAGCTCCCGGAGCACGACCGGTCGCTCGCCGAGCGCATCCACTCGATCGTCACCGAGACGGTGCCGGACGTCTGGCCGAAGCTCTGGTACGGGCAGCCGGCCTACGCCATCGGGGGCAAGACGTTCTGCTTCTTCCAGCCGGCGTCGAAGTTCAAGACGCGCTACTCCACGCTCGGCTTCAACGACCCGGCGAAGCTGGACGACGGGCCCATGTGGGCGACGGCGTTCGCCATTCTGGACCTCGGACCGGAGGAGGAGCAGCGCATCCGCGAGCTGGTGCGCACCGCCGCCGGCTGATCCGGGCGGCGACGGGAGCCGTCCGTCCCACGAATGGGTGTCCCCCAAAATGCCGCTACCGAGCCCTTGCGGTTTGGGCGAGGCTCGTCTGGTGAGTGAACCAGCCGAGGTGGGGACGGATGTGGCAGCGACCCGTGAGACCGTCCTCCGTCCGCACCGGCACCTGTTCACCCGGGGGATCGTCGCGGTGCTGGCCCTCACCACACCGGTGTTCGCCGTCCTCTACTGGCTGACCATCCCGTCCGGAGCCTGGGTCTTCGTGCTCATCGCGCACCTTGTCGTGATCGCGGCGACGGTCGTCGGGGTCGCGTCGTTCCTCAACACGACCATCACCTACGGGCCGGACGGCGTGCGCGAGCGCGGATTCTTCGGGCGGACGGTACGCGTCGGCCACGGCGAGGCGGGCGCGGTGATCCTGGTGCAGGTCTACGAGCGCAGCACCCTCGACGTCCTCCCCCAGCTCTTCGTGGCGTCCCCCGAGGGGCGGCTGCTCATCCGCATGCGCGGTCAGTTCTGGTCCGCGGACGACATGGAGCGCATCGCGGAGGAGCTGGATGTGCCCGTCACCCGACCCGAGGAGCCCATGACGCACGGGCAGTTGCGCCGCGCGTGGCCGCGCCTGCTCTACTGGTTCGAGCGCATCCCGGTCGGTCGCTGAGCCGCCGACGGCTCCCCGCCGGAGTCGACGCCCCGCACCCAGCGGGCGTGGCAGGATGACAGCGTGACGCCGCGCACCGAGGTCGAGCCGCGCAGCAAGGGTCTGCTCACGCCCAGCCGGATCGCCCCGGCCGCCCCGGTATCCATCGCGCGGCACGCCGCAGAAGGTCGGGCGGCGGCGTTCGTGCGGCACTACTGGCTCCCCCGCTGGCAGCTCCCGGACGGGACGAGCATTCGACAGGACGTGCTCGAGTACCCGACGGCGAACCTCGTTATGGAAGAGCGGTCCGCCGCGCTGTACCGGGCGCACCGCGGGATGAGCTCGCGCACCTTGGAGGGCTCGGGATGGGCGTTCGGCGTGCTCCTTCATCCCGGTGTCTCGCGGGGATGGGCCGGCATCTCCCTGCGCGGCCTGCCGCCTTCCGTCCCGCTCGACCGGCTGCCGATCGGGCAGGGCGCGGCGGGGACGGTCGCCGCCGTCCGCGAGCGCATGGCCGACGGCGACGACGCGAGCGCGATCGCCGCGTTCGAGGAGTGGCTGGGCGGCATCCCCGAACCGGACGACGATGCGCGCCTGGTCGACCGCATCGTCGCGGAAGTGGAGCAGGACCGCACCCTCCTGCGGGTCGAGCAGCTCGCCGACCGCTTCGGGCTGGGCGTCCGGCACCTGCAGCGCCTGGTCGCCGGGCACATCGGTTTCGGACCCAAGTGGCTCATCCAGCGGTACCGGTTGCAGGAGGCGGCCGCCGCTTTGCGATCGAGCACCCCTCCCTCGCTCGCGGACCTCGCCGCGGAGCTGGGCTACGCCGACCAGGCGCACTTCAGCCGGGAGTTCAAGTCGGTCATCGGCTCAACTCCCGGCGCCTACACCGCAGCCGAAGGACCGGAGTGACCGACCTCGACGCCGTGCTGGCGCCGTGGCGCGAGCGGTGGCGACTCGACCCCGACGGGGAGGCCTTCACCACACCGTCCAGTGTTCTGCAGCTCGTCCGGCGCCGTGGGGAGCCCCTCTTCCTCAAGGTCGCAACCGCTGAGGAGGAACGGGCGGGCGCAACCGTGATCGCCTGGTGGAGCGGCGAGGGCGCCGCGGCCGTCGTCGAAGCCGACGCGGATGCTGTGCTCCTCGAGCGTGCGACCGGGGCCCGCGACCTCGGGCAGCTCTCGCGCTCGGGCGCCGCGGGCGACGACGAGGCGACGCGCATCCTCTGCCGGGCCGGCCGTCGGCTGCATGCGGCGGGGACCGGGCCGCGCCCGGACGGCCTCTTCGACCTCCGTCGTTGGTTCCGCGATCTCCTGCAGAGAGGGGATGCGGCCGGCGACGATCTGTTCGTCGTCGCCGCGCGGGTCGCCGAGGGGCTGTTGCGGCATCCCGATGGGGACGTCGTGCTGCACGGCGACCTGCACCACGGCAACGTGCTCGACTTCGGGCCGCGCGGGTGGCTGGCCATCGATCCGAAGCCGCTGCACGGCGACCCCGGTTTCGACGCGGCCAACATCCTCTGCAACCCCGACCCCGCGACGGCGCTCGCGCCGGGTCGCCTGGAGCGCGCGGTCGCGGTGATCGCCGCGGAGACCGGCCAGAGCGAGGACAGGGTGCTGCGCTGGGCGCTGGCCTGGGGCGCGCTGTCCACGGTCTGGGCGGAGCAGGACGGCGCCGCGCACGCCTCGGCGGCCGGTGTGGCGCAGCGGGCACGGACGCTCCTCGGGCTTTGACCCGGCTCCACGTTCCGGCCGCGGCTCAGCGACGGCGGCGGGTGCCGAAGATGCCCTCCACCACGCTGCCCAGGATGTCGCGGGTCGCCTTCGAGCCGAGCACCTGCTCCAAGACGGTCTTCGACGAGCCGGATGAGGTGCGCCGCGTCGTGCTGCGCGGCGAGGTCTGGCGCAGGATGCGGTCATACTCCTTCTGCGCTGCGCGCTCGGCGGCCTCGCGCGCCTTCGCGTCGGCCTTGGCCTGCGCTTCGGCCGCCTTCTGCGCCTCGGCGGCCGCCTTGGCCGCGGCCTCCTCGGCCTCCGCTTTCGCTGCGGCGGCCGCGGCGGCGTCGAGCTTCCGGCCGAGCATCTCGCGGGCGGAGTCGCGGTCGAGCGGGGTGCCGTATCTCGCCTGCAGCGGGGAGGCGGCGATCGTCGCATCCACCTGCTGCTCGGGAGCCGGAGACGTGGAGCCCTGCGGTGCGCGGAGGCGGGTCCAGGCGACCGGCGTCGGCGCGCCCTTCTCGTTCATGACCGTGATGACGGCCTCACCGGTGCCGAGCGACTGCAGCACCTGGGCGAGGTCGTAGCCGGAGGTCGGATACGTCGACACCGTGGCCTTCAGCGCCTTGGCGTCATCCGGTGTGAACGCCCGCAGCTGGTGCTGGACGCGCGAGCCCAGCTGCGCGAGCACCTCCGAGGGCACATCCTTCGGCGTCTGGGTGACGAAGAAGATGCCGACGCCCTTCGAGCGGATGAGGCGGACCGTCTGCGTGATCGCCGCCAGGAAGTCCTTCGACGCATCCCGGAACAGCAGGTGCGCCTCGTCGAAGAAGAAGACCAGCTTCGGCTTGTCGAGGTCGCCGACCTCGGGCAGGTCGTTGAACAGGTCGGCGAGCAGCCACATCAGGAAGGTGGAGAAGACGGCCGGCTTGTCCTGGACGCCGGGCACCTCCAGCAGGCTCACGACGCCCGTACCGTCGGGAGCCGTGCGGAGGAACTCGGCCGTGTCGATCTCCGGCTCGCCGAAGAAGGCGTCGGCGCCCTGGTCGGCGAACGCGATCAGTTCGCGCAGGATGACGCCGACGGTCGCGCCGGAGAGCCCGCCCAGCCCCGTCAACTCCTCCTTGCCGTCGTCGCTCGCCAGGTACGTCAGCACGGCACGCAGATCGGCGAGATCGAGAAGCGGCAGCCCCGCCTGCTCCGCGTAGTGGAAGACCAGCCCGAGGCTCGACTCCTGCGTCGCATTGAGGCCGAGCACCTTCGAGAGCAGCAGCGGTCCGAACCCGGCGACCGTCGCCCGGACCGGCACCCCGCGGCCGACGCCGCCGAGCGAGAAGAATTCGGTCGTCGCCGCGTGCGGTGCCCAGTGCTGGCCGATGCCGCCGGTGCGTTCGAGCAGTTTGTCGTTCGCCTCGCCTGGTGCCGCGATGCCGGAGAGGTCGCCCTTGATGTCGGCCGCGAACACCGGGACGCCCGCCGCCGAGAGCTGCTCGGCGAGCACCTGGAGCGTCTTGGTCTTGCCGGTGCCGGTCGCTCCGGCGACGAGGCCGTGACGGTTGGTCATGGCGATCGGGATGCGGATCGGCACGTCCGGCAGCGGATCGCCGTTGACGAGGGCGCCGAACTCCAGCACGTCGCCTTCGAACGCGTAGCCGGCTCGGATCGTCTCGACCGCGGCGGCGTCCAGCGGGCCGGAGGTCGGCGGCGGCGGGGTGGTCGGCGGGGTGCTGGCTTCGGGAGCCGCGGGCGTTGCCGCTGCAGCAGTCGCCGCGGCCGCCGCGGTCGAAGCGGCCTCGCGCAGGGATGCGGCCTGGGCCTCCGCCGCGGCCGACGCCTCCTGCGCCCTCCGGACGGCCTCGGCCGCCTCCGCCTGCAGCCGCTCGGCCTCCTCGGCCGCCGCCAGTGCTTCCGCCTGCGCCTTCGCCAGCGCGTCCGCGTCGCTCATGCGGCTCACTCTACTGGCGCGTGACGGCGTGCGAGCCAGAATGGATGCGGCTCTGCCGCCTCTCTCGCGAGGCGGTGCGCGAGCGGCGCCCACACGATCACGGCGACCCCGGCGCCGAGCAGCAGCCCGCCGATCGTGTCGCTGATCCAGTGCGCGCCGAGGTACGTGCGACTGACCGCCATGAGAACTGCCCACACCACGCCGAGGATCCACACCCACACCCTCGGGAACAGGATGCCGAGCACGACCACCATCGTTGCCGCATTCGCCGTATGCCCGGACGGGAATGAACCGGTGTCGGCGTTCACGAGGATCTCCGTCGGGCGGGCTCGTCCGACCGTGTGCTTGATCAGCTGTACGCAGACGACCGACAGCACGCTGGCGATCGCGAAGAAGGTGGCGCCCCAGGGCCTCCGGAACGCGACCAGCAGCAGGAAGATCAGGACAGGGATCACGACCGAACCGAGGATGCTGCCGCCGACGTAGTTGAAGAAGAGCGCCGGTCCGAGCCAGAGCGGGGAGCGATGCTCGACGATCTCGCCCATCCACTCGGCGTCGATCGCGAACGGCTCCCGAGGACGGAGCGCGATGATGAGGCCGAGGCCGACGACGAGAACGACGGCCACCGACGCCGCCACGACCGGCCACCTCCGCGTGACCCGCGCCGCCTTGACGACGTCGTGGCCTTCGGCATCCTCGGGCGGCGGCGGAGCGGGATGCGGTTCTGTCATGCGCCCAAACGTACCCGCGCCCACAGTCCGCCCATCGTCGAGTACGCCAAAACTGCACACGAATCGCCGCGCGCGCGTGCAGTTTTCGCGTACTCGACGGTGGGCGGTAGGGGCTTGGCGGCTAGTGCGCGAGTTGCGGGACGGTGCGCGGCCGCACGACGATCCACAGCGAGGCGATCGAGACGAGCGCGCAGATGGCCATGACAGCGCCCATCGGGGCGGCACTGCCGACGCCGAGGATGCCGACGACCGGCGACACGATGCCGGCGATGCCGAAGTTGAGCGCACCGAGCAGGCTCGCCGCGGTCCCCGCCTCGTGACCGTGGCCGTTGAGCGCGAGCACCTGGACGCAGGGGAATCCGAAACCGCACGCCGCAATGAAGAACCACAGCGGGATGACCGTTCCCCACAGTCCGACGTGCGACTGGTCGAGCACCACGATGGTCACCGATGCCAGGAACATGACGATGGTGGAGCACGCCAGGATCCACTGCGGACCGACGTACTTGGTGAGGCGTGCGGCCGACTGCACGCCGATGATGATGCCGATGGAGTTGATCGCGAACAGCAGGCCGTACTCCTGCGCGTTGAACCGGTAGATCTCCTGGAAGATGAACGAGCTCGACGAGAGATACGAGAACAGGCCGGTGAAGTTGGCGGCGCCGACGATGGCGATGCCGACGAACACCCGGTCGCTGAGGACGGCCTTGTACCGCTGGCCGACCGTCGAGTGCCCGGCGTCGTGGCGGCGCGCCTTGGGCAGCGTCTCCACGATCCACAGGGCGACGCAGATGACGACGAACAGGCCGTAGCAGGCGAGCACGACGAAGATTCCGCGCCACGGCATCACGAGCAGCAGCCAGGAGCCGAGCACGGGCGCGAGCACCGGGGCGAGGCCGTTGACGAGGGCAAGGCGGCTCAGCATCCGGACCAGCGGACGCCCGCCGAACAGGTCGCGGACCATGGCCATCGCGACGACGCCACCGGCCGCGGCGCCGATGCCCTGCAGGGCACGCGCGACGCCGAGCAGCTCGACGTTCGGGGCGATCGCGGCCGCCAGACACGCGATGATGTGCACCCCGGTCGCGACCATGAGCGGCGTGCGCCGGCCGATCTTGTCCGACCACGGGCCCACCAGCAGCTGACCGACGCCGAAGCCGATGGTCGTGGCGGTGAGGGTCAGCTGGATGGCCGCGGTCGAGACGTTGAAGTCGTTCTGCAGCGTCGGCAACGCGGGCAGGTACGTGTCGATCGTGAACGGGCCCAGTGCGGTGAGCGCGCCGAGGATCAGGATGTAGGCGAGGCGCTGGCGGCCGGAGAGCGAGTCTCCGGGATGCACGACGGTGGTCACGAAAGGGTCCTTGGCAGGTCGAGGTGGATGAGGCCGCGCCCGCCGTCGGACGCAATGACAACAGCACCGCGCGGAAGCGGTGCTGTCGGGATTGTGGTTCGAATCGATTCGATTGATCGACTACAAGGAATCCTATACCGTACAGCCCCCGAATGTGAACGTGCACATCGGGTTCTCTTCGCCGAGATTCGTGCCGAATGTGCGTTATGGCGTCGCAAAGCGCACATTCGGCACCCACCTCGGTGCTTAGAGCGCCGCGGGGAGGTGGATTTGCGCCAGATCTCGGTTATCGCGGCGTCAGAACGTGGATTTGCGCCAAATCTCGAGCACCGCGGAGGCGCACGGAGGCGACGCGACAGGATGCGGGCGGAATGCGGTCAGGATGCGGGCGCGGCCAGGAGCGGGCGGAAGGCCAGCTCCGCCGCACCGATCATGAGGATGTCCGAGCCCAGCCCCGCACGGACGATCGAGAGCCGCTCGGCGCTGGCGGCGAGAGCCTGCTCGCCCACGAGCCGTGGCAGCCGCTCGGGATCCAGCGCGTGGAGCGCACCGAGGAAGCCGCCCAGCACGATCAGCTGCGGGTCGAAGACGTTGGTGGCGTTGCGCAGCGCCGTCGCGAGGAAGCCGACCTGGCGGTCGACCTCCGCCGTCACGGCCGGATCGCCCGCCGCGATCGCCGCGGAGAGCGCCCGGTCGAGCTCCTCGGGGTCGGCCGCATCCATCCCGAGCACGTGCAGCAGCGCGCTCTGGCTCACCTCGGTCTCGAGGCAGCCGACGGCGCCGCAGTGGCAGCGGACGCCCGCCGAGTTGACCAGGGTGTGCCCGAGCTCGCCCGCGTACCCGCTGATCCCCGTGAGGGGCGCTCCGCTGACGATCACCCCGGCGCCGATGCCCGACGCGCCGCCGTTGAGGTACACCAGGTCACTCGCACCGCGTCCGGCGCCGAAGAGCCGCTCGGCGTCGGCGCCGAGGCTTGCGTCGTTGGCGGCGAGCACGGGGTACCCCGTGGCCGCGGCGAGTTCGGCGGCGAACGGCTCCTCGGCCCATTCGAGGTGGGGAGCGAGCCGCACGACGCCGTCCTCCTCCCGAACGAGCCCGGGGACGGCAACGCCGATCCCGACCACGCGTGAGGCCTTCGCGAGGTCCGCGCGCAGTCCGTCGACGACCGCTGCGGCGATGGCCACGGCCTCCGCGGCCGACGGGATATGCCCGGTCGGGTACCGCACGCGGCGATGCACGGTCGCGTCCAGACCGACGACGCCGACGGTCACCGCGTCGATCTCGGGGTTGATGGCCAGCGCGACGACGCGGCCGTCCGGCGCGACGACGGGAGACGGCCGCCCGACCCGGTTGCTGAGTTCGGGCTCGCGCTCCTGCACGAGGCCCAGCTCCGCCAGCTCGGCGACCAGAGCGCCGACGGTCGAGCGGTTGAGGCCGGTCGCCTGCGTGAGCGCCGAGCGGGCCAGCGGACCCTCGCGGTGGACGAGCCCGAGCACGGTCGCGAGATTGTGCCGCCGCACCGTGTCGAGGTTCGTCCCCGTCGCCCTGCCGTTCATACTCCGCGTAACTGTACCGTCGGGCGCGGCCTCCGGTGACGTGGGCGCCAGGCGCGCGCCCCCGTCACCGGTCCGCCGGGCTGGATGCGCCGGCTCAGCCGAGGGTCGCCGTCCCCGACTCCGAGGCCGCGGTGCGGCCGGTGACCGCATCCCGCAGCGTGAAAGGATGCCCGCTCGGCCCGGTCGCCGTCAGAGCCTCACCGCGGCGGGTCACCGTGTACTCGGCGACCTCGCCATCGGGGGTCGTGACGGTCACCGTGCGCACTCCGTCCGGCCCGGGGTAGACGGCGAGCGTGAGGTCGGTGCGGTAGTCGTAGTCCGGGCGGTCGTCGCGGGCGCCGAGCGGCAGGACGGCGCCTTCGCGCACGAACAGCGGGATGCTGTCGAAGCCGTGGGTCTCGCGCAGCCAGCGTCCGCCCTCCACCGTCCGGCCCGAGAAGTACTCGGTCCAGGTGCCGTCGGGCAGATAGAACTCGACCTCGGACGGCGAGAACACGGGCGCGACCAGGAGGTCCGCTCCGAGCATGTACTGGCGGTCGAGGTGGTCGACGGCCGGGTCGCCCGGGAACTCGAGCTGCATCGGCCGCATGACCGGCGTCCCCGCGGCGTGCGCCTCCTGGCCCGCCGCGAACAGATACGGCATCAACCGCAGCTTCAGCTTCGTGAACAGGCGCGTGACCTCGACGGCTTCCTCGTCGAACGCCCACGGCACCCGGTACGAGTCGCTGCCGTGCAGGCGCGAGTGGCTCGACAGCAGCCCGAACGCGGTCCAGCGCTTGAAGACGCCCGGGTCGGGGGTGCCCTCGAAGCCGCCGATGTCGTGGCTCCAGAAGCCGAAGCCGCTGAACGCCAGCGAGAGGCCGCCGCGCAGGGTCTCGGCCATGGACTCGTAGCTGGAGGTGTTGTCCCCGCCCCAGTGGACGGGCAACTGCTGGCCCCCTGCGGTCGCCGATCGCGCGAACAGCACGGCCTCGCCGACGCCCTTCGCCTCCTGCAGCACCTCGAACACGGCCTCGTTGTAGAGCTGCGTGTAGAGGTTGTGCATGCGCTCCGGCGATGAGCCGTCGAAGTAGTCCACCTCGAGTGGGATGCGCTCCCCGAAGTCGGTCTTGAAGCAGTCGACGCCCTGCGCGACCAGCCCTCGCAGCTTGTCCTGGTACCAGCGGGTCGCATGCGGGTTCGTGAAGTCGACGAGGCCCATCCCGGCCTGCCACAGGTCCCACTGCCAGACGTCGCCGTTCGGACGCTTCACCAGGAAGCCCGCCTCGGCGGCCTCCGCGAACAGCGGCGAGCGCTGCCCGATGTAGGGATTGAGCCACACGCAGACCCGGAGGTCCTTGTCGTGCAGGCGCGCGAGCATCCCCTCCGGGTCCGGGAACGTGCGCGGGTCCCACTCGAAGTCGCACCAGTTGAACTCGCGCATCCAGAAGCAGTCGAAGTGGAACACCGACAGCGGCAGGTCGCGCTCGGCCATGCCGTCGATGAAGGAGGTGACGGTCGCCTCGTCGTAGTCGGTGGTGAAGCTGGTCGACAGCCAGAGGCCGTACGACCAGGCAGGAACCGACGCCGGCCGACCCGTCAGTGCGGTGTACCGCTCCAGGATCTCCTTCGGAGTCGGGCCGTACACGAGGTAGTACTCCAGGCTCTCGCCGGGCACCGAGAACTGGACGCGCTCCACCGACTCCGACCCGATCTCGTACGAGACGTGGCCGGGGTGGTTGACGAGCACGCCGTAGCCGCGGTTGGTCAGATAGAACGGGATGTTCTTGTACGCCTGCTCGCTGGAGGTGCCGCCGTCGGCGTTCCAGATGTCGACCACCTGGCCGTTCTTCACCAGCGGTCCGAAGCGCTCCCCCAGGCCGTAGACCAGCTCGCCGACGCCGAGCGCCAGCTGCTCGTGGACGAACGTCCCCTCGCCGGCCACGGTCATGTAGCCGAGGGACTTGTGTCCGCTCGAGGTGAGCACGCGGTCGCCCGCCGAGAAGGTCAGCGACCACGGCGCCCCGCGCTTCACCGTCGCCGTCAGGCCGCCGGTCGTGAGCACGCCCGCCTCGTCGTCGACGGACACGTGCGCGTGCCCCTCCTCGACGTTGAGGTCGAAGCCGCGCTCCGGCTGCGTGCCCTGCCAGTGGTCGACGCGGACGCCGACCACGCCGGGCAGCGGCGAAGTGAGCGTGACGGTCAGCGTCGGGCGGTTGAGGGTGTCCCCCCTGCGCTCGATGACCTTGGCGGGCGCGGTGATCGTGATGCTGCCGTCGCCGGCGACCACGTCGTACGCCTCCTGGGCGTAGACGGGCGTGACGCCGTCGCGCAGCATCCAGAAACCATCGGTGAACTTCATGCGGTGACTGCTCCGGTTACTTGACCGCGCCGGCGGTAATGCCGCGGGTCAGGGTGCGCTGGAAGATGAGGAAGAAGACGAGGGTTGGGATGAGGCCGAGCAGTGCCGAGGCGGACGTGGTCGTCACATCCATCAGCCGGTCGCCCTGCAGGGCGCTGATCGCGACAGGGACCGTCTGGTTGTCGTTCGACACCAGGAAGGTCAGCGGGATCAGGAACTCGTTCCACGTCCAGATGAAGAAGAAGATGAGCAGGACGCTCAGGGTCGGGCGCGAGATCGGGACGACGACGCGCCACAGGATGCGCCAGCGGCCGGCGCCGTCGAGCGATGCGGCCTCCAGCACCTCCTTCGGGAAGGTGCCGTACACGCTCGACAGCAGATACGTGCCGAACGCGCTCTGGATCACCGTGAAGATGATGATGACCGCCCACGGATTGTCGTACAGGCCGACCTGCTTGAACATGAAGTACAGCGGGTAGAGCAGGGCCTCCTGCGGCAGCATGTTGGCCAGGAGGAACAGCACGATGATCCAGGTGCGCGCCTTCACCCGGCCGATGCCGAGCGCGTAGGCGTTGAGGACCGACAGCACGACCGACAGCAGGGCGACCATCCCGGAGATGAAGATGGAGTTCCACAGCTTCTCCGGGAAGTTGACGCGGTTCCAGAAGTTGACGATGCCGTCCGTGTAGAACGACGTCGGCAGCTGCAGCGGACCACCCGAGTTGTAGTCGGCCGGGCTCTTGAACGAGTTGATGAGGATCAGCAGGAACGGGAAGGCGATGCCGATCCCGATGAGGATCGCGACGACGAGGATGACCCAGTCGGTCACGGTCTTGCGCGGCTTCTGCCGCTTCAGCCGGCGGGGCTGCGCCGTCGCCGCATCCGTGCGGGGGCGCTCGATGGTGGTCGACATCAGATCTGGTTCTCCCTGCGCTCCGCGCGGTTCTGGGCGATCATGAAGAGGACGGAGACGGCGATGATGACCACCGTCAGCGCGGTCGCGATGGTGGCGCCGTATCCCACCTGCTGGCTCTGGAAGAACTCGCTGTAGGAGTAGTAGCTGGGCACCATGGTCGCCGTGCCGGGCCCACCGCGGGTCAGCGTGTAGACCGGGCCGAAGACCTTGAGGGCCGCGATGGTGCAGGTCAGGGTGACGACGAAGATCTCGGGCCGGATGATGGACACGGTGATCGAGCGGAACCGCTGGAACCAGTTGGCTCCATCGAGCTCGGCCGCCTCATACAGCTCGGGGTCGACCCGCTGGAGCGCCGCCATGAAGATGACGACCGGGTAGCCGATCTGCACCCAGACCATCACGGCCATGATGGAGGCGAGTGCCGTGTCCGGGCTCCCCAGCCAGTTGTGGGCGAACTGCCCCAGACCGACGGCCTGCAGCATGGTGTTGAGCGCGCCGTTGTCGGGCCGCAGGATCCAGCCGATCACGATCGCCGCGATGACGACGGGCAGGATCTGCGGCAGGTAGTAGGTGGCCCGCAGGAAGCTGGCGAGCTTGCCGCCGAACTTCTTGCCGACCAGGTCGAACAGCATGGCCGCGAGGATGAGGCCGACGAGGGTCGGGATGACGACCATCGCGATGATCATCGCGATGGAGTTGCCGAACGATGTCCAGAACTTGTCGTCGCCCATCAGCCGGACCCAGTTGTTCAGCCCGATGAACTTCGGCGGGCGGATGCCGCGGTAGCTCGTGAAGCTGAGGTAGATGTTCCACACCAGCGGGACGAGGACGATCACCGTCAGCAGGACGAATCCCGGCAGCAGGTACAGCCAGAACCGGCCGTGCCCTCGGCCGGGCACCAGCGCTTCGCTCTGCGCCTTCCGCTTGCGCCCTTCCGGCGCGCGCACGCTCACGTCGACCATGCGTTCTCTCCTTTGCGTTCCCTCCCCCACCGTCGAGTCCGCGAACTTTGCACGCTGGAATGGCGTGGCGCGTGCAATTAGTGCGGACTCGACGGTGGGGGGCTTGGGAGTCTTACTGGTTGACGATCTGGTCGACGCCGTCCTGGTACTCGGAGCCGAGCTCCTTGTTGACCGCGGACGGGTCCTTCGTGCCGTTGATGAGCTCCTGCAGACCGGCGTTCAGCTGGTCGTAGAAGGTCGGCGTAGGCCAGTCGGGGTAGTACGCGATGCCGTCCTCACCGGTGAGGGTGTTGAAGTTCGCGATCAGCTCCTTCGACTTCTCGTCGGTGATGTCGGCCGTGTCGGCGGCGACGGGGACGCCGCCGTTGTTGCCGATGAGCGCCTGGATCTTCGGGGTCATCGTGATGTCGATGAACTTCTCGGCGAGGCCCTTGTTCTTCGCCTTCTCGGGGATCACCCACATGTTGCCCGCGGATCCGGGCGAGAGCTTGGTGCCCGGGAAGAGGAACGTGCCCCACTGGTAGTCCTTGATCTCCGTCTGGAAGCGGCCGTACCACCAGCTGCCCGAGAAGAAGATCGGGTACTTGCCCGAGATGAACGCGGTCCCGGCGTCCTCGGCCTTCAGGCCGGAGGCGTCCTTGGAGATGTAGCCCTTCTGCACCCAGTCGTCGACCGTCTTGGTGGCGGAGAGGAGCTCGCTGCCCTGCCAGTTCACCTTGCCCTTGTAGAGCTGGTAGTCGTCGACGAACGAACGGTCGGCCTTGGTCAGCGCGAGCTGGTACCAGAGCTGGCCGAGCGGGTACTCGGCCGCCGACTCCGCGAGCGGGGTGACCCCGTTGTCCTTGAACTTCTGCAGCGCGGCGACGAACTCGTCCTGCGTCTTCGGCACCTCGATGCCGTACTTCGCGAACATGTCCTTGTTGTAGTAGACCTCGACGTACTCGCCGTAGTTCGGGATGCCGTACCACGAACCGGAACCCATGATGCCCTTGTCGTCGTATCGCGACGTGGTCTGCAGGCTGGGCGCGAGCTTCTTGTCCCAGCCGTACTTCTTGACGGCGTCGTCGAGGTTGGTGAGCAGGCCCTGACTGGCGAGGAGGCCGGCGGTCGCGTTGCCCTTGTTGTACTCGAGGATGTCGGGGGCCTGGTCCGAGTTCAGGACCTGGGACGCGGTGGAGCGGATCTGCTCGAAGGCCTTCGCCTCGAACTTGACCTTGGCGCCGGTCTCCGACTCGAACTCCTTGATGGCCTCGTTCCAGGCCTTGCCCATCGCCGAGTCTTCGCTCTCGAAGTGCCACAGGGTGAGGGTCTTGCCCTTCCCGTCGGTGCTGTCGGACGACGAACCGGACGTGCCGGAGCATCCGGCGAGCAGCAGGGCACCGGCGGCCAGAACGGCGCCGATTGCGAGGTGCCTCTTGCGCATCTGTTACCTCCTTGTAGTGGAGTGGACGCGCGTCTGCAGGCCTCGCAGCCACTCCGATGCATTTTGTTGGTGAACACAACATAAGTGACGAAGGTGGCGAAAGCAAGTCCGCGTTTGGATGCTAAACCGCGGGATTGCTGGGTAGAACAGTTAGTTTTCGGCAACAACATACGGGCGGCTGCAGGCGCATTCTCGCCCGGCGGCGCTCGCAGGCTCAGGCGGCGGCGAGCGCTCGAGCGGGATCCGCGATCAGGTCGGCCAGCACCAGTTCGGCCGCGCCGATGAGCAGCTGATCGGTTCCGAGCTCCGCCTCGACCACCGTGACGCCCTCTCTCGCCGAGTGCACGACATCGTCGAGCAGGTCGGGTGCGCCGTGCGCGCGGGCTCCCCGGTACAGGGCGGCGAGGAAGCCGCCGAGCACGAGCAGCGAGGGGTTGAACACGTTGACGGCATTGCGCGCCGCGATCGACAGCAGCGCGTAATCGCGCTCGATGACGGCGAGCGCCGCTGGATCCTCCGTGGCGACCAGCCGGTCGGCGAGGGATGCGGCCTCCGCCGACGCGAGGCCCACCGATGCCAGCAGCTCCGCCTGGGTGACCTCGGCCTCCAGGCACCCGCGCGATCCGCAAGAGCAGTGCCGGCCGTCCGACCGGACGAACGTGTGCCCGAACTCCCCCGCGTATCCGGCGGCACCCGTCAGCAGACGGCCGCCGCCGATCGCGCCGCCGCCGATCCCTGACGCTCCGCCGATCATGTACACGAGGTCGTCGACGCCGCGCCCGGCGCCGAACGCGCTCTCGGCCCGCAGGCCGAGGACGGCCGCGTTGGCCGCCCACACCCGGTGGCCGGTCGCGGCGGAGAGCATCCCGGCCAGCGGTTCGTCCACCCAGCCGAAGTGCGTCGCCTCCCGGACCATGCCGTCCGACAGCCGCACCTGGCCGGGCACCGCGACGCCGATCCCGGCGATGCGGATGCCGGACTCCCCCGCCAGCATCCCGGCGATCCCTGCCGAAGCCAGGGTGACGGTCTCCGCGGCCGACCGCGCCGACGCGGTCTCGATGCGGACCCTCTTGAGCACACGGCCGCCGAGACCGACGAGGCCGACGATCACCGCATCCACTTCGGGGTTCACCGCGACGGCGGCGACAGTGCCCGAGACGCGGACGACGGGACTCGGACGACCGGCGCGACCGCCTCCTGGCGTTTCGTCCACCTCGACCAGGTCGAGGGCCGCGAGTTCCGCCACCAGGTCGCCGACCGTCGAGCGGTTCAGCCCGGTCAGGCGGGTCAGGTCGCTGCGCGACAGAGCTCCGTCGCGGTGCACGAAACCGAGCACGGTCGCCAGGTTGCTGCGGCGCAGCGCGTCCGTGGCGCCGCCCGACGACGGGCGCACGGTGCTCAGCTCGGATGCGGACATGGAATGACCATAACGCGCGGCGTGCAGCCGCTCGGTCACCGGGTTCGGTCGCTCACCAGCTCTCCGGACGCGCGCCCAGCGGCACAGGGGCCGGACGCTCGACGGTCGACGCGAGCTCCACCACCGTGTGGGTCGCCCCGGCCCGGATCACCGACTCCATGATCTCGAGCACATGGAAGGCGAGCTCGCCGGAGGCCCGGTGCGGGCGGTCCGTCTCGATCGCCCGCGCCATGTCGGCGAGGCCGTAGCCGCGACCGGCGTCCGCGTAGCCGGCGGCGACCGGCACCTCGCGGAACTCGCGGTCGTCGGCCGTTGCCAGCTCCACCGGGTCGGAGAACATGTTGGGGTCGGGCACGGCGATCGTCCCCGCGGTCCCGTAGACCTCGAACTTCGGAGCGCGCGTCGCCCACACCTCGAACGAGACGGTCACGGTCGAGATGACGCCGGACGCATGCTCGAGGAGGGCGGTCACGTGGGTGTCCACATCCACCGGGATGGTCGAGCCGGCGAGCGGGCCGGTCGCGACCGTGCGCTCGCGCGTCGACCGGCCGGTCGCCCCCGACACCCGCACGACCGGACCGAAGAAGCTGACCAGGCTGGTCAGGTAATACGGCCCCATGTCGAACAGTGGGCCGCCGCCCGGCTGGTAGTAGAACGCCGGGGCCGGGTGCCACAGCTCGTGGCCCGGTGCGCTCCAGGCGACGGCGGCGGCGACCGGGTGGCCGATCCGCCCATCGTCGAGCAGCGCGAGGGCGGTCTGGATGCCGGTGCCCAGAACGGTGTCCGGAGCGCTGCCGATCCGCAGGCCCTGCGCCGCAGCCCGCTCGAGGACCGGCGCCGCCTCCGCGGTCGAGAGAGCCAGCGGCTTCTCGCCGTAGACGTGCTTGCCCGCGGCGAGCGCGCGGAGGGCGACCTCGGCGTGCGCCTGCGGGATGGTCAGGTTGAGCACCGCATCCACCTCGGGATGCGCGAGCAGCTCGTCGACCGAGAGCCCGAGCACGCCCTGCTCGGCGGCGACCGCGGAGGCGCGCTCCACATCCAGGTCGGCGACGGCGGTCAGACGCAGGTTCGGCAGCTGCGGGAAGTGCTCGAAGTACTGCCGGCTGATGTTGCCGACGCCGATGACGCCGACGTTCAACGGGACGCCCACAGCATCCCCCTCTCGATGATGGTGCGGACGGGCTGGCTCTCGACGATCTCCAGCCGGTGGCCAGGTGCCGAGACGAAGATGCGTCCCTTCCCCCACTGCCGGGTCCAGATGGCCGGAGCGGTGACGGGGCGGTTCCACGCATCCCACGGGCGGACGCTCTGGGTGGTGGTGGCGAGGACGTCGTTGTACTCGTCGCTGAGCACCCAGTACTGCTCGGTGACCAGGTCGAAGTCGTCGATCCCCTGCGTGATGGGATGCGTCCGGCCGTAGTCGGTGATGTGCACGGTGTACGGGATGTAGTTGTCCGACTGCTCGCCGACGCGCTCGGCCGGATCCTTGCCCGCGTGATGGGCGAACTGTCCGCCGATCATGTGCAGGTAGTCGGCGTTGTTGCGGTACGAGTCGGCGATCCCGCCGTGCCAGCCGGCCATCCCCGTCCCGTTGAGCACGGCGCGCTGGAGGCCGCGGAACTCAGGCTCCTCGATCGTGTTCATGGTGTTGACCTGCACGACGAGGTCGACGGTGTCCATGAAGGCGTCGTCCGCGTAGACGGCCGTGCCCTCCTCGACCCGGGTGTCGAAGCCGTTCTCGCGCAGGAAGGGGCGGAACAGCTCCGTGGTCTCGACGGGCATGTGCCCATCCCATCCTCCACGGACGATCAGTGCCTGCTTGCTCATGCTTCCTTCCGGTGGTCGCCGCCGGCTCCTGAGTTTCTCTGCTCTTCGCACGCGATTCGGCCGAAAAACTCAGGAGCTGCGGGCGTGGTTCAGGGGATCGGGGTCCAGGCGCTGCCGTCGGCGGCGCTGCGCTCGACGGCGTCGAGGACGCGCTGGATGTGGAGGCCGTCGGCGAACGACGGCTCGGGGTCGGTTCCGGACGCGATGGCGGTCACCAGGTCGACGACCTCGTGGCTGAACGCGTGCTCGTAGCCGATGGCGTGACCGGTCGGCCACCAGTTGGCCATGTAGGGATGCTCGGGCTCGGTGACGATGATCCGCGTGAAGCCCTGCTCCCCGGCCGGGGCCGTCGCGTCGTAGAACTGCAGCTCGTTCATCTCCTCGAGGTCGAACGCGATGGCGCCGCGCGAGCCGCTGAGTTCGATGCGGAGCGCGTTCTTGCGGCCGGTCGCGTACCGGGTGGCCTCGAAGGCTCCGATCGCACCGTCCGCCTCCCCGCCTTCGAGGCGGGCGGTGAACCAGGCGGCGTCATCGACGGTGACCTTCCCGCGCTCGGTGGATGCGGTGCCGGACAGGCCGACGCCCTCGCCGAGCAGCGGGCGCTCCTCGACGAAGGTGGTCAGCGTCCCGGAGACCGCACTGAGCTGCGAGCCGGTGAGGTGTTCGATGAGGTCGACGGCGTGCGCCCCGATGTCGCCGAGCGAGCCGGAGCCGGCGAGCGCCTTGTCGAGGCGCCACGTCATCGGGCCGTCCTCGTCGCGGAGCCAGTCCTGCAGGTAGAGCGCGCGCACCTGGCGGATGGCGCCGAGGCGCCCCTCCTGCACCAGCGAGCGGGCGTAGCCGATGGCAGGGACCCGGCGGTAGCTGAAACCGACCATCGAGCGGATGCCGCGGGCGGCGGCGCGCTCGGCGGCGGCGGTCATCGCCTCCGCCTCCGCGACGGTGTTGGCGAGCGGCTTCTCGCAGAGCACGTGCTTGCCGGCGTCGAGGGCGGCGATCGCGATCTCCGCGTGGCTGTCGCCGGGTGTGCAGATGTCGACGACGTCGATCTCGGGGTCGTCGATCACGGCGCGCCAGTCGGTCTCGGCGCGCTGCCAGCCGAACCGGCGGCGTGCATCCTCGACGCGGGCGGCGTCGCGGCCGACGATCACGGACATGACCGGCTCGGCGGGGAGGTCGAAGAAGCGCGGGGCGGTGCGCCAGCCCTGCGAGTGCGCTGCGCCCATGAACCCGTACCCGATCATGGCGACCCGGAGCTGCGGCTTGTCGTCGGTCATCGTCGGCCCTTCGTCTGGCGGTACCCGTGCGACGGTAGTTCGCGGGCGGCGGGGGAGCAAGTTTCCTGCGGGGGTTGGAAAACTTTCGTCAGGCGGCGGGCGCTGCCGTCGACCCGCGCTCGACCAGAGCGGTCGCAAGCTCGAGCCGTGTGTTCTCCACCGCGCCGGCCCGGAGCCGCAGCGCGAGGCGCGTCGCCTCCTCCGCCATCTCCTGCAGCGGCTGCCGGATGGTCGTCAGCGGCGGTCGCGCCCACGCCGCGGACGGCGCGTCGTCGAAGCCGACCACCGACACATCCCGGGGCACATCGAGGCCGAGCGCGAAGGCGGCGTCGTACACGCCGAGCGCCTGCATGTCGTTGCCGCAGACGATGGCGGTCGGGCGGTCCGGCGACGCGAGCAGCCTTCGCCCTTCCCGCTCCCCCTCCGCGCGCGAGAACCCTCCCCCGCCGATCTCCGACGGCACCGGGAGGCCCGCCTCCTGCAGGGCCGACTGGTATCCGGCGACCCGAGCGCGGGAGCACATCAGATCGGCCGGGCCGGCGATCGCCGCGATGCGCCGATGGCCGAGCGCCAGCAGGTGACGGGTGGCGGCGACGCCTCCCGCCCAGTTGGTGGCCCCGATGGCGGGCACGTCCGGCGGAGGGTCGCCGGCGGGATCGACGACGACGAACGGGATGTTGCGGGTGCGCAGCTGGCGGCGGTGGTCGGCCGTCAGGTTCGAGAACTGCAGCACGATCGCGATCGGCTTGCGGCGGAGCACCCCGGTGATCAGCTCGTCTCCGACCGCGTGGTAGTCGCCGATGGTCGAGAGGGTCATCGCCAGCCCGTTCTCGCGGGTGACGCGCTCCACGCCGCGGATGACCTCGACGGACCACTCGCTCGCCAGGTTCTCGATGACGAGTTCGACGGTCTCGCCGCGTTCCGCATCCACACCGCGGCGGGCGTACCCGGAGTCGTGCAGCAGCTCCTCGACGCGTCGGCGGGTGTCGGCGGACACGCCGGGGCGGCCGTTGAGCACCTTCGACACCGTCGACAGCGACACGGACGCCTCGCGCGCGATGGCCTCCAGGGTGGGGCGCGTTGGAGCGGGCATGGAGCCACTGTCGCACACACGGTCGCACGCCGGGCCGGTCCCACGCTCGGCGCCCGGCTGTGCCACAATGACGCCCAGCCTCCTGCCGCCCGCGTTGCGAAAACCGTTCAGAAAGCGAGACCGATGCCGCTCACCGACCTGACCCACTCCGAACTGCTCGCCTTCCGTCCGGAGGTCCAGGAGCCCGCCGACTTCGACGCCTTCTGGGAGCGCACGATCGCCGAGGCGCGCGCCGCCGGTGGCGTGCCGGAGCTGACTCCTGCGGACTCGCCGGTGACGCAGCTGCGCATCGACGACCTGGTCTTCCCCGGGTTCGGAGGAGAGCCGGTGCGGGCCTGGGTGTCACGGCCGCTCCACGACGACGGGCCGCTCCCTGCGGTCGTGCAGTACCAGGGTTACGGCGGCGGCCGCGGGCTGCCGGGCGAGAACGTGGCGTGGGCACTGGCCGGCTACGTGCACGTCTTCGTCGACACCCGCGGGCAGGGCAGTGGATGGGGCAGCGGCGGAGACACGCCCGACCCGCACGGCTCGGGTCCGGCCACTCCGGGCGTGATGACCCGGGGCATCCACTCGCCGGAGACGTACTACTACCGCCGCGTCTTCACGGACGCCGTGCGCGCCGTCGACGCCACGCGGTCGCTGCCGTTCGTCGATCCCGACCGCATCGCTGTGACCGGCGGCAGTCAGGGCGGTGGGATCGCCCTCGCGGCCGGCGCACTCGCGGGCGGCATCACGGCCGTGATGCCGGATGTGGCCTTCCTCTGCGCGTTCCGCCGCGGCGCGGAGGTGGCGGCCGGCGGACCCTTCCTGGAGCTCGCGACCTACCTGTCGGTGCATCGCGACGAGGTCGCTGACGTGTTCCGGACCCTGTCGTACTTCGACGGGGTCAACTTCGCCCGCCGCATCCACGCGCCCTCGCTGTTCTCGGTGGCGCTGATGGACACGGTCGTGCCGCCGTCGACGACCTTCGCGGCGTACAACCACGTCGCGGCGTCCGACCGCGCGATCGAGGTGTACCCGTTCAACGACCACGAGGGCGGCGGCGGCGCCCACTGGCGCACGCAGGCGGCCTGGCTGGCCCCGCGCCTCCGCTGACCGCGGCCCGCACCCCTTGTCCCCTCCCCATCGGAAGATTTGCGCCAAATCGCGGTTCTCGCGCTCCGATAACCACAATTTGCGCCAAATCGCGGCCGGACCGGTGCCAGCAGGGGCGGAAGGTCAGGCGGGCGGGGCGGTCGTCGCGCGGCGGACCAGCCGGGTGGGGAGGCGGACGTGGATGCGCTCCGGCGTCTCGCCGTTCATCAGCCGGATCAGGAGGTCGGCGGCCGTCGCGCCCAGGCCCTGCATCGGCTGCCGCACGGTCGTCAGGGGCGGGCTGAACTGCGACGCCTCGGGGATGTCGTCGAAGCCGACCACCGAGAGGTCGCGCGGAACGTCGAGGCCGAGCTCGGCCGCGACCTCGATGACCGCGATCGCGGAGATGTCGTTCGCCGCGAACACCGCCGTCGGGCGGTCCGCCCGCCGCAGGAGCGGCAGCGCCACCTCACGCACGGTGTCGTGCTCGTAGCGGCCGACGGCCACCAGCGACGGATCGAACGGGATGCCGGCCTCGCCCAGCGCGCGGCGGTATCCCGCGTCGCGCAGGCTCGACGAGCGGAGGTCCGGACGACCGGCGACGAAGGCGATGCGGCGGTGGCCCAGCCCGATCAGGAAGGCGGTCGCGTTGCGTGCGCCGCCGAAGCTGTCCGACTCGACGGTGGGCAGGTCGGCCCGTCCTGCGTGCGGGTCGATGGCCACCATCGGGACGTCGGCGTTGGCGTTCACGACGGTCGGAGTGACCATGATCACGCCGTCGATGAGCGTGCCGCTGAGCCGGCTCAGCGAGCGCCGCTCCCATCCCTCGCTCGACGGCTGGCGTGAGCCGCTGTAGGCGAGCAGGTCGTAGCGCGAGTCGTGGAGCGCCGTCCCGACGCCTTTCAGGATCTCGGCGGAGAACGGTTCGAAGTCGGCGACGAGCACGCCGATGACGCCGGTGCGCCGCGACCGCATGCTGCTCGCCACGAGGCTCGATTCGTAGCCGAGCTCCTGCACCACCTGCAGCACGCGCTCCACCGTCGAGGTCGCGACACCGTACCGGCCGTTCACGGCCTTGGACACGGTGGCGACCGAGACGCCGGCAGCAGCAGCCACATCGCTGATCGTCGGACGCCGTCCCATGGCGACCGAGCATAGCGTAGAAAAGGTTTTCGAAAACGTTTGACACAATCCCCGTCGCTTGCGACACTTCCGACGTCCCCACCTCAACGAAGAGAACAGGTTGGAATCACATGAAAGGCACCAAGCTCCTCACCGGGGCCGCCGTCGTGATGGCCGGCGCACTCGCACTCACCGGGTGCAGTGGCGGCTCCGACAGCTCCGGCGACGGCAAGGTCAACATGACCCTCTGGCAGAACTCCACCACCGGCCCCGGCCAGGAGTTCTGGAAGAACGCCGTCGCAGCATTCGAGAAGGCGAACCCGAAGGTCACCATCAAGGTCCAGTCCATCCAGAACGAGGACCTCGACGGCAAACTGCAGACCGCTCTCAACAGCGGCGACGCACCCGACATCTTCCTGCAGCGAGGCGGCGGGAAGATGGCGGCGATGGTCAACGCGGGTCAGCTGATGGACATCACCGACAAGGTGTCGTCCGAGACCAAGAAGAACATCTCCGAAGGCTCGTTCAAGGCGGAGACCTACCAGGACAAGGTGTGGGCCATGCCCATCGCCGTGCTCCCGGGCGGTCTCTTCTACAGCCAGGATCTGTTCAAGGCGGCAGGCATCACCGAAGCGCCCAAGACGATCGACGACCTCAACGCCGACGTCACCAAGCTGAAGGCCACCGGGGTCTCCCCGATCGCCCTCGGCGCGAAGGACGCCTGGCCGGCCGCGCACTGGTTCTACTGGTTCGCTCTGCGCGAGTGCGCAGGGTCGACCATGGAGAAGTCGGCCGACTCGAAGTCGTTCAACGACCCGTGCTGGCTGAAGGCCGCTGAGGACCTGAACGACTTCGCCAAGACCCAGCCGTTCAACGAGGGCTTCCTCACGACGACCGCACAGCAGGGCGCCGGAAGCTCGGCGGGCCTCGTCGCCAACCACAAGGCGGCGATGGAGCTCATGGGCGCGTGGGACCCGGGCGTGATCGCCTCCCTGACCCCCGACCAGAAGCCCCTCCCCGACCTCGGCTTCTACCCGTTCCCGGAGGTTCCGGGCGGTAAGGGCGAGCCCGGCTCGATCATGGGCGGCGTCGACGGCTACTCGTGCTCGGTCAAGGCTCCGAAGGAGTGCGCCGACTTCCTCAACTTCGTCGCATCGACGGAGCAGCAGGAGGCCTACTACAAGGCCTTCAACGCCCCGCCGGTCAACTCGGAGGCGCAGAAGGTCGTCACCGAGCCCTACCTGAAGGATGTGCTGGCCGCCTACAACGCAGCCCCGTACGTCTCGCAGTGGCTCGACACCGTTCTCGGACAGAACGTCGGCAACGCGCTCAACGTGGCGGTCGTCGACATGCTGGCCGGCAAGAGCGACCCGAAGCAGCTCATCCAGGCGGCCAATGACGCCGCCAAGAAGGGCTGAGGACTCTCCTCGTGACACACATCCGCGAGAACACGTCCCCCGGCCTCGTGCCGAACGCGGGTCTCGCGCAGCACGGCGGGGGCGGCGCAGTCGCGTCGCCCCCGTCGCAGCCGCGCCGCCGCAAGCGCACCGGCTGGGCCATGCGCCTGGAGATCGCTCTGCTGGCCGGACCCGCAGCCATCGTCTTCCTGGCCTTCGTGATCTTCCCGGTCGCGATCGCCGCCTACTACGGCTTCTTCCGCTGGCAGGGATACGGGCCGGCCACCGACTTCATCGGCCTGCAGAACTACATCACCATCCTCCAGGACTCCGCCTTCCAGCAGGCTCTGCTGCACAACGGGATCATCGTGATCGGCTCCCTGGTGCTCCAGGGGCCGGCGGCCATCCTGCTGGCGCTCCTGCTCAACCGCAAGATGCGCGGGCAGTCCCTGATCCGCGTCCTGATCTTCGTGCCGTACGTGATCGCCGAGGTCGTCGTCGGCACCGGGTGGAGCCTGATGCTCTCCACGAAGGGCGCCCTCAACGGGCTCCTGGAGAACCTCGGGCTCGGGTTCCTCACGCAGGACTGGCTGTCCAACCCGAGCCTGGCGATCTGGACGCTGCTGGCCATCCTGACCTGGAAGTACGTCGGCTTCGCCGTCATCCTCTTCCTCGCCGGGCTCCAGGGCATCCCGGAGGAGCTGTACGAAGCGGCCGCCCTCGACGGCGCGTCGTACTGGCAGATCCAGCGACGGATCTCCCTGCCGCTCCTCGGCCCGACGCTGCGCATCTGGGCGTTCCTCTCCATCATCGGAGCGCTCCAGCTGTTCGACCTCGTCTACATCATCTGGGGCCAGTACGTCGCCTCGACCGCCGGCACCTCGACCATGGCGACCTACATGGTCGCCAACGGCCGCAACGCCGGCAACTTCGGCTACGGAAACGCCGTCGCCGTCGTCATCTTCCTGATCTCCCTGATCGTCGCCCTGTTCTATCAGCGGTTCGTGCTGCGGCGCGACACCGAGGGCGCGCTCACGGGTGACAGGCGCACCGGAAGGAAGAAGCGATGAGCGCCTTCACCGTCATCCCCGACGCGCCGGACGCGCCGGGCGTCCTGGATGCGCCCGACCGCAAGAAGGCCAAGGGGCTGCCCTGGGGCTCCCCCACCGTCTACTTCGTCGCCCTCGTCGTCATCGCGCTGATGCTGGCGCCGATCGCGTACATCGTGATCGGCGGGTTCCGCACCAACTCCCAGATCACGGTCGACCCGGCCGGATTCCCCAACCCGTGGAACGCCGCCAACTACATCGGCGTGCTCACGGGCGGGGTGTTCTGGCAGGAGGTGCTCAACTCGACCATCGTCGCCGTCGTGACGACGGTCGGCGTGATCATCCTCGGCCTGATGGCCAGCTATGTGCTCGCCCGCTACCATTTCCGCGGCCGCGGCGCCCTCTACGCGCTGTTCGCCGCCGGGCTGATGTTCCCGATCACCGTGGCGATCACCCCGCTGTACATAGTGGTCCGCAACCTGGGCCTGATGAACTCGCTCGGAGGCGTAATCCTCCCGCAGATCGCCTTCGCCCTGCCGACGACGATCATCATCCTGGTGCCGTTCCTCCGCGCCATCCCCGACGAGATCCAGGAGGCGGCCTTCATCGACGGCTGCAGCCGCCTGGGCTTCTTCTGGCGGATGGTGCTGCGGCTGTCGCTTCCGGGCGTCATCACCGTCGGCATCCTGGCCTTCATCGCGAGCTGGAACAGCTACCTGCTGCCCCTCTTCCTCCTCAACAACGAGGCGACGTTCACGCTGCCGCTCGGGGTGCAGGCGTTCTCGTCGCAGTACTCCGTCGACACCGCCAAGGTGCTCGCGTTCACGTCGCTGTCCATGATCCCGGCGCTGATCTTCTTCAGCCTGTTCGAGCGCCGCATCGTCGGCGGCCTGACCGGCGCCGTCAAGGGCTGACGCCCGCACGTCAAGAAGTGTGAGATCGACATGACCGAATCCCTCCCGCGCTCCACTGCGCCCTCCGAGCGCGTGAGCGCCCTCCTCGCCTCCATGACGCTGGAGGAGAAGCTCGCCCAGCTGGTCGGCTTCTGGGTCGACAAGGGCGACGAGCTCGTGGCGCCGATGGCCGGCGAGATGGGCAACCCGGGCGCGTACGCGGACGCCACCGTGCACGGCCTCGGGCAGCTCACCCGCGTCTACGGCACGCGACCGGTCGAGCCGGTCGAACGCGCGGCCTGGCTGTGGGCGGAGCAGCGCCGGCTGAAGGAGGAGACCCGGCTGGGCATCCCCGCGCTGGTGCACGAGGAGTGCCTGACCGGGCTCGCGGCCTGGAAGGCGGCCACGTTCCCGACGCCACTGGCGTGGGGCGCGTCCTTCGACCCGGAGCTGGTGGAGGAGATGGCCGGCCTGATCGGCATGTCGATGCGCGAGCTGGGCATCCACCAGGGGCTCGCTCCTGTGCTGGATGTCATCCGCGACCCGCGCTGGGGACGCGTCGACGAGTGCATCGCGGAAGACCCGTACGTCGTCGGCACGCTCGGCACCGCCTACGTGCGCGGGCTGCAGGGCGCCGGCGTCCACGCGACGCTGAAGCACTTCGTCGGGTACTCCGCGTCGCAGGCGGGCCGCAACCACGCGCCGGTTCACGCCGGACCCCGCGAGGTGCGCGACACCCTGCTGCCTCCGTTCGAGATGGCGCTGCGGGACGGCGGCGTCCGGTCGGTCATGAACTCGTACGCCGAGATCGACGGCATCCCCGTCGCGGCGAGCGCCGAGTACCTCACGGGCGTGCTGCGCGACGAGTGGGGCTTCGACGGGACGGTGGTCTCCGACTACTTCTCCGTCGCCTTCCTCCACACCATGCACGGCGTCGCCTCCGACCTGGGAGAGGCCGCGGCGATCGCGCTCGCGGCCGGCATCGACGTCGAGCTGCCGACGGGCGACGCGTTCCTCGAGCCGCTGGCCTCCCGCATCCGGTCGGGCGAGGTCGACGAGGCGCTGGTCGACCGCGCCGTCCTCCGTGTGCTCGCGCAGAAGGAGGAGCTCGGCCTGCTGGACGAGACCTTCGACGCGCCCCCCGCGTCCATCGATCTCGACACTCCCGCCCACCGGGATGTCGCCCTGCGGCTGGCCGAGGAGTCGCTCGTGCTGCTGACCAACGACGGCACGCTGCCGCTCGCGTCGGCACCGGCGAGCATCGCGGTGCTCGGCCCGAACTCCGACGCCCAGGAAGCCCTGATGGGCTGCTACTCGTTCGCGAACCACGTGCTCGCGCACCATCCGGAGGTGCCGCTCGGCTTCGAGCTGCCCTCCGTGCTGGAGGCGGTGCGCGCCGAGTTCCCGTCCGCCTCGGTCTCTTACGAGCGCGGCTGCGACGTGGAGGGCGACGACCGCTCCGGCATCCCCGCAGCGGTGGCCGCGGCGAGTGCAGCGGATGTCGCCGTGGTCGTCGTCGGCGACCGCGCGGGCCTGTTCGGCCGCGGGACCGTCGGCGAGGGCAACGATGTGGAGAGCCTCGAGCTGCCCGGCATCCAGCGCGAGCTGGTGGAGCGGGTCGTCGCGACCGGCACGCCGGTCGTGCTCGTCGTGCTCTCCGGCCGCCCGTACGCGATCGCGTGGGCGGTCGAGGGCGTCACCGCCCCCGCGGCCGTGCTGCAGGCGTTCTTCCCGGGCGAGGAGGGAGGCCGTGCGCTGGCCGCGGTGCTCTCGGGGCGGATCTCGCCCTCCGGGCACCTCCCCGTCTCGCTCCCCCGTTCGGCCGGCGCGCAGCCGTACTCGTACCTGCACCCCGTGCTCGGCGGCCCCAACGAGATCACGAGCGCGGACAGCACCCCGGTGCTGCCATTCGGTCACGGGCTCTCGTACACGACGTTCGAGCACAGCGATCTGGTGGTCGACGGGGAGGTGGCCGCCGGGGGGACGTTCGCCGCGAGCGTCCGCATCCGCAACACGGGTGACCGCGCCGGAACCGATCTGGTGCAGCTGTATGCACGGGATGTGCAGGCGAGCGTCACCCGTCCGGTCGCGCAGCTGCTCGGTTACCGCCGGGTGGAGCTGCAGCCGGGCGAGGAGGCCGTCGTGCGGTTCGCCGTGCCGACGACCCGCCTCGCCTTCTCGGACCGGTCGCTGACCCGCATCGTCGAGCCCGGCGCGGTGGACCTGTGGGTCGGGCCGTCGTGCGACCTGCGCGAGACCACGGCGGCGCTGACGATCACCGGTCCCGTTCACGAGGTCACCCCGGCGGACGCCCGCCTGGTGACGGCGGACGTCGAGACGGCTACCGTGGGTGCCGTCTTCACGGACGCCCGCTGACCGGCGCCGCGAGTTCACTCCCGGACTCGCGCTCGCCCCGCCAGTGCTGTATAAGTTTATTGAAACAACAAATCACCGACGACGCTGAAGGAACATCATGAGCCTCACCCCCACCCGCGCCGACAAGTTCTCGTTCGGACTGTGGACCATCGGCTACAACGGCACCGACCCGTTCGGCGGCCCCACCCGCCCGCAGCTCGACGTGGTGGAGGCGGTGCACAAGCTCGACGAGCTCGGAGCCTACGGCCTCACCTTCCACGACGACGACCTGTTCGCGTTCGGCTCGACCGACGCCGAGCGCCAGAAGCAGATCGACCGCCTCAAGCAGGCCCTCGCCGACACCGGCATCATCGTGCCGATGGTGACTACCAACCTGTTCAGCGCTCCGGTCTTCAAGGACGGCGGATTCACCTCCAACGACCGTGCCGTCCGCCGCTTCGCCCTCCGCAAGGTTCTCCGCAACATCGACCTCGCCGCCGAGCTCGGCGCCAAGACGTTCGTGATGTGGGGCGGCCGCGAGGGCGCCGAGTACGACGCCGCGAAGGACATCCGCGCCGCGCTCGAGCGCTACCGCGAGGCTGTCAACCTCCTCGGCGACTACGTCACCGACAAGGGCTACGACATCCGCTTCGCCATCGAGCCGAAGCCGAACGAGCCGCGCGGCGACATCCTGCTTCCGACCGTGGGCCACGCGCTCGCGTTCATCAACTCGCTGGAGCGCCCGGAGCTCGTCGGCCTCAACCCCGAGGTCGGCCACGAGCAGATGGCGGGCCTCAACTTCGCCGCCGGCATCGCCCAGGCGCTGTACCACGGCAAGCTGTACCACATCGATCTCAACGGCCAGCGCGGCATCAAGTACGACCAGGACCTCGTCTTCGGTCACGGCGACCTGCAGAACGCGTTCGCCCTCGTCGACCTGCTCGAGAACGGCGGCCCCGACGGCGGCCCGGCCTACGAGGGTCCGCGCCACTTCGACTACAAGCCGTCCCGCACCGAGGACATCACCGGCGTCTGGGACTCGGCCGCAGCGAACATGCGCACCTACCTCCTGCTCAAGGAGCGGGCGCAGGCGTTCCGCGCCGACCCGGAGGTGCAGGAGCAGCTGGAGGCGTCCCGCGTCATCGATCTGTCCCGCCCGACCCTCGGCGAGGGCGAGTCGTACGACGACCTGCTCGCCGACCGCAGCGCCTACGAGGACTTCGACCCGAGCGCGTACTTCGGCGCGAAGGGCTTCGGGTTCGTCCGCCTGCAGCAGCTCGCCCTCGAGCACCTGCTCGGCGCGCGCTGATCCGCATCCACCCCATCCCCTCCCGCTCCCACCCTCCGTCGAGTCCGCACTTTTTGCACGTTCTCGCTCCGAAAACGTGCAAAGTTCGCGGACTCGACGGCGGGTGGGATCGCCCGTGAAAGGACACCCGTGACTCTCGTCGCCGGCGTCGACTCCTCGACGCAGAGCTGCAAGGTGGTCGTGCGCGACCTCGAGACCGGTGCGCTGGTGCGGTCCGGCCGCGCCGCGCATCCCGACGGCACCGAGGTGGACCCCGCGGCCTGGTGGAGCGCGCTGCAGGAGGCCATCGCGTCCGCAGGCGGGCTCGATGACGTCGACGCGATCTCCGTCGCCGGGCAGCAGCACGGGATGGTGGTGCTGGATGCGCAGGGCCGGGTCATCCGCGACGCCCTGCTCTGGAACGACACCCGCTCGGCGCAGGCCGCCCGCGACCTGATCGACGAGGTCGGGGCCGAGGAGTACGCGAACCGCGTCGGCGTGGTTCCCGTCGCCTCGTTCACCGCGACCAAGCTGCGCTGGCTGCGGGATGCCGAACCCGAGAACGCCGCGCGGGTCGCCGCGGTCGCGCTCCCGCACGACTGGCTGACCTGGCGCCTCCGCGGCTACGGGCCGGAGGGCGAGAGCGAGCTCGGACCGGACCTCGAGGCGCTGACCACGGACCGCTCCGACGCCAGCGGCACCGCCTACTGGGGCGCGGCCTCTGGCGCATACGACTTCGACCTGTTCGAGCGGGCGCTCGGCCGGCCGGGCCGTGAGGCGGGCTCGTCGGCCGGTGCGGCGGGCGACGCCGTCGTGCTCCCGCGTGTGCTCGGACCGTCGGAGTCGGCCGGCCGGACGCCGTCCGGTGTGCTCGTCGGACCGGGCGCGGGCGACAACGCCGGTGCGGCCCTCGGACTCGGCGCCGCGGAAGGCGACGTCGTCGTCTCGATCGGCACGTCCGGAACGGTCTTCGCCGTGACCGATGCGCCCATCGCGGATGCGTCGGGCACCGTCGCGGGCTTCGCGGACGCCTCCGGCCTCTCCCTGCCGCTCATCGCGACTCTCAACGCCGCGCGCGTGCTCGGCTCCGTCGCCGGGCTGCTGTCGGTCGACCACGACGGACTGTCCGCCCTGGCGCTCTCGGCCGAGCCCGGATCCGGCGGCGTTGTGCTCGTCCCGTACTTCGAGGGCGAGCGCACCCCCAACCTGCCCGACGCGAAGGCCAGCATCCACGGGCTCACCCTCGCCTCGACGACCCCGGCGAACCTCGCGCGTGCTGCAATCGAGGGGATGCTGTGCGGGCTGGCCGACGGCCTCGACGCCGTGCGGGCGGCCGGCGTGCGCGAGCGCCGCATCCTGCTCATCGGCGGAGCGGCGCAGAACCCGGCCGTGGCGCAGGTCGCCGCGCAGGTGTTCGACGCGCCGGTCGAGGTGCCGGCGCCCGGCGAGTACGTCGCGGACGGCGGCGCGGTGCAGGCCGCATGGGCGCTGACCGGCACGCGTCCGTCCTGGACCGTCGAGACGTCCGCCGCGCTCCCCGTCGACACGCGCTCCGTCATCCGCACCCAGTACGCCGCCGCCCGCGCCTGACCCTCCACCGTCGAGTACGCACAAATTGCACGCTCGCGCGGCGATTCGCGTGCAAAGTTTGCGTACTCGACGGTGGGGGCTCAGGGGGTGAGGGCGGAGGCGGCGAAGGCGGCTCGGGCGGCGAGAGCGGACGGCGGCTCGGCGATGTCGAGGGTGAGGTGGCGTTCGTCGTCGGCGGGCGGCTCGAGCGTCGCCAGCTGACTCTGCAGCATCCCCGACTTCATGAAGTGATGCTCGCGCGACGCCAGGCGCGCCTCGAGGAGCTCCGGCGAACCGCTCAGGTGCAGGAACAGCACGTCGTCCCGGCGGAGCACATCGCGGTACCTCCGCGCGAGCGCGGAGCAGGCGACGACGACCGGACGTCCGGCGTCGAGCCGCTCCCGCATCCACTCGGCGATGGCGGCGAGCCAGGGCGCGCGGTCGTCGTCGGTGAGCGGGACCCCCGCGCTCATCCGCTCGACGTTCGTCGCAGGATGCAGTCCGTCGCCCTCCAGCAGCTCCCAGCCCAGACGCTCGGCGAGGAGCGCCGCGACGGTCGACTTGCCGCATCCGGCGACGCCCATGACGACGACCGCGCGCACCGGCGTCACCCGAGGCCGCCGACGAACAGGCTCAGGATCAGGACACCCGCCAGCCCGACGATCGAGACCAGGCACTCCAGCACGGTCCAGCTCTTCAGCGTCTGCGGGATGCTCAGGCCCAGGTACTCCTTCACCAGCCAGAAGCCGGCGTCGTTGACGTGGGACAGGAACACCGATCCCGCGCCGATCGCCAGCACCATCAGCGACACCATCGGGGTCGACAGGTGCTCGGTGAGCGGGAGCAGGATGCCCGCGGCTGTCACGGTCGCGACCGTCGCGGAGCCCGTGGCGATGCGGATCAGCGCCGCGACAGTCCAGGCGAGGAGGAGCACGAGGATCCCGCTCGCACCGGTCGCCCAGTCCGCGATCACCTGACCGATGCCGGTGTCGACGAGGACCTGCTTGAACCCGCCGCCGGCGCCGACGATGAGGAGGATGCCCGCGATCGGGGGCAGGGAGGCGCCGAGACTGGTCTGCATGGCCTTGCGGTCCATCCCGCCGCCGACGCCGAGCAGCAGCAGTCCGGCGAGCACGGCGACCGTCAGGGCGATGACCGGCGTGCCGAGGAAGTCGAGCACGACCTTCCACACGGGGGCCGCGTCGGGGGCGGCGATGTCGGCGACGGCCTTGCCGAGCATGAGGACGACGGGCAGCAGGATGCTGATCAGCGCGGCCCCGAACGACGGCCGGCGGCGTGCGGGGCCGTCGCCCTCCTCCGGGACGAACAGGTCGGGGACGCCCACAGGAACCCAGCGCGCGGCCAGCCGGCTGAACAGCGGGCCCGCGACGGCGATCGTCGGAATGGCGACGAGCACGCCGAATGCCAGCGTGAGGCCGAGGTTGGCGCCAAGCGCGCTGATCGCGACCAGGGGTCCGGGGTGCGGCGGCACCAGCCCGTGCATGGCGGAGAGGCCCGCGATGGTCGGCAGGGCGATGCGCATCAGCGGGAGGCCCGACCGGCGGGTCACCAGGATGATCACCGGCATCAGGAGCACGAGGCCGACCTCGAAGAACATCGGCAGACCGATGATCGCGCCGACGGCGCCCATCGTCCACGGCAGCAGGCGCGCGCTGGTGCGCGAGACGAGGGTGTCGACGATACGGTCGGCGCCGCCGGAGTCGGCGAGCAGCTTGCCGTACATCGCACCGAGGCCGATGAGCACGCCGACGCTGCCCATCGTGTTTCCGAAACCGGTGATGAAGCTGGCGATCGCCGCATCCGCCGCCAGTCCCGCGGCGAGGCCCGCGACGAGCGAGCCGAGCAGGAGCGAGAGGAACGGGTGCAGCTTGAGCCAGGTGATCAGCACGACGATGACCGCGATGCCGGCCAGGGCGGCGAAGATGAGCTGGCCTTCGGGGCCGCTGGGAGTTGGAGCGGGGGCGGGGGCCGCAGTGCGGGCGGCAGCCGCCAGGTGAGCGAGCAGGGTGGGGGTCATGAACGTCCTTGGTCGTGAATCCGGATAGGGCACGAACACTCTAGGAATAAACCTGATTTGTGTCTAATCGAGGTAAATAATGACGGGTTTATGGGCAATGCGTGTCGCTTTGACCCGATCACTTCCGTACGCAGATAATGAAGCGTGACTCAGGCAACGCAGGCCTCCCAGCACGAGCAGGCGATCGCCTCCCTCGGCGCCCGCATCGTCGCGGGCGACATCCCCGTCGGAGCGGTGCTCACGCCCGAAGGGCTCGGGATCTCGCGGACGGTCCTGCGGGAATGCATCCGCGTGCTCGAGTCGCTGGGGCTCGTGCAGGCCAGGCGCCGTCGAGGGACGGTCGTGCTGCCGGAGTCGTCGTGGCAGGCGCTCGATCCGCGCATCCTCAGCTGGCGTCTCGCCGGTCCCGACCGGCTGACCGCGCTCGCGGAGCTCGGCGAGCTGCGGATGGCGATCGAACCGGTCGCCGCGCGGCTGGCGAGCGCCCGGGCGACGCCGGCTCAGTGCGGCGAGCTCACCGCCGCGATCGTCGGGATGTCGGCGACCCAGCGGTCGGCGGACCGCGAGGAGTATCTGGCGCACGATCGGGACTTCCACCGCGTGCTGCTGGAGGCATCCGGCAACCCGGTGTTCTCGGCGCTCAGCGACGCCGTCGCGGAGGCGCTGAACGGGCGGACCGTGCACGCGCTGATGCCCGACACGGCGAACCCGGAGGCGATCCGGCTGCACGAGGAGGTCGCCGCGGCGGTCCGTCGGGGCGACGCCGCAGCCGCCGAGGCCGCGATGCGCGCGATCGTGGAAGAGGCGAGCGCGGCCCTCACCCGCTGACGCCGAAGCCAACAGCTCCTGAGTTTTTCGCCCGACACGCCGCGCCTGGGGCCGAAAAACTCAGGAGCTGGCGGTTGGGGACGGGACTTTTCGGGAGGGGGGAGGGGGCGGGGGTCAGGGGCGGAAGCGGCTGGCGAGGGCGGCGCCGGCGGCGCGCGCCCAGCGCACGGGGTCGGCGATCGCGGCGGCGGACGAGCCGCCGAGGTCGGCCAGGGCGACGGCGTCGGCGAAGCCGGCGGTGGGCGCCTGGATGCTGCCGGCAGCCAGCAGGACGCGCGCGCCCGCGTCGCGCGCCAGACCGGCGACGTACGTCGGCACCTTGCCGGACGCCGACTGACTGTCGAAGCGCCCCTCCCCCGTGATGACGGCATCCGCCGCCGCGATCGTCGACCGCAGCCCCAGCGCCTCACCGACCGCGGCCGCGCCCGGCGCCATCCGAGCGCCCCAGACCAGGAGGCCGAAGCCGGTCCCGCCCGCGGCTCCGGCGCCGGGCTCGTCCGGGTCGGTCGCAGCGCCGGCCGCCCGCAGCGTCTCGGCGAGGCGCCGCAGTCCCGCCTCCAGCACCGGCACATCCTGCTCACCGGCGCCCTTCTGCGGTCCGAAGACCGCGGCGGCCCCGAGCGGACCGAGCAAGGGACTCGTGACATCGCTGAGGATGCGCGCGCCGCCGGCCGGGAGCGCCGCGAGGCGCGAGAGATCGGCCCGCGCGAGCGACGCGAGGCCCCGGTTGCCGCGCGGGATGTCGCGCCCGGCCGCATCCACGAACCGCGCGCCGAGCGCCGCGAGCGCTCCCGCCCCTCCGTCCGTCGACGCGCTGCCCCCGATCGCCAGGAGCAATGAGCGGGCCCCCGCGCGCAGGGCATCCGCGATCGCCTGCCCGAACCCCATGGTGTGCGCGGCGAACGGCTCCAGCCGCGGCATCCGCCCCAGCCCACTCGTCTCGGCGAGCTCGACGACCGCCGTGCCGCCCGGAAGCATCAGCCACGAGGCGTCGGCCTCCGCGTCGTCGGGGCCGAGGACATGCACGGGATGCCGCACGGCGCCGGGCACCGCCGCCTCGAACGCGTCGAGGGTCCCCTCGCCGCCGTCCGCCATGGGCGCGAGCACGACGCGGTCACCCGGGCGCTCGGAGGCCCAGCCCTCCGCGAGAGCAGCGGCGACCTCGGCGGCGGACGCCGAGCCCTTGAAGGAGTCCGGCGCGACGACGATGACGCTCATGCCCCCACCTTCGCATGGATGCGGTGGCCGCGCCCCGACACCGGCTCGCGGATCACGCCCGCTCGGCCGACCGCAGTCCGACCGCGCGATCGAACGCGTCCACGGTGCGCGCGACGACAGCTGCGGGGTCCGCCGCCCAGATCGCCTCGTTGAAGATCTCGACCTCGACATCGCCGGTGTAGCCCGCCTCGGCGACCGCCGCGCTGATGGGCGCGAAGTCGATGTGGCCGTCGCCCATCATCCCGCGCGCCAGGAGCACGTCGGCGGGGAGCGGCGTCACCCAGTCGCACACCTGGTAGCTCGCGATGCGACCGTCGCGACCGGCGCGGGCGATCTGGGCGAACAGGTCGGGGTCCCACCACAGGTGGAAGGTGTCGACGACGACACCGACGGACTCGGCCGGGAAGGGTTCCGCGATGTCGAGCGCCTGCCCGAGCGTCGACACCACTGCGCGGTCGGCCGCGTACATCGGGTGCAGCGCCTCGATGGCGAGGGTGACTCCGGCGGCGCGGGCCTCCGGTTCCAGCTCCGCGATCGCGTCCGCGACCCGGGCACGGGAGCCGGCGAGGTCGCGCGACCCGTCGGGCAGCCCGCCGGCGACCAGGACCAGGACGGCCGCCGAGCCGGGGGCGCCGGCCGCGGCGAGCGCCGCCGTCTCCTCGATGGCGCGCCGGTTCTCGTCCAGGGCCGCGCGCCGCTTGGCGCCCTCCGGCGCGGTGAAGAAGCCGCCACGGCACAGGCTCGAAACGCGCAGACCGGAGTCGGCGAGCATCCGCACCGCCGCATCCAGCCCGACCTCGGCCACGGGCTCGCGCCAGAGGCCGATCGCCTCGACTCCGGCCGAGCCGACGACGCGCAGCGCCTCGGCGAGGTTCGCGTACTTGATGGTCGCCTGGTTGATCGACAGGCGCGGATCGGCCGTCATGCGTCGACCCCGTTCAGCCGGAGCAGCGACGTCCAGCGCTCGGCGGCGAGGTCCGGTCGCTCCAGCGCACCGCACTCCCCCGCGAGCCGGACGATTTCCGACAGGTGGGGCAGGCTGCGCGCGGAGTGCAGTCCGCCGACCATGGAGAACGACTGCTGGTGCCCGTTCAGCCAGGAGAGGAAGGCGACGCCGGTCTTGTAGTAGAAGGTCGGCGTCGCGAAGACCTGGCGGGAGAGCTGCTGCGTCGGCTCGAGGACGCTCCGGTACTGTGCGGAGTCGCCGCGGTCGAGCGCCTGGATCGCCGCGGATGCCGCCGGCGCGAGCGCCGCGAACGCGCCGAGGAGGGCATCCGAGTGGCCGGAACCGTCGTCCTCGATCAGCTCGACGTAGTTGAAGTCGTCGCCGGTGAACATGCGCACGCCCTCGGGCAGGCGCGCCCGCAGCGAGCGCTCCGCCGCGGCGTCCAGGAGGCTCATCTTGATCCCGGAGACCCGGCCGTCGGCGGCCTCGATGATCCGAAGCACCGTCTCGCCGGCCGTCGCGACATCGGCGGAGCCGAAGTACCCGTCGAGCGCGGGGTCGAACGCCGGGCCGAGCCAGTGCAGCACGACCGGGGTGGAGGCCGCGGCGAGCACCTCGCCGTAGACGCGCTCGTAGTCGGCCGGCGACTCCGCCGCGCGGGCCAGGTGCCGGCTGGCCATGAGGACGACCCCCGCACCGGCGTCCTCGGTGAAGTGCAGCTGCGTCTTGTACGCGTCGATGACGGCATCCAGCGGGATGACCGGCTCGTCGACGTGGTCCGTGTTGACGCCGGCGACGACCGAGCCGCCCACCTCCCGGGCGTCGGCTGCGCTCCGCGAGATCAGCTCACGCGTCGCCGCCGCGTCCAGGCCCATGTTGCGCTGGGCCGTGTCCATCGCGTCGGCGACACCGAGCCCCCAGGAGTACACGTGCCTGCGGAACGCGAGCGTCGCCTCCCAGTCGATGTCGGCGGGGGCGCCTGGCACGTTCTCCGCCCAGGGCTTCGGGATGACGTGAGCCGCCGCGTAGGCGACCCGCGACCGCAGCGGGGCGGCCGGGCGCGTGAACGCCGGAGCGGAGCCGAGATCGACGGACGACGTGGCGCCGTCGGCACCGATCAGGGTGACGGCGGTCGCGGTGGAGAGCGCGGCGGCCGTCATCGTGCCGCCGCCTCCAGGCCCGCGGCGCCCGCGGTCGGCGTCGGCGTGGTGTCGAGCGTCACCTCGGGCAGCTCGATCCGCCGACCCTCCCGCGACGAGCGCAGCCCGAGCTCGGCCAGCTGGACGCCGCGGGCACCCGCGAGGAAGTCGAACCGGTTGGGGCCGTCCTCGAGCACATGCCGCAGGAACTCCTCCCACTGCGTCTTGAACCCGTTCTCGAACACCTCGTTGGCCGGCGACTCGATCCAGTCGGCCGCGTAGTCGTGCGCGTCGGCGAGGTCCGGGTTCCATACAGGCTTCGGCGTCGCGTTGCGGGGCTGGATCTTGCAGCCGAACAGACCCACGACCGCGCTCCCGAGCGTGCCGTCGACCTGGAACTCGACCAGCTCGTCACGGTTGACCCGGGTGGTCCAGCTGGAGTTGAGCTGCGCGGTGATGCCGCCCGCCAGCTGGAAGATCGCGTAGGCCGCGTCGTCCGCGGTGGCCGCGTACGCCTCCCCGCGCTCGTCGACGCGCTGCGGGATCTCGGTGACCGCCTGCGCGTACACCGACTCCACACGGCCGAAGAGGTTCTCGAGCACGTAGCTCCAGTGCGGGAACATGTCGACGACGATGCCGCCGCCGTCCTCCGCGCGGTAGTTCCAGCTCGGCCGCTGCGCCGCCTGCCAGTCGCCCTCGAACACCCAGTACCCGAACTCGCCGCGGACCGACAGGATGCGGCCGAAGAAGCCGGAGTCGATCAGCCGCTTGAGCTTGCGCATGCCGGGCAGGTAGAGCTTGTCGTGGACGACGCCGTTCTTGATGCCCGCGTCGTCGGCGAGGCGCGCGAGCTCCAGCGCCTCCTCGAAGCTCTCGGCCGTCGGCTTCTCGGTGTAGATCGCCTTGCCCGCGGCGATGGCCTTGCGGATGGCGGCCGAGCGCGCCTTCGTGACGAGGAAGTCGGCGTAGATCTGCCAGCGGTCGTCGGCGAGGGCCGCGTCGAGGTCGGTCGTGTAGTCGGCGATGTCGTGGCGCTTCGCGAGCTCGGCCAGCTTCTCCTCGTTGCGTCCGACCAGCAGGGGCACCACCTGCACGCGGCGGCCGTCGGACAGCTCGACGCCGCCCTGGTCGCGGATGGCGAGGATCGAGCGGACCAGGTGCTGGCGGTACCCCATGCGCCCGGAGACGCCGTTCATGATGATGCCGATCGACGACACGTGTACTCCTTCGTATGTGCTGCACTCGGTTGGAAAGCGCTTACCAAGCCTAACGCCCGCCGCCGCGCCCGGTCAAGCCGCCCGCCCCCCGCGCCGATTTGGCGCAAATCGCGGTTATCAGTGCGCGATTCCCGCGATTTGCGCCAAATCGCGAACGGGGCGGGGTCAGGCGGCTCGACGCGCTGCGGGCATCGAGGCGGACACCGGGTCGTCCCGCGTGAAGTCGATGGCGTGCGCCTGCTTGCCGAAGGCGGTCAGCAGGATGACGGCGATCGCCGCGATGCCGACCGTCGACGCCATCGCCCAGCCGTAGCCGAGCTGCGGCGCGAGCGCCTGCTGGATGGGCAGGTTGAACGCCGCGATCACGTTGCCCAGCTGGTAGGTCACGCCCGGGTAGAACCCGCGGATCGCGTTCGGCGACATCTCGTTCAGATGCGCCGGGATGGCGCCCCAGGCCCCCTGCGTCGTGAACTGGATGAGCGCGGAGCCGAGGCACAGCAGCCCTGCCGTCTGCGAGAACGCGAAGATCGGGATGATCGGGATGGTCAGAGCCGCCCCGAGGATGATCGTCGCCTTCCGGCCCCAGCGGTCCGACAGCGAGCCGAGCACGACGCAGCCGACGATCGCGCCGATGTTGTAGACGACGGCGATCCAGCCGGCCGTCGCCGCATCCAGTCCGGCTCCCCCGTTCTCGGTCGACTTCAGGAACGTCGGGTAGATGTCCTGCGTGCCGTGGCTCATCCAGTTGAAGGCCGCCATCAGCAGCACCAGGTACACGAACCGGCGCAGCACCTTGCCGTCGAAGAACACGCGGCGGATGGACGTGTCGGCCTTCCGCATCTTCTCCCGGGTGTTCTCCCACACCTCCGACTCCTTGACGCGGGAGCGGATGATGAGCGTGATCAGCGCGGGCAGGATGCTCAGCGCGAACATCCACCGCCAGTTCAGCCCGAGGACCGAGTGCACCAGCAGGAAGGCGAGCGACGCCAGCAGGTAGCCGGCGGAGTAGCCGGCCTGCAGGATGCCGGAGTAGAACCCGCGGCGGGTGCGCGGCACCTTCTCCATCGTGAGCGCGGCGCCGAGGCCCCACTCGCCGCCCATCCCGATGCCGTAGAGCAGCCGCAGGATGAAGAGCACGGTGAAGTTGGGGGCGAAGGCGCAGAGGAATCCCACCACCGAGTAGAAGCACACGTCGACCATGAGCGGGATGCGCCGGCCGATCCGGTCGGCCCACAGACCGAACAGGTACGCACCGACGGGGCGCATGATCAGCGTGATGGTCGTGAGGTACGCCATCTGCTCGAGCGGGACGTGGAACTCGGCCCCGATCTCGGCGTAGACGAGCACGATGATGAAGTAGTCGAAGGCGTCCATCATCCAGCCGAGGAGCGACGCGATGAACGCGTTGCGCTGGTCGGGGTTCAGGCGAGTGGAGGCGATAGCAGTGTCGGACACAGGTTCCCTTCCGATCGACGGTGATCGGCACGCGCGCGAGAAAGCGCTTACCATCGCGTTACGATAGACCCCGTTTCGCGGGTGTCAACCCGAACCGACGGAGGTTGTGATGCGAGCACTGATCCTGAGCGGCGCCGGACGGTACGCCGATCCCTGGCACCCGTTCGCCGAGACGTCGGAGCGACTGGCGGGCATCCTCCGCGAAGTGGGACTCGAGGTCGAGATCTCCGAAGAGGTGGATGCGCGCATGGCCGCGCTGACGACCGATGCGCCCGACCTGCTGGTGCTCAACATCGGCGACCCGGCGCTCACCGGCACCCCGGACCCGGAGGCCGAACGCCGCGCCCGGGACGGCCTGCTCGCGTATCTCGCCTCCGGGCGGCCGCTGCTCGCATCGCACGTGACGTCGACCTCGCTGCGCGGCATCCCCGAGTGGGAGAGCATCCTCGGCGGCGTCTGGGTGCGCGGCACGACGTTCCACCCCGACTACGGGCCGGCCCGCATCCATGTTCACGCCAATCGCAGCCCCATCGTGGCGGGGCTCGACGACTTCTCGGTGACGGACGAGCGGTACACCGACCTGCGCGTGCAGCCGGACGTGCTGGCGCTCGCCTCGCACGAGCACGACGGCGCCGAGCATCCGCTGATGTGGGAGCGCGAGTACGGCCCGGCGACGATCTTCTACGATGCGCTCGGCCATGACGCCGCTTCCTACGACGCCGACACCCACCGCGAGATCCTCCGCCGGGCGGTGCGTCGCCTCGTCTCCTGAGCCGCTTCCAGGCTCTCCGAAATTCGTGCTTGACGTGGCGACCTGGGATGCGCATTATTGGGAATGCGCATTCTGGGAATGCGCAATCCGGACCACCGCCCCACCCGAGGAGTCGACGATGACCGCAGCGAGCACGCCCGTCGCCGCCTTCGCCATGCGACCGGACCTGCCGGCTCTGCTGTTCTCGTCCGACGACCTCGCCGCCCTCCGGTCGATCGTCGTGCTGGACGCCACCGTCACCATCACCGACTTCGCCACCGCGCCCGCCGGGCTGCTCGACAGCGTGGAGATCCTCGTCACCGGATGGGGCGCCCCGCACATCGGGCCGGCGGAGCTCGACCGCATGCCCCGGCTGCGCGCCATCGTCCACGCCGCCGGCACGGTGAAGGGCCACATCGACGACGCCGCGTGGGATCGCGGAGTGCTCGTCACCAGCGCGGCCAACGCCAACGCCTATCCCGTCGCCGAGTACACGCTCGCCATGATCCTGCTGGCCGGCAAGGGCGTGCCGGACTACATCCGCGGGTACGCGACCGACCCGGCCCTCTACGAGCGCGAGGCCGACCCGGCGATCGGCAACTTCCGCCGGACGGTCGGCATCATCGGCGCCTCCCGCGTCGGCCGCCGGGTGATCGAGCTGCTCGAGCCGTTCGACATCGACGTGCTGCTGTACGACCCGCAGGTGCGCCAGGGCGACCCCGTCCTCGAGCGAGCACGGGCTGTGCCCCTCGACGACCTCTTCGCCGGATCGAGCATCGTCAGCGTGCACGCGCCGCTGCTGCCCGAGACGGTCGGGATGGTCGGGGCCGCGCAGCTCGCCCTGCTGCCCGACGGCGCCACCCTGATCAATACCGCCCGCGCCCCGATCGTCGACCAGGAGGCGCTCACCGCCGCGGTCCGCGACCGCGGCCTGCGCGCCGTCCTCGACGTGACCGAGCCCGAACCCCTCCCCGCGGAGCACCCGCTGCGGTCTCTGCCGGGGGTCGTGCTCACACCCCACGTCGCGGGTGCGCTCGGCACCGAGGTCCGTCGTCTGGGCGAGTGCGCCCGCCACGAGATCGAACGATTCGTCGCCGGGGAGCCGGCCGAACATCCCGTCACGAAGGAAGCTCTGATCGCCGTTGCCTGAGACTGTCACCGTACCCACCACCCCTTCGATCCAGGAGGCATCCCCCATGCGCGAGCTCCGCGACTACGACGTCCAGGTGTTCATCGACGGCCGGTTCGAGCGACCGGAGGCCGGCGACGGCATCCCCGTGCTCGACAAAGCGGCCGGCGTGCCGTTCGGCAGCTACGGCAACGCCTCCCCCGCACAGGTCGACCGCGCGGTGGCCGCGGCCCGCCACGCGCAGCCCGCCTGGGCGCAGGTGGATGCCAACACCCGTTCCGCGATCATCCGCCGGTTCGCCGCGGAGCTCGAGAACCGGCGCGACGAGCTCCTGACCCTGCTCATCCGCGAGACCGGCGGAACGCTCGAGAAGGCGGAGGAGGAGCTCGGGCAGGCGATCACGCAGCTCGAGAACTCCGCCACCCAGCTCACCGAGAACGCGGGGAGCATCCTCCCTCCGTACAAGTCGGGAAAGCTCTCGCTCTCTCGCGCCGTCCCCCTCGGCGTCATCGGCCTGATCGTCCCCTGGAACTACCCGATGAGCCTGGCCATGCGTGCGCTCGCCCCCGGACTCGCCTACGGGAACGCCGTCGTGCTCAAGCCCGCCGAGCTGACTCCGATCGCCGGAGGCCAGATCCTCGCGGAGGCCGCGCTCGCGGCCGGCGTCCCGGCCGGCGTGTTCGCGGTCGTCCCGGGCGACGGGCCGACCACGGGCCGCACGCTCAGCGAGCACCCGGACCTCGACCTCATCCACTTCACCGGATCGTTCGAGGTCGGCCACCAGATCGCCAACTTCGCGGCGCGATCCTTCCGGCCCGTCGCCACCGAGCTCGGCGGCGACAACGCGTTCGTCGTGCTCGACGACGCCGACATCGACCAGGCCGCCAGCTGCGCAGTGTGGTCGTCGCTCTGGTACCAGGGCCAGACCTGCATCACCGCCGGGCGCCACATCGTCCACCGGGATGTCGCGGCGGCATACACCGACGCCGTCGTCGAGCGCGTGCGCGCCCTCCGCGTGGGCGACCCGCTGCGCGACGACGTCGACCTCGGCCCGATCATCAGCGAGACCCAGCTGCGCCGCTTCGCCGATGGCCTGGTCTGGCCGTCCATCGCGGCCGGCGCCACCGTGGCCGTCGGCGGCGATCACGACGGCCTCTTCTACCAGCCCACCGTCCTCACCGGCGTCACCCCCGACATGCCGGTGTTCACGGAGGAGATCTTCGGCCCGGTGATGCCGATCACCGTCGTCGACAGTGAGGCGGAGGCACTCGCCCTCGTCAACAGGCACCGCACGCTCATGAACTCCGTCTTCACCGGCGACCCGATGCGCGGACTCGCGTTCGCGGAACAGGTGAAGAGCAACGAGGTCCATGTCAACGACGGGTATGCCCGCCATGGCGGCGAGGGACAGCTCGCCGGTTTCACCCATCGGCAGTGGATCGGCATCCAGACCACCCCCGTGCGCTACCCCGCATGGGCCGAGGGCTGAACCCACCCGACGCACCACGAGAACGCACCACGAATCATCGAAGGAGATGCACACAGTGAGGAAGTCAACGCTGAGGACCATCGGAGCGGTGGTCGGCATGGCCGCTGCCGCGGCCACGGTCCTGACCGGCTGCTCGAGCTCCGGCGGAGGGACCTCGTCGTCCTCCGGCGGCAAGGTCACCCTGTCCTACGTCAACTGGGACGGCGGCATGCAGGCCGTCGTCGACGAGTGGAACAAGGCCAACCCGGACATCCAGGTCAAGCTGACCAAGCCGTCCGGCACCGGGTACACCCTGTACAACAAGCTGATCACCAACAACAAGGCCGGCACGAACCCGGACGTCACCGAGGTCGAGTACCAGGCGCTCCCGGCCCTGATCGCCAACAAGGTCGTGGTCCCGATCGACAAGTACGTCGGCGACCTCTCCGGCGACTTCTCGAAGTCGACGCTGGCGCAGGTGCAGTTCGAGGGCAAGACGTACGGCGTCCCGCAGAACGTCTGCCCGATGGTGTTCTTCTACCGCAAGGACATCTGGGACTCGCTCGGCCTGACCGCACCGAAGACCTGGGACGAGTACGCCGCTGACGCCGCGAAGATCCACGCAGCCGACCCGTCCAAGTTCATCGGCAACTTCACCGCCGCCGACCCCGGCTGGTTCGCCGGACTCGCCCAGCAGGCGGGCGCCGACTGGTGGAAGGCCTCCGGTGACGAGTGGACGGTCGCCATCAACGACGCCGCCTCCAAGAAGGTCGCCGACTACTGGAGCGGGCTCGTCAATCAGGGCGTCGTCAGCCCGGAGCCGAACTGGTCCGCCCAGTGGAACACCGACATGAACAACGGCACCCTCGTGGGCTGGGTCAGCGCGCAGTGGGCGCCCAACCAGCTGCCGTCGATCGCCAAGGACACCGCGGGCAAGTGGGTCGCGGCGCCCCTCCCCGCCTGGACGGCCGGAGACGACACCGTCGGCATCTGGGGCGGCGAGACCGAGGCCGTGACGGCCAACTCGAAGCACCCGGCCGAGGCCGCGAAGTTCGTGAAGTGGATGAACTCCTCCAAGGAGGGCGTCGCCTCGCTGATCAAGAACGTACAGGTCTTCCCCGCGAGCCTGTCGAACCAGACGGCTCCGGAGCTTCAGACCCCGCCGCCGTTCATGTCGAACCAGCCGGACTACTACACCCTCATGGGCACGCTGGCGAAGGGCGTCCGCACCTTCGACATCTGGGGACCGAACGCGAACGTCACGTTCGACTCCTACTCGAACGCCTTCGGCGACGCACTGCAGAACAAGACGCCGCTCGCCGCGGCTCTCGACAAGATGCAGTCGAGCACGGTGTCCGACATGAAGAAGATCGGGTTCAAGGTCACGGGCTGACCTTGCTTCCCCCGGCGGGGGCGGCGACCCCCACGCCGTCCCCGCCGAAACCCCACCGCATCCACCGCCCGCACCCACCGAACTGGAGACCCGCCCATGGCCGTCATCGGAGCCGGCACCGCACGGAGACCGCGCCGCAGGCGCACGCTTCTGCCCGTGTTCCTCGTCGCGCCCGCCGTCATCCTGCTGCTGCTGTTCACCGTCGCACCCGGCGTGTACGCGGTGATCCTCAGCTTCCTGCAACTGAAGGTGGGCGGCGGACTCCTCGGCGGCGGCGACCCGACCGAGGTCTTCGCGGGCTTCGCCAACTACGTGACGACCCTCACCGACCCGGAGTTCTGGGCGAGCCTCGGACGGATGCTGCTGATCGCCCTGATCGGCGTGCCGCTCACCATCGTGCTGGCCACCCTCTTCGCGCTCTGCCTCGATGCCAAGCGCGCCCGGCTGGTCGGCGTCACCCGGCTGGCGATCTTCCTCCCCTACGCGGTTCCCGGCGTCGTCGCGTCGCTGCTCTGGGGCTTCATGTACCTCCCGGCGACCAGCCCCATCGGCGGCCGCTTCATCGACTACTTCGGGAGCACAGGGATCTTCTTCTCGGTCGCGAACGTCGCGGTATGGGGCGTCGTCGGCTTCAACATGGTGATCATCTACACCGCCGTGCGCAGCCTCCCCAAGGAGCTGTTCGAGGCGGCGGAGCTCGACGGCGCCAGCGAGCTGCAGGTCGCCCTGCGCATCAAGCTGCCGCTGATCGCCCCGGCCATCACCATGGTCGCCCTGTTCTCCGTCATCGGCGCCCTGCAGCTGTTCAACGAGCCGACGACCCTGAAGCCGCTGGCGAATGCCATCTCGTCCACCTGGGTGCCGCTGATGCGCGTGTACACGGACGCGTTCGTCAACAACAGCATCTACGAGGGCGCTGCCACCTCGTTCATCCTCATCCTCATGACCGTCGCCGCAACGGTGATCGTCAACGTGATCGGCCGGCGCTTCGCCCGGAGGGAGACCCGATGACCACCGCGACCGTACGCACCCCCGACGGGCCGCCGACGACGGCGGCGCGGCGATCCGACCCGCGACCGCCGCTGCGGACTCGCTCCGGTCTGCGGATCGTCCCCACCCTCATCCTCATCGTCGGCGCGCTGTACTGCGTCCTGCCGGTGCTGTGGATCCTCATCGCCTCCACGAAGACCAACGACGAGCTGTTCTCGACCCCGTCGTTCGTGCCGTCCTTCACCGGCGGCTTCTGGACCAACATGCAGGCGCTGTTCACCTACAACAACGGCATCTTCGGCCGCTGGGCGCTCAACTCGGTGATCTACGCGATCGGCGGCGGCGTGCTGTCCACCGTCATCGCGGGGGCGGCCGGGTACGCCCTCGGCAAGTACACGTTCACCGGGTCGAAGTGGATCTTCCGGCTCATCGTCGCGGCCGTGCTGCTCCCCCAGATCATGCTCGCCATCCCGCAGTTCCTGCTGCTGGCGAAGTTCGGGATGACGAACACCTACGCCTCCGTCATCCTCCCCCAGCTGGTGTCGCCGTTCGCGATCTACCTGTGCAAGATCTACGCGGAGGCGTCGGTTCCCGACGAGATCATGGAGGCCGCCAGGATCGACGGCGGCAGCGAGTGGCGCATCTTCTGGTCGGTCGGGTCGCGGCTGATGATGCCCGCACTGGTGACGGTCTTCCTGCTGCAGTTCATCGGGATCTGGAACAACTTCCTCCTGCCCTTCGTGATGATCAACAACGACCAGCTCTACCCGCTGACTCTCGGGCTGTACGGCCTCATGATCATCACCGGCGGCCAGGCGGCGCAGTACTCGATCGTGATCGCAGGCGTGCTCGTGTCGATCGTGCCGCTGGCCATCCTGTTCCTGTCGCTGCAGCGCTACTGGAAGATCGATCTCATCTCGGGCGGCGTCAAGCTCTGAGGTCCGTCTTCGTCAGCGCCGAGGAGTGGATGCGCGCACGCGCACCTCGGCGGAGACCGGCGTACGCTCTCCGTCCGGCCCGCCCTGGTCGTCCGACTCGTCCGCGAGCGCGAGCTCGAGTGCACGGGCTCCGATCTCGGCCAGCGGAAGCGACACCGAGGTGAGGGCGGGAGTGACGTCGGCGACGAGCGGGATGTCGTCGAATCCCGCCACCGCCACCTCCTCGCCGGGTGCGATGCCCGCTTCGCGCAGAGCCGCCATCACCCCGATCGCCATGACATCGCTCACCGCGAAGACGCATTCGGGGCGCGCACCCGAGCGGAGCAGTTCGGCCATGGCATCCCGTCCTCCCGCGCGCGAGAACTCGGCGTGGGCGATGGAGGCCGACGGCACGACCGACCGGAAACCGTCGACGCGGTCGCGCACCGTGACGAGTTCCTCGGGGCCGGCGATGACGGCGAAGTCGCTGTAGCCGAGCGCCAGCAGCTCGCGGGCGAGCGCCGCCGCCCCGCCGTGGTTGTCGACGGCGACGGTGCGATGCTCCGGAGCTCCCCCGCCGACCACGGCCACGTTCGCACGGGCGCCCGCGAGCGGGTCGTCCGGCGCTGCGGCGGCGCTCTGGGCGTCCGGCCGCACGACGCGGCTTCCGGCGAGGACGACCGCGCGCGGGCGCTGCCCGCGGAGAGCCGCCAGCGCGGCCTGCTCGCGCGCGACCGACGCTTGGCCCGCGTAGGGTCCCGTCGCGGTGATCGTGACGATGAGGCCGCGCTCGTCCGCCACACGCACGACCCCGGAGGCGATGGAGGCGAAGTAGGGGTCGGCGATGTCGCCAACCACGAGCGCGACCACGTTGCTCGTGCCCCGGGCGACCGCCTGCGCCTGGACGTTGGGGCTGTAGCCGAGCTCGCGGGCCGAAGCGAGCACCCGCTCCTGCAGCGCCGCGTTGACCTTGCGCGTGCTGCCGTTCAGCGCGCGGGACGCGGTCGCCAGCGAGACGCCGGCATGCGCGGCGACGTCGGACAGGGTGGGGGCGTTCTCGCTCACAGCCCCAACCTACCGGCCGTCACCTGCGGGCCTACCGCCGCACCGGCGGGGTCGACGCCCGGATCACGGGGTGCGCCGGGACCGTGCGGCCCCCCGCATCCCCGTCGAGGGCACGGCGGACCGTCTCGTCGGCGACCTGGTCGAGCGGCACGTGGACGGTGGTGAGGGCGGGCACGACGTCACGCAGCGTGGTGATGTCGTCGAATCCGGCGACCGCGACGTCCTGGGGGATGCGCCGCCCGCGGTCGCGGAGCCCGGCGATCGCCCCGAGCGCCATGTCGTCGGTGATCGCGAAGACGAGCTGGATGTTCGCGAGCTCGTCGTCGGGCAGCGAGCGGATGTGCTCGCGGGCTCCCTCCCACGAGAACTCGGGATACGCGACGGCCGCCTCCCCTCCGAACCCTTCGACGAATCCGTCGACGCGCTGCTGCATGGAGAGAAGCGGGGTGGCGCTTCCGAGCACGAGCGCGCGCCGGTACCCGAGCGTCGTGAGCTCCGCGGCGAGCTCGCGTGCGCCCTCGCGGTTGTCGAAGGTGACGGTCTCGAAGGGAAGGTCGGTCCGGCTGATCAGCACGACCCGGCCGCCGGTCTCCTCGAAACGGCGCAACTCGGCCACCAGCTCGTCCCCGTTGGGCGGATCGACGTACCCGGTGCCCGCCAGCACGATCGCCTGCGGCTGCTGTCCGCGCAGTTCGCGCACCAGCTCCAGCTCGCGGTCCACCCGGCGGTCGGTCACGGCGATCGAGACGCGCATCCCGTACTCCGCCGCCTGCTTCATGAGCTCGGAGGCCATGGCCGAGAAGTACGGGTCCGAGATCCCGCTGATCACCAGGGCGATGGTGCGGGAGGTGCCGCGCGCGATCACCTGTGCGGCCAGGTTGGGCGTGTAACCCAGCTCGCGGGCGGCGTCGAGCACCCGGCGCCGGTAGCTGTCTGCGACGGTCCGCGCGCTTCCGTTGAGCACCCGGGACGCGGTCGGCTGTGAGACGCCGGCCCGCCGCGCGACGTCGGTCAGAGTGACGGGACGTCGGGGCGCCGCCTCGCTCTTCGCCTCACCCACACGGCAACAGTACCGGCTCCGCCACCGCCTGGGAATGCGCATACCGGGCGCGGCGGGATGTCCGCTCGACTCAGCCGGCCGGTGTCGCGGCGCCGACGAGCTCGACCTGGGCGCCATCCCATTCGCCGGGTCGCGTCCACCGCACATTGTCCGGCGTCAGCCTCCGGCCGCACGAGACGCAGACATCGGCCGCCTCGGCGCGTGCTCCGCACGCGACGCAGTTGATACCGAGGCGACCGGGTCGGGGTTCCGGCCCGTGCTCGTCGGCCCACAGGGCGAATGCGTGCAGGATGGGCAGGGTTGCGGCGCCGGACTCCGTCAGCCGGTACTCCGCCCGAGGGCGCGCCCCGTCGCCCGCGGTGGACCGCTCGAGCAGACCGCTCTCGACCATCGTGCGCAGCCGGGCGCTCAGCGCCTTGTCGGTGATGCCGGTCCGGGAGGCGAACTCCTCGAATCGGCGGGCACCGGCGAACGCCTCGCGCAGGATGAGCAGCACCCAGGGGTCGCCGACGACATCGATGCCCCGGGCGATGGTGCACGGGCGGGTCGACCAATCGGATCTCAGTGGCATGTCGTCCTCCTGCAGCTAGCTTAGCGCTAGCACCGCTGAATGCTCGTTCAAGATCCGAGCTTGCGCTCCAGCGACAGCCTGTGGCCTACTTGTTCCGTGGCTGACTTGCTTGAAGCTAGTAAAGACGAGACGCGGGGTTCCCGACTGGGACTGACGTTCTTCGTGGTCGCCACCGGGAGTGTGCTCGCCTCCCTCGACCTCTTCATCGTCAACATCGCGTTCGGCTCGATCAGCGCCAGCTTTCCCGGCGTGCAGCCTCAGCAGCTCGCCTGGGTGCTCAACGCCTACGGCATCGCCTTCGCAGCGCTCCTGATCCCGTTCGGCCGACTGGCCGACGTCGTGGGCAGGAAGCGGACCTTCGTGATGGGTCTCGTCGTGTTCGTCGTCGCCAGCGCGGTCTGCTCGATCGCGCCCGAGATCGGGGTGCTGATCGCGGCACGCGCCGTGCAGGGAGCTGCCGCTGCCGCGATCATCCCGACCAGCCTCGGACTCCTCCTCACCACGGCACCGCGAGCGCGGCACACCCGGCTCGTCAGCGTCTGGGCGGCCACCGGATCCATCGCCGCCGCCCTGGGGCCGACGGTCGGCGGGCTGCTCGTGCAGGTCGACTGGCGCTTCATCTTCCTCATCAACGTCGTGCTCGCGCTGCCGGCCCTGATCGTCCTCCCCCGCGTGCCCTCCGCGCCCGGCTCGGGCGGTCGGCGACCGGATCTCCTCGGTTCGCTCGCTCTCGCCGCCGCGGCCGCGCTGGTGGTCTGGACCGTCTCGTACAGCTCCGACCCCGACGTGAGCCTCTGGCAACTCGGCGTCGGCGCGCTGCTCGCCGCGCTCTTCGCTGTGCTGTTCGTGTGGAGGAGCCGGCGGGCGGCGGTCCCCGCCGTGAATCTGCAGGTGTTCGGCGATCACGGCTTCCGTGCCGCCTCGGCCGGCATGTTCTTCTTCTACGCGGGCTTCGGCATCATGCTCGTCGGCGCGCCGCTGGTGCTCACCGGCCCGCTCGGGCTGTCTCCGGCCGTCGCCGGCATCGCGTTCGGTGCCGGACCCGCCGCCGCCGTGGTCTCGACCATCGTCGCGGGGCGCCTCCCGTCCACCCCGCGCACCCTCGGCCTCCTCGGCGGTGCACTGTTCGCGCTGGGCGGGCTGTGGTGGACCATCCTGCTCACCGCCGGCGGCTCGTTCTGGTGGGGTTACCTCCCCGGCATCGTGCTGACGGGTCTCGGAGCCGGTCTCGCGCAGACGGCGTTCATCGCCGGCGGGACGGCGGGCCTCCCCCAGCACGAATACTCGGCCGGCGCGGGCGTGCTCAACACCGCGCGCCAGATCGGCTCGGCCATCGGAGTCGCGGTCTTCGTGGCGCTCACGCTCGGAGCGACGAGCTCCCTCACCGGGTACACCGGCGCCTGGGCGGTGCTGACCGCGGGCGGCGTTCTGGCCGTCCTGGCGGCGTGGGCGATCCGCGATCGGTCGGCGGAGGGCGGTCGATGAGATACCTGATCGTGGGGGCAGGGGCCGTCGGCGGCTATCTCGCTGCGCTGCTCCAGGAGTCCCGTCACCGGGTGACGCTGCTGGTCCGGCCGGAGCGGGCACGCATCCTCGCGCGGGACGGGCTGGTGCTGGCCGAACCGGACGGCCCGACCTCCGCCTTCCCGATGGAGACCGTCACGGCGGACACCGTGCGCCCCGAGTACGACGTCGTGCTGCTGTCGGTGAAGGCGTACGCCCTGCCAGGGGCCATCGCCGACCTGCGCGGCGCGATCGGACCGGGCACGGTCGTCATCCCGTCCCTCAACGGCATCGCCCACATCGAGGCGCTCGACGCCGCGTTCCCCGGGCAGGTCCTCGGCGGCGTCTGCCTCACGGCGACCGAGCTGCGGGACGACGGCGCGATCCGGATCCTCCGGCCCGGGGCCACCCTCGGCTTCGGCGAGCTCGACGGGCGGGACACCGAGCGCGTGCGCCGGATCGCGGACGACCTGAGCGATTCGCCCATCGAGAGCTCCGCGTCGACCACCATCGTCGCGGACATGTGGGAGAAGTGGCTGCTGCTCGCGTCCGGCGGTGCGACCAACACCCTCCTGGGGGCGGATGTGGGCCGCATCGTCGCGGCGGACGGCGGCGCACGGACGGCGGAAGCCGTGGTCGACGAGGTCGTCGACGTGATGACGCGCGCCGGTCATGCGCCGCGGGCGGATGCCGTCCAGCGTGCGCGCGGCGTCCTCACCGAGGCGGGGTCGCACTTCACGACCTCGATGTACCGCGATCATCGCGCGGGCCGTCCGGTCGAGGTGGAAGCGGTGCTGGGCGACCTCGTGCGCCGCGCCGACCGCCTCGACACCCCGGCGCCCCTGCTCGCGGCCGCCGCGGCCGCGCTCCGCATCGTCCCCGAGTCGTGACGAACGCGTCGGGACTCACACGTACCGGCCGACGCGTCGCTCACATGGCGAGCATCGCGACGAGCATCCCGCCGCACACAGCGGCCGATACGACGGTATGCAGGCGGCGCACCCGGCGAGCCAGCACCAGGCGGCCGATCAGCCAGCCAGCCACCGCGATGGCGACGAGCGCCGGGCCGACCGGGCCGCCGACGGACGGGTCCAGGTGTCGGTGCGGGGACGCGACAGCCGAGCCCACGACACCAGCCGGAACGGGAGCAGCCGAGAAGGCAATCCCCACCATGACGAGGAGCATGGCCCAGAGGTCGACCACATGCTCGCGCGCGAACGGGGATCGGCGGGCGATCCGCCCGTAGCCGCAGGCGAGCATGGCGAGTGCGACAGCGCCCGCGCAGAGCGCCGCCGCGTTCCCGGCGGCGCAGGCGAGCGCCATCACCCCGGCCGCGGGCAGCTCGTGCACGAGGGTGCCCGCCGTCCGGTGCGCGCGCCCGCGACGGCGCACCGCGGCACCGGCGGTGGATGCGGTCGCGACCGCCCCCGCCGCCGGCGCCACGGCCGCCCCCATGGTCATGCGCGCCAGACGGTCTTCACGTTGGTGAACTCGCGGATGCCGAACGCCGACAGCTCGCGCCCGTACCCGGAGTCCTTGATGCCGCCGAAGGGCAGCTGCGGGAAGGATGCGGTGAGCCCGTTGACGAAGACGCCGCCGGCCTCGATGCGGTCCTGGAAGAAGGCGGCCTCGTCATCGTCCTGCGTCCATACGCTGGAGCTCAGGCCGAAGTCCGAGTCGTTCGAGCGCTCGACGGCCTCCTCGGCCGACTCGACCCGGTACAGGCACGCGACCGGCCCGAAGCACTCCTCGCGGAAGATGCGCATCTCGGGGGTGACATCCCGCAGCACCGTCGCCGGGTAGAACCAGCCGGGGCCGTCCGGCAGCTCGCCTCCGGCTAGGAGGGTCGCACCCTTGGCGACGGCGTCCTCGACCAGCTCGTGGGTGTCGCGACGCACCTGCTCGGTGGCCAGCGGGCCGAACGACGTTCCCTCGTCGAACGGGTCGCCGACGACCTGCGCGCGCATCCCCGCGACGAAGGCCTCCTCGAACGCATCGTAGACGTCCGCGTGGACGTAGTACCGCTTGGCGGCGATGCAGCTCTGACCCGAGTTCTGCACGCGCGCGTTCACCCCGGCTGCGGCCGCCGCTGCGATGTCGGCCGACGGCATCACGACGAACACGTCCGTGCCGCCGAGCTCCAGCACCGACTTCTTGATGTTGCGTCCCGCCGCCTCCGCCACAGACGATCCCGCCCCGACCGAACCGGTGAGCGTGACCGCTCGGATGCGGCGGTCGTCGATCAGAGGCGCCACCGCGCCGCCCTCCACGAGGACGGTCTGGAACGCTCCGGCCGGGAACCCGGCCCGCTCGAACAGCGAACCGAGGTAGAGCGCGCTCTGCGGAACGCTGGAGGCGTGCTTCAGGATGCCGGTGTTGCCGGCCATGAGCGCGGGGGCCGCGAACCGGATCACCTGCCAGAACGGGTAGTTCCACGGCATGACCGCCAGCACCGTCCCGATCGGCTGGTAGCGGACGCTCACCGCCGAGGCGCCGACGTCGCCCGCCGCGACCGGTCGCTCTTCGGCGAGGTACTCCGCGGCGTGGTCCGCGTACCAGCGCATGCCGCGCGCCGACTTCGACACCTCGTACTTCGCCGTCCCGATGGTCTTGCCCATCTCCGTCGTGACGAGCGCGGCGACCTCGTCGAGCTCGGCGTCGAGGAGGTCGGCGGCGGCGCGCATCCACGCGCCCCGCTGCTCGAACGTCGTGTCCGCGAGCCCGCGGTAGGCGGCCTCGGCCGCGGCGAGGATCTCCTCCAGCTGCTCGGCCGTGTGCGGCTCGAACGTCTTGAGCGTCTCGCCGGTGGTGGGGTTGATGGTGGCGATGGCCATGGTGACTCCTTTGTTGTGACGGCCGATGGGATGCGCGCGCGGCTCACACCGCGATGCGCCTGGCCAGCTCGACGGCGCCGGCGACCGGTGCGTCCGCGAGCGGCACGACGGTGAGTCCGGGATGCGCGGCCGCGACCGCCCCGGAGAAGGCCGCAAGCAGCCGCGGCTGGTGGGCGAACACACTGCCGCCCACCACGATGTGCGACCCGGCGGCGCCCCGGGCGATCAGGCGGCCGATCAGCGCAGCGAGCTCGGAGGCGGCCCGGTCGATGACGGAGACGGCGAGGGCGGAGCCGCCGTCCGCCGCCGCGAAGACGGCGACGGCGCGCGGCCCCCAGTTCTCCGGTGTCGGGTCGTCGTTGACGGCGCGGGCGAGTGCCGGCGCGGACGACACCCCAAACGCGCGCTCCAGAGCGGCGAGGAGGCCGTCGTCCGGTGCGCCGTCATCGTCGGCGCGGAGAGCGGCGATGGTGGCATCGCGGACGATGGCGGGCGCACCGCCCTCGTCGCCGATCACCCATCCCCAGCCGCCGGCGAACAGGGTCCGGCCGGACGCATCCGCGCCGACGGCGATGGAGCCCGTGCCGGCGATCACGCCGATGCCCTCCCGCAGGCCCGCGGCCGGGACGAGCAGCTCGGCGTCGTTCACGACAGCCGCGCGGTAGCCCAGCTCGCCGAGGGCGGCGCGGAGCTCACGGGCGTGCTCGACGGTGTCGAGTCCCTGAGCGCCGACGCCGAGAGCGGAGACGGTCGCACCCTCGGGCAGCACGTGCCGGATGCGGGCGTGCAGCCACCGAGCGGCGCCGCCTGCCGGGGATGCGCTCCATTCATCCGCCGGCAGGGCGACGTCGGCGACGCGTGAGCCGTCGAGGGTCTCAGCACGCACGCCGAGCTTGGTGCCACCGGCATCCAAGCCCACGATCAAAGGGGAAATAAGAGGGGATGCAGCCGTCACGCGGCGCCCCCCGCATCCACCGACACCTTGGTGTCCGCGTTGTGGAACACGAACTCCTCGATGTCCACACCCCGCACCTCGGCCACGGCGCCGACGAGGATCTGCATCACCAGCGCCTCGAGCACCGCGCGCTGGGCGGCGGGAAGTTTGGGCAGGCGCACCGGGTGCAGGGTGCTCGTCGCAGCAATGGACTCGGCCGAGATGAGCACGACGTGGTGGCCGGCGTCCGCCAGCGTCGTCGCCAGATCGAGTTCCCGGCTGTCGCCGAAGACCACGTGCACCCCGTCGCCCGCCGACTCCATCGAGCCGTGCAGGTACTGCCGCGTGCTCATCCCGGTCGCCGGGATGCGGGCCACCTCACGGAACAGCAGCGCACCCGCCTCGGCCGATCCGACCGCCGGTCCCGCGCCGACGAAATCGCTCGACGAGACCGTCGCGAACAGTTCGGCGAGCGCCGAGACCGGAGCAGTCAGTCGATCCTCCACCTCGGCGAACGTCTCGGCCAGCCGCGCCCATCCTGCATCGGGCGTCCCGCCGTCCCAGACATCGGCGAGCAGCCCGAGCGCCGCGACGGTCGCCGTGTACCCCAGGGTCGAGGCGTAGCTGTCGGCCAGGTTGCCGAGCGACAACGTCGAGGCGATGCGCCCGATCGGCGACGGCTCGCTGTTCACGACCGCGAAGCGCAGCTCCTCCGGCACCGACTCGAGCACCGCCAAGGTCTCGGCGCTGCGGCCGCTCTGCGAGATCCCGACGATGGGATGCACGCTCGGCGGGAACGGCACGGGGTAGTCCCCAGCGCCGAGGCGCAACGAGTGGATGCCGCGCGAGCGCAGCTCCCAGACCGGCGCGCACGCCGCGGCGAGGCTCGCGCCGATCCCGACGAAGATCGGGCCGGGTCCCGCGAGCTGGCCGAGCGCCGAGCGCGCTTCGACCTGATCGGCGATCAGCGGGATCGCCCGGCCGAGCTCCTCCGCCTGCGTCGCCCGCGCGGACGCGTACGTGATGTACCCCTTCATCGGAGTCCCCCTGACTGTGCTGGGCTGGTTGCTCGCGAGCCGGTTGCTGCCGAGCTGGATGGTGTGGTCGCTGCGCTCGGGTCCCAGTCGGGCGGGAGCGGCTCGACGGGCGGCGCCGTGCTGTCGATGGCGACGGGCACGCCGGAGCGCGCCGACTCCTCGACCGCGAGCATGACCTCGAGCGCGTGGAACGCGAGCGGGCCGGACGCGCGCGGAGGCCGGCCGTCGCGCAGGGCGCGGGCAAACTCCAGCACGCCGACACCGCGTTCCCGGTGGGCTCCGGGCGCGGGGACCTCGCTCCAGGCGTGGTCGCGGTCGTCGCCGGCGAGCACCCGCGTCGGTCCGTCGAAGCCGCTGACCGGCACCTCGAGCACGCCCTCCGATCCGGTGATCTCGAACGCCTGCCGCCGCCGTGGCGAGTCGAAGCTGTACACGGAGGTGCCGACCACACCGGAGGCGAACCGCGTCAGCACGCTGAGATGTGTGTCGACCTCGACGGGGAACCGCAGACCCGCGTCCGGTCCTGACCCGACGACGCGTTCGGCGCGCGGACGCTGGCCCATCGCCTCCACTTGGACGATCGGGCCGAGCAGCTGGATCATCGTGCTGACGTAGTACGGGCCGATGTCGAACAGCGGACCGGCGCCCCGGGCGAACAGGAACTGCGGCCGCGGGTGCCAGGCATCCGGTCCGGGGCCTTGCATGAGGGTGAGCAGCGTCCTGGGCTCTCCGACCGCACCGTCGAGCAGCAGCCGCTGCGCGTTCTGGATGCCCTCGCCGAGGATCGTGTCCGGCGCGTTGGCTACGACGACGCCGGCCTCCTGCGCTGCGTCGAGCACCGCGCGGGCCGACGCCAGGTCGAGCGTGAGGGGCTTCTCGCCCCAGACGTGCTTGCCCGCCGCGATGGCGGCGAGCGCGACGTCGGCGTGGGCGGCCGGAATGGTCAGGTTGACGACGATCTCGATGTCGTCGCGTGCCAGCAGGTCGGCGACGGTGGGCGCGGCCTCCACGCCGTACCGGTCGGCCTGCGCCGCGGCGCGCTCCACGTCGAGATCGGCGATCGCGACCACCCGCACGTCCGGGTACGTCGCGAGCGAGCGCAGGTACTCGTCCGAGATGTTTCCTGCGCCGACGATCCCGACGCCGGTGGCGGTCATGCGTCCACCGCCCGCGGGAGGCGCTCGGCGAAGAACGCGGCGTTGCGCTCGACGAGCGGGAACACATCCCCCTCGTGCACGACCACCTCGACCACCGGTAGCTCCAGCGATCGGGCGGCGGCGATGGCCGCGGTGACGTCGAACGGGTTGGTGCCGTCCTCCTTGACGTGCAGGAAGCGCACCCGGTCGCCGAGTCTCGGGATGAGGCCGAGCACGTCCTCGCCGCCGACCGCCGCCCAATAGGTGTCGAGCTCCAGCACGACAGCGGGGTCGAGCGCGTCGACCAGCACGTCATAGGCCGTCCGGCCGTCGACCGACTGCGAGAACTCGAAGTCGTGGTTGTGGTACCCGATGCGGATGCCGCGTTCGGCCGCCACCGGAACCACCGCATTGATCGCGTCGGCGAGGGCCAGCACGCCGTCGCGGTCGGCGATGCTCACCGGCGGCACGAAGGGGACGATGACGGTCTCGATGCCGAGGCTCTCCGCCGCATCGAGCACGGCGTCGCGGTCGAGCTCCGTGATCTTGGCGTGCGCGGTCGACGCGATGAGACCCGTGGCGGCGAGCGCGGCGCGCAGCCCCGCGGTGTCGCTCAGGATGTCGTACGGCTCCACTTGGGTGAAGCCGTAGCCCGCCAGGCGTTCGAGAGTGCCCTCGAGCCGGCCCGGGCCGATGTCCTCGCGGACGCTGTACAGCTGGATTCCGAGACTCACGCGCCGTGCCCTCCGTGATCGTGCGTGTGCGCATCCGCGTGGCCGTCGCCGTGCCCGTGATGACCGGGCGCGCAGTGGTCGCCGACCGACTCCGGGATGTCGAGGGTCGGGTTGGCGCCGAAGAACCCGTGCGGCTTGAGCACGAACCCCGCCGAGTCGACCGGCATCACCGGCCAATCCTCGATGCGCGGGAAGTGCGTCAGCCCGAAGGTGTGCCAGAGCACGATGTCGGCGTTGTCGACGTCGCGGTCCGCGGCCGTCCACTTCGGGAGGCCGGCGCCGCCCCGGTGCATGTTGACGAAGTCGCCCGCCGGGTACAGCTCGGCGGGTTCGTAGGGCGTGACCCACAGGTGCTTGGCCGAGTAGGTGGCGCGCTGGTGGATGTCGGAGAGCTCGTCGGCCAGCAGGGCGGGTTTCCCCTCCGGGTAGAGCACGTACCCGACGGCGCCGCCGAGCCGGTTCCTCCTGCCCGGGTTCGAGACGAGCCAGACCCGGTTCTTCGCGTTGTCCGCCATCCGCTGCGCCTCCTTCTCCGTGCGCAGCCGGGTGACCGTCTGGGTGATGCCGGTACCGGTCGGGTTCTCCGGCCCGCGCGGGACGAGCACCGCCTCCAGCTCGTCGACCGCGTTCTCCACGCCGTCGACCATCATGTCGAGACGCGCCGAGAAGAGGTGCTGGTGATACGGCGCCCCGAGGCCGGGAGCGAGCTCCGACGCGTAGGCGTAGCCCGGGCCCGGGTACGCGGAGGTGAACACGACGCCGGTGGCCTTCACCTCCAGCTCGATGTTGCCGTCGAGCGAGAAGTACCAGTAGAAGCCGTAGTCATAGTTGCCCACGGTCACGAAGAAGCTGACCACCAGCCGGCGGTTGCGGCGGGAGTCGCTCGAGCCGTTCCAGTTGTCGAAGTGCTTCCAGAGGATCCCGGCGTCCTCCTCGTGGATGCAGATCGCCTGGGGGATGACGCGCACGTTCCCGGCGTTGTCGGCCAGGGTCGCATCCAGATAGGTGATGTCTCCGACGCAGTCGCAGCCGAGCTCCAGCGAGTTCGCGAAGCCGCCCAGCAGGTACTCGCCGCAGTCGAAGAAGTTCTGGAACCAGCGCTGCGGGCTCGGGTCGCCGTAGGGCACCATCATCTCGGCGATGGATGCGCGGTAGAGCACCGGGCGCTGCACTCCGTCGTCCGCGATGGACACGTTGTGGAAGACCAGCCCCTCGCGCTGGTCGAACGACACCTGCAGCTTCCAGCCCAGCCACGACAGGACGCCGTTCTCGTCGATGGTGAAGCTCGGACCGTCCGGCTGGCTGATCTCGATCGGCTTGAGGCCTGCGCGCTCGGGCTTCCCCACCCACTCCGGGAGGTGGAAGTTGCCGTCCTCCTGCGGCACGGGCAGCTCGACGTAGTCGATCACGTCGAGCACCTCGCGGGTCACGACGTCCACCATCACCGTCACGCCGTCGACGGGATGCGCCCAGCCGAGGTCGTCCGGCGTCTTCTGCACGAAGGTGAAGCAGCGCTGGATGCGTCGGCCGGCCTCGTCGGTCGCCGGAGCGCCGGCCGAGAGCGGGTTCACGCGCAGTGTCGAGATGTCGGTGAGGCCGCGCTTCGCCATGGCCGCGAGCCAGCGCTCGTCCTGGTGGACGATCTCCTCGACGAGCCCGAACTCGGCCAGGACCACCGGAACCTGGCCGTCTGCCGGGTCGAGCTCCACCACCGACACGAGGCGGTCCTCCGCCGGGCAGACGACGGCGTCGTGGGACGCTCCCGTGGCGAAGTCCACCAGCATCGCGCGGAACCGGCGGGCCTCCGGCCGGGACCCCGGGGCGAGCAGAGTGCGCTTGTCCTGCTCGAGCAGGCCGAAATAGGACACATGTCCGTCAGGCCCGAGCAGCCCCTCCCGCTCGAGGATCGCCCGCGAGGCGGCGACCTCCTCCGGCCGGAGGCTCGCCAGGGCGGCCGCGATGGCGGCGTCGGCCTCCGGGTCCGCGTACGGTGCGGTAGGCGCTTGGGCGGTTTCGGTCACGTCAGGACTCCGTTCGGTTGTGGCGGGAGAAGTAGGTGCGGAGGCGATAGCGGTCGCCGGCGTACTGGACGGTCGAGGCGAGCACCGCCCGCTCCGACCGGTTGCGCACCACCTGGTGCATCACGAGGGTCGGTGTTCCCGGCTGGACGCCGAGCTGGCCTGCGACGTCGGCGCTCGCCTCGCGCGCCTCGATGGTCGTCTCCGCGTTGGCGAGCTCGTTGCCGGTCTCGGTGAGCGCCTCGTACAGCGAGGAGGTCTCGAAGTCGTAGCTCTCGGCGTCCGGAAGCAGGGCGGCCGGGATGAGCGCCCAGTCGAGGGCGATCGGAACGCCGCCGAGCATCCGCACGCGGCCCAGCCGGAAGATCGGGAGGCCCGGGGCGATGCCGAGCAATTCGGCGTCGTCGATGGTGGAGGGGGCGACGCTCGCCTGCAGCACGCGCGAGCTCGCCGCCAGTCCCATCCGCTCGGCCGTCTCGCTGAACGACTCGAGGCTGTTCGGCCACTCGTTGCGCTGATCGCTCTCGCCGGACACGTACCAGCCCCGGCCGTGCGACGGCGCGAGCGCGCCGTCCTCGACGAGGGCCTGCAGTGCTTTGCGGAGAGTGACGCGGCTGATCCCGAGCGTCAGGCAGAGCTCCCGCTCGGGTGGAAGGCGCGCGCCAGCGGGCAGTGAGCCGGAGGCGATCCGCTCGCGCAGGGAGTCGGCCGCCTGCATCCAGAGCGGGTCCGGGTAGTCGGTCCGGACGACGCCCGTCGTGGTCGGTGTCGTCGTCATCGCTCGAGGCTCACCGTCTCCCAGACGCCCGAGCGCATCGAGGCGTAGCAGGCGTCGAGGATGCAGTTGACGACGAAGCCGTCGTCGAACGTCTCGTCCGGCTCCCGCCCCTCGGCGAAGCGCTCGACGAAATGCCGCATCTCCTGGCTGAACCCGTAGGCGCGCGCCTCCTCCGGGACCGGGTAGACCCATCCCGTCTCGGCGTCCGCCTTCTCGACCAGGTAACCGGCGGGATTCTCGATGAAGCCCCAGACCGGAGTGTGCGACGTGTCGGTGACGAGGCGCCCGGCGGTGCCGACGAGCTCGTGGCGCAGCTGCATCCCGCCCTTCTCGATCCACGACGACTCGATCTGCGCCAGCTGACCGCCCGCGAACTTCAGGAGGGCGATGGCGGTGTCCTCTCCGGTGGTCTTATCCGCGTGGGCCATCGTCGCGCCCCACGCGAAGACCTCGGTGACCGGGTTGCCCTTCCCGAAGAAGTGGCGTGCGGACTCGACGGTGTGGCAGCCCATGTCGAGCAGGGCTCCACCGCCGGCCGTCTCGGCGTCCCAGAAGTGCGGGGCGTGCGGGCCGGAGTGCGCCTCCCGCGCCCGCATGGTGAGCGGGTCGCCGATGGCGCCGGCGACGACCATCTGGTGGGCCTTCGCGATGTTCGGCGAGAAGACCGAGCTCTCCGCATAGCCGTGCCAGACACCGGCGTCGCGCACGATACGGAGGATCTCCGCCGCCTCTGCTCCGGTGCGGGCGAGCGGCTTGGTGCACACGATGCCCTTGCCCGCGGCCGCGGCGATGCGGACCGCCTCGACGTGCACCTCGTTGGGGAGGGCGATGACGACGAGGTCGATCTCCGGGTCGGCGCACAGGGCCGCCATGTCGTCGTACTGACGCGGGATGGGGCCCCACTTCCCGGCGAAGGCCTGAGCGCGGGCGAGGTCGCGCGAGTAGGTGGCGACGAGCTCGGCCCCGCGGACGTCTTGGAGGGCGTCCGCGTACGTGTCGGCGATGAAGCCGGAACCGAGGAGTCCTACTCGAATCACATTTCCTCCTGCTGGAACGGGTGTGATCGCCATAGTAGCCATGTGGTACGCCATTGGTCTATACCGAAACCCGTGATAGACCAGAAACAAAATACCTCTTGCTACCTCTATGGACCGCTATGTATGCTCGCGGTCAATCCATCACCCCGAACCCGAGGAGAATGCAGTGCGACCACGCAAGTCGATGAAGATGCGAGTGGCTGCGGCTCTCGCGACGGTGGCGGCGGCCACGCTGATCATCACGGGATGCGCCGGCAGCGGCGCGTCCAGCAGCTCCCGCTACCTGAACGTGTACTCCGGCAACCCCGGCAACCTGACTGACAACTTCAACCCGTTCGTCGCCGACGTCGCCTACGGCGCGAACGGCGCCGTGCTCGGCGCGGTCTACGAGCCGCTCTTCTACTTCAACTCCGCCAAGAACGAGAAGCCGCAGCCGTGGCTCGGCACCGAGTACACCGTCTCGCCGGACGGCCTCACCTACACCGTGACCCTGCGCGACGGCGTGCAGTGGCAGGACGGCAAGCCGTTCACCGCGGCCGACGTCGCCTACACGTACAACCTGCTTGAGAAGAAGCCGGAGCTGAACCTCTACGGCCTCAAGATCGCCGAGGCGAAGGCCGTCGACGACACCCACGTCACCATCACGCTCAGCCAGCCGGACTACCCCAACGAGTACCGCCTGCTCGGCCTCACCTTCATCGTGCCGGAGCACATCTGGTCGTCCATCTCCGACCCGGCGAAGACCACCAACCAGAAGCCGATCGGCACCGGAGCCTTCGACTTCGGGCAGTTCACCCCGCAGTCGGTGACCCTCACGGCCAACAAGGACTACTACCAGAAGGGACAGCCGGCGATCCCCGGCATCCGGCTGGTCACGTCCACCGGCAACGCCGCGGCGCTCAACTCGCTCAACGCGGGCCAGATCGACTGGGCCGGCATCGCGCTGCAGGATGTGCAGAAGTCGTTCGTCGACAAGGACAAGAAGTACAACAAGTACACGTCCATCCCCGCCGACATCAAGGTGCTGATGCCGAACCTCAGCAAGGCGCCCTTCGACGACCTCGCCTTCCGTCAGGCGCTCAGCCTCTCGATCGACCGCGACGCGATCATCAAGCAGGCGTTCGGAGGGACCGACACCCCGGCCAACCCGACGAGCCTCCTGCAGCCGCGGGACGAGGCCTACATCCCGGCCGACTACACGGGCAAGACGCTCGACCAGGATGTGGACAAGGCCAAGAAGATCCTCACCGACGCCGGCTACTCGTACGACGGCTCGGGCAACCTGATCGGCAAGGACGGCCAGCCGGTGAAGTTCAAGATCACCACTGTCACGGGCTACACCGACACGATCACCGCCAACCAGCTGCTGGTGCAGGACTTCCAGAAGATCGGCGTTCAGGCGACCCCGGAGGAGCTGTCGCTCGGCGCCTACTCCACCGCTCGCCAGAACGGCTCGTTCGACCTCCTGGACGACCGCATCCCGACCGGCCCGAACCCCTTCCAGCAGTTCAGCGACAGCCTGGACTCGGCCAAGACGGCACCGGTCGGCAAGCCGGCCAACGCCAACTTCGTGCGCTTCCAGGACCCGAAGGTCGACCAGCTGATCGCGCAGGCGGGCGGCACCAACGACCCGGCTCAGCTGACCAGCGCCTACCAGGCGCTCGGCACCTACTTCGCCGAGAACCAGCCGTACATCATCCTCAGCCAGAACGGCGCGGTGACCACCTACCGCGACCAGTACTTCACCGGGATGCCCACGCCCGACAACCTGTGGGCGACCCCGTCCAACTGGCTGTCCGGCAACATCGGCTACATCGCCAAGTCGCTGAAGCCCGTCAAGTGACCCCTCGGCGCGGGACGGCGGTCACCCGTCGTCCCGCGCCCCGACCCGGCGGGACCACCTCATGCGCTACTACCTCAACAAGCTCGGCTTCTACCTGATCGCAGGCTGGATCGCGATCACCCTCAACTTCCTGCTCCCCCGGCTGGTCAAAGGCAGCCCGGTGGACGTCATCCTCGCCAAGACGCAGGGTGTCGCCCCGATGCCCCCGGAAGCCCGGCACGCCCTCGAACTGCAGTTCGGGGTCTCGCACGAGCCGCTCATCGTCCAGTACGGGCAGTACCTGCACAACATCTTCACCGGCCAGTTCGGCCTCTCGGTCAGCTATTACCCGACCCCGGCGATCGACGTCGTCATGCAGGCGCTCCCGTGGACGCTCGCGCTCGTCGGCCTCGCGACCGTCATCAGCTACGTGATCGGCGTCGTCTTCGGCTCGTGGCTCGGCTGGCGTCGCGGCAGCTGGACCGACGCGATCCTCCCCGCCTCCACCTTCTTCTCGGCGATCCCCTACTTCTGGCTCGCCCTCGTGCTCGTCTACGTGTTCGGCTCGATCCTGCACTGGTTCCCGGTCAGCGGCGGCTACGACCTCAACATCGTGCCGGGATTCACACCGGAGTTCATCGGCTCCGTCATCATCTACGGCGCCCTCCCGGCGATCACGATCATCCTCGCGTCCGTCTCGGGCCAGCTGCTGGGCACCCGCAACATGATGGTGTCGACGATGGCGGAGGACTACGTGGTCACCGCGCGGGCGAAAGGGCTGCGACCGGGACGGGTCTTCGGCTCGTACGCCATGCGGAACGCCCTGCTCCCCAGCGTCGCCGGGTTCGCGATGTCCCTCGGCTTCATCGTCAACGGATCGGTGGTCACCGAGAGCGTGTTCGGGTACCCGGGCGTCGGCTTCACCCTGCTGACCGCCGTGCAGAACAACGACTACCCGCTGATGCAGGCGCTGTTCCTCATCATCACCCTGGCCGTCCTCGGAGCGAACCTGGTCGTCGACCTCGTCTATGGCTTCATCGACCCGCGCACGCGGCTGGCGAACTAGGAGTCCTCATGAGCTTCACGCAGCAAGAACTCGCCGACCCGGAGCTGTCCGGTTCCGAGCCCGACGCCGACGACGCCGCGGCCGCCCGCACCGGGTTCCTCCGGGCCGCCGGCCGATCGCGCCGCACCGACCGGCGCCGCACCTCCCGCGGGTGGAAGTTCTGGGTCGGGATCGCGATCTGCGTCTTCTTCGCGCTGGTCGCCCTGACCGCTCCCCTCCTCGTCCCGAACCCGAACCAGTCCAGCCCCGTCGGACTCCAGCCGCCGAGCGCGGAGCACTGGTTCGGCACGACGAACATCGGGCAGGACGTCTTCGCGCAGGTCTACGCAGGAACCACGGGCTCCGTCGTGATCGGCGTGGTCGCCGGCGCGATCACCGTGGTGCTCTCGATGCTGTTCGGCATCGGCGGCGCGTTCCTCGGCGGGTTCTGGGACAACCTCTCGTCCCTCATCAGCAACGTGTTCCTCGTCATCCCCGGCCTCCCGCTGCTCATCATCGTGACCGACTACGTCGAGTCGCGTGACATCGTGGTGATCGCCGTCGTCATCGCCCTGGTGTCGTGGGCGGGCGCGGCCCGCGTCCTCCGCGCGCAGACCCTCTCGGTGCGCTCCCGGGACTACGTGGATGCTGCGCGCGTCGCCAGCGAGTCGAACTGGCGCATCATGCTGCGCGAGATCCTCCCCAACCTCATGCCGATCATCGCCAGCCAGTTCGTCTTCGGCGCCCTCGGCGCGATCCTCGCGGAGGCCGGGCTGTCCTTCCTGGGGCTCGGCGCGCCCGGCGGCAAGAGCTGGGGCAGCATCCTGTTCTTCGCCCAGAACGCCCAGGCGATCACCCTCGGCGCGTGGTGGTGGTTCGTCCCACCGGGGCTCTGCATCGCCATCCTCGGGGCCGCCCTCGGCCTGATCAACTTCTCGATCGATGAGCGCATCAACCCGCGGCTGCGGACGGCGGCCATCGCCAAGCGCTCCCGTACCGCCCCGAAGGGAGCAGCCGCATGAGCGAACCGCTGCTGCGCATCAGCGACCTGACCGTCGACTACGCCACCGACCGCCCGGTGCGGGCCGTCGACGGCGTCTCGCTCGAGATCCACCCCGGCGAGATCGTCGGGCTGGCGGGAGAGTCGGGATGCGGGAAGTCGACCCTCGCGTACACCGTGACCCGGCTCCTGCAGCCTCCCGCCCAGATCAGCGGCGGCTCCATCGAGTGGCGCCGCGAAGACGGCGGGACGACCGACATCCTCGGTCTCGACGGCCGCGAGCTGCGCGCCTTCCGCTGGCAGGAGATCTCGATGGTCTTCCAGGGCGCCATGAACGCCCTCAACCCCGTCCACCGGATCGGGGCGCAGATCGAGGACGTCTTCGTCGACCACCGCGCGGGACTCAGCCGAGCGGAGCGTCGGGAGCACGCCGCCGAACTGCTCCGCACCGTCGGCATCCCGGTCGACCGGCTGAAGAGCTACCCGCACGAGCTGAGCGGCGGGATGCGGCAGCGCGTCATGATCGCCATGGCCCTCGCCCTGCGGCCCCGGCTGATCATCATGGACGAGCCGACGACCGCGCTCGACGTCGTCGTGCAGCGCAACATCCTGGAGGAGATCGACCGGCTGCGCAGCGAGTTCGGCTTCGCCGTGCTGTTCATCACCCACGACCTCGGTCTGCTGCTCGAGATCAGCGACCGGGTCGGCGTCATGCTGTCGGGGCGTCTGGTCGAGGAGAACACCCCGCAGGCGCTGCTCGACGGCGCCGGCCACGAATACACCCGGCACTTGCTGCGGTCGTTCCCCAGCCTCCGCGGCGACGTCCCGCTCACGGGCACACGCTATGTCGACATCGAACGAGGAGAGGAGGCGCTGGCATGACGACGCTCGAAGCGCTCCACCTGGCCAAGGAGTACCAGATCCGCGGGAGCGGCCTGCGCCCGCACGTCCTGAAGGCCGTCGACGACGTTTCACTGATCGTGCGTCCGGGCGAATCCGTCGCCCTGGTCGGCGAGTCGGGCAGCGGCAAGTCGACGATCGCCAAGATGCTCATCCGGCTGGTCGATCCGACGGCGGGCGACATCACGCTCGACGGGGAGCGCATCGGCTCCGGACGCCGCGCCACCAAGCGCTACCGCAAACGCGTCCAGATGGTGTTCCAGGACCCGTTCTCCTCCCTCAACCCGTCGCTCCCGATCCGCCACCAGCTGGTGCGGCCGCTGCGCATCCACGGCATCGTGCGCACCCGCGCGGAGGAGGAGAGGGAACTGCACCGGCTCCTCGACTCGGTGAACCTGGGGCCGGCGGCCGAGATCCTGGCGAAGTATCCGCACGAGCTCTCGGGCGGGCAGCGTCAGCGCATCGCCATCGCGCGAGCGCTCGCCCCGCAGCCGGAGGTGCTGATCGCCGACGAGCCGGTGTCGATGCTGGATGTGTCCATCCGGCTCGAGATCCTGCAACTCCTCGACGACCTCAAGAAGCAGCGGAACCTCGCCGTGCTCTACATCACGCACGACCTCGCGACCGCGCGGCACTTCTCGACGCAGATCGTGGTCATGCGCCACGGCCGGGTGGTCGAGCGCGGTCCGTCGAGCGAGGTCATCCTCAACCCCATCCATCCGTACACGCAGCTGCTGGTGCGGGCGGCGCCGGACCCGCACTCCGAGGCCTTCGACCTCGACCCCGAGCGCTTCCGCCTCTCCCCCGACGTGCTGGTGACGCCCGACGATCCGGGCCCCGCGCAGCCGGGTCACTGGGCGCGTGCGTGGGCGGACGACGCCGCCGTCGCGGAGCTCCTCGCCACCTCCTGACCCCGCACCCCACCCGATGCGGGAAACGGAGGTGCTCGGAACCCTTCCGGCCCCGAACCACCTCACTTTCCCGCATCCCGCGGCGTGCCGCCCTGGGAACTCCTCCGTTTTCGTCGCCGTTCGAAAGGGAGGAGATCCCAGCGACCGGCGCGGCGATTCGCCACGAACGGAGGCGCGCGCGGCCGCACGGTCCGGGATGTCCTCCGTTTTCGCAGCGGGCGGACGGTGACGCCGTAACGGGCGGAGAGGGCGGAGGGATGCGGCTAGCGCGTGCGGGCGAAGTGGGTGCGCAGGCGGTAGCGCTCGCCCGCGTACGTGATCGTCGACACGAACAGCGGACGCTCGGACTGGTCGACGGCGACCTGGCGCATGACCAGCACCGGCTTCCCGAGCTCCAGCCCCAGGTGCTCGGCGACCGTTCCGATGGCCTCGCGCGCCTCGATCGTCGCGTCGGCGCGGAACGGCTCGACGCCGGCGTCCGCGAGGGCCTCGTAGAAGGATGCCGTGGCGAAGTCGACCGATTCGAGCGACGGGGCGATGGTAGCCGGCAACCGCGTGACGTCGACGGCGATCGGCACCTCGTCGAGCAGGCGGACCCGCTCCAGGTGGAACAGCGGGGTGCCGGGCGCCACGCCCAGCTCCTCCGCCTCGTCCAGCGTCGCCGCCTTCGTCTCAGCGCGCAGCACGGTGGACGACGCGGCCAGCCCCATCCGGTTCGCGGTCTCGGTGAACGACTCGAGGTTGTTCGGGAAGTCCTTGCCCGGCGCGGGCGCCTGGGCGACGTACCAGCCACGGCCGTGCGACGCGCTGAGCACGCCGTCCTCGACCAGCTGGCTGAGCGCCTTGCGCAGCGTCACACGCGAGATCGACAGCTGCTGGCACAGCTCGCGCTCCGGTGGCAGACGTGAGCCCGGCTTCAGCACGCCGGTGGCGATCTCGTGGGTGATCAGGTTGATCACCTGGATCCACAGGGGCTCGGGGTAGTCAGGCCGGATGGCGGCGACCGCGTCTCGACCGAGAGTCTCCGGCTGCGTCAACGTCGATACCCTCTCCCTGCCGATAGCACGCCTCATTCATACCACTCGTTACCGCGCCGCGAGACGATCGAATGCCGCGGCGAGTTCCGCGCTGACTCCGCGCGCATCCGGGTGCTCGTCGTGGTGACGCACCACCCGACGCGCCCCCTCGGCGAACGACACCTGCGGCGCGAAGCCGGGCACGAGCCGCTGCAGCTTCGTCGTGTCGAACAGCATCGTGTGCCGGAAGTCGTGCTCCAGCACCTCGTCCCAGTCGGGGATCTCCTCGCCGATGGTCTGGCTCGAGCGGTGCACCAGCAGCGGCGAGCGCACCCCGGCGGCGCGGGCCAGCTCGAGGTGGATCTGATCCCAGGTGAGGATGTCGCCGCTGACGACGTTCACGCTCTCGCCGATCGCGTGGCCCTCGCCGAGCAGCGGCACGAACGCGCGGGCGAAGTCGCTCGAGTGCATCAGCGTCCAGAGGGATGTGCCGTCACCGTGGACGACGACCGGTTCGCCCGCGCGCATCCGCTCGATCGCCGTCCAGCCGGCGAGCACCGGGACCGTCGTCTCGTCGTACGTGTGGAACGGGCGGACGATCGTGAGCGGGAATCCTTGCTCGCGGTACGCCTCTTCGAGCAGCAGCTCGCAGGCGATCTTGTCGCGGGCGTACCCGAAGACGGGCTGCCGGCGCGGGGTGGATTCGGTGATGGGCAGCAGCGGCACCGGGCGCGCGAACACGGAGCATGTCGAGATGAAGACGTACTGGCCGGTGCGTTCGCCGAAGTAGTCGACGTGGCCGTCCAGGTCCTTCGGCGTGAACGCGACCCAGTTCACGACGGCGTCCCACCGTTCGTCGCCGAGCAGGGCCGCCAGCGCTGCAGGGTCGCGCACATCGCCGGTCAGGAGGCGGACACCCTCCGGTACCGAACGCCGGGGCGCCGACCGCGTCACGATGGTGAGGTCGATCCCCCGCTCGACGGCCTCGCGCGCGGCGGCCGAGCCGATCATCCCGTTGCCGCCGAGGAAGAGCACCCGGGCGCTCATGCGTCCACGCTCCCGCGCGACACGCCCAGGCCGACCAGGTGACGGTACGACTGCTCCAGCGCGTCGAAGGTGTCGACGCTGAGCCGCTCCAGCTCGACGATGTGCCAGCGCAGACCGGAGGGAGCCGTCAGGATGCGCTCCCAGTCCATCGCGCCCTCGCCGATCGGCACCATGACGTCGTCCTCATAGCTGACCGCGGGCCCGTCCTTGATGTGGACCAGGCGCGCGCGGTCGCCCAGCCGGGTCAGCACCTCGGCGGGATCAGCGCCGCCCATGCGCGCCCAGTAGGCGTCGAGTTCGACCACGACCCGTGGGTCGAGGAGGTCGAGCAGCAGGTCGTACGCCTGACGGCCGTCGAAGCTCTGCGAGAACTCGGCGAAGTGATTGTGGTACCCGATCGCGAGGCCCCGGGCGGCCGCGTTCTCCGCGGCCTCGTTCACCCGCTGGACTCCGGCGCGGATGCTCTCCGGAGAGTCGAACTCCTCGCGCTCCATCGACCACACCAGTGTCGGCGCGCCGAGAGCCTGGGCCGCATCCAGCAGCCGCTCCGCGGGCTCGCCCGCCGGGAACGGAGTGTGGGCGCTCGTGATGGCGAGGCCCGAGGACGCGGCGGCGATGCGCACCCGCTCCGCGCCGTACGCCTCGACCAGCCCGTACGTCTCGACGCCGAGATAGCCGATGGCGGCGACGCGGTCGAAGGTGCTCTCCAGGTCGGCGAGCGCCTGCTCCAGGATCGTGTACCCCATCACGGCGAGCGGTCGTGCGCCGCCGCCGGAGTCCTCCCCGCTCACAGCGCGCCCGCCGTCCACTGCAGGGCGCGCCGGACGAGCTCGCGCACGGGCGGTTCGCCCCACGAGCGCAGGTCGTGGCCGAGTGCCAGGTAGACCACACGACCGTCGCCGACCTGGCGCGCGTACATCACGGGGATCTCCGCGCCGTCCGCCCTGTGTCGCCGCGCGAGCACCTGCACGTCGTCGTCCGCGAGTTCGAACTCGTAGTACTCGTCGAACAGCTCGAAGTCGTCGATGCCCTCGGTGATGGCGTGGTCACCCACGATCTCGATCGTGTGCCTCCCCTCGTGGTGACCCGGCCCGTGCGAGAGGTACCGGTTGCCGAGCAGCTCGAACATGGGCCGGTCCGCCGGGTCGAGCCCGTCGCCCTGCCAGCCCAGGATGTTGGCGCCGTGGATGCCGACGAGCCCCTTCCCTCCGCGGACGGCCGCGGCGAGCGCCTCCTGCTGCGCCGTCGGGAACAGCCCGCCGGAGGTGTACAGCAGGTAGGTGTCGGCGTCGGCCGTCTCCGGGCGGGCGTCGACGAAGCGGTTCATGCCCATCCCGCGCCGGGTCACCAGGCCCGCCTCGATGCCGAGCTGCTGGTACACCAGGGAGGCAGTGAGCAGGTCGTGGTGGATGTCGTCGCCGTTCACGACGACCAGTGCGTTCTTGTTGCGCGTCATCTCTCTCGTTCTCTCGCGAGACCGCGGGCGGACCGGATGACCGGCCCGCCCGCGGACGGTGCATGTCCGGTCAGGAGACCGGCTTCAGCTTCAGCGCCACCACCGGGTTGGGGTACGGCGCGAAGTAGGGGTTGTCCTCGCTCGGCCAGCCGGTGACCTTCGCGCTGCTCCAGTCGCCGTAGTTGCCCCAGTAGAACATCACGATCATCGGGAGCTGGTCGATCCAGATGCCCTCGAGCTGCTCCAGGATCTTCGCCCGCTCCTCGTCCGTGGTCGCGAGCGGGTACTTGTTGAACAGCTCCTTCGCGACCGGGTCGTTGAACCGCTCGATGTTCTCGAACGTCGGCGTCGCCTGCCCCAGCGGGTAGTACTTGTTCGGGTTCATCATCGAGTCGTAGATGTTGAACGCGCGAGGTGCGGGGCCCACCGGGTATCCGATCGTCGACTGGAACGTGCCGTCGGCGGTGATCTTGTTGATGTCGTTCACCGAGGTGGTGTCGATGTCGAGCTTGATGCCGAGGTCCTTCAGCTGCGACACGAGCACCTGGGCGCGGGCCGCGATGTCGGTGTACGACGCGGGGAAGCTGACCGAGAACTCGACCTTCTTGCCGTCCTTCTCGTAGTAGCCGTCCGATCCCTTCGTGTAACCGGCATCGGTCAGCTGCTTCTCGGCGGCCGGCTTGTCCTGCTTGAAGTCGAGGTTCTTGTACTTGGATGCGACCTCGCTCTCGAAGGCCGGCATCGGGAGCCCGGTCTGGCTCGTCGCGGGCGGCGAGTCCGTCGCTGCGCCGATCTGCGCCCGGTCGACCCCGAGGCTGATCGCGCGTCGCACGGCGATGTCGCTCAGCGGCCACTTCTCCAGGTTCGGGATGAGGCCGTCCGATCCGACGACCGGTGCCCAGTAGTGGTTGTCCTTGCTCTTGGAGAGGTAGGTCTTCTCGGCGTCGGCGATGTAGGTGCCCGACCAGTCGGCCTGGCCCTGCACGAGCGCGTTCGTCTGGCCCTGGTTGTCCTTGTAGGGGATGAAGCGGATGCCGCCGATCTTGGCGGGCGTCTGCCAGTAGTCCTTGTTCGTCTTGAGCACGAAGCTCTGCGGCGAGAAGGTGTCGAGGATGAACGGCCCGGTGCCGACCGGGTTCTTGTCGACGTACTTGGTGGGGTCGCCCACCTTCGACCAGATGTGCTTGGAGACGATCGCGGCCGAGACCAGCGAGGTGAACTTCGTCTCCGACGGTGCCGCGAAGGTCATCACGACGGTGTCGGGGTCCTTGGCCGTGATGGTGTCGAAGTCGACGCCGCCCACGTTGAGGGCCGGGTACTTCTTCAGCAGGTCGTAGGTGAACACGACGTCGTCGGCCGAGAACTTCTGGCCGTCCGTCCACTTGACGCCCGACTGGAGGTGGAGGGTGAGCGTCTTGTTCTCGTCGCTCCACTCCCACGACTTCGCCAGCCACGGGATGTCGTGCCCGATGTCGACGTTGTTGATCTGCACGAGCGGCTCGTAGATGAAGCCGCCGGCGCCCTGGTTCGTGTAGGTGGCCCCCTGCGCGGTGTTCGGCAGGTACGGGTTGAAGGACTGCGTGAGGCTGTCGGACTGACTCGCCACGTTGAGGATCAGTCCGTCGCCCGAGCCCGAACCGTTCGACGAGCAGGCGGCGAGCGGCACGACGAGCGAGGCGGCCAAAGCCGCGCCGATGGCGGCGCGACGTATGGACCTTCTGCGATTCATTGCTGGTCTCCCTTGGTATCGGTTGTTTCTGGAGCGTCTGTGCTCGTTGGAGCGTCTGTGGGGGCCTGCGGCCCGGTGTGGATGCGGCGGCCGGCCGGTCGCACGGCACCGAGCCCGTAGGCGACGGCGTTCTCGGAGCGCCGTTCGGTCGCCTCTGCGTCGTCCGCGTACAGCCAGCACTTCGCCCACTGGCCCTCCTCGAGGGCGAAGGCGGGCGGCGCGTCCGTGCGGCACCGCTCCATCGCGAACGGGCAGCGCGGGTGGAACCGGCAGCCGGTGGGCGGGTCGATCAGGCTCGGCGGCTGCCCGATGTCGCGTGGCCGTGCCTCGTCGGGACGCGACGGATCCGGTGCCGAGGCGATGAGCAGCTGCGTGTACGGATGCGCTGCCTTCTGGGTGACCGTCTCGCTCGGGCCGGCCTCGACGAGCTGTCCCGCGTACATGACGCTGGTGTCCTCGGCGAAGTAGCGGGCGGACGCGATGTCGTGGGTCACGTACAGCAGCGCGACGCCGCGCTCCTCCACCAGCCGGCGCAGCAGGTTGAGCACGCCGAGGCGGATGGACACGTCGAGGCTCGACACCGGCTCGTCGGCGAGGAAGACATCGGGGTCGGCGGCGAGCGCCCGCGCGATCGAGATGCGCTGCAGCTGACCGCCCGACAGTTCGTGCGGGTACTTCTCCGTGAACTGGCGCGCCGGCCGCAGACTCACCTGTGCCAGCAGGTCGTCGATGATGCGCCGCTGGGCGGCGCCGTCGGCCTTCGGGTGATGGATGCGCACGGCGCGCGTCAGGGTGCGCGCGATCGTGGCGACCGGGTTGAACGACCCGAACGGGTCCTGCAGGATCAGCTGCACCTTGCTGACGTGCGCCCGGAACGACGCCCCGCCCTTCACCCGGACCGGCTTGCCGCGGTACAGGATCTCTCCCGACGTCACCGGATGCAGCTGCGCCAGCAGCCGGGCGAAGGTCGACTTGCCCGATCCGGACTCGCCGACGAGCGCCATGATCCGCCCGGCGTAGAGGGCGAGCGACACGTCGTCGGCGGCGTGGACGACGCGGCGCGGACCGCGACGGAACGGCGAGCTGTGCACCGTGAAGTGCTTGGTGACGTGACGCGCCTCCAGCAGGGGCGCATCCTCACCGGAGGGTGCGACCTCCTGCGGCGCGGTCTCGATGGTGGTCATCGGGCATCCTCCATTCGGGCGTGCGGAAGTTCGGCGACGGCGTCCGGCGTCCGGTTCGGCGCAGAACCGTCCCCCTCGTAGAGCAGGCAGGCGGCTTCCGCCTGCCGCCACTCGGCCGGTCCTGCCAGCGGGATGAGCGGGGGAACGACCTCGACGCAGCGGTCGAACGCGAGCGGGCAGCGGGGCGCGAAGGCGCATCCCGTCGGCAGCTTGCGGAGGTCCGGCGGCGACCCGGGGATGCCGGCGAGCTCGCGCTTCGGGCCGGACAGGGTCGGGAACGACGCCAGCAGCCCCTGACTGTAGGGATGCCGCGGGTTCCGGTAGAACTCGTCCGCGTCCGCGAGCTCCACCACGCGTCCGGCGTACATGACCGCGATGGTGTCCGAGAGCTCGATGAGCAGCGAGAGGTCGTGGGTGATGAACACGACGGCGAAGCCCAGCCGGTCCTTCAGCTCGATGATCTTCTCGATGATCTGGCGCTGGATGACGACGTCGAGCGCCGTGGTGGGCTCGTCCATCACGATGATCTCGGGGTCGAGGGCGAGCCCCACCGCGATCATGGCGCGCTGCCGCATCCCACCGGAGAGTTCGTGCGGGTAGGCGTTCACCCGGTCGGTCTGGATGCCGACGAGCCCGAGCAGCTCGACCACGCGTGCGGCGCGATCCGCGGCCGACAGGTCGGGTCGATGTGCGCGGAGCACGTCGTCGAGCTGCGCGCCGACCGTCAGCACGGGGTTGAGCGCGTGCATGGCCGACTGGAACACGATGGACAGCTCGTCCCACCGGAAGTCGCGCAGCTCGCTCTCGCTCATCCGCAGGATGTCGATGGTCGAGCCGTCGGAGTTCGTGTAGAGGATCCCGCCGCCGGTGATCTGCGCGGGCGGCTTGTGCAGCCGTGTGATGGCGTAGGCCAGCGTCGACTTGCCCGACCCGGACTCCCCCGCGATGCCGAGGACCTCGCCCCGGCGGAGCGTCAGCGACACGTCGTTGACGGCCGGCGTCACCGAGTTCTCGCCGACGTAGTCGACGTGCAGGTTCTCGATCTTCAGGATGACGTCGCTGGTCACCGGGTCGTACGGCTGGTGGGGCGGACGCTGGCCGCGCACCCGGGCCGGCCCCCGCACGATCTTCGCCCGCTGCGCACGCACCTGCGCCCGCTGCGCCTTCCTGGTGCCGATGCCCGCCTGGCGCAGCCGCGGGTTGATGAACTCGTCGATCCCGAAGTTCACGAGCGACAGCCCGGTGCCGAGCAGCGCGATCGCGAGCCCGGCGGGGACGAACCACCACCAGGAGCCGGTCAGCATCGCGCTCGAGACCTGCGCCCAGTAGAGGATGGTGCCCCACGACCACTCGGTCACGTTCGTCAGCCCGAGGAACGCGAGACTCGCCTGCGTGAGGATCGCGCCGGTGACCGTTCCGAGGAAGCTCGCGGCGATGACGGCGATCTGGTTCGGGAAGATGTCGCGGAAGATGATGCTGGACGTGCGCTCGCCGGTCGCCCTGGCCGCTTCGACGAAGTCGCGTTTGCGCAACGACAGGGTCTGCGCCCGCAGCACGCGAGCGCCCCACGCCCATCCCGTGATCGAGATCACCAGGATGATGCCGAGCGACCCCGACTTCGGCAGGTAGGAGGCGAGGATGACCGTCAGGGGCAGGGCGGGGATGACCAGGAACACGTTGGCGAGCAGCGACAGCAGTTCGTCCGAGAGCCCGCCGAGGTAGCCGGCGGCCAGACCGACGAGCACAGACAGCACGGTCGCGACGATCGCCGCACCGACGCCGACGAGCAGCGAGATCTGCGTGCCGTACAGCATCTGCGACAGCACGTCCTGGCCGGTCTGCGTCGTGCCCAGCCAGTGCTCCGGGCTCGGCGGCTGCAGGGTCGCCTTGCTGACCGCCGACGGGTCGTACGGCGCCACCCAGGGGCCGATGATCCCGAAGATGCAGAAGACGGCGGTGATGACGATGCCGGTGAGGGTCCAGGGACGGCGGAAGGCGCGCATCCACGCGAAGCGGGATGTCGGGGTGTCCGTCTCGGCGTTCTCCGCTTCGACGGCGGTGGCGGCGGCGATGGCCATGTCAGCTCAGCTCTCTCGTGTGCGGGGGTCGAGGAAGACGTACATGAGGTCGGCGAGGAGGTTCGCGACCAGGACGGTGATCGTGATCACCAGGAAGATGCCCTGCATGAGCGGGTAGTCCTGGGCCTGCGCCGCCTTGAACAGCACCGTGCCGATCCCGGGGTAGTTGAAGACGACCTCGGTCACGATCGAGCCGCCCACCACGAAACCGAGCGACATCGCGAAGCTCGAGAACGACGGGAGGATGGCGTTGCGCGCCGCGTAGCTGAACATCACGCGCCGCTTCGGGAGGCCCTTCGCCTCCGCCAGCCGGACGTAGTCCTCGCTGAGGGTCGTGACCATCATGTTGCGCATCCCGATCAGCCAGCCGCCGATCGAGGCGACGACGATGGTGAGCGCCGGGAGGACCGCGTAGTACGTGGCGCTGCCGATGAAGCCCAGGTTCCAGCCGATCGTCTCGGTCACCGAATAGCCCCCGGAGAGCGGGAACCAGTGCAGGACGATCGAGAAGATCAGGACGACGCAGATCGCGAACCAGAAGTACGGGATGCTCGACAGCAGTGTCGTGAACGGGATGAGGCCGTCCAGCCACGAGCCCCGCTTCCAGCCCACGATCATTCCGAGCCCGGTTCCGATGAGGAAGCCGAGCACCGTGCACACCGTGATGAGCACGAGCGTCCAGCCGATGCTGCTCGCCAGCACGTCCGACACCGGGGTCGGATAGTACGCGTACGACGTGCCGAAATTGCCCGTGAACAGGTTCTTCCAGTAGTCGAGATACTGCTGCCACAGGCTCGCGTCGCTCTGGCCGAACAGCACGCGGAGCGCTTGGATGGCGTCCGGCGACAGCTTGCCGTGGAACTTGGCGATCAGCGCGTCGGCCGGACTTCCCGGCATGATGCGCGGGAGCAGGAAGTTGAGGCTGATCGCCGCCCAGGCGGTGATCAGGTAGAAGACGGCTCGTCTCAGGAGCACTCTCATGGGCGGTCGGTGTCCTCCGCGTCGATCGGGCGGGTGGTGGGTGCGGCCTCTGCGGCCGTCCGTGCGGGCTGGGCGAGCCAGCGCGCCGCGTTCGTGACGAGCCGGCGGACCTCCGTCGACCCCCAGGCCCGCAGGTCGTGGCCGAACTGCAGGTAGCAGACGCGTCCGCGTCCGTAGGCGTGCGCGGTCACCAGCGGCTCGCGCCCGTACGGGGCATCGCGCCAAGCCAGCACATCCACGCCCGGCTCGACGGCGAGGCGGTAGTGCTCGTGCTCCAGCTCGAACGGTTCGACGCCCTCCGTCACCGGATGCGGCGCCAGGCCGACGGCGAACCGGGACTCGTGGGGGCGCGGACCGTGGTCGAGGTACCGCGCGCCGATCACCGGCACGAGCGCGTCGTCCTCGAGGTACGCCGTGGAGTGGACGGCGAGCAGTCCTGCGCCGCCGGCCACCGCGCGCACGAGTCCCCGGCGGGCGTCGTCGTCGAGCTCGCCGGCGGCGCGATAGAGGGCGATGACGTCGTCCGGCGCGTGCGGGCCGGATGCGGAAGCCGGTTCGCGCAGCGACCCCGCGCCGATGCGCACGCGAGTGGCGAGACCTTCGTCGGCCAGCATCGCCTGGAGCTCGACGCCCGCGCCGAAGAGGTCTTCGTAGACGTCGTCGCCCACGAGCATGACCGTCGCCGTTCCCATCCGCGTCACCACGTCGACCGCAGTTCGCCCACCGGCGACCACAGTCCCTCGTCGAGCCCGCTGAGCAGGGCGTTGTCGTACACCCGGAGCGGCAGCCCGACGCGGCCCCGCGACCGGCTGCTCTCGTAGGTCGCGAAGACGATGGCCGCGCCGGCGAGAGCGTGGCGCGCGGCCAGAACCGGCTCCTCGCCGGTCTGCAGGCCGTCGACCAGATCGGCGACGGCCTCGCGGGTGCAGGCGAAGATGGCCGGATCGATCCCGTGGTCCCAGGTCGACGGATCGCTCGCGTACGGGGACGCGAAGCGCATGCCGTCGACCCCGAACCGCTGGACGATGCACTCCTGGCCGTTCACGACGATCCTGCCGCGGCTGCCCTGCAGGATCAGCCCGAGGTTGTTCTCGCGGTTCAGGATGGGCGTGGCCGGCTCACGACCGGTCGCGATGGTCGCGCGGACGCCGTCGGACCAGGCGACCTGCGTCAGCGACGACGTCTCCACGAACGCGCCGTAGACGTAGCGGTTGGTGCTGACATCGATCTGTCCGAGCACCCACTCGGCCGGCTCGTCGTGCCGGTAGAACAGCGCGAGGTCGACGATGTGGCTGCCCCAGTCGAAGAGGTTCGGGCAGTAGCCCTCGATGCTGACCAGCTCGCCGATGGCGCCGTCGTCGAGCTGGGCCCGGGCGAAGCGGTGCACCGGCTCGAACCGGCGCTGCAGATTGACGGTCAGCTTGACGCCTGCATCGGCCGCACGCTCGGTCATCGCGACGGCATCGCCATAGCTGAGCGCGAAGGGCTTCTCGCAGTGGATGGCGCGGACACCCGCGTCGATCGCCGCGTCGACCACGGCGCGGCGGAAGGCGGGAGGCGTGCACACGCTCACGATGTCCGGTCGCTCCTCGCGCAGCATCGCCGAGACGTCGGAGTAGCTCCGCGGAATTCCGAGTTCGGTCGCGAGCCGGTCGGCCGCGCCGCTGTCGACATCGGCGACCCCGACGAGTCGCACCCGCTCGTCGGCCTGGTAGGCGGCGGCGTGGACCCGGCCCTGCCCACCGGCGGCGACGACGACCGCAGAGTACGTCTGCATGTGCTTCTCCATTGAACTTCTCGGGTGCCGAATCGGCTGCGGGGTGGACCCGACTGTATCCCAGATCGATACCACCCAATGCCAGACTAAGACAGAATGTGAGCGGTAACAAGAGATGGTTTCTTCGTTTACGCGGTCGAAACAATGTGTGACCGGTTTTCATCGACCCGAGCGCGCATCCACATAAGACCACAACGGACCACCGCGCTACACTGCTCGCATGCTGATCAGCCGTGTCGTCGCCGCCCGCACCTCCCGCATCGAGGAGGCCCCCACTCCGGAGCCGCACCCCGGCCAGGTGCTCGTCGAAATCGTCGCCAGCGGCGTGTGCACTTCCGACCTCTCCCCATGGCTGCGGGGACCGGGAGACGGCGGCGAGCCCATCGAGCTGGGGCACGAGATCTCCGGCCGCGTCGTCGCCGTGGGATCCTCCGCGTCGCGCTGGAAGGAGGGCGAGTTCGTGACCGGCCTCGGCGGCCCCGGCTTCGCGACCCACGCCCTCCTGGAGGAGGACCTGCTCCTTCCCGTCCCCGCCGGGATCGAGCCGGCTCACGCCATCGGAGAGCCGATCGCGACACTCGAGGAGGCGATCTCCCGCACCCCGCTCAGCCCCGGCGCCCGCGTGGCGATCGTCGGACTGGGATTCATGGGTCTCGGGCTGCTGCAGCTCGCGCTGGCCCGAGCACCGCGCACCGTCATCGCCGTCGACCCCAACCCGGAGGCGCGGGAGCGCGCACTCGCCCTCGGCGCCGCGGTCGCCCTGCACCCGGACGAGGTCGCCGCATTCGTGGATGCCGCCGAGGGTGCCGGGACCGCCGACCCCCGCGCCGACGTCGTGCTGGAGGCGACCGGGGTGACGCCGGGACTCGCCACCGCATCCCTGCTGGTCCGGCCCTTCGGCACCCTGTGCGTCGTCGGATACCACCACGCGGGCACCGCCCCCTTCGACATGGAGCTCTGGTACAAGGGCGCGACGGTGGTCAACGGCTTCTGCCCGGACCATCCGCGCGTCATGCGGGCGATGCGGGATGCCCTGGCGCAGGTCGCCTCGCGCGGGTTCACCTTCGCGCCGCTGATCACGCATCGCTTCGCGCTCGACGGGGTGGATGCGGCCTACGAGCTGATGGCCCAGCGTGCCTCCGGATTCGTGAAGGCCGTCATCGAGCCGTGAGCCCGGTGGGGCGCCCGCCGTCGCTTCCGAAAATTTCTCTTTACCAATCGCGCACCAAAGCTATACATTCCCGGGTAACCGCTTTCCGGCTTCGACGAAGGGCACACCCGTGACCACCACCTCCCGACCCTCGAGCACCGCCGCTCCCGCCGGTCCGCGACTGAAGCGTAGCCTGGGCACGCCGTCCCTCCTGCTCTTCGGCCTGGCCTACATGCTGCCGCTCGCCGTCTTCACCACCTACGGTCTCGTCACCGAGACCACCGGCGGCCACCTCGCCGGCGCCTACTTCGTCACGACGATCGCGATGCTGTTCACCGCCGGCAGCTACGCCAGCATGGTGCGGGCCTACCCCGTCGCCGGGTCCGCCTACACGTACACGCAGCGCACCTTCGGCCGCCATCTCGGCTTCCTGACCGGGTGGACGCTGCTCCTCGACTACCTCGCCCTCCCCCTGCTCAACTACCTCGTCATCGGCATCTACCTCAATGCGGCCTTCCCCGCGGTTCCGGCGTGGGTGTGGGTGGTCGGATCGGTGGTCGTCGTCACCCTGCTGAACGTGATCGGCATCACCCTGGTGTCGAGCGCCAACCTGGCGCTCGTCGGAGTCCAGATCGTCTTCATCGTCGTCTTCGTGGCCACCGGGATCGCGTACCTCTCGGGCGGGGCGACCGTCCCGAACCTGCTCGACCCGTTCTTCTCGGGCAACACGACGCTGGGCGGAATCGCCGCTGGCGCCGCCATCCTGGCGCTCGCGTTCCTCGGCTTCGACGCCGTCTCGACCCTCAGCGAGGAGGCGAAGGACGCCAGGAAGAGCATCCCACGCGCGATCATCCTGTGCACCCTGGTCGGCGGCCTGCTCTTCATCGTCACCGCCTACGTCGCCGGGTTGGTCTTCCCCGACTTCACGAACTTCACCGACACCGACTCCGCTCCGCTCGACGTGATGACGCGGATCGGCGGCGGAGCCCTGTTCACGTTCTTCACCGCCGCCTACATCGCCGGCAGCTTCGCCTCTGCGATGACATCGCAGGCCAGTGTCGCGCGCATCCTGTTCGCCATGGGCCGCGACGGCCAGCTGCCACGCCGCGTGTTCGCCGCCATCCACCCGCGCTTCAAGACGCCGTGGCTGTCGGTGCTCATCGTCGGCGTTGTCGGTCTCATCGGCGCACTGCTCCTGCCGCTGGACGTCGCCGCATCGGTGATCTCCTTCGGCGCGCTCGTCGCCTTCAGCTTCGTGAACCTCGCCGTGATCAAGCACTACCTGATCGACCAGCACGAGCGGGGAACGCGTGCCGTGCTGGCGCACCTGGTGGCGCCGCTGATCGGTTTCGCCCTCACCGTCTGGCTCTGGACCAGCCTCTCCCTGACGACGTTCATCGCCGGCGGGATCTGGGTGCTGATCGGCGTCGTCCTGCTCGCGATCCTCACCTCCGGCTTCCGGCGCAAGCCGCCCGCGATGGACTTCTCGGAGGAGGACCCTGCACCTCTCCCGGAGGCCTGAGGGCCACGTCTTCCGGTCGGCTGCTCAGCCGGCGCAGACGGCGAGGAGGAACCAGCCGGAGTGCGGGATCCACTGCTCGGCCCACCGCCACTCCTCCCCGTCCGGCGCGTCGGCGGGGAGGAAGGCGACGCCTTCCTCGTCCGTCCAGCCGGAGGTGATGCCGTTGACGATGCCTCCCGGGGTGTTCTGATACACCGCGGAGTACTCCACTCCGTTCCTCCCGCGGCCCTGGAGCATGCACGAGTCGAACGGGTTGAGGCCGCCGACCCAGGCGATCACGTCGGCATTCAGCCGGCGGAGGCGGGCCCGGAGCCGCTCGTCGATCTGCGGCAGACGCGCCGCCACGGCTGCGGCATAGGCGAAGGACGCGAGCCCGGCGTTCTCGCCCTGCCACCAGTACCCGGTCTCGTTCTCGTGCGGGAAGAAGAACGCGTCGCGCGGTTCCGCTCCGATGGGCTGGACGCGCTGCCGCGGGTAGCCGAACGGATTGGGCACGGCATCCGTGCGCCGCAGCACTCCCGTGAGGATGGCGAGCGCGGTGCGTTCCGCGGCGTCGGCTGCGGCCGCGTCCGTGTCCGTGCCCGCTGCCGAGCCCTGCCTGAGCACCTCGGCCCAGCGCAGCAGTGCCACAACGGGCAGGCCGGCCTCGGCCGCATGGAAGTAGGGCCGCCCCTCCACGTCGCCCACCAGCCATGCCCCGGTCTCGCCGTCGCGAAGTCGCTGTGCGATGGACTCTGCGCGGCGCGCCCCCGCCGCAGCGAATGCCTGTCGTTCCACCCCGGTACCGCCGGTGGCTGCCAGCAGTTCCGCGGCGGCGAGCAGCGCGCAATAGTCGTCGATGATCGACTCCTCGCCGTCGAAGAGATAGTCGCGGTTGTGCTGCTCCAGATGCTCGAAGCCGCGCACCGCCGCGGCGAAGTACTCCTCGCGACGGAAATCGCCCTCGTCGTCGGCGCACGAGGCGAGAGCGAGCGCGGCGATCGCGAGGCCCCCTCCCTGGCGGTACGCCGCCTGCCACCGCTGGGTGCGGACGCTGTCCTGGAGCGGCGCCGTGATCACGCGCTCCTCCAGCCGCTTCGTCAGCGCGTCGAAGACGGCCGTGTAGAAGAAGCCGCTCGGATCCTGGAAGCGCACCAGGAAGTCGGCGCCGAACAGGCCTTCGTCATGGAGCCGCGGATACTGACTCGTCCGGAAGCCCGGATGCGCCGTGCGCAGCTCCCGGCCCGCGGTCAGCAGTGCCCAGGCACAGAGCGGGATCTGCTGCGGACTCATCATCCGGGTGTAGGTGAGATGGCTGAGGAACTTGCTGTAGTCACCGGATGCGTCGAGCCAGCCGCCGCGTGCATCCACCGTGCGGCCGGAGTCGTCGTCGTAGAAGCGCGCTGCGGCATCCTTGCGATCGATCTCCCCGCTCGACCGCTGCGCGCGGAACATCGCCGTGATGTCGGACACGACGAGGCTCGGGATGCGGTCCTCCGCGATGACGAACGGCGCCGACGCGACCCCGCCCTCGCCGGTGTCGGCGACGAGCCGATAGCGACCGGGCGTCGTGATCGACGAGAAGTCCGCGCGGGCGTAGGGCCGTGCCGACCACCGGGAGACGCGCTGCGGTGAGTCGACGGCGACGGACACGGTGTCGCTGTCGTCGAGTCGCTCGATCCGAAGGCGCGGAGCGACATCGAACCCGACGAGCACGGCGGCCTTCGGCGCTCCCGTGTCGTAGCCGAGATGGCTCACGAGGATCGCGGGTTGGTCGACCGTCTGCATGCTGCCTCCATGTGCATACCAAGGAGTACCACACGATACCAGGGCGATCCTCCAGCGCTGGTATGCGGGCGCGTCAGCGACGCACGAGTCGCGAGCCGACGACCCACGCGAGGCCGCAGAGCACCGCTGTCACCGCGAACGCCCCGACGAACGGAACGCCGCCGCCGAGGCCGCGAAGGGCCGCGAAGACGACCGCCGTCGCAGCCAGCGCGACCGCGGAGCCGGTGGAGTCGGCGATCGTCAGGGCGGAACTGTTGAAACCCTGGTCGGCGGTCGTCGAGTAGTGCAGCGTGAGGACGCCGAGGCGCGGGTACACGAAACCCATGCCGGCGCCGGCGAACGCCCAGCCGACGACCACGACCCACGGATCGAGGTGCCAGGCAGCCGTGGCGATGAGCGACGCGAGGGCGATGGTCAGCCCGGTGGCGCCGAGGCGTGCGGCCAGACGGTTGCCGATGCCGGGGAAGCGGCCCTGCGCCCACGAGGCCGCCGACCAGCTGAGGCCGGCCGCGGTGAGAGCGAGGCCGGCGATGGCGGCGGAGAGCCCGTACTCGGTCACCATCATGAGCGGTACGTAGACCTCGGAAGCGAAGAAGGTTGCGGCGACGATGGCACGCATCAGGATGACGCTCGGCAGACCGCGACGCGCGACCAGCGTCCCCCGCGGCACCAGCGGACGGATCGCGACAGCCGCGACCGCCACGGCGAGCACCGGCACGATCCACTGGATCGGGCCGGACGCCTCGGCGCCGAGAGTGAGGGCGAGCACCGCCACGGCGAGCAGCAGGGACCACAGGATGCGCCCGACCGGGAAGGACCCCGGCTCATCGGGAGCCCGGCGCACGCCGCGCATCACCGGAACCACCATCAGCATGGCGAGGGCGGTCAGCGCGACGACGCCCAGGAACACCCAGCGCCAGCCGACGGTCTCGCTCAGCACGCCCGCGATGAACGGACCGATCAGCGACGGGATGACCCACGCCGCGGCGAAGCCGGCGAAGATCCGGGGATGCAGTCGCGGCGGATACACCCGGGCCACGATGACGTACAGCACGACGGTGAGCGCTCCGCCGCCGAGACCGTGCACGAGGCGCCCGGTGACGAACACCCCCATCGTCGGGGCCAGTCCCGCGGTGAGGAGACCGGCCGCGAAGAGGACGACGGAGGCGATCAACGCCGACCGGGGATTGCCGCGGTCGGTCCACGCGCCGGCGGTCACCATCCCGACGACGCCGACCGCGAGGGGACCGGCGAAGGCGAACGCATAGAGCGAGGCGCCGTCGAGCTCGCGGCTGACGGTGGGCATGATCGTGGTCACGGCGAGGGCCTCGAAGGCCGCGAGCGTGATCAGGAGGCACATCCCGATGCTCGTCCAGCGGAACGGTGCGCTCAGCACGCCGCCGGCCGGCGCGACATCGGGGGTGGCGGGGGCCGCGGTCTCCGAATCCAGGTCGCGCGAGCTCATGGGCTCCAGCCTAGGCCGAGCCGCCGACGCCGGTCGGGGCCGGTCGGGGCCGGTCCCGAGCGCCCGGGTCGGCCGGTGGCGTCAGCCGACGGAGACGGGAGGAGCGGTGGAGGCGCGGACCACGAGGTCGGGCCGCAGCGTCACCGGCGTCGGCTCCGTCCCGCCCTCGATCTCGGTCACCAGGTTCTCGACACTCCGCCGGCCGAGCTGGGTGAAGTCCTGCAGCACGGTCGTGAGCGGCGGCCAGTAGTGAGCGGCTTCGGCGATGTCGTCGAAGCCGACGACGCTCACGTCTTCGGGGATCCGCCGACCCAGTTCGTGCGCCGCGTGATAGACGCCGAGCGCCATCTGGTCGTTGGAGGTGAACACCGCCGTCACCTCCGGATCGCCGAGCACCTCGCGCCCGAGGCGGTAGCCGGACTCCGCGGTCCAGTCGCCTTCCGGCGCCGGCATCGGAGTCAGGCCGGCGGCGGCGAGCTCCGACCGGTAGCCGTGGACGCGGGCCTGCGCCTCGAACCATTCGAGCGGCCCCGACAGGTGGACGATCCGCCGGTGGCCGAGGTCGATCAGATGCCGGGTCGCGGCCCGGGCGCCGGCCACCTGGTCGACGGTGAGCTCGCGCTGGACCGACGCCGGACCGCCCAGCAGGGTGACGTACGGGACGTCGAGGCGTGCCGTCTCGAGCCGCTGGAGCACGACCTCCTGCGGCGCGATGACGATGAGCCCTTCGACCGATTGCGCGAGCAGGTGGTCGAGGCCGGCGGCGATCGACTCCGGCTCGAGGTCGGCGAGTTGGGCGACGGCGATGAAGTAGCCGGCCGCGCGGCCCGCATCCTGGATGGCGTTGATGCTCGACACCGGCCCGTAGAGCGCCGCGGCGGACGTCGAGAGGATGCCGATGGTGCGCGATCGGGCGGTGACCAGCGCCCGGGCGGCGCGATTGGGCCGGTAGTGCAGCTGGTCCATGGCGACCAGCACCCGCTGCCGCGTCGACTCCCGGATGCTCGGATGACCGTTGATCACGCGCGAGACCGTCTGGTGCGAGACGCCGGCGAGGGCGGCGACATCCCGCATGCTGGAGGCCCGCTGATGCTCGGTCACCGCGCCCCCTCCCGTGCGTCGCGACGCGCGCGGCGGCGCCGCGGCTGCCCCTATTATGCGGGATCGGCTCCAGCAGGCCGCCCGGAACGCCGACGGCGCGAGCGCGAGAGGGCGCCGACCCCCAGCGCGACGACGGCCGCGACCGCGGGGAAGACCAGATGCCATCCGGCGAGCACGAGCAGCCCGGCCGCGAGCACGCACGAGATCAGCGCCATCCACCAGCCGAGCGAGCGCGCCGGGAGCAGGCGCAACGCCGACGCCACTCCCAGGCCGTAGACCGCGGCCGCGATGCTGGTGTGGACGAGGATGAACGGCTGGAGGTCGCCGCTCGCCAGCACGACGACCGAGTACAGAGCCATGACGACAGCCGACAGCAGCAGCCCGCGCCGGGCGACCGCGCCGTTCTCGACGCCCCGGCCGAACCATGCGGGGAGGTCGCCGTCGCGTCCCATGGCCGCGCCGAGCTTGCTGAAGGCCGCGAGGTAGGCGTTGAAGACGCCGGTCACGACGATGGCGGCGATCACGGCGACCACCACGCCTCCTCCGTCACCGGTCGCCACCCGGACGAGGTCGAGCAGCGGGACATCGCTCGTCGCCGCCTTCCCACCCAGCACCACGACCGTGACAGCCTGGATGGCGAGGTACGCGACCGAGACGATGACCAGCGCGAGCGCGGTCGCCCGCGGGATATCGCGCCGGGGGTTCCGGAACTCGCCGCCGATCCCGGCGACGGCCTCCCACCCGGCGAAGGCCCAGATGTAGAGGCTCATGGCCAGTCCGACGCCCGCCCACCCGTGCGGGAGCAGAGGCTCGAGGTTCTCTGGGCGCGCGTGCGGCGCCGCCGCCGCCAGCACGAAGATCAGCACCGCGACGAGCGCGCCCGATAGGACGAGTTGCACCGAAGCGGCGAACCGCACGCCGAAGGCCGTCACGATGACCGGGATCACCATCAGCCCGATGGCGATCAGGGTCGTGCTGAGCGCGTCGCCCCCGATCACCGCGACCACGTATCGGGCGGTCATCAGCGCCGCGATCGGCGCGCCGATGGGTGTGCCGAAGAAGAACCAGTACCCGATCACGCGGGCGGCGTCCGGACCGAACGCACGCCGCGCGAAGGTGGCGACGCCGCCCGCGTCGGGGTGCCGTCGCGCGAGCGCGGCGAAGGTGCTCGCCAGCGGTACCGAGATCAGGGCGAGCGCCGCGACGGCGAGGATCGCGCCGGGACCGGCGGCGGCCGCGGCGAGCGCCGGGAGCACGAGGATGCCCGTGCCGAGCACCGCCGCGATGTACAGCGCGGTGCCGCCGGCTACTCCCAGCCGCCCGTGCGGGGTCGCGGGCACCCGCGGATCGCTGAGCTCGGGCTCCGGACCGCCGGTGCGCGTCGTGCTGCGGTTCGTCGTCGAGGGCCCGCGTTCCGTCATTTGCTCATGATGGCGCGGACCTCCGACATGCGGGTTGCACATCCACCCGCCGAGGGTTACGGCGCACCCGACACCGCGGGAGGATGTGCGGCAGAAGGAGGTCCAGTGCTCGGACTCGAACTGGTCGTCGTCATCGGCGTCACCACCCTGCTCACCAAGGTGATCGCGCGGAAGACGGGGATCGCCCAGCCGCTCCTCCTCGTCGGCATCGGCGTGCTGATCGGGTTCATCCCCCTGTTCCGCGACATCGAACTCGCGCCGGAGGTGGTGCTGTTCCTCTTCCTCCCGGCGATCCTCTACTGGGAGAGCCTGACCACCTCCCTGCGGGAGATCCGCTCCAACCTGCGCGGCATCGTCCTGATGAGCACGGGCCTCGTCGTCGTCACCGCCGCCGCAGTCGCGGTGCTGGCGCATGCGATGGGTCTGCCGTGGGGTGCGGCGTGGACGCTCGGCGCCGCGATCGCGCCCACCGACGCGACGGCGATGACCTCGTTCACGCGCTCGCTCCCCCGCCGCAACGTCACGATCCTGCGCGCGGAGAGCCTGGTGAACGACGGGACGGCCCTCGTGCTGTGGTCCCTCGCGGTCGGGTTCACTGTCGGCGACACCGATGTCAGCGTCGGCGCCGTCACGCTGACCCTCCTCATCGCGTACGTCGGCGCAGCCGTCATCGGCGCCCTGGTCGCCTGGATCGCCATCCTCGCCCGCCGTCGGCTCCGGGATGCGATCACCCAGAACATCGCCATGCTGCTGACCCCGTTCGTGGCATACCTGCTGGCCGAGCTGGTGCATGCCTCCGGGGTGCTCGCCGTGGTGGTCGCCGGGCTGATCATCAGCCAGGCCGGTCCCCGCATCGGCGTGGCCGAGGGGCGGAGGCAGTCGGACGCCTTCTGGACCTTCACGACCTTCCTGCTCAACGCCAGCCTGTTCGTCCTCGTCGGCATCGAGCTGCCGCGCTCGACCATGGAACTGGCGGCGGTCGACGTCGGGATGGGACTGGTCGCGATCGCCGCCGTGACCGCCGTCATCGTCGCCGTCCGCTTCGCCTACCTCTTCGGCACGGTGTACCTGATCCGGCTCCTCGATCGGCGCCCGCAGCAGAAGAAGCGCCGGATGAGCGACCGCGCCCGCGTCGTGAGCGGGCTCTCCGGCTTCCGCGGCGCCGTCTCCCTCGCCGCCGCTCTCGCCGTGCCGACGACCTTGGAGAACGGCTCCCCGTTCCCCGGCCGCGACTTCATCGTGTTCGTCACCACCGGCGTGATCGTCGTGACGCTGGTCGGGCAGGGCCTCGTCCTCCCGGCGGTCGTCCGCTGGGCGCACCTTCCCTCCGACGAGTCGGTCGGGCACGAGCTGCGGCTTGCCGAGACGAGCGCGACCCGCGCGGCCCTCGACGAGCTGCCGCAGCTCGCCCAACGGCTCGGCGTCGACCCCGAGATCAGCGAGCGCATCCAGGGCGAGTTCGAGGAGCACCTCGAGCTGCTCGAGGTCGAGGACGAGTCGCGCGACGGCGAGGAGGCGGCGGAGCGGAGCCGGCAGGACACCGAGCTCCGGCTGGCGCTGCTGCACTGCAAACGCGAAGAGGTGGTCCGGCTGCGGGATGAGGGCGAGATCGACGACATCGTGCTGCGCGACATCCAGCGGCGGCTCGACGTGGAGGAGGTCCGGCTCACCGGGCGCGAACCCGGCGAGTGAGCTGCGTCCCTGCCCGGCGGCCCTACCCGGGAGCCCGAGAGCCGTCTACCATCGCGCTCAGAGCATCCACGCGACAGCGATCCGGGAGGGACGCCATGAGCGACGCCAAGGAGAACTGGCCGGAGACGCCCTCGGGCGAACCGGTCGACACCGACGCCATCGCCGAAGGGGGCGGGGAAGGACCGTACGACGCCGACGGTTTCGTCGAGCCGGAGCACGACGAGTTCGATCCGCTCGAGGACGACAGCGGCAACTGATCGCCCGCACCTCTTGTCCCCCGGTCGTGTACCCCGCTAGGGTCGTGGTCAGACAGGCCGCCCGAGGGGAGGGGTGCAGCGTGACGACATTCGAATCACCGATCGGGAACGTTCCGAAGCCCGGTCAGGATGTGCATCTGGTGCGGTGGGTGCGCTCGGCGGACGGGTGGTCCAGCGAGACCCTGCTCTGCACGTACCTGGGATGCACATCCGACTCCTGGATCGTCGACTCGCGCGGTGAGCAGGTCTCCCTCGCGCGCGACGAGTGGTCGCAGTTCGCGTTCTGACGCGGCGAACCGGAGCGCACGGCACCGGGCGCTAGAGCCCCGCCTGCCCCGCGAGCACCTCGACGGCCACCCGCCAGTCGCGGGCGGGGATGCCCTCGCCGTCCTCCTCTTCGCCGGGAAGCCGGGCGACGAACGCCGGCCACAGCTCGCCGGTGTCGTGGACCTCCTCGATCAGGCCGAGGTACTCGCAGCCGTAGTAGACCTCCCATGCCGCGGTCGCGGTGGGGCTGTACATGAGCGTCAGCGGCAGCGAGCCGTAGGTGTAGACGGCGTGCTGGTGGGCGAGCTCCTTCTCCGTCATGACCGCAGAATAGGCGCGATCCCCCGCGGGCGGAAGGCCGCGTGACAGCGCGTGAACACGCGCGCCATCACAGAGAGCGCCACCGGGCTCGGACGGGTCAGGCGACGACCAGGTCGTCGTCCTCCGACTGCTCGTGGGTGGCCGAGACCGCGAGCGCGACCACATCGCGCATCCGCCCTCGACGCTCGAACGCCGCGCGCTGACGGCCGGCTCCTCCACCGGTGGTGAGGATGCGCGCGAGGCCGCGGCGCACCAGCACCAGATCCCCGTTCGCCTCGAGTGCGGCCGCCGTGTGCGACAGCAGCGCGTCGATGGCCTCGACCGCCGGCACCTCGCGCCAGGTGACGGGATGCGGCAGCGAGCCGCGGACGCCGGTGAGCGCCGCCTGCCACTCGGCGAGGCGCAGCGCCGCCGAGGGGACGGGCGCGGGAGGAACGCCCGCCTGCCAGTCCGCCGCCGCCGTGTCGACGAGGGCGCGGACGAGTGCCGCGATGACCGCGGCGTCGCGGGCGTCGAGGCAGACGTCGGCGACCCGGACCTCGACCGTCGGCTGCTTGTGCGAGACGCGCGCGTCGAGGTACAGCATCCCCGTGTCGAGGATGACGCCGGTGTCGACCAGGAAGCGCTCGAACCGGTCGTACGCCTCCACCGAGCCGAACACGTCGGTCGGTCCGGCGCTCTGCCACTGGTGCCATGCAGCGAAGCGGTAACTGGCGTGCCCGGTGTCCGCTCCGCCGAAGAACGGCGAGTTCGCACTCAGGGCGAGCAGGGTCGGAAGCCAGGTGCGGATGCGGTCGAGCACCGCGACGCCCTCCTCACGCGACTCGATGCCCACGTGCACGTGGAAGCCGCAGACGAGGGTGCCCCGAGCCGTGAGCCCGTAGCGCTCGATCATCTTCGCGTAGCGGGGGTCGTCGGTCACGTGCGGGCGGAGCCGCATCGGCGACATCCCGACGGCGATGGCCCGGGCGCCGTGACGTTGAGCGAGTCCGTCGGCGAGCTCGCGGCCGCCGATGATGTCGAGCAGCAGCTCGCTGGTCTGCAGCTGCGGACGCGTCTGCGTCTCGATCATCTCCTGCTGGAACTCCGCGCTCACCGACGGCCCGTCGACGACCGGCGGAGCGTCCGCAAGGACGGACGGAGCCACCGGCGTGGCCATCCCGCGCGCGTCTACCAGGAGGAGTTCCTCCTCCACCCCGAAAGTCCTCACGAGACCACTATCGGCGAGGGCGGGCAGCCGGACAATACCCGATCAGCCGTGAATGTGCCGTGCGTCGGTTTGTGTCGGCGGCCGGGCCATCTCTCGCGGCTGCCGCACATCCGTTGCGGTGTATTTGCTCTAATCGGCGAATCGTGGCGTGCATGGATTGCGGGGATGCCGACGTTGCCCTATAACTGACCCTGCGGCGCAAGGAATCGCCGGCGCAGTGATGCGAGATCGAGGAGCCTCCATGTGGGACACGGCGACGCGGATCCCCTTCGATCCGGCCCTGCTGACCGAGCGCAGCGACGCCGCCGCACGGATGCGGCTGATGGCCCTCCTGCTCGAACGTCCGGGCATCAGCATGGACGAGCTGCACGGGATGCACCTGCCGGGCCTGTTCGCCGACCTGCGGTCCTTCCACCGGGCCGGCCTCATCCGCACGTCGACGACGCCCCCGCGGTTCTTCGAACGGGAGACCCGCGTGTACCCGGTGTGCGACGGCACCGGCGACGGGACCGCCCCCGCCTGAGGCCGCCCCTCTAGACTCCGGGCATGCCCCGGACCCCTGACGTGACCGCTTCCACCGACTCCGAACCGGCCGCCTCCTGGCAGCGCGCGCTCGACGGCGATGCGGATGCGCTGGAGCGCCACCTCGCGGAGGGCAGCCGCCTACCCGGACCGCGTGCCAACCTCGAGCTCGCCCACCGCGTCGCGGACCTGGCGCACGCGACGCCGCCCGAGCGCCGGGCGGACGCCCTCCGCGTGCTCCGCCGGTGGCTGAGCGACGACCCCGGCGCCGCCCCCGACCTTCCCGAGGCGCATCGCGAATACCTCGCCGCGGTGGCCGCGCTCTCGGCCGGCGCGATCCTCGCCACCGGCCCGGATCCGGATGCGCTGGCGCTCCTCGACGCCGCGACCGCCGATCCCCGCTGGCGCGTGCGCGAACTCGCCGCCACGGGACTGCAACGGGTGCTCGCCGCCGACTGGGATCGCGGCATCGCGCACGCGCACGCCTGGCTGCCGGCCGGCCCGCTTCCCGTGCGAGCGGCCGTCGCCGCGGTCGCCGAGCCGTCCCTCCTGCGGGATCCCCGCCACGCCGCGGAAGCCGCCTCCATCATCGAGCGTGCGGTCGACGCGCTGCTCGCCGTTCCGCCCTCCGGGCGCCGCGACCCGGACGTTCGGGTGCTCCGGAAGGCCCTCGGCTATGCGGTCAGCGTGGTCGCGGCGGCCGACCCCGATGCCGGGGTGGCCCTCCTGGAACGCCTCGCCACCTCCACGGACGGCGACGCCCGCTGGATCGCCCGCGAGAACCTCACGAAAGCGCGGCTGGCGCCCCTGTCCGATCGGCTGGCGGTCGCACGCGGGGCCCTCAGCCGACCGTGAGCGTGCCGTCCTCCGCCAGCGTCCATCCCGGGTTGTACGCGACCTCCCAGACGTGGCCGTCCGGATCGGCGAAGTACCCCGAGTACCCGCCCCAGAACACACGCTCGGCGGGTTTCAGGATGCGGGCACCGGCGGCCTCGGCCTGCGCGAAGACGCGGTCGACGTCCTCCTCCGACCGCTGGTTGCACGCGAGCGTGATGCCGCTGAACGACCCGTCGACCGGATGTCGGGCGTCCTCGGCCAGCTCCTCCCGCCCGAACAGCGCGAACGCCATGCCGGGCAGCTGGTAGAAGACGACGCCCTCCGGCGCGTCGGCCGGCCTCCAGCCGAGTCCGTCCTCGTAGAAGGCGCGGCTCCTCGCCAGGTCGGCCACTCCGAGCGTCACGAGACTGATGCGTTGATCCATGCGCCCGAGGCTAGCCCCGGCCACCGACTCCCCTGGTGATCGATCGAACGCCGCTTGCGACCAAGGGTCGCTAGCGACCGAGCGCCTGCTCCACATCCGCGAGCAGGTCGTCCACATCCTCGATGCCCACAGACAGGCGCACGATGTTGTCCGGCACCTCGAGTGCGGTCCCACGAACCGAGGCGTGCGTCATCTCGGTCGGGTAGCCGATCAGCGACTCCACACCGCCGAGCGACTCCGCGAGCTGGAACACCTGCGTCGACTCCGCGAACCGCCGGGCGGCCGCCGCACCGCCGGAGAGCGCGACGGACAGCATGCCGCCGAATCCGCTCATCTGGCGCGCCGCGAGCTCATGGCCGGGATGCGCCGGCAGGCCCGGGTAGTAGACGGTCTCGATGCCCGCGTGGCCGACCAGCGCCTCCGCGATCGCCTGCGCGTTCGCACTGTGCTGGCGGACGCGCACCTGCAGCGTCTTGATGCCGCGCGTGGTGAGCCACGCATCCATCGGCGACGACACGGCACCTGCGGCGAACTGGATGAACTGCGCCTTCTCGGCGAGCTCCTCGTCGGCGAAGATCAGCGCGCCGCCGATGACGTCCGAGTGTCCGCCCAGGTACTTCGTGGTCGAGTGGACGACGACATCGGCGCCGAACGACAGCGGCTGCTGCAGGGCAGGTGACGCGAACGTGTTGTCGACGACGACGATCGCGCCGACGGCGTGGCCGAGCTCCACCAGCGCCGCGATGTCGCTGATCTTCATCAGCGGATTGCTCGGCGTCTCGATCCACAGCATGCGGGTGCCGTCGCTCCCGAGCGCGGTGCGCACGGCGTCCAGGTCGGCCAGGTCGACGGTCGTGTTGCGGATCCCCCACTCGCTGTGGATGCGGTCGATCAGCCGGTGGGTGCCGCCGTACGCGTCGTTGCCGAGCACGATGTGGTCGCCCGGGCGGAGCGCCGCGCGCAGCAGGGCGTCCTCCGCCGCCAGTCCCGACGCGAACGACAGGGCGCGCACGCCGCCCTCCAGCGAGGCGAGCAGCGTCTCGAGGGACGTGCGCGTCGGGTTGCCGGCGCGACCGTACTCGTAGCCGTTGCGCAGCCCGCCGATGCCGTCCTGCACGAACGTCGAGGTCTGGTAGATGGGCGGGATGATCGCGCCGGTCGTCGGGTCGAACTCCTGACCCTCGTGGATGGCGCGCGTGGCGAAGCCGTGTGTCATTGTCTCTGTTCCTGTGTGGGTCGGCCCGGTGCGGGTCAGTCGCTGAAGTAGTTGAGGAGGTCCTGGCGGGTGAGCACCGCGACGGGCTTGCCGCCGTCGGTCACCAGAAGAGCGTTTGTCGTGGCGAGCGCGGCGCGGGCGGCCGTGACCGGCTCGTTGACGCCGATGAGCTCGAGCGGCTCCCCGAGGTGGGTGCCGACGGAGTCGCTCATCTCGGCGTGCCCGCTGAAGACCGCGTCCACCAGCGACCGCTCGTCGAGCGCGCCGGCGACCTCGCCCATGACGACGGGCGGCTCGGCGGTGAGGACCACGAGCTGCGAGACGCCGTAGGTGTTCATCGTCTGGATGGCGTCGCGCACCGTCTCGGACGGGTGCGTGTGCACCAGGTCCGGCAGGGCGCCGCTCTTCGTCTTGATGATGTCGTGCACCGTGGACTCGTCGGGCACCTCGCTGAAACCGTAGGACTGCATCCACCGGTCGTTGAAGATCTTGGCGAGGTAGCCGCGGCCGCCGTCGGGCAGGATGACCACGACCACGTCGTCCGGGCCGAGGTCCTTCGCCGCCTGCAACGCCGCCGCGACGGCCATGCCGCTCGACCCGCCGACGAGGATGCCCTCCTCGCGGGCGAGCCGCCGGGTCATCCGGAACGCCTCGGCGTCGCTGATCGCGATCACCTCGTCGACGACGCTGGGGTCGTAGGCGCCGGGCCAGAAGTCCTCGCCGACGCCCTCGACGAGGTAGGGCCGACCGGTGCCGCCGGAGTAGACGGACCCTTCCGGGTCGGCGCCGACGATGCGGACGCGACCCTCGGAGACCTCCTTGAGGTACCGCCCGGTGCCGCTGATCGTGCCACCGGTGCCCACACCGGCGACGAGGTGCGTGATACGGCCGTCGGTGTCGCGCCAGATCTCGGGACCGGTGGTCTCATAGTGGCTGCGCGGACCGTTCGGGTTGAAGTACTGGTTGGGCTTGAACGCACCGGGGATCTCGGCCGTCAGGCGGTCGGAGACCGAGTAATAGGAGTCGGGATGGTCCGGCGGCACGGATGTCGGCGTCACCACCACCTCCGCTCCGTAGGCGGTGAGGACGTTGATCTTGTCCTCGCCCACCTTGTCGGGGAGGACGAACACGCACCGGTAGCCGCGCTGCTGCGCGACCAGGGCGAGCCCGACTCCGGTGTTGCCGCTCGTCGGTTCCACGATGGTGCCGCCGGGCTTCAACAGCCCGTCGCGCTCCGCAGCGTCGATGATGCGGGAGGCGATGCGGTCCTTCGACGAACCTCCGGGGTTCAGGTACTCGAGTTTGACGAGCACCGTCGCCGCGATCCCCTCGGTCAGCCTGTTGAGCTTCACGAGCGGGGTGTCGCCGACCAAGTCGATGATGGTCTCTGCGTACTTCACCCGACCCACCTTAACAGCGCGGATGCACCGCTGGCAGAGTGTGACGCCCGCCTAGAATCGGCTCATGCCCGTGTCCGACCTGTCGTCCGTCGCACAGGACTACCTGAAGATCATCTGGTCGGCGACCGAATGGTCGGACGACCCGGTGACGGTCAAGCAGCTCTCCGAGCGGATGGGCGTGCGCGCAGCGACCGTGTCGGACGGCATCCGGCGGCTCGCCGAACAGGGGCTTGTCGCCCACGAGCGGTACGGCGGAGTCGAGCTGACGGACGCCGGACGCCGGCACGCGGTCGCCATGGTGCGGAGGCACCGGCTGATCGAGACGTTCCTCGTGGAGGAGCTCGGCTACGGCTGGGACGAGGTGCACGACGAGGCCGAGGTGCTGGAGCACGCCGTCTCGGACGACCTGGTCGAGCGCCTGGATCGGCGCCTCGGCTTCCCGGCCCGCGATCCGCACGGAGACCCGATCCCGACCGCGGACGGCACACCGCGCCGCCCGGACGCCGTCCCCCTGCTGGACGCGGAGACCGGAACGCCCCTGAGCGTCGCGCGCATCTCGGACGCCGACCCGGCGGTGCTCCGCTACCTCGGAGAGCGCGGCATCGGACTCGACACCGTGCTCAGGGTGGAGGAGCACCGCGCGTTCGCGGGCGATGTCACGGTGACGGTCGACGAGCAGCACATCGTGCTCGGGGCGACGGCGGCTGCGGCCGTCTGGGTGGCCGCGCGGGGCTGAGCGGCGGACCCGCCGCCTACGCTCCCGCGATGGTCAGGCCGACCAGGGCGAGGTTCAGGAGCACGACGAGGCCCGCGACGACGCCGCCCAGGATGCGCACCCACAGCCGGTCGGCCGATGCGCCCATCACGGCCCGCGAGCCGGTGAGCCGCAGCAACGGGATCATGGCGAACGGGATGCCGAGGCTGAGGAACACCTGCGACAGCACCAGAGCCCAGGTGGGGTCGACGCCGGCGGCGAGGATGATCACGGCCGGGATCAGCGTCACGATCCGGCGGACGAGGAGCGGCACGCGCAGCTTCAGCAGTCCGCCCATGATCGTCGCGCCCGCATAGCTGCCGACGGAGGTGGAGGCCAGGCCGGAGGCGAGCAGGCCGATCGCGAAGACGACCCCGATCGCCGGGCCGAGGGCGGAGGAGATCGCGTGGTAGGCGCCCTCGATGGTGTCCGTCCCGTCGACGCCGCGCAGGGCGGACGCCGCGACGAGCAGCATGGCGATGTTGACGGCGCCGGCGAGCACGAGCGCGAGCACCACATCCACACGGGTGGCGTGCAGCAGCCGGCGGATGCGGCCGGGGTCTGCGGTGGTCCCGTGCCGGTCGCGGGCCAGGGCCGAGTGCAGGTAGATGGCATGCGGCATGACCGTCGCGCCCAGCATGCTGGCCGCGAGCAGCACGGTCTGGGCGCCGTCGAATCGCGGCACCAGCCCGCCGACCGCCTGGCCCCAGTCGACCGGGCTGACGAACAGCCCGGCGAGGAACCCGACCGCGATCACGGCGAGCAGCCCCAGGATGACGGCCTCGAACGGGCGCTGGCCGCGGCGCGACTGGATGGCGAGGATGCCGATGGCGACGATGCCCACGATCAGCCCGCCGATGGGCAGCGGCAGCCCGAACAGCAGGTTCAGCGCGATGGCGCCGCCGATCACCTCGGCGATGTCGGTGGCCGCTGCGACCAGTTCGGCCTGCACCCAGTAGGCCCGGCGAGCGCCGGTTCCGAGCCGCTCCCCGAGGAGTTCGGGGAGGCTGCGACCGGTGACGATGCCGAGCTTGGCCGACTGGTACTGCACGAAGACCGCGATCGCGTTGGCGGCGACCAGCACCCAGACGAGCAGGTATCCGTACCGCGCGCCGGCCGTCAGGTTGGCGGCGACGTTGCCCGGATCGACGTACGCGATGGCCGCGACGAACGCTGGTCCGAGCAGCAGCAGGAGCCGCGCGGGCGCGGCCCGCGGCACCCGCTCCTCGACCTCGACGCTCATCCGCAACCTCGCCTACCTCAAAAGTTAGCCCAGTCTAACTCTCTCCCTCCCCCCACCGTCGAGTCCGCATATTTTGCACGCCGAACGCCCCCGGAGCGTGCAAAGTTTGCGGACTCGACGGTGGGGGGCAGGGGGCGGAGGCGTCAGGCGAGGAGGGTGCGGAGCACGGCGATGCGGCCGTCGCGCACCTCGATGACGTCGATGCCGCGGGCGACGGGCGCGCCCTCGGGGCCGAACGTCCAGGCGAGGGCTCCGGTGTCGCGCCCGAGGTAGACGGGGCCGGCGTCCGCGAACGCGAATGCGGCCGGCGCGTCGTCGATGAGGCCGGCGGCCTTCGCCTCGAGCGCATCCCATCCGGTCACCTCGCCCTCGGGATCGGCGAAGACGACGTCCTCGGTGTAGGTGCGCTCGATGGCGGCGCGGCGCGAGCCCGCGTCGCGGTTGCCGAAGACCTCGAGAAGGTTGGCGGACAGCAGTTCGGTGATCGTCGGCACAGGAAGCCCTTTCGTCGGATGGATGAGGACGCTACTCCTCGAGGACTGCGCTCTCGGTCTGCTCGCGGTACAGGCGCGAGTAGACGCCGCCGAGCTCCAGCAGTTCGCGGTGCGTCCCGCGTTCGACGACCTGCCCGTGGTCGATCACGAAGATCACGTCCGCCGAGACGATGGTCGACAGCCGGTGCGCGATGGCGATGGTGGTGCGGCCGCTGGATGCGGTGTCGAGCGCCTGCTGCACGACCCGTTCCGAGATGGTGTCGAGGGCGCTCGTCGCCTCGTCGAGGATGAGCACCTCCGGGTCCTTCAGCAGCACGCGGGCGATGGCGATCCGCTGCTTCTCGCCGCCGGAGAGCCGGTAGCCGCGCTCCCCCACGATCGTCGCGTAGCCGTCCGGGAAGCGCGCGATCGTGTCGTGGATGTTGGCACGCTTGGCCGCGTCCTCCAACTGTTCCTGCGTCGCGTCCGGCCGGGCGTAGCGCAGGTTCTCGGCGATGGTGGCGTGGAACAGGTAGGTCTCCTGGCTGACCACCCCGATGTGCGAGACCAGCGAGTCCTGCTGGAGGTCGCGCACGTCCGTCTCGCCGAAGAGGATCGAGCCGCTCGTCGCGTCGTAGAACCGCGGGATGAGGTAGGAGACGGTGGTCTTGCCCGCGCCGCTCGGCCCGACGAACGCAGCGAACTCCCCGGGCTCGATGACGAACGACACGTCGTCGAGGGTGTTGCGCTCCCCGTCGCGGGCATCCGGGTAGCGGAACACGACGTGGTCGAACTCGATCCTCCCGAGGTCGTCGGACGGATCCACCGGAACGGCATCCGGACGGTCGGCGATCGCCGGCTTGAGGTCGAGGTACTCGAAGATGCGGGCGAACAGCGCACCCGAGGTCTGCAGGTCGAGCGCCACCCGCATCAGCGCGAGCAGCGGGAACAGCAGTCGCGCCTGCACGGTGGTGAAAGCGACGATCGTTCCGGCCGAGATGTCCGTCGCACCGCCCACGATCAGCCACCCGGACACCAGGTACACGATGGCGGGGATCGACGACAGGAAGATGTTGACCATCGCGAAGAACCACTGGCCGCTCATCGCCTGCGACACCTGGAGTCGGATCTGGTTCTCGTTCTCGGCGGAGTAACGGCCGACCTCGGTGGTCTGGCGGTTGAAGCTCTTCGACAGCAGGATGCCGCTGACGCTCAGCGTCTCCTGCGTGATCGCCGTCATGTCCGACAGCGACTCCTGCGTCTTGGTCGCGATGCGTGCACGCACCTGGCCGACCCGGCGCTGCGCGATCACGAGGATCGGCATGAGCACCACGGCGACGATGGTCAGCTGCCAGTTGAGCAGCAGCATCGCGACGAGCGCGGCGATGACCGTCACGGTGTTGCCGAGGATGCTCGAGATCGTGTTGGTGAGGACGCTGGCGACCCCGCCGACATCGTTCTGGAGCCGCGACTGGATGATGCCCGTCTTGGTGTGCGTGAAGAAGCTGAGCTCCATCGACTGCAGATGCGAGAACAGCCGGACGCGCAGCGCCCCCATCACCTTGTTGCCGACCGACGCCGTGAGGTAGGTCTGCCAGACGCCCAGCAGCGCCGACGCGATGTACACGATGAGCATGAACACGACGATCTCGACGAGCACCGGGATGTTCGGGCCGCCGGGCGGGAACAGCCCGTCGTCGAACGCCCGCTCGGTGAGCAGCGGCGGCACCACCGATAGCGCTGCACCGATCAGCACGAGCACCATCGTGAACACGATCGCCATGCGGTGAGCCGAGAAGAGCGAGACGATCCGGCGGAACAGGTGCGGGATCTTCGGCGCCTCGGCGTTGATGGCCCGCTGAGCCTCCGCGTCGCCGCCGCTGACGCGCCCGCGACCGCCGCCGCCTCCGGCCGCAGCCATGCCGCGCATCCCGCTCATGGTCTCAGCGTAACCCCCGCCGGCGACCCGTCCGGCGTGACGCAACCGTGATGCAAGCGCTTGACGTAAACGCTTGCATCACGCGAGAGCGTGGGGGTACGGTGATCGGCGGGCGCACACCTGTGCCCGCACCAAGAGCTCAACGAGGAGTGAAATGAAAGCAGCACGTCTCTCCGTGATCGCCGGGGTGGCCCTCGCAGGCCTCGCGCTGGCAGGATGCACCGGTGGCGGCGGTTCGGGAAGCGGTGGCGGCGACGCCAACTCGAATCTCGACAGCAAGGGTCCCATCACCTACGTGCAGGGCAAGGACAACTCCAATGTGGTCCGCCCGCTGATCGAGAAGTGGAACAAGGCCCACCCGGACGAGAAGGTCACCTTCAAGGAGCAGACCGACCAGGCGGACCAGCAGCACGACGACCTCGTGCAGCACTTCCAGGCCAAGGACACCAACTACGACGTCGTCGACGTGGACGTGGTGTGGACGGGTGAGTTCGCCGCGAAGGGCTGGCTCCAGCCGCTGACCGGCAAGTTCAAGATGGACAACTCGGCCCTCCTGGAGCCGACGGTGAAGTCGGGAACGTACAACGGCACCCAGTACGCGGCGCCGCAGACCTCTGACGGCGGCATCCTGTACTACCGCAAGGACCTCGTCCCGGAGCCCCCGAAGACGTGGGACGACATGCTCAAGGACTGTGACATCGCCAAGGCGAAGGGCATCGGCTGCTACGCCGGTCAGTTCGCCCAGTACGAGGGCCTCACGGTGAACGTCGCCGAGGCGATCAACACCAACGGCGGCACGATCGTCGGTGAGGACGGCAAGAAGGTCACCGTCGACAGCGACGAGGCGAAGGCGGGTCTGACCCGACTGGTGGACGGCTTCAAGAACGGGCAGATCCCGGCCGAAGCCATCACCTACCAGGAGGAGCAGGGCCGGCAGGCGTTCGAGGCCGGCAAGCTGATGTTCCTGCGCAACTGGCCGTACGTGTACAACCTGGCCAAGACCGACGGCTCCTCGACGGTGAAGGACACCTTCGGCATCGCGCCGCTCCCGGGCATCAGCGCGGACAAGCCGGGCGTCTCCAGCCTCGGTGGCCACAACGCCGCGATCAGCGTGTACTCCAAGCACAAGGCGACCGCCTTCGAGTTCCTGAAGTTCCTGCAGAGCGAAGAGACGCAGAAGTTCTTCGTGACCCAGGGCTCTCTGGCACCGGTCGTGTCCTCGCTGTACGACGACGCGGCGCTGAACAGCCAGCTGCCGTACCTGTCGACGCTGAAGACCTCGATCGAGAACGCGGTCCCGCGTCCGGTGTCTCCGTTCTATCCGGCCATCACCAAGGCCGTGCAGGACAACGCGTACGCCGCCCTCAAGGGCGACAAGACGGTCGACGAAGCCCTGAAGGACATGGCATCGGCGATCAACACCGCCAGCGCCGGCTGATCCCGGCCTGAAACGGTTGCCGGGCGGCGGGACCTCTCCCGCCGCCCGGCCCCTCTCCTTCCGACAAGCATCCGGAGGCACACATGTCAACGTCGAACGTCGTCGCCCCCTCATCCACCAGTACCGGTAAGAACGGCAAGCCGCCGATCCGCGCCGGCGCGAAGCGGCAGCGTGCCCAGCAGAGTCGCTGGGCCTTCTACCTGATCATCCCCACCCTGGTCCTGCTCGCGGTCGTGATCGGCTACCCGGTCGTCTCGGCGATCGTGATGTCCTTCCAGAAGGACGCGGGTCTCGACCCGGCGACCGGCCTGTTCGTGCAGGGCGGGTTCGCCGGTTTCCAGAACTACGCCCACTGGCTGCTCCAGCAGTGTCAGGGCCCCAACGGCACCACGATCTCCTGCCCGCCCGGCAACCTCGGCTCCAGCTTCTGGAGCGCCGTGTTCGTCACCTTCTTCTTCACGGTGACGACCGTCATCCTCGAGACCGGCCTGGGCCTCTGGTTCGCGCTGATCATGAACCGCGCGTTCCGCGGCCGCGGCCTCGTCCGTGCGGCGATCCTGATCCCGTGGGCGATCCCCACCGCGGTCACCGCGAAGCTGTGGTTCTTCATCTTTTCGGTCGCCGGTGTCGCCAACGCGGTCCTCGGCGCCCACATCCTGTGGACGTCGGATGAGTGGGCGTCCCGGTTCGCGGTCATCATCGCCGACACCTGGAAGACCACGCCGTTCATGGCGCTGCTGATCCTGGCCGGTCTGCAGATCATCCCGGAGGAGGTCTACGAGGCCGCGAAGGTCGACGGCGCGACCACCTGGCAGCGCTTCTGGCGCGTGACCATGCCGCTGCTGAAGCCGGCACTCATGGTCGCGATCCTGTTCCGTGTGCTCGACGCCCTCCGCATCTACGACCTGCCGCAGATCCTCACCGGCGGTGGAGGTGGTACAGGCCATGCCACGACCACGTTGTCCATCCTGGTGGTCGATCAGATCAGGCAGGGCTTCAACAGCGCGGCCGCCCTGTCCACCATCACGTTCATCATCATCTTCCTGATCGCCTTCATCTTCGTCCGGCTCCTCGGGACGAACGTCGTGCGAACGCAGGAGGACCAGCAGAAGGGGGCGAAGCGATGACCGCCGTCGCCGGCCAGGCAGCAGCGACCGCCGAGGCGGGAGCTCTCCCTCGTACCCAGACCAAGAACCGTGGCAGGCAGCGCCGCCGCAACGCCGGTCTCCGCACCGGCATCCAGGCGATCGTGATCGTGCTGTGGTGCTTGCTGCCCTTCTACTGGATGGTCGTGACCTCGTTCCGGGATGTCGGCTTCACCAACGACAACACCCCGTGGATCACGCACTTCACCTGGGACAACTACGTCACCGCCCTCTCGACCAACCTGGGCAACCACCTCGGCCAGGCGCTGCTGAACTCGCTGTTCATCGGCATCTGCGTCACGGTGATCTCCCTGGTCGTCGGCATCTTCGCCTCGTACGCCCTCGCCCGCCTGGACTTCAAGTTCAAGGGCATCGTGCTGGGGATCATCCTCGCCGCCTCGATGTTCCCGGGCGTCGCGCTGATCACCCCGCTGTTCCAGCTGTTCACCAACATCGGCTGGATGGGCACCTACCAGGCGCTGATCATCCCGGAGATCTCCTTCGCCCTCCCCCTGACCGTCTACACGCTCAACTCGTTCTTCCGCGAGATGCCGTGGGACCTGGAGGAGGCCGCGCGGATCGACGGGTGCACCCAGGCGCAGGCATTCAGGAAGATCATCCTCCCGCTGGCGGCTCCCGCCGTGTTCACGACGGCGATCCTGGCGTTCATCTCGTCGTGGAACGAGTTCCTGATCTCCAGCCAGCTGTCGAGCGACGCGACCCAGCCGGTCACCGTGGCCATCGCCTCCTTCACCGGCAGCCAGCCGCATCAGGAGCCGTACACCGCGGTCATGGCAGCCGGTACGATCGTGACCGTGCCGCTGATCATCCTGGTGCTGATCTTCCAGCGGCGCATCGTGGCCGGACTCACGGCCGGTGGCGTGAAGGGCTGATCGTATGCGCTGGAGCGACTCCCGCGAGGTCGTCGACGTCGGCCTCGGCTTCGTCGGGTTCTTCGCGGTGGCGTTCCTCGGGATCACCGTCTTCTGCGAACTGACCGGCGAACCGGCCCTCGGCTGGGCGCTCACCCTCCTCGTACTCGTCCTCGCCTTCATCGGCCTCCTGCAGCTGCGCCGCCGCATCATCGCGCGGCGGCAGGAGGCCGAGGAGGCGCGGCTCGAGCACCAGGACTCCTGAACGGAGCCGGGCGATGGCAGGGATCGAGGAGGTCGCGCGCGCGACCGGGGTCTCCACGGCCACCGTCTCCCGGGCGCTGCGCGGTCTGCCGAACGTCTCGGACAAGACGCGGGCGGCGGTGCGCCGCGCGGCGGACGAGCTCGGCTACGTCGCTTCGTCGAGCGCGTCTGGTCTCGCCAGCGGCCGCACCCTGGCCATGGGGGTCGTCGTCCCGTCGGTGAGCCGGTGGTTCTACACCCAGGTGCTGGAGGGGGTGGATGCGGAGCTGCGGTCGGCGAGCTACGACATGATCCTCTTCAACCTCGGGGGTCATCGCGGCGACCGGGAGCGCGTCTTCCACCGCAGCATCCTGCGCAAGCGCACCGACGCCCTGCTCGCGCTGTGCCTCGACTTCACGACGGAGGAGCGGGAGCAGCTGGCGACGCTCGGACATCCGACGATCGTCGTCGGCGGACCGGTCAAGGGTCTCCGCAGCGTCGGCATCGACGAGACCTCGACCGCTTACACCGCGACCTCCCACCTCATCTCGCTCGGTCACACCGCGATCGCGCACCTGGGCGGCGAGGACGAGGAAGGCCTGAACAGCCAGGTGCCGATCGGGCGCCTGCACGGGTTCAAGGATGCAATGCGGGACGCGGGTCTCCCGGTGCGTCCCGAGTGGGTCATCCCCGGCGGGTTCTCGCTGCCCGAGAGCCGCGCGGCGATGAACCGGCTGCTGGATGCGCCCGGCCCCCGGCCGACCGCGGTGTTCGCGGGCTCGGACGAGATGGCGTTCGGTGCCATCCTCGCGGCGGGCGACCACGGCCTGCGGGTGCCGGACGACCTGTCGGTGATCGGCATCGACGACCACGACTATGCCGCCGGATTCGGGCTCACCACGATGGCGCAGGACCCGTTCGAGCAGGGGGCGACCGCCGCGCGCATCCTGCTGGACGAGCTCGCCGGCGCCGAACCGCGCACCGGATCGGTGGGGTCGCCGGTCAGCCTGGTGGTCCGCTCGTCCACCGCACCGCCGCGCTGATGTCCCGTTGCGCGCCCGCTGTCTGAAAGAATGGTGAGGCGGCCATCCGGCTGAGCGCGCCTTTCGGGTAGGCACGGTCAGCTGACGGGGTCGCCCGTCGGGCTATCGGGGCCCACATGACGGGAAGAGCCGCCCTGACTAGGACAGGGCGGCTCTTCGAATTCGGTGGGAACGTTTCCGCACGGCGGTTCTCGTCAGTCGGCGTCGGCGAGCGACAGCACCTCGGCCTCCTGCTGCGGAGTCTCTGCGGGTGCATCCACCCGCTTCAGGTGCTTGTGGCCCATCATGATCAGCGCCGCCGCGATCAGCACCGAGATGGCTCCGGCGTAGAACGGCATGGCCGGACCGACGGTGTCGGCGAGGAGCGTCGCGGCCGGCGGGGCGACGGCGCCGCCGAGGAAGCGGACGCCCGAGTAGGCGCTCGACGCCACGGATCGCGGTAGATCGGTCGCCTCCATGACGCACTCGGTGAGCACGGTGTTCAGGATGCCCAGCAGCAGTCCGCCGACGATCACGCAGACGATGAGCGCGACCAGCGAGCCGACGAAGAGCCCGGCGGCCAGAAGGTCGAGCGCGAGCAAGGGCATGACGAGCCAGAGCACACGCGTGCGCGGGAGGCGGGCCGTGAGGAGCGGCGCGACCCAGACCGAGGTCACGGCGAGGGCGACGCCCCAGCCGAAGAAGATCAGGCCGAGCGTGATGGCATCCTCGACCCCGAGCGGTACGAGCGCGAACGGCGTGTAGGCGAGCAGCACGAAGAAGCCGATGTTGTAGAACAGGGCGGCGCCGGCGAGGAAGCCGAGCGCGGGCCGTCCGAGAGCGCGGAACGGCGCGGACAGCTTCGTGGGCTGTGGCTTCTCCGGGTTCTTCTTGAGGAGCGCGACGATCGCGATGAACCCGATCGCCATCAGGGTCGCGGTGCCGAAGAACGGCCCGCGCCAGCTCCAGCTGCCGAGCAGGCCGCCGAGGAGCGGTCCGATCGCGATGCCGAGTCCCAGGGCGGCCTCGTAGAGGATGATCGCCGCCGACGTCCCGCCCGACGCTGCCCCGACGATGGTCGCGAGCGCGGTGGAGATGAACAGCGCGTTGCCGAGCCCCCAGCCGGCACGGAACCCGATGATCGACTCGACGTTCTGCGACAGGCCGGCGGCGAGCGCGAACACGACGATCAGGGCGAGGCCGATGAGCAGCGTCCTCTTCGCCCCGATGCGGCTCGAGATCCAGCTGGTGAAGAACATGGCGGCGCCGGTGATGAGCAGATAGCTGGTGAACAGCATCTCCGTCTCGGTCGGCGTCGCCTCCAGGCTCTTCGCGATCGCGGGCAGGATCGGGTCGACGAGGCCGATGCCCATGAAGGCGATGACGGAGGCGAAGGCGACGGCCCAGACGGCGGTCGGCTGCTTCAGGATGCTGGTGGGGCGTTCGTGGGACATGAAGGGGAGACGGCTCCTTGCCGGTCGGTGGTGCGGAGAGAGGGGATGTGGCGACGGGATGCGGCTCAGCCGCGGCCGGCCAGAGCGGCCGAGGCGGCCGTGGAGAGGTCGACGCGTGATCCGATGATCTCGACGGTGGCGCGCATGGCGGCGAGTTCGTCGTCGCTGAGGTCGGCGAACATCGGGACGAGCGCGGCGGACAGCTCATCACGCCACGTCTGGAGCGCGTCGGCGCCCTTCCCCGTGATCGCGATCTGCCAGGCGCGCGCGTCGGAGCTGTCGGCGATGCGCTTGACCCACTCGGCGTCGACGAGGTTGCGGACGATCTTGGTCATCGTGGGCTGCGATACCCGGCTGTGCTCGGCGAGCTCGCCGAGGCGCATGGGGCCGACCGTCTGCAGCACGCTGAGGGTGCGCCAGGTGGCGGGCGACTCGGTGCTGCCGGTCACCCGGGCCGCGAGCCGGGTGAGACGGTGGGCGGCGACCACGAGGTCGCCGAGGATCTGGTGGAGTTCGGGGGTCTCGGGCATGAGACCAATTATATATAGCTTGCCTATGTTTATCAAACGTCGCGGCGCGCGAGCACGTAGCCCTGGGGCGACTTCTCCGGCGGCACCGCCTGCCGGATGAGCTCAGCGGTCACCGTGAACCCTGCCTCGACGAGCCGCTCCCTGACCCGGTCGGGATGCTGTCGCCGGGTGTGGAGGTCGAGGTCGTGCCCGTAGGCGTGCGTGAGGTGCACGACGTCCTCCCCCACCTGGAAGGCGAGGAGGAGGATCCCGCCCGGCCGGACGACACGGGCGAACTCCGCGTAGAGCTCCCCCTGGCGCTCCTCCGGCGTGTGGATGACGGAGTACCACGCGAGCGCTCCGGCGAGCGCGCCGTCCGCGAACGGAAGGGCCGCCATCGTCCCGACTTCGAACCGAACAGCAGGATGCTCGCGCCGGGCCACCTCGATCATCCCGGGCGACAGGTCGACGCCGACGACCTCCAGTCCGAGTCCCGCCAGGTACCCGGCGATGCGGCCGGGACCGCATCCCAGATCCCCCACCGGGCCGCCTCCGCCGCGCGCCACCTGCTCCGCGAAGACGCCGAGCATGGCGCGGTCGAACTCGCTTCCCGCGAGGTGGTCGCGAAGCAGGTCGGCGTAGTCCTGGGCGACGGTGTCGTAGGCGAGACGGGTGGCAGTCACATCGGCGGGCTCGGTCACGCGACTCATCGTAGGGCGGAGGACCGACCCGGCACGTTCTCAGACGCCGCGAGCTCGCGGACGAACTCCGCCCAGGTGCGCGTGCCCCGGGTCGCCGCCGGGCCGGCGAGATTCTCTCCCGCTCGATAGGCGCGGCCGACCGCTCCCGGCAGCGGCAGCGCGATCGTGGGCCGGCGACGCCCGGTGTAGGCGCGCACCAGGTCGGGGATGTCCAGCACCTCCGGCCCCGCCAGGTCGGGCACCCGCCCTGCGGGATCCGCCAGCGCCAGCGACGCGAGTCGTTCTGCGACCTCCTCCCGGTGCACGGGCTCCAACCGCAGCCCGCGCGGCGCCGGGGTCAACGGCAGACGCGCCATCGCCCGGACCAGCGGCAGCATGAACTCGTGGAGCTGCGACACCGCCAGGATGCTCCAGGGCACCCCCGACGCGGCGATCGCTTTCTCGGCCTCGGCCTTCGCGCGGAAGTATCCGATCGGCATCCGCCCGGCCCCGACCACGGAGATGAGGATCAGATGGCCGACTCCCGCCCGGCGGGCGGCCTCTGCGACATTGGCGGCCGCCCTGTCGTCCCCGGTCGCGCCGCCGGCGAGGTGGAGCACCGTCCCCGCTCCGCCGAACGCATCCTCCAGTCCGTCGCCCGCGACGGTGTCGCCGCCGACATGGGTGATGCCGGGGTCCGTCCCAGCCTGCTGCGGGTGACGGCTGAGCACCCGCACGTCACGCCCTCCGGCGCGGAGCAGCGGGACCACGCTGCGCCCGATCCTGCCGGTACCTCCTGTCACCACGATGGTGTCGTTCATGGCCGTCCTCCTGTCTCGTGTCACATCTGCCGTCTCCGGCTCGTCGATAGGGTGACGATCGAGAGACGGAGAACGTGACATGACGGATGCACGACCCCTCGCCGAGCACTTCGAGGCAGCACGACCGCGGCTCACCGCCATCGCCGGACGGCTGCTGTCGTCGCACGCCGACGCGGAGGACGCCGTGCAGGAGACCTGGCTGCGGTTGAGCCGCACCGACCCCGCCGGCATCGACAACATCGACGCCTGGCTGACCACGGTCGTGTCCCGGGTCTGCCTCGACCAACTGCGGTCGCCGCGCCGCACGCGGGAACGATCGTGGGAGGTCACCCCGTGGATGGACGAGCCGGTCTCGACCCTCGGCGACCCCGCTGCAGAGGCGGAGCAGGGAGACCGCATCGCCACCGCGCTCCTCGTCGTGCTCGATGCGTTGAGCCCCGCCGAGCGCATCGCGTTCGTCCTGCACGACGTCTTCGGCCGGCCGTTCGAGGAGGTGGCGGAGGCGCTCGACCGCTCTCCGCAGGCCGCTCGTCAGCTGGCCTCGCGCGCTCGACGTCGCCTCCACGGCTCTCCGGACGCGGCACAGCCGGATCGGCGCCGGGCGCGACCGCTCGTCGACGCGTGGCTGGCGGCGGCGCAGCAGGGAGACGTGCGCCGCCTGCTGAGCCTCCTCGACGACGGCGCCGTGCTCGATGCCGACTACGGGACGAGTGAGCAGCATCTGGTCGGAGCCCAGGAGATCGCGGCCCAGGCCGTCCTCTCCGCCCGGCTCGCCGCCCACTCGACGCCGGTGCTGCTGGGCGGCCGTCCGGGCGTCGCGGCGGTGCTGTCGGGTCGCGTCGTCTCCGTCATGGCGTTCGAGATCGAGGACGACCGCATCGTCCGGCTCGACGTGCTCGCCGATCCCGCTCGCCTCGCGGACCTCGGCGTCGCCCGGGTGCTGGGCCTCGCGTGACGGCGAAGCGCCCCCGGCCGGGTGGCCGGGGGCGCTTCGTGGTGGGTGTTACCGCAGGTACCTGTCGTAGAGGAGGGTCCTGCGGCACAGATCCGGTGGGTGGCAACCGCTGTCGCGGTCCTCACCGTGGAGCATCGCGTGACCGAAATCACGCAGTCGCGAGGCGTAAGCACGCCAAGAACTGGTATTCATCGTGGTTCTTCTTCCGGTTGTGCGTCCTTGCACACCGATGCCCGCTGGCGGGCGCGATCGGACGCGTGGGATGGGTGAGCATCCGCGCCCGTGCGTCACTTAACGCACGGAGGGCGTCGCCCCGTTACGGGGGCGACGCCCTCCGCAACGCGGACACTCTCTAATGAAGGAGTCCGCGTCGCGCCTGTGTCTACGACACAGCGGCAGTCAGCCGTCGGTAAGAAGAGCCCCGATGGGGCCCTGATTACTTCAGGGTGACGGTGGCGCCAGCCTCTTCGAGCTGGGCCTTCGCCTTGTCTGCGGTCTCCTTGTTGGCACCCTCGAGCACGGTGCTCGGAGCGCCGTCAACGAGGGCCTTCGCCTCACCGAGGCCGAGGCTGGTGAGGGCGCGCACCTCCTTGATGACCTGGATCTTCTTGTCACCGGCGGCCTCGAGGACGACGTCGAAGGAGTCCTTCTCCTCGACCTCTTCGGCAGCGGCGCCCGCACCACCGGCGGCCGGAGCGGCCACGGCGACGGGGGCGGCGGCGGTGACCTCGAAGGTCTCCTCGAACTTCTTCACGAACTCGCTGAGCTCAATGAGCGTGAGCTCCTTGAACGCGTCGAGCAGCTCCTCAGTCGAAAGCTTTGCCATTGTTCTCTCCTTAGTGTGTGTGGTTACTCACCGCTGGCCTGGTCCGTGAGGACTCAGGCAGCGGACTCCTGCTTCTCACGCAGCGCGTCGACCGTGCGAACGGCCTGCGACAGCGGTGCGTTGAACAGATATGCGGCTCCGAACAGCGAGGCCTTGAAGGCGCCGGCCAGCTTGGCCAGCAGAACCTCACGGGACTCGAGGTCGGCGAGCTTGCCTACCTCTTCTGCGGTCAGCGGGTTACCGTCGAAGTAACCGCCCTTGACCACAAGCAGAGGGTTTGCCTTGGCGAAGTCACGCAGCGACTTCGCGACGGCGACAGGGTCACCGTGCACGAAGGCGATCGCGGACGGCCCAGCGAGCTCCTCGTCGAACGACGAGATGCCCGTGTTGTTGGCCGCGATCTTGGTCAGCGTGTTCTTCACCACGGCGTAGGTCGCGTGCTCACTGATCGACGTGCGCAGCTGCTTGAGCTGAGCGACAGTGAGACCGCGGTACTCGGTCAGCAGAACGGCGGTCGAGCTCTCGAACAGGTTCGTGAGCTCGGCGACCGTGGCTTCCTTGTTCGCCATGGCCTACTCCTCAATCTTCTTCGTCGCACACCGCGGAAGCGGTGTGCCCGCCAAAGTCGCTGGACGACACCGTCACCGGACAAAGAAAAAAGCTCCGGCGCAGAGGCACGGAGCTGGCGACGCAGAAAATGCGGAACTTGCTTCATACACCTGCGCGGGCCCCCACCTGAGTGGATCTTCGGTCATGCGAGCACGACAACCAGCGGTCTTTGGCTTCGTACAGGGTACGGGATGCGCACCCCGGTCTGCAAATCGGATTCAAACGGCGGTCGGCACGAGCGGCAGCGACACCGTGAACACGGTCCGGCCCGGCTCGCTCGTGACGGTCACGTCTCCCTCGTGCGCCTGCACGACCGCCTGGACGATGGCCAGGCCCAGCCCGGTGGATCCGGTGGCGCGGTTGCGGGAGCTGTCTCCTCGGGCGAAGCGCTCGAACAGCGTCGCCTGCATGTCCTCCGGGATGCCCGGTCCGTCGTCCGCGACCGTGATGACGGCGCGGTGCGCGTCCTCATCCACGCGCAGGCCGGCCGTCACCTTCGTGCCTTCCGGCGTGTGCACGCGCGCGTTCGCGAGCAGGTTCATGAGCACCTGGTGCAGTCGCGGGGCGTCGCCGACGACCTCGACGGGCTCGTCGGGCAGGTCGAGCGCCCACTCGTGGTCGGGTCCGGCCGCGTGGGCGTCGCTCAGCGCATCCACCAGCAGCAGGGAGAGGTCCACGGGATCGCGGTCGAGCTCGCGGCCCTCGTCGAGCCGGGCGAGCAGCAGCAGGTCCTCCACGAGGGAGGTCATCCGGGTCGCCTCCGACTCGATGCGACCGAGCGAGTGCGTGACGTCCGGCGGGAGTTCGTGCGGGGCTCGCCGGGTCAACTCGGCGTAGCCGCGGATGGAGGCGAGCGGTGTGCGCAGCTCGTGGCTGGCGTCGGCGACGAACTGGCGCACCTTCTGCTCGCTCGCCTGGCGTGCGGTCAGGGCGGAGGCGACGTGGCCGAGCATCCGGTTGAGGGCGGAGCCGACCTTTCCGACCTCGGTGTGCTGGTCGGTGTCGGCCTCCGGGACGCGGACGGAGAGCGCGACGTCTCCTCGATCGAGCGGCAGGGAGGAGACCTGTTCCGCGGTGTCCGCGACCCGCTCCAGCGGACGCATCGCCAGCCGGACGACCACGCTCGCGAGAAGGAACGCGAACACCAGCCCGGCGAGGGTGACCAGCACGATGACGAGCGTGAGCCGTGCGACGGTCGCGTTCACGTCGCTGAGCGGGAGGCCGATGATGACGCTGTCGCCGTTGGTCAGCTCCACCGCGGCGACGCGGTACTCCCCCAGGGACGCGCCGAGGTCGATGGTCCGCGGGTGCCCGTCCGACGGCAGGCTGAGCAGGGCGGTGGTGGAGATGAGCACCCGCTTCGGCGCCACCGGCTGATCGGGGGTGCTTCCGGCCGGCCTCTCGGAGAGGATGACCGGGTACAGCAGCATGTCGCCGCTGCGGATGACGCCGAACGTGCCGGTCTGCTGACCCGGCGTCTGGACGATGCCGATGACGTCCGGTCCTGTGGGCTGATCGCCGTAGATGCGATCGGCGGCCCGCTGGCCGCGGTCGAGCGCCGAGGTGAGCTGCCCGTCCAGCCGCTGCATCAGGTAGTTCTGCAGCGCGAACACGCTGACCGTCCCGATCACGGCGCCGAGCACCGCCAGCATCGCCACGACGACGAGCACGACACGGCTCCGGAGGGTCCACGAGCGGAACGGGCGGATGCGCCAGGACCGGCCGCTCGCGCGACCGGATCCGCCTGGCCCGGTGACCGGGGCGCCCGCGTCGCGGGCGGAGGTCATTGCGCGGCCTTCACCATGTAACCGGCGCCGCGGACAGTGTGGATCATCGGGGCGCGGCCGGCGTCGATCTTCTTGCGCAGGTAGGAGATGTAGAGCTCGACCACACTGGACGATCCGCCGAAGTCGTAGCTCCAGACCCGGTCGAGGATCTGGGCCTTGCTGAGCACGCGGCGCGGGTTGCGCATCAGGAAGCGCAGCAGTTCGAACTCGGTGGCGGTCAGCTGGATGGGCTCGCCGTCGCGGTGGACCTCGTAGCTGTCCTCGTCGAGGACGAGGTCGCCGACGATCAGCACGGGGTCGTCGTGGTCGGCGACCGCCGCGCGCGACCGGCGCAGCAGACCGCGCAGGCGCGCGACGAGCTCCTCCAGGCTGAACGGCTTCGTCACGTAGTCGTCGCCGCCGGCGGTGAGACCGGCGATGCGGTCGTCGAGGGAGTCCTTCGCGGTGAGGAAGAGAACGGGCGCCTCGTTGCCGTCGGCGCGCATCCGCGACAGCACCTGGAGGCCGTCGATGTCGGGGAGCATGATGTCGAGCACCACGACATCCGGCTTGAACTCGCGCGACAGCTGCAGCGCCTGCTGACCGTTCGACGCCGTCTTGACCTCCCAGTCCTCGTAGTGGAGGGCCATCGCGAGGAGGTCCGTCAGCGTCGCCTCATCGTCGACGACGAGCACGCGGATGGCGCTGCCGTCCGCGCGGCGCAGGAGGGTACGGGGCTGGCTGGAGGGGCCGGAGGCGGCGCGCGCGTTGATGGTCACCTTTCTCATTATGAGGAGGGTGATGGATGCCGTCTTTGCACAACCTATGAACTCTCTGAGCGCTCGGGGTCACTCCAGGATGCGGTTCCGTCCGGCCAGCAGACCGAACACCAGGAGCACGACCTGCACACCGATGACCACCAGGAGAGGACCCGTCCATGACCCGGTCGCGTCGTGCAGGGCGCCGACGCCGATCGGGCCGGCGGCGGCGACAAGGTAGCCGACGGACTGCGCCATGCCCGACAGTGCGGCCGCCTGCGCGTGGTGGCGGGTGCGCAGGCCGAAGAACGAGAGCGCCAGCACGATCGTGACACCGCCCGCCACCCCGGCGATGCTGTCCCAGATGGCCGAGAGCGCCGGAGCGAACAGCACACCGAGCATCGCGATCACCGTGAGGGCGGGTGCCGCGGCGGCCAGCAGCCGCTGGTCCCGGAACCGCGGGATGAGGAAGGAGCACGTGACGCTGCCGACGATGCCGCAGCCATTGAGGAGGAGCTGGTGCCACCCGGCCGCCTCCGGGCTGATCCCCGCCGACCTCTCGATCGAGGGCAGCCAGGTGATGAAGATGTAAAAGCCCACCGACTGCAGCCCCATGAACGCGGTCACCTGCCACGCGAGGGCCGACCGCCACGGCGAGCGTCCGCCGCTGCGATGGCCCTCTCTACCGAGGGTCAGGTCTTCCTGCCCGTCGGGCACGACGGTTCTGCGGCGCAGCTGCGGTGCGAGGACGGCGATCGCGATGACCGCCAGCACCGCCCACATCCCGAGCGGGAGCCTCCAGCCGACCGCCGTCAGCCCGGCGACCGGGACGGCGACACCGGCCGCGATTGCGGCGAAGACGGCCTGCACGACCGAATATGCGCCGGTGATCTGCCCGATGCGCGTGGGGAAGTCGCGTTTCACCAATGCGGGCAGCACCACGTTGAGGACGGCGATCGCGACGCCGATGAGGGCCGTGCCGGTCCAGAGCGAGCCGAGGCCGGGGAGGGAGCGGAGCACGAGGCCGCCGGCGAGGAGGAGGAGCGCGAGCGCCAGGGACCGTTCGAGCCCGAGCGCGCGCGCAACACGCGGCGCGAACGGCGACACGACGGCGAACGCGACGAGCGGGAGGCTGACCAGCACGGACGCTGCGACGGAGGTGAGGCCGAGCGCACTGGTGATGTCGCTGAGGACTGGGCCGACGGTGGTGAGCCCCGCTCGCAGGTTTCCGGCGACGAGCAGCAGACCGGTGAGGACGAGCGCGGGACTCAGGGTCCGGATGATGCGAGCGCCCCCGCTCCCGCCGCCGCGCAGCGCCGTCCTTTCCGACATCATCGGCCCGAGCCCGTCGCGTCGTATCCGGGCAGGTGGATGCCCTGTCTCTCGTTGATCAGGCGGACCGCCGCCTCCGCCGCCGCGGCTGCGGCCACCGGATCGCCCGCGGCGACCGCCTCGACGATGGGCGCGTGCGCTTCGTCGATGTCGGTGGGTCGCGCCTCGCCGTCGGCGGACACGGCGGCCTCGTCGCGAAGGGCGTGCAGAGCCCGTTCGTTGCCGCCGACGCCGCGGTACAGCTCGGCCAGCAGGGAATTGCCGGTGGCGTCGAGGAGGGCCTGGTGGAAGGCGATGTCCGCGTCGTCGTATCCGGGGAGGCCGATCAGCGCGGTCCGTTCGGCGAGGGCCTTGTTCAACCGCGCGAGCTGCTCGGGCGTGCGCCGGAGGGCCGCGAGCCGGGCGGCCTCCCGCTCGAGGAGGGCACGCACCTCTGCGACATCGACGTCGCGCTCCTGGTCGAGGCGTCGCGCCAGGGTCGGAGCGACGTCGTTCGTGGCGCGCACGAAAGTGCCGTATCCCGCCCGCGCGCCCAGCATCCCGGCGTGGACCAGCGACCGGAGGGCTTCACGGATGCTGTTGCGGCTGACGCCGAGTTCTTCGGCCAGCTCCGTCTCCGGCGGCAGGAGCGCGCCGACGGGGAACTCCCCCGCGAAGATCCGCCGACGAAGCTGATCGGTGACCTGTTCGGCGAGCGTGGGACTGGGGGCGATGCGTGGCATTCCTCCACGCTAGGGCAGGCTCCCCTAAATGTCCAACATTTGGCTATTTGGATCGGTCAGCGCAGCGACAGGGTCAGCTCCTCCCCCAGCCACGACAGTTTCTGCGGGTTGCGGACGATGTACAGGCCCGTGATCCGACCGTCTTGGACGCGGGCGGCCAGCACCCCGTCGAACTCGCCCGCCACATGCAGCGCCAGCGCCGGGTTGCCGTTGACGACGGCCGGTTCGATGGCGAAATCGACGGCGGTCTTCCGGATGCCGCCGGAGATGAAACGCGCCACCTTGTCGGCGCCGAGGATCGGCCGGAGTGCGGCCTGCTTCACTCCGCCGCCGTCGCTGATGAGGACGACGTCGGGGGCGAGCACGTTCAGCATCGCCTGCACGTCCCCGGTCTCCACCGCGACACGGAACGCGTCCAGCGCGGCGCGAGCCTCATCGGCGGTGACACTGACCCGCGGGCGCCGCGCCTCCACGTGCTGCCGGGCGCGGTGGGCGATCTGACGCACGGTCGCCGGCGTCTTCTCCACCGCCGCTGCGATCTCGTCGAACTCGAAGCCGAAGATCTCGCGCAGCACGAACACAGCGCGCTCGGTCGGCCCGAGAGTCTCCAGGACCACCATCAGGGCCATGGAGATGCTCTCCGCGAGCTCGGCGTCGTCCGCGACATCGGGCGAGGTCAGCAGGGGCTCGGGCAGCCAGGGTCCGACATATGCCTCGCGACGATGCTGCGCGCTGCGGAGGCGGTTGAGCGCCAGCCGGGTCGCGATCCGCACCAGGTAGGCGCGGGGCTCCCGCACCTCCGCCTGGTCGACGGTGCTCCAGCGCAGCCAGGTCTCCTGCAGCACGTCCTCGGCGTCCGCCGCCGAGCCGAGCATCTCGTACGCCACCGTGAAGAGGAGGTTGCGGTGCGCCACGAAGAGCGACGTCGCCGCATCCGTCCGGTGCGAGCTCATGCGCCCTCCCGTCCCGGGGTCGCGCCCGCGACTTCAGGGGCCGACCCGTTCACTGCGAGCATACGGCGGCGCTCGCGGTCGCCGAAGGCCGCAGGCAGTCGAGTGACGCCGGGATGCCGCGCCTCGAGGGTCAGCTGCTGTACCGTGCCCCGGCAGACCAGCTCCTTCACCGCTGCTCCCGCACGGCCGCCGATGTGCGCCCGCGTCGCCGTGTCGTTCCTGTGCTCGAACTGGAAGATCCCGTGACGGCGGCCCAGGCTGATGCAGAGACCGACGAATCCCATCACCAACGGCTCCGGGTCGCGGCCGTCGATCCGGCGGAGGACGGTGTCGGCGGCGTGACCGCCGAGCGGCCCGGCGGCCTGGCAGCTCATCCGGAGCGGGTGCCCGGACGGCGCGGCCGAGTCGCCCGCCGCGACGATGCGGTCGTCGTCGACGCTCGTCAGGGTCTCGTCGGTCAGGAGCCGGCCGGCGGCATCCACGGTGAGTCCGCTGCGGCGCGCGAGGTCGGCTGCGACGAACCCGGCCGCCCAGATGGTGAGCGCGCTGGGGCGCGTGCTCCCGTCGGCCAGCACCACCGCATCCTGCTCGACCGCCATCACCCGGGAGCCGGGGCCGTCCTCGACCGTGACGCCGAGCGCGGCGAGCCGCCGGGCGATGGAGCGGCGTCCGCGGGGATGCAGCGACGGGCCGAGGGGTCCGCCGCAGTAGAGCGTGACGGAACGGCCCTGCTCTGCGAGCTCCGAGGCGACCTCGATGCCGAGCGGACCGCCGCCGACCACCGCGATCGGGTCCGTCGACCCGAGTGCCGCCAGCTCCTCCCGCAGCCGGTCCGCGTCGCCGAGCTGCGCGATCGGGAGGGCGTGCTCGGCAGAGCCAGGGACATCGGCCAGCGCGCGGACGCTGCCCGCTGCGTAGACAAGGTAGTCGTAGTCGAGGTGGCCGCCGGACGACAGCTCCAGCCGTCGTGCGGGCGCGTCGATGCGCTCGACGGCGTCGACGACCAGGTGGACCGACGGCGCCAGCACCTTCCCGAACTCCACGATCGCGTCGTCCGTGCCCGCCGCCAGCTGGTGGAGACGGATGCGCTCGACGAAGACCGGCCGCGCGTTCACCAGGGTCACGGAGACGTCGTCCCGACCGCTGAGCCGGTTGGCCGCCGCGACTCCGGCATACCCGCCTCCGATCACCACGACCTGGGCCTGCTGCTGCATGGGATTCCTCCTTCTCGTTGCCTTCACCCGTACGACACGGCAGGCGCGCCGGATGTGACAATCCGCAGGAAACCGGGCACTCGGCGGATGCATAGCTTCGCCACAGCGACCCGAAAACGGCCGTTCCTAACCTCACGCCAGACGTTCATCCGACAGCACAGTTTGGGAGCCCATGTTCGGAACCTATCTGCGGCGCGAGTTGCTCAACCGCCGCAAGCAGACGATCATCATCGCCATCGGGATGGCCCTGGCGATCGCGCTGGTCATCATCGTGGACGCGGTCTCGGCGGGGGTGCGCCAGGCGCAGGAGAGCGTGCTGCAGTCGGTGTACGGGGTGGGCACGGACATCACGGTGAGCCAGCCCGCGACCGCGCAGAACGCGACCGGACTCCAGGGTGCGGGAGGCGGTCCACGCTTCGACTTCGGCGCCAACGCCGGGACCGACACCGGCGGCGCACGGCAGGTCAACACCTCCCGTCTCGAACCGACCCGCGGCGCCACGGTCATGGACGCATCCACCCTCACCACGGTGAAGAAGGTGCAGAACGTCGAGTCGGCCGCCGCCGTGCTCTCGCTCACGAACACCAGCTTCAGCGGAACCCTGCCGAACTTCCAGCAGCTCCGCCAGGAGCGCGAGAACGGTCAGGCGGCACAGCCGACCGCGCCCCCGACGGGCGGCTCCGACGGCGCAGGCGGCAGCTCCTTCACCGTCGACTCCTTCTCGGTGCTCGGCCTCGATCCCGCCGGCAAGTCCGTCGGCCCGCTCGCCTCGGTCACCCTCACCGGCGGCCGGAGCTTCACGGCGGCCGACGCGGGCAAGGATGTGGTGGTGCTCGACGCGAGCTACGCCAAGACGGCGAGCAAAGCCGTCGGCGACACCATCACGATCGGCGGCACGGACTTCTCGGTCATCGGGATCGTCGCGGCGACCGGCTCCGACGCGACCACTGCGGCGAACGCGTACATCCCGCTGGATGTCGCCCAAACGCTCTCCGGGCAGAGCGGCAAGATCTCGTCGGTGTACGTGAAGGCGGCCTCCTCCGGCGACATCGACCAGATCAAGACCGATCTGACGAAGGCCGTGTCCGGGGCGACGGTCAGCACGCAGGCCGACCTCGCCTCGACGGTCTCCGGCTCCCTCGGCAGCGCCGGCCAGCTCATCGCGAACCTCGGCACCTGGCTGTCGGTGATCGTGCTCGCGGCCGCGTTCCTCATCGCCATCCTGTTCACCATCTCCGGCGTCACCCGGCGCACCCGCGAGTTCGGCACCCTCAAGGCGATCGGCTGGTCCAACCGGCGCATCGTCGGGCAGGTCGCCGGCGAGTCCGTGGTGCAGGGCGTCATCGGCGGCGTGATCGGCGTCGCGGTCGGCCTCCTCGGGGTGCTGGTCGTCAATCTGATCTCGCCGACACTGACCGGCAGCATCAGCCACGGCACCACCGGTGCCGCCGCCGAGCGCTCCGGTGCGGCGACGGGTGCGACCGGCGAGGGCGCGGCCCGCGGCTTCGGCGGCGCCTTCGGAGCGGCCAGGGAGGCCGCGACGACCTCCGCGAACATCGCCCTGCACGCCCCGGTGACCCTGTGGATCATCGTCGGCGCGGTCGGCCTCGCCGTCCTCGGCGGTCTGATCGCCGGGGCCATCGGCGGATGGCGTGCCTCGCGACTCCGCCCGGCCGCGGCCCTCCGCTCGGTCGCCTGAACCCGGTCATCCCGCCCTCGAAGGAGCACACATGTACACCCTGACCGACGTCACCAAGACCTACAGCCAGTCCAAGCGCCAGGTCGTCGCCCTCAACGACGTGACCCTGGACATCCCGGACGGCCAGCTGGTCGCCATCCAGGGGCCGACCGGAGGAGGCAAGTCGACCCTGCTGCAGATGCTCGGGGCGCTCGACCGGCCGACCTCCGGCTCGGTCGAGCTGGGCGCCGACAGCCTCTCGAAGCAGCACGACGGACGGCTCACGAAGATCCGGGCGAAGGAGATCGGGTTCGTCTTCCAGGGGTTCAATCTCATCCCGACCCTCACGGCGCAGGAGAACGTCGAGACGGCTCTCGCGCCGCTCAAGGTCAGCGCCGCCGACCGCAAGCGCCGCGCGGCGGAGGCCCTGGCCTCGGTCGGGCTCGCCGACCGAGGCAACCACCTGCCGTCGGAGCTCTCCGGCGGCCAGCAGCAGCGCGTCGCGATCGCGCGGGCGCTGGTCAAGGATCCGGAGGTGCTGCTGGCGGACGAGCCGACGGGCAACCTGGACGAGGAGACGCGGGACGAGATCATGGACCTGCTCGAGGGACTGTGGCGCGACCGCGGTCTCACCGTCGTGATCGTGACGCATGACACCGCGGTCGCGAAGCGCGCCCAGCGCCGCCTGCAGATCAAGCACGGGCAGGTGCGCGAGGTCGACTGACCCGGTCTAGGAGCGGGCGCGCGCGGCGAGCGAGCGGATGAAGCCGGCCACGTCATCCGGCTTCTCCTCGGCCATGAAGTGGCCGGCGTCGATCGGCTCGTAGACCAGGTCGTCCGACCAGGCGCCCCAGATCGCACGCGGGTCGAAGCCGAGCTGCGACCCCCAGTCCTGCGACAGGACGCCGACCGGCATGGCCAGCCCTCGGCCCGCGGCGCGATCGGCGCGATCCAGCTCCAGGTCGATCCCGGCGCTCGCGCGGTAGTCGGCGACGATCGACGGCACCGCCGCCACCGAGCTGTCGATGTAGTGCCTGCGCACGTCCGGCGTGAACGTGGTGCCGTCGGTGTCCCACGCGTCGAGGAACGAGGCGAAGAAGTCGTCGGCGACCGCGGAGATCATGCGCTCGGGCAGCCCCACCGGCTGGGCCATCAGGTAGAGGTGCCAGGCGATCTTCGCATCCACCCCGTGCAGCACGTCCCAGGTGTCGAGGGTGGGCAGCACGTCGAGGATGCCGAGGTACTGCACGCGCTCCGGGTGGTCGAGCGCGGCGCGGACGCCGACGAGCGCACCGCGGTCATGGCCGATGAGCCCGAACCGATCGTGTCCGAGGGCGGACGCGACCGCCACGACGTCGTCGCCCATCGTGCGCTTGGAGTAGGTGTCCGGTCCGTCCTCCGCCGGCTTGCCGCTCTCGCCGTAGCCGCGGAGGTCGGGGACGATCACGGTGTGATCGTCGGCGAGCCGCCGCGCGACCTCGCGCCACATGTAGTGGGTCTGCGGGAAGCCGTGGAGCAGCACCACCGCCGGGCCGGTCCCCCCGACCGCGACGTGCAGCGGGATGCCGCCGCTGCCGGGGATGGTCTGGTAGCTGAAGCCGTCGATCGTGGCCATGGTGGATGTGCCTCCTGGGTCGTGGGGGTGGTCGGTCGGTGGAGTGGGCGGTCAGGCGTCGGCGGTCGCCGGGTGTCCGGAGAAGATGCCGGCGGGAAGGGGCCGGGTGTCGGATGCCGTCGCCCGGAGCGCGGGGATCAGGATGGTGTCGACCAGTGCCTCGAGGTAGTCGTCGGTGACGGCGAGGCCGTTGAGGCGGCGGAGCAGGAGCACGGAGCCGGTGACCTCTTCGAACGGGAAGGGGTCGACCCCCTCGGGCAGCTCGCCCCGGCCGACCGCCGCAGCGACGACGTCCGCCGGAAGGCGCGCACCGGTCGGGCCGACCGTCTGCTCGATCGTCTCGCCGAGCTCCGGGTCCTCGAACCCGGCCTGCAGGAGCGCGAGCGCGGTCTGGCCGTCGGCCGAGCGGAGGGTCGTGAGCAGGCGGCGGCACAGCGCCAGCAGGTCGCCACGCAGCGACCCCGTGTCGATCGCGTCGGCGTCGTCCCGGCGGGCCGGACCGACTTTCAGTGCGGCGACGACCATCTCGCGCTTGTTCGCCCAGCGGCGGTACAGCGTCGGCTTGGAGGCGCCGGCTCGGCGGGCGACCTCCTCGAACGAGACGCCGTCGTAGCCGCGCTCGGCGAGGAGCGCGTTGACGACGGCGAGGATGTGGGACTCGCGGCTGTCGTCGCGCGGGCGGCCCGCCCGGCGCGAGGTGTTCTCTGAATACGACACGTACCGTATCGTAACGGGATCCGGCCGGATCGCCAAACGGCCGGGAGACTCCTCAGCGGAGCACGGGGTCGCCGACGCCGGCTGTGAACTGCCGGACCTCCCGAAGCGTGGGACTCGACTCCCAATCTCCGGGCGTCATGCAGAGCATCGCTCCGCAGACGTTGGCGCGGTGCAAGCGCGCCGCGACGTCCGATCCATCCAGGACGCCGCTCAGGTACCCCGCGACGAAGGCGTCGCCGGCTCCGACCGTGTCGACGACATCGACGACGAACCCCGGGGCGTCGACCACCTGCGTCGGCAGGATGGTCGTCGCGCCCTCGGCGCCGCGCTTGAGGACGACCTCCGTGGGACGATGCGCGAGGAGGCGCTCGCACGCGGCCGCGGCATCCGTGCCCGGGGAGAGCAGTTCGAACTCCTCCGCGCCGCCGAACACGATGTCGGCGCGTTCGGCCACCTCCCGGAGCCACGGCCCCGCGACGGCCGGAGCAGCGACAGAGGATCGGTAGTTGATGTCGAAGGTCACCACGACGCCGGCCGCTCGGGCGCGGTCGATCGCGACCGAGAGGGTCTCGCGGGCCGATTCGGAGATGAGGGCCGTGATCCCCGTGAGATGGAGCAGGTCGGCCTGTTCGATCCAGCCGTCGGGCAGGTCGGAGGGCGACAGTCTCGATCCGGCCGAGCCGGATCGGTAGTACAGCACGCGGGTCGACGTCGAGTTGGGGCGTTCCTTGAGCATGAGGCCCGTCGGGGCGCCCGCATCCACGACGGCGCGCGCGTCGACCCCCTCCGCGCGGATCTCGCGCACGACGCGCTCCCCCAGCGAATCGTCGCCGACCCGACCGAGCCACGTGACGTCGACGCCGAGCCTGCGCAGGGCGATCGCGACGTTGCTCTCGGCGCCGCCGACGCCGAGAGCGAGGTCGGACGCGTGCCGGAGGCTGCCGATGTCGCGGCTGCGCACGAGAGCCATCGTCTCGCCGAGCGTCGCGACACGTCGACGGTCGGACACCGCCGTCATGCGCTGCCGCCGGCGGCGACAGCGACGAACGCGCGGGCCCGCTCACCGAGGGCAACCAGGTCGCCGCCCTGGAACGCGTCGCCCAGCAGCGGGCCGCCGACGCTCACGGCCGCGGCACCGGCCGCAAGCCACTGCGCGGCGCTCTCGAGGTCGACGCCTCCAGACGGCACCACCTCGATGTCGGGGAACGGTCCCCGCAGATCCTTGACGTATCCCGCGCCGAGCCGTCCGGCAGGGAACACCTTGACGGCGGACGCCCCGGCCGACCACGAGGCGAACAACTCGGTCGGCGTGAACCCGCCGGGAACGAGCGGCACACCGGCCTCCACGGCCGCGGCGAGGAGGGAGGGAACCGTGATCGGTGTGACGAGGTAGCGGGCGCCCGCATCCACTGCACGCCGGAGCTGGTCGGTGTCGGTCACGGTCCCGATGCCGAGGTCGACGTCATCGCCGAAGCGCTCGATCAGCCCCGGGAGGTGCTCGATCGTACCCGGTGTGGTGAGGGTCAGCTCGACACTACGGATGCCGGCATCGATGAGCGCCTCCAGCACGGGGTCGTAGTCCTCGGCGCTCCTGGCTCGCGCCACGACGATGAGCCGCGACTGCGCCGTCTTCTGCGGGAGCGGAAGCCGCGCGACGTCACCAGTCATGGACGGTCCCGTCCGTAAGCCGGTTCACGGGGAGGTAGGCCTTGGTGTACTCGAAGGCGGCCGCTGCGTCCTCGTCGAGCTCGACACCGAGCCCGGGCTCCTCCCCCGGGTGAAGGAAGCCGCGGTCGAACGTGAACGACGTCTGGAACACCTCCAGCGTCTGCTCGTTGTGCGGCATGTACTCCTGGATGCCGAAGTTGTGGATCGCGAGGTCGAGGTGGAGCGCTGCCGCCATCCCGACGGGCGAGATGTCGGTCGGGCCGTGGATGCCGGACTTGATCCCGTAGATCGCGGCGAAGTCGAGGAGCTTCTTCATCGCGGTGATGCCGCCGGTGTGGGTGACGGCGGAGCGGACGTAGTCGATGAGGCGCTCGGTGATGAGCGTCTGGTAGTCGAAGACGGTGTTGAAGACCTCGCCGATCGCGAGCGGCGTCGTCGAGTGCTGGCGCACGAGGCGGAGCGCCGTCTGGTCCTCGCCGGGAGTGCAGTCCTCGAGCCAGAACAGGTCGTACGGCTCGATGTCCTTCGCGAAGCGCGCGGCCTCGATCGGCGTCATCCGATGGTGGCCGTCGTGGAGGATCCGCAGGTCGGTGCCGAAGTCCTCGCGGATCTTGGCGAAGATCCCCGGCATGTGGTTGAGGTAATTGCGGGTGTCCCACGTCTCTTCGCTCGGGCGGCCGTTCTCGGCGCGCTTGGCCGGCTCGTAGTCGTAGCGCACCCCCGGTCCGGCCGCCGAGACGCCGTAGATCTGACCGAGCCCCGGGACACCGGTCTGCACGCGCACGGCGGTGAAGCCGAGCTCCTGGTAGCCGGTGATCGCGTTCGCGAGCGCGTCGTAGTCGGTGCCGGAGGCGTGGGCGTAGACGCGGACGCCGGACCGGCTCGCACCGCCGAGGAGCTGGTAGAGCGGCATCCCGGCCTTCTTGGCCTTGATGTCCCAGAGGGCCATGTCGACCGCGGCGATGGCCGCCATCGTGACCGGTCCGCGCCGCCAGTAGGGGCCGCGGTAGAGGTACTGCCAGGTGTCCTCGATGCGGTCCTCGTCACGGCCGATGAGAGTGGAGGCGACATGGTCCTCCAGGTAGGAGGCGACCGAGAGCTCGCGGCCGTTCAGTGTGGCGTCCCCCCAGCCGACGATGCCGTCCGAGGTCGTGATCTTGAGGGTGACGAAGTTGCGTCCGGGGCTGGTGATGATGGTATCGACGCGGTCGATGGTCATTGATCGTCCTTCCTTGTCACATCGCGGCGCGCGGGTCGGTGAGGTCGCGCCCCGTCCACTCGGGCGCAACGATCGCGGCGACCAGTGCGCACACGGTGTAGATGCCGAGCAGCACCATCACCGGGATGATGCTGCCGGTCGTCGCGGCGACCCAGGCCGCAGCGATGATCGGGCCGATGCCGGTGGCGATGATGGCGGCGATCTCGCGCACGATGGCCGTCAGCGTGTAGCGGTTCCGCGCTCCGAAGATCTCGGGGAGCGAGATGTTCTCCATGGACGCGAGGCCGAGGACCGAGACGTTGTGGATCACGGCGTAGCCGACGAAGATCCAGCCGACCTCCTTGGTGTTGATCGCGAGCATCGTCGGGATGATCAGCACGAGCGAGAGCGACGTCATGATGATGTACATCCGCCGGCGGCCGAACAGGTCGCCGAGCCAGCCGACCAGCGGGATGGTGCCGAAGCCGATGAGCGAGGAGACGATCACGATCTCGGGGCCGACGCCCTTCTGGACGGCGAGCGTGATCGTGATGAAGGAGATCATGTAGGTCTGGATCAGACCCGAGTTGCCGGCCTGGCCGAAGCGGAGGAAGAACGACACGAGCGTCGCCTTGACCGGCTTCTTCCGCAGGGCCTCGAGCGCGCGGAGGTCGTTGCTCTTGGTCGCCAGGTCGACCATCTCATCGCGCGAGAGCGCCTTGCCGTCGACGACGTCGGTGCGCTCCTCGAAGACGGGGCTCTCCTTGAGGCGGAAGCGCACCCAGACGGCGAACACCATCACGATGGAGCTCGCGATGAAGGGGATCCGCCAGCCCCAGGCGATGACGTCGTCCTCCATCATGACGGCGAGGAGGAGTGCCCAGATCGCGGAGGCGAAGAGCGTTCCGCAGTTCGTGCCGAGCGCGACGAGGGAGGCGATGATGCCGCGGCGGCGCGCGGGAGCGTACTCGGCGAGCATGACGCCGGCACCCGAGATCTCCGCGCCGGCGCCGAAGCCCTGCGCGAGACGCAGCACGACGAGCATGATCGGCGCGAGGATGCCGGCCTGCGCGTACGTCGGCAGGAAGCCGATGAGCGTCGTCGCGAGGCCCATGAGCAGGATCGTGTAGAAGAGGACCTTGCGGCGGCCGACCTTGTCGCCCATCCGGCCGAAGTACCAGGCGCCGAGCGGGCGGGCGATGTAGCCGACGCCGTAGGTCGCCATGGCGAGCACGACGGCCATGCCGGGCTCCTCCCCGGCGAAGAACAGCTGACTGAAGACGAGGGCGGCGGCCAGGGAGTAGAGCTGGAAGTCCATGAACTCCAGTGCCGTGCCCAGCCAGCCCGAGACCGCGGCCCGGACGAGGTCGCCGGTCGATCTCTCGACCGTCTGCGGGGGCGCGGAGGCGTCCACACCGGGGACGTTGGAAGTGCTCATCGTTACTCCTTCGTAAATGAGTGGGGGGAGGGTGGTGGAGGTTCAGAGACGCAGAAGGACCTTGGCCGACGCGGACGAGTCGCGCGCGACCCGGAACGCGTCGAGGGCGTCTGCGGCGTCGATGGTGTGCGAGATGACGGAGTCGAGGGCGTCCGACTCGGCGAGCATCGCGACGGCGTCGTCGATCTCCGTCGAGAAGCGGAATGCGCCGCGGAGGGTCAGCTCCTTGGCGAGCATCGGCGCGAGGTTGACGCCGATCTCGGCGTCGGCGAGCATCCCGACCTGCACGACGGTTCCCGCCCGGCGCGCCGCGCGGACGGCCTGGGTGACGGAGACGGGGACTCCGGAGCATTCGAAGACGACGTCGTACGACTCGTCCGCGATGGAGTCGCTGCCGACGAGCACGAACTCGCTCGCGCCCAGGGCCGCGGCGCGATCGAGGGGCTCGGCGCGGACGTCGCTCGCGCCGACGGTGGCGGCCCCCGCGTGCACGGCCGCCGCGACGACGAGCAGTCCGATGGGGCCCGCGCCGATGACGAGCACACGCTTTCCGCTGATGTCGCCCGCCAGGCTCACGGCGTGCAGGGCGACGGCGAGCGGTTCTGCGAGTGCCGCACGTTCCAGCGGAAGGCCCTCGGGGAGAACACGGATCATGTGCTCCTCGACGAGGAGGTACTCCGCGGCGCCGCCCTGGCGATGCGGCATCGTCGCGGCGCTGCCGAAGTAGTCGCCGCCGGGGCGCAGGTGCGGCCTGTCCTCGAGGCCGGGCACGTCGGCGCCGTAGCGGGCCGGGTGCACCGTCACGGGTGTCCCGGCGGCGAGGCGCCCCGACGGGTCGAGGTCGACGACGGCCGAGAGCTCATGGCCCGGGGTCAGCGGCTCCCGGATGGTGTACTCGCCGTTCGCGCCGTGGAAGTAGTAGTGCAGATCGGAACCGCAGATGCCGACGTACCGGACCCGGAGCCGCACCTCGCCCGACGCGGGCTGAGGCACCTCGCGGTCCTCCCAGCGGATGTCTTCCTTGCCGTGGATGGCGAGCGCCTTCATCGTCGCGCCTTCCTCGTGATCGTGGGTCGGGTTCACCGTGCTCATGCCGGGACCTCCGATGCTCGTGACCTGATGTCGGTCTCCGCCGCCGTGACGCTCTCCGTGATCGCCGCCGAGACGCCGTCGCGTTCGATCGTGTCGACCAGCTCGCCGACCCGCTCGATGAACGCCGGACGGTCGGCGAGGTCGGCGCCGAAGAGCCGGAGGTCCGTGATCGAGGCCGCGGCGAGGTCGGCCCCGGTACGGGCCGACCCGGCGAGCGGGATCAGCCGCTCGCGGGCGGCATCCTTCATCGCGGCGGCGAAGGGGCCGGGATCGAATCCGGGTCGGGGTGCGATGCAGGAGAGGTAGGCGGCCACGGTGAGGGCGATCATGTGCGGCATCTCGCCGCGGTCGAGCAGCCGGAGCGCCGGCTCGGGGATGCGCTGACGCAGTTTGACCGAGCCGTCCGTACCGACCTGGCTGGTCTTGTGCCCGAGTGCGGTGTTGCCCCAGCGGAGGAACAGCTGACGCTCGTACTCCGCGATGTCGACGCCCGTCGGGACCTGGATGGACGGCGTGTACTCGTGGGCGAGCACCGCGCGCGCTGCACGCTCGATCGCCGGCCGGCCCACGGCATCCGGGATCGTCTCGGCGTTCTGCAGCGCGCCCAGGTAGGCGATCAACGAATGCGTTCCGTTGAGGAGCCGCACCTTCATGTCCTCGTAGCGGCCGACCTCCGTGCTGAAGACCGCTCCTCCGGCCTCCCAGGCGGGCCGTCCTGCGGCGAAGTCGTCCTCGATCGCCCACATCGTGAAGGGTTCGGCGGGGACGGGGATCTCGTCCCACGCGCCGAGGAGCGACGACACCTCACTGCGGAGCGCGGGCGTCGTGGACGGGACGATGCGGTCGACCATGCTCGAGGGGAACGAGACCGACGACTCGAGGAAGGCGAGTGCCTCGGCGCCCTCGCTGGCAGGCAGCGCCTCCAGGAAGTCGCGGACGAGAGCCTTCGTACGGGCGCCGTTGGCGGCGAGATTGTCGCAGCTGAGGATCGTCAGAGGGGCTCCGGATGCCGCGGCCCGCCGCTGGACGCCGCGAGCGAGCTGTCCGATGGTCGAGCGAGGGTGGCCTCCGCGCAGGTCGGAGACGATGGTCGGGTCTGCAGTGTCGAGGTGACCCGTCGCGGGCGAGGAGCTGTAGCCGTTCTCCGTGACCGTGAGCGTGACGATGCGGATGCCGGGGTCGGCGATGCTCTCGACGACGCGCTGGGGCTCGTCCGCCGCGACGAAGGCGTCGGTGTGCACGCCCGGGATGCTCAGCGACATTCCCTCGGGCGAGATCGTCGCGACCGAGGAGAGGAGGTCCTGTGCGCGCATCGCGTCGACGACGGTCCGCGATCGCGAGGCGACGCCCACGATGCCCCAGTCGCCGCCATCGGCCGCGATGGCCGCAGCCGTGTAGACCGCCTGGTGTGCGCGGTGGAAGCTGCCCAGGCCCAGGTGGAGGATTCCGGCACGGGCGGGAGTCTCGGGGAGCGGGACAGCACCGTGGTGCGAGCGCGACAGGCGCTGCGGAGTGCCGCTCATGAGTGCACCCCGGTACGAGGTGCCCGTCGGCGGGTCCTGGGATCTTCGATGATCGGCATGGAAAAGAGTGTGAATGGTTTGTACAAAATTGTCAAGACGCATTCCATGTTGCAGGATGAGCCATGATGGAACAACTGTTCCCGCAACACCGGAGAGGCGGCAATGGGTGCGACGCTGACTGACGTGGCGCGACGCGCGGGCGTCTCGATCGCCACGGCATCCCGCGCCTTCGGAGAACCCGACCGCCTCGCGACCGCCACACGAGACCGGGTGCTCCAGGCCGCCAACGACCTCGGTTACGACAGCCCGCAGGTGGCGACCGCCACCCGCTCGTTCGGCGTCGTCGTGCCGGACGTCGCCAACCCCGTCTATGCCACGCTTCTCAAGGCCATCCACTCCCAGGCATGGCACGGTCGTCACCGCACCGTACTGTTCGACACCGACGAGGATCGCTGGCGCGAGCGGGAGCAGATCGAGCAGGCGCGCAAGCTCGACGGCATGCTGCTGTGCTCACCCCGCCTGCCGGACGACGAGGTGCTCACGCTCGCCGGAGACACCCCCTTCGTCATCGTCAACCGCTTCATCGAGGGCGCCCCCTGCGTGCTCATGGACATGGAGAACGGGCCGCAGCAGGCGGTCGAGCATCTCGCTGCACTCGGCCACACGCACATCGCCTATGCGGCCGGGCCCACAGGATCCTGGGCAGACGGCCAGCGCGCCGCCACGATCACGAAGGCGTGCGAGCGGTACGGCATCCGCCTCACGCACCTGAGCCACCAAGCGGCGTCGATCGAAGGCGGCCGGGCCGCGGCCGCGCCCGTGATCGCGAGCGGGGCGACGGCCGTCATCGCCTACAACGACCTCGTCGCGCTCGGCCTCGAAGCCGGCATGTCGGAGATGGGACGGTCCTGCCCGGCCGACATCAGCATCATCGGAATCGACGACATCGACATGGCCAGCGCCGTGAACCCCGGGCTGACGACGGTCAAGATGCCGATCGAGCGATGCGGAGCGCTCGCCGTGGAGCTCCTGCTGCAGGTGATGGCCGGCGCAACGCTCACGGAAGCCGCAACACTCGGCTCGCAACTCATCGTCCGGGGAACGACGGCGGCTCCAAAGTAGTTCATTTCAATATAGTCCGAAATGGTACTATCTGCTCATGACCAATCATCTCGCTGTCGCACCATGGTCGCTGGGCCTGCCGGACGCATCCCCGCCGCAGGGCATGTCCTTGTATCGGCTACCGACCGGCTTCTACGAGACCCGGGCGGCTTTCGCCGTGAAAGGCGGGGCCTTCCGTGATAAGCGTCGCTTCGCAGCCTCGTCGGTGCTCATCACCCACCCCGCCGGGGACCTGTTGATCGACGCCGGTTTCGGGGCGGGCCTGGCCGACCATGTCGCCCTGCTCCCCCGCGTCGAACGCGCTCCGTATTCGCGCGAGAAGACGGTGAAGGAGCAGCTCGACGCCGCGGGCTACGACTGGGCGAACCTGCGCGGAGTGCTGGTCACCCACGTCCACTGGGACCACGTGAGCGGTCTCGACAGCCTGCACGTCCCCATCTGGATCAACGCGGATGAGATGCGATACGGCGCAGAAGACACGCACGGCGCCGTGTTCCGGACGGTGTCGGCCGGCCTGCCCGTCCATGAGTACGCCTTCGACGGGCCCGCCTACCTCGGCTTCCCCGCCAGCCATGACGTATACGGCGACGGCTCGGTGGTGATCGCTCAAGCGGGTGGGCACACCTTCGGCTCCATCGTGGTCTTCGTGACCGTGCCCGACGGCGATCGCTACGCGTTCATCGGAGACATCGCCTGGCAGTCCGATGCGATCACCGACGGGCTCGAACGTCCGTGGCTGATGCGGAAGATGGCGGACACGGATGCGGCGAAAGTGCGGGAGAACCTGCAACGGGTGATCGCGCTCAGAGACCTCATGCGGATCGTGCCCGCCCACGACGGCGGCGCATATGAGAGCATCGCAGCACTGCCCGCCCGATTCCCGACCGTGGATGGGAGCCAACGATGACCGCGGAATCTCCAGCCCCTGCCGAGGCGTCCGCAGCCGGACCCGGACCAGAGTCCGAGATCACCTGGCTCCTGCACCGGGCGGCGCAGCGCATGCACGCGGTCACCGAACGGGAGGCCGTCGCGCACGGGCTCCAGCTGCGCGACTACATCATCCTGAGCGCCCTCGACAAGACGACGGGGCTGACCCAGATCGAGCTCGGCAGGGTTCTCGGGCTGGACAAGACCACCCTCACCAGCCAGCTCGACCGGCTGGAGCGGAACGGCCTCATCGAGCGACGCCCCGACCCGCGCGATCGGCGCGCCCGCATCCCGGTCATCACCGAGGAGGGCGAAGCCCTTCGGTCCGCGGCGGCGCGGTCGGCAGACGAAGCCGAACGCCACGCGCTGCGCGACTTCGACGACGACGACATCGTCCGACTTCGTCGCATCCTCTTCGCCATCGTCGGCGACACCGACACCGACACCGATGGATCGCGGCCATGACCGAGAACGATCGGATCGCTGCCGGACGGGCGACCTACGCCCGCAACGTCGGCGTCGACGAGACGCAGGTCGAGGCGATCATGACCGAACGCGCCGGCGCCGCATACACGCGGGAAGCGTTCCTGGCCGCCGGCGGCCCCGGCTGGCAGGGCGATCAGCTCACCGACCGCGACCGGTCGATCGCCGTCATCGCCGCCCTCGTCGGCCAACACGTCGTCGACGACCGGCTGGCGACCTATCTCTCGGCCGCCCGCGCCAACGGGGTCACCGAAGACGGGCTGGCTTCGCTGATGATCCTGCTGACCGCCTACCTCGGTCAGCCGGCGACATCGGCCGCCATGGCCACCGTGCGCCGGACTCGACCTCTGGCCTAACGAGGGGTCGGCACGACGACCATCCCCAGCGCCTCGGCCAGCACGACCGCCTGTCGCTCGTCGATGACCGTGCCGCGGAGGACGACCTCCGACGGGTCGACGCCCGTCAGGTCACTTCCCGCGATGCTCGCCGCGGTGAGGTCTGCGCCGGTCAGCGTCGCGGCGCTGAGGTCGCATCCCTCGAACCGGGCCTCCTGACACCGCGCCTCGGAGAGGTCGGCCTCGCGCAGGCGGACTCCCTCGAACGACGCACCCCGCAGCTCCGCGCGCCGCAGACCAACGAACGACCAGTTGCCGCCCGTGACCTTCAGCAGGGAGAACTCGCATCCATGGAAAGAGCTGCCGGTGACCTTGCAGCGCCGAAAGCTCGCGTCGAAGAAGTTGCAGAACTCGAACCGGCAGTTCACGAACGCCGAGTCGTCGTGCTCGCTCACGTTGAAACGCACCTTGCGGAACACGCACTCGGTGAAGGTCGCACCCCTGCTACGCAGCTCGGTGAAGTCGACGTCGTCGAACACGACCCCGGTGTACTCGACCGAGTCGAGCTCGCGCCCGTACCAGTCCTCGCCCTTGATGGTCTCTCCGCCGTCCGTCACGAGGCGAGCCTAGCCCGGCGCGGACCGGCGGGCGGCGGCCACCTGCCCCGCGGAATGTGACTTTCGTTGTAGTCGATCGGGCCCCCGAAATGGTGAGGACCACTCGACAATGAGCGGATGAGCACCGCGGCCCACCGGAACCGGGGCGCCTTCGCGTCCTGCGCGTCCCGGGTGGGTCTGGCCTTCCTCGAGGGCCGTCCGATGGTGATGGGCGTCTTCGCGCTCCGCTTCCTCGTCGGCAGGCTGCTGGCCGCCGGCGAGGACGGGGCGTCGGCGTCGCTGTGGCTCGGCGCGTCCTCGTGGATGCTCGCGGTATGGGCCGTCTACCTGGTCAACGGGATCAGCGACGTCGAAGGCGACCGACTCAACGGCTCACCCCGCCCCCTGGCGTCCGGGAGGCTGGACGTGCCGTCGGCGTCCGCGATCGCGGCTGCTCTGCTCGCGGCGTCGCTGCTCACCGCATCCCTGCTCCCCCGCCCCTTCCTGCTCGCCGTGGTGGCGTTCGTGGGCCTCGGACTCGTCTACTCGGTCGGGCCGTGGGCGGCCAAGAAGGCGGCGATCGCGGCGCTCACGATCGCAGCCGCGGGGGTGTTCCTGACGTATCTCGCTGCGGCGCTCGTCGTTGCCGAAACGGTGCCGACATCCGCGCTGGTCTTCGCGGCGGTGGCGTCCTGCTGGATCGCGGTCGCCGGGCACACCAAGGACTTCGGAGACGTCGCGGGTGACGCGGCGGAGGGGCGCCGGACCCTTCCGGTACTGCTCGGAATCCAGCGCGCCCGCGTCGTGGTGGCGATCGGAACGGGTGTCGTGTCGGCCACGGCGATGGCCCTCGGTGCGCTCGTCCACCAGCTGCGGGCCCTGATCACCCTCGGCGTCGCCGGTCCCGTCGTGATCGCCTTCACCCTGCTGGTCGATGGCGGAGACCGCCGACGCGACAAGCGGCCGTACCGCTCCTTCATGGCGGGTCAGTACGCTCTGAACGTCGCAGCGCTTCTAGGCGCGCTCGAGAGCTGAGGGTCGGACGTGGTGATCGGTAACGACGGAGTCGCATTGCGCGACCGCATCGTGGAGGCGCTGTTCGAGCGGCTCCGGGGCGCGGAGAGCACCCTGGTCGCAGACCCCGACGTGAGCGAGCAGCTCGTGGCGCAGGTCGACTGGATCCTCGATCGCACCTTCGACCGGCTCGGCCGCCCAGCCGGTGCCGAACGTCTCGCGACCCCGGCCCGGCACGGATCCGGCGTGGGCGAGACGCGGGCGCGCCAGAACATCCACCCGGTCGACAGTCTCAGCGCGGCGACCGAGCTCTTCGATGTCGCGTTCTCGATCATCAGCGCCGACCGGGACTCGGCCGTCAGCCTCGCCGACCTGGCGCGGGCCCTGAACGCCTCCATCATGGATGCCGTCGTCCCGGCCTCGATCGGGTACGTCGATGTGCTGCTGGAACGCCTGGCCGTCGCCCACAGCGAGGAGCGCCTCAGCATCTCGCGCGAACTGCACGACCGCGTGGCTCACAGCATCGCCGCCGGTCTCCAGCGGTTCCAGCTCGGGGGCGTCGACGACGCGTCGGATCCCCGCCTGCGGGAAGGCTTGCAGCTGTTCGGCGCCGCACTCGACGAGACCCGCGCGATCGCCCTCGACCTCCGTCACGCCGTCGGCGACAAGCGGCTCGACGAGGCGCTGCGTGACTACGTCGGCGACCTCGACGACTCGGGCCCGCCGGTCGAGACCACGGTCGACGGGGAGCCGTACCGCCTCTCCACCGCGGTTCAGGAGGAGGCGTTCATCATCGTCCGCGAGGCGGTGCACAACGCGCGACGGCACTCCGGCGCCGAACTCATCCGTGTCCACTCGCGCTGGGACCGCCGGACTCTCACCATCGTGGTGAGCGACAACGGGCACGGATTCGCCCACGAAGCGGTCCGGTCGGGCGCACTCGGCCTGATCGCGGCGCAGGAGCGCGCCGAACTGATCGGCGCCGACCTCCATATCGCTCCGGGTCTCGGCACCGGGACCGTGCTCACACTGACCATTCCGAGAGGGCGGGAAGCCGCATGAACGACGAAACGCGAACCGTGGTCCTGATCGACGACCACGGGATGTTCCGCCAGGGCATCCGGGCGCTCATCGAGGACCGGTTCCGGATCGTCGGGGAGGGTGGATCCAGCGAGGAGGCGTGGGCGCTCGTCGCCGAGCACTCCCCCGACGTGCTGCTCCTCGACGTCGAGATCCCGGGGGTGCCGGCGGAGCAGACGATCGCGCGCATCCGGCGGCATCACCCGGAGACGGCGGTCGTCATCCTCACGATGCACAGCGACGCCGTGCTCGAACGGCAGCTGTTGCGCGCCGGGGCGGCGGCCTTCGTCACCAAGACCGTGGGGAGCGAGCAGCTGATCGCCGTGATCGCCCGCGCGACCCCTCCCGTCGGAGAAGCCGCGGAGGCCGGCGCCGACGCGGAGGCGGCCGGCGCCATCCTCACGGTGCGCGAGCAGGAGGTGCTCCGGATGATCGCCCAGGCGTATTCGAACCGCGACATCGCGATGTCGCTGTCGATCGCCGAGGGCACGGTCAAGCGGCACACGACGAACATGTACGAGAAGCTGGGAGCCACGTCCCGGATCGACGCCGTCCGGAAGGCCGCGCGCCTGGGGCTGCTCGACTGACGCTGCCGGCAGAAGAGTTTGGGGCGGTGGCAGGCCCCCGCTCCCGCCACCACCAGCGCCGTTCCCCCGAAGGCGCACATTGAAAGTAATCGCTTCCCTCCCCCAACTGAATACACCTTTCGTCACATTCCCCCTCCGCCCCTTCCCACCCACCGTCGAGTCCGCAAACTTTGCACGCCGCCGCGGCGCTTCGTGTGCAAAGTTTGCGGACTCGACGGTGGGGCGGAGGGGCGACGGGAGTGGGCGGAGGGGCGGAGGGGGGTCCGATACGCTCGGGGTATGGCCCACGATCTCGCTGACTTCCTCGGCGACGTCGGGCCGCTCGTGTTCTACCTGGCGGTGTGGGGACTCGTCTTCGCCGGCACCGCGCTCTTCATCGGCGTCTTCATCCCGTTCATCACGGGCGACTCACTGTTGTTCGGCGCCGGCATCCTCACCGGCACCAACCCGGAGCTGAACATCTGGGTCCTCGCCATCGGCGTCGGGATCGCCGCCGTGCTGGGCGACCAGGTCGGATTCTGGCTCGGCCGTCGGCTGGGCCGGCCGTATCTGACCCGCCGCGGCGGTCGCTGGGTGCAGGCCGGGGTGAAACGGGCTGAGCGCTTCTACGAACTCTTCGGCTGGTGGTCCGTGGTGATCAGCCGGTACATCCCGTGGGGTCGCGTCTTCATCCCGCCGATCGCCGGGATCAGCGCGATGAGCTACTGGCGGTTCCTCACCGCGAACATCGTCGGAGCGCTCAGCTGGGGCGTGCTCATCACCGTGATCGGCTACTTCGCAGCCGTGAACCCGAGCGTGCGACCGGTCGCCTACGTCGTGGCGGGCGTCGTCATCCTCGCCTCCCTCATCGCGGGTGTCCGTGCCTGGGTCCTCGACCGGCGCGCGCGGCGGACCCTCGCGGAATGACCTGTACCCGCCCCGGGGTTCGCGCGGCCCGGGGCGGGCGATCGTGCGTCACTCGCGGACGAACCGCAGCGTGACGAGCTCGAAGGGACGCAGCTGCAGGTCGAGCGCGCCGTCGCCGACCTCCCGCTCGAGCAGATCCGTCCTCTGGATGCGCCGGTAGGGGAACGACGCGACCAACGTCGTCGCGGCGCGCGACCCGAGCGATTCGTACAGTCGGACGACGACGTCGCCCGAGCCGTCCTCGGCGAGCTTGACCGTCTCCACGACGACAGCCGGATCGACCGACACGATCAGCGGATCGACCGCGGCGGGCGCGGGACGCAGCGGCAGGTTGAGCCGGTAGCCGGTCTCGATCGCCGCGTCCACTCCGCCCACCACGAGGGAGGTGCGCAGCGTGTGTCGGCCCTGGTCTGCCTCCGGGTCCGGGAAGAGCGGGGCGCGCAGCAGCGTCTGGCGCACCAGGGAGTAGGTGCCGCCGCCATCCCGCGGGTGGCGCGTCACATCGTGGCCGTAGGTGGAGTCGTTGGCGACGCCGACGCCGAACCCCGGCTCGCCGACGTGGACCCAGCGGTGCGCGCTCGTCTCGAACCGGGCGACATCCCAGCTCGTGTTGGTGTGCGTCGGGCGTTCGATGTGGCCGAACTGGATCTCGGACCGCGCGGACGCGGTGTGCACGTCCACCGGGAAGGCGAGTTTCAGCATGCGCTGGCGCTCGTGCCAGTCGACGTTCGTCTCGATGTCGAGGGCCGGGGAGCCGGCGGCGAGCGCGAGCGTCTGCGTGACAGTGGACGACCCGAACCGGCGGACGACCCGCAGCGCGACCAGCTCCGGCGACTCGGAGACCACCTCCAGGGAGTCGAGACCGTTCAGGTCCTCGCCGGAGAGCCGGTACTCGATGTCGACGTCCCAGGCGTCCCACTGGGCGGGGGTGTCGCGGAACAGCTGGAGCACATTGGCGCGCGTGCCCGGCGGCACCGCCTCGCGACCTGTGGTCGCATCCAGCAGAGACGCGATCAGACCGTCGGCATCGACGAGGACGCTGACGCGGTCGTTCGACAGCCGGATGCCGTCGCCGTCGCGCTCGATGCGCGCGTCGCCGGTCCGCTGCGGGACCGCAACTCCGCCGGCCGGTACGCCGTCGACAGCGAACGGGGAGGAGTTAGCGACGAGACCGGCACTCGTCGCATCCGCAACTCCATCCGCAACTCCGTCACCCAGAGCCGCCAGCGACCGCGCGATGACCGCCTCCAGCGACTCCGCCACCCTCGCGTAGTTCTCGACCGCCTGGTCGTGCACCCAGCCGATCGACGAACCGGGCAGGATGTCGTGGAATTGCTGCAGCAGCACCGTCTGCCATGCCTCGCGCAACTCGCGCTCCGGGTAGTCGGCCCCGGCACGGACGGCGGCGGTGGCCGCCCAGAGCTCGGCTTCGTGCAGCAGCGCCTCGCTGCGGCGGTTGCCGCGCTTGGTCCGCGCCTGGGAGGTGTACGTGCCGCGGTGGAACTCCAGGTAGAGCTCCCCCACCCACACCGGCGCCGGATCGAACTCCGCGCGCGCCGCCTCGAAGAAGGCGGCGGGCGATGCGACGCGCACCGTCGGCGACCCCTCGAGGTCGGCAGTGCGCTCGGCCGCCGCGAGCATCTCGCGGGTCGGGCCGCCGCCGCCGTCGCCGAAGCCGAAGGGCACGAGCGAGGTGTTCGCCCGGCCCTTGTCGGCGAAGTTCCGTTCGGCGCGTGCCAGCTCCTGGCCGGAGAGGAGGGAGTTGTACGTGTCCACGGGCGGGAAGTGCGTGAAGATGCGCGACCCGTCGATGCCCTCCCACTCGAACGTGTGGTGCGGGAACAGGTTCACCTCGTTCCACGAGATCTTCTGGGTCAGGAAGTTGTCCATCCCCGCCTCCCGCGCGATCTGCGGAAGCGCACCCGAGTAGCCGAAGGAGTCGGGAAGCCACACCTCGCGCGGCTCGTACCCGAACTCCTCGAGGAAGAACCGCTTGCCCTCGACGAACTGCCGGGCCATCGCCTCGGATCCCGGCATGTTGGTGTCCGACTCGACCCACATGCCGCCCACCGGGACGAACCGGCCCTCGGCGACGCGCGCCCGGATGCGCTCGAACAGCTCCGGATAGAACTGCTTCATCCAGGCGAACTGCTGGGCGGACGAGCACGCGAACACGAAGTCCGGGTCCTGATCCATCAGGTCGAGCACGTTGGAGAAGGTGCGGGCGCACTTGCGGATGGTCTCGCGCACCGGCCACAGCCAGGCCGAGTCGATGTGCGCGTGCCCGACCGCGAAGACCCGGTGCGCCGTCGCGGACGCGGGTAACGCGAGCACCCCGGCGAGCGCCTCCCGCCCGCGCGAGACCGTCCCGGCGACGTCGAAGGGATCGACCGCGGTGACCGCCGCCTCCAGCGCGGCGAACAGGGCGGCCCTGCGAGGCGACGTCTCGGGCAGCACGAGCGCGAGCCCCTTCGCGGTGAAGATGTCCTGCACCAGCTCCCACACCTCGCGGTCTCGATGAACGATGTCCAGGCGGCGCAGCGTGTAGATCGGGGTCTGCGGCGCGGTCGACACCCGGCCCATCCCGGTCGGCGCGAAGGTCCAGTTCGAGCCGACATCCGGGTTGGCCGCGGCCTCGACGTACAGTTCGAACGACTCCCCCGGCCGGGCCCGGAGGCGCACGTAGGCGTTGTACGGCTCCAGCGCCTTCAGGATGGTGCCCTCGGGAGTCCACACCAGCCCCTCCGCCTGGAACCCCACCTGGCTCAGCGTGAACCCGAGGTCGACGAGGAGCTCGACATCCTCGGCCGCCGCCTCCCACTCCGCCGGGACGGTGCCCGTCACGCGGAACCACACGGTGCCCCAGGGACGACCCCACGCCTCCCCCGCCGCGAACGGCCGGAAGTCGTTCGAGACGGCGTCGGCGAAGGGCACCGGCTCGCCGGGCGCCTCCCATGCCTCGATCGACGCGGGCACGGCCGCACGCTCGAGGGCGGGCGTGAGGCGTTCGCGGACGAATCGATCGATGCGCATCTCGGCGAGCTGGTTCTGCTGGTACAACGGTTCTCCTTGGGTGAGGGGATGGGACGGGGCGAAGGGACGGGCTCATCCCTTGACGGCGCCGGCGAGCGCGGACGAACCGCCGAGCGCGCGCGACACGATGACGTAGAGGGCGATCACGGGAACGGAGTAGATGAGCGAGTACGCCGCCAGCTGCCCGTAGGCGACCGCACCGTACTGGCCGAAGAACGTGAAGATGCTCACGGCCGCCGGCTGGTTCTCCGGGCTCAGCAGCAGCACGAAGGGGACGAAGAAGTTGCCCCAGGCTGCCACGAACACGTAGATGAACACCACCGCGATCCCGGGGCGGACGAGGGGGACGACGACCGTCCACAGCGTCTTCATGCTTGATGCGCCATCCACCCAGGCCGCCTCCTCCAGCTGCACGGGCACCGAGTCGACGAAGTTCTTCGTCATCCAGATCGCCATCGGGAGGGACGACGCGGCGAGGAACAGGATGGTCCCGCCGAGCGAGTCGATCAGGTTCAGCGAGACGAACAGGCTGTACACCGGCACCATCATCGCGGTGATCGGCAGGCAGGTGCCGAACAGGATCGCGTACAGGAACGGCCGGTTGAACCGGTTGCGGTAACGCGACAGCGGGTACGCCGCGAGGATGGCGACCACCACCGTGACGATCGCGCATCCCGCCGACAGCAGCAGGCTGTTCCACAGCGGCAGGAACGACAGCTCAGGCGTGAGCACCTTGCGGAAATTCTCCAGGGACCACTGCTTCGGCCACGCGACCGAGAGCGTGGCGCCGCCGTCGAACGACGCGAGCACCACCCACACCAGAGGGAGCACGAAGACCGCGCCGATGAGGAGCAGAATGACGTTCGACGTCCAGCGCAGGGCGACCCCGTTGGGTGACGACAGCTTCATCAGTCCACCTCCGTCTTGAGGGCCCGGACATAGATCACGGCGAACACCGCTCCCACGAGCAGCAGGATCGTCGCGATCGCGGTGCCGTAGCCGAGCTCGGAGAACTTGAACGCCTCCTGGTACGCCAGCACGGGGAGGGTCATGCTCTTGTTGCCCGGGCCGCCTCCGGTCATCACGTAGATGAGGGTGAAGACGGACAGCGTCTGAAGCGTGATGAGCATCAGGTTGGTGGAGATGCTCCGCCGGATCATCGGCAGGGTCACGAGGAAGAACCGCTTGACGCCGTTGGCGCCGTCGACCTCCGCCGCCTCGGTGATCTCCGGCGGCACCTCCTGCAGCGCCGCCGAGTAGACGAGCATCGAGAAGGCCGTGCCTCGCCACGTGTTGGCCAGGATGATCGACAGCATCGGGAAGGCGAACAGCCAGGACGGACCCGTCACGCCGAACATCGCGAGGATGGCGTTCAGCGTCCCGTGCTGACTGAAGAACGCGTACGACGCGAACGCCGCGACGATCTCCGGGAGCACCCACGCGCCGACGACGAAGGTCGAGACGATCGCGCCGACCCAGCGGCTCCCGCTCCGCATCAGCAGAGCCAGCACCATCCCGGCGACATTCTGGCCGATGACCGCGGACCCGAGCAGGAAGACCAGGGTCAGCCACACCGAGACCGGGAAGTCCGGGCTTTTGAAGAGGTCGATGTAGTTCTGCAGCCCCACCCACTGGCTGGATGCGGCAGCGGAACCCGTCAGCGACATGTCGGTGAACGAGCCGTAGAACGACGACAGGATCGGCCCGAGCAGGAACACGACGAGCAGACCGATGGCGGGGAGAAGGGGGACCGAGCGGGCGAGCGACCGCCGGGTGTGTGCGCGCGAACGTGCCGTGTCCCGCTGGCGCGGCGGCCGGGCCGACGAGGCCCGGCCGCGCGCGTCCGAGACGGCGGGGACGGTGGAGGTCACTACTTCGACTCCGTCTTGCCCTCACCGACGATCCCCACGACGGTGTCGTCGTAGGTCTTGGCGGCCTCTGCGGGCGTGGCCTGCCCGGTCATCACCGACTCCATCGCGACCTGGATGCCGTTCGAGATCTTCGGATAGTCGGGTGTGGCCGGCCGGAACTTGGTCACGGCGACGAGCGATGAGAAGAACTCCGAGGTCGGGTTCGACGTCTTGTACTTCTCGTCGTCGGCGACATCCTTGCGGACCGGGATGCCGGCGGTGTTGATGTTGTACTCGAGCGAGCGCTGCTTGTCGGTCAGGAAGGTGATGAACTTCCACGCCAGGTCCTTGGCCTTGCTCTTGGCGCCCATCGAGAACGTCCAGCCGCCGGAGAGGCTGATCTTCCCGGGGTCCTGCCCCTCTTTCGTCGGCATGGCCGCGGTGCCCATGACTTTCGACCAGTCCGCCCACGGCGTCGCGCCGGTCGGCAGCCAGGCGTTCGAGGCCCACGAGCCGTCGAGGTTGATCGCGAGCTTGCCCTGCGGCATGAGCTGGTTGTTGATCGTGTTCTGGTAGTTGGTGTCGCTGGTGACCTCCTGGCTCGGGCCGAGACCGCCCTGGTAGACCTCCTTGATCACGTCGAGCGCGTCCGTGAACGCCTTCGAGCCGACGATCCACTTGGCCTTCGTGTCGTCGTAGAGGCCCTTCTCGCTGGCTCCGTACAGCAGCATCTCGAAGCCCTGCATCGAGCTCGCCTCACCCGCGGCTTTTCCCGAGAAGATGTTGAGCGGGATGACGCCCGGCACGGCCGCCTTGATCTTCTTCGCGGCGCCGATCACGTCATCCCAGGTCTTCGGCTGCCACGGGGTCGGGATGCCGGCCTTCGCGAAGATGTCCTTGTTGTACCAGAGGCCCCGGGTGTCGGTGCCGGTCGGGATGCCGTAGACCTTGCCGTCGTCTCCCTTGCCGGCGTCCTTGGCGTTGTCGAAGAAGTTCGACCAGTCCGACCATTTGTCGACGTACGAGTCGAGCGGGGCCAGATAGCCGGCCTGGGCGTCGGCGCGGATGAGGAAGGTGTCCTCCGACATCACGTCGGGCGCCGTGGTGGCCGCACGGTTCATGAGGGAGAGCTTCGTGTAGTAGTCGTTCTCGGCCGCCTTGATCGGGACGAGCGTGATCTTCTTCCCCGGGTTGGCCTTTTCGAAGTCGGCCTTGGCCTTGGTCATGAAGTTGGCCATGATGTCGGACCCGAAGTCCTGGAAGGCGACCTTGATGGTCGTGCCGTCGCTGCCGCCGGACGAGGACGAACATCCCGCCAGTGCGACGAGGGCCGCAGTGGCCACGGTGGCGGCCAGGATCCTGCTTCGCTTCATCGATGCTCCTTTGCATTGACGTCCGTGGCGTGACGCCGCCGGACCTGCGTAATTTATAAATCAATTTGATTTACAAGCGCAAGGGAAACGGAGAGATTGTCCCCCGCCGTGTCGCAAGAGCAGCGCGGCAGCGGTCAGCGGACGACAGCGCGCGGCGAGAACGTCCCGTCTAGGACGAGCGCGGCAGCACCGACGGCGGCGACGTCCTCACCGATCGCACTGGAGGTGATCGCGATGCCGTGCGTCAGGATGCCCGTGTCGAGCTCGGCCAGCCGCGCCGGCAGCTGGTCCAGATAGCGGCGCTCCACCCGCGACCACGACGGGCCGCCGTAGACGATGCGGTCGAGATCGAGGAGGGACGTCAGATTGGACAGGTAGAAGGCCGAGTTGCGGATGCTCCGGTCGATGATCTCCCGCGCCCCCGCGTCACCGCCCTCCGCCGCGGATGCCAGTTCGGTGAAGAGCTCGTCGACGGTCTCCACATCCAGCTGCAGGTCCTCCTCCGGCACGACGGTCGTGCCCACAGGCGGCGTCAGCACCCCCGCCCACAGGCCCTGCATGACCAGCCGGTACGGCCGGACGGACTCCCCGTAACAGCCGCGCCGGCCGCAGGCGCACAGCGTTCCGCCGGGGTCGACGAGCACATGGCCGACATCGCCGGCATTGTCGGTGGATCCCGTGTAGACCTCTCCGCCCAGCACCAGGCCGACGCCGACGCCGGTGCCGTAGTAGACGAAAGCGTAGTCCCGGGATGCTCCCGCCGGATCGCTCCATCGCTCAGCGACGGCCGCGCACGTCACATCCTTCGCGACAAGGGAGGGCAGGCCGGTCGCGGCCGTCAGCTCGTCGCGGAGGTGGAAGTCGTTCCAGCTGGGGATCAACGGCGGCCGGACCACCACACCCCGCTCGACGTCGATAGGGCCGGGCGCGGCGACGCCGACGCCGATCACGCGCTCCGGATCGACGCCCGGCGACGCGAGCACCTCGCGGATGGCATCGACGGCGGCTGCGAGCGTCGAGACGGCGTCGCCGTCCGGCGGGGACGGACGGTGTACGTGGGCGACCACGGACCCCTCGAGATCGAGCAGGACGCAGGCGATCACGGTTGGGTCGAGGTGGACACCCACGGCGTAGGCGCCTGCCGGGTTCAGGCGCAGAATGGTGCGGGGCTTGCCCGGGCTGCCCTCGCTCTGCTTCCCGGCCTCGCGGATGAGCCCCTGCTGCAGGAGGCGGCGCGTCACGTTGGTGACGGTCTGCGCCGAGAGGCCCGTTCGCGCTGCCAGCTCCACCCGGCTGAGCCCGTCCGGCGACCGTCGGACGGCATCCAGCACGACCGTCTCGTTGAACGCCGCGATGGCGGGGAGGTTGGCTCCTCTGGCCACAGGTCCTCCGTTCGCCGCCAGGTGTCCCCAGTGAGTACTGAGGATACCTACTGACTGCGGGCTGGACGCCTGCGGGGGCGGCTAGGCGACCCTCCCCCGCTCGGGCGGTCCCGGCGGTCCGAGCGATCGGGCCGCGGCGATCAGACGGTCGGTGAGCGTCGCCGCGGCCTCAGCTAGTGCGGGCGGCCCGACGATCTCGAAGGCGACGTCGAACCGCGTGAGAGACGCCAGCACGCCGATCCACGACCACGAGCCGAGGATGAGACGGCTCCGGGAGTCGCCCACGGGCTCCACGTGGCCGTCGGTCACCCACGGGATCACGTCGCGCGGCGGCAGGTCGATGACGACCTCGCCCACGCATGGCCAGCGGTCCTCGTCGTCGCTGCCCTTGAAGCGCGCCGCCACATACGACGTCGCGTCTCCGGTGCGGATCCGCCGCGGACGGAACCCCGGACCGGCCGGGAACCTCGGCGCCAGCCGATCGAGCCGGAACACCCGCCAGTCGTCCCGGTCGAGGTCCCACGCCACCAGATACCAGCGCGCATCCCGAGCCACGAGACCGTGCGGCTCGGTGCGACGCGGCGGTCCGTCCGCTCCGGCATAGTCGAACCGGAGCACCTTCCTCTCCCGGACGGCGTCGCTCACCGCGCCGAGCACCGCCGGCTCGACCGCCGGTCCCGCGCTCGGCCGGTCGAAGCGGATGCCGTCGATGCGGTGCCGCAGGCGAGACGGCATGACCTGGCGGACGGTCGCGAGCGCGCGGGCAGCGGCCTCCTCGATCCCGGCTCCGGACGCCCCGGCGTTCTGGAGCGCGATGGAGAGGGCGACGGCCTGCTCTTCGTCGAACAGGAGGGGCGGCAACTCGGAGCCCGCGGCGAGACGGTACCCGCCGTCGGGACCCTTCATCGCGTCGATGCGGTAGCCGAGCTCGCGGAGGCGGTCCACATCCCGTCGGACCGTCCGGGTGCTCACGTCGAGCCGATCCGCGAGCGCCTGCCCGGGCCAGTCCCGTCGCGCCTGCAACAGCGAGAGCATCGTGAGCATGCGCGAGGAGGGTGCGTTCATGCCTCGATTCTCGCGGGAGTAGCGGACCGAAACTGTCCGCTACCGCTGCGATTCTGGCGTCGTCGGGAGAACCCGGCGATCTCACTGAGAGGAACCAGCCATGAGCATCACCGTCACCACGCACCTGAACTTCCACGCCGGAGAGGCGCGAGCAGCCCTCGACTTCTACGCCGACGCGTTCGGCGGAGAGGTGACCGCGGCGACGTATGCCGATTTCGGCATGCCCCCCGAACTCCCCGACGCGCAGCGCATCGTCTTCGGCCAGGTCGTCTCAGCCGAGGGGTTCCGGGTGATGGCGTACGACGTTCCGGGCACTGGCGATCAGGACGCGGCTCGGTCCGCATCGACGCGGCGAGAGAACGGGATGACCATCACCGATCAGCCCTTCTTCGTCTCCGTCCGGGCGGGATCCCTCGACGAGCTGGCCGGCTACTGGGAGCGCCTCGCGGAGGGCGCCACGGTCGTCGAACCGCTGGCGGCCTCCGCCTGGTCGGCGGGGTTCGGGATGCTGACGGACCGCTTCGGCGTCACCTGGGTGCTCGACGTGGCGTGACCGTCAGCGACGGCCGCCAAGCAGAGCTTCCAGTAACTCCGTGAGTCGCGCTCCGTCGTCGGCCCCCAGGCCGCCGAGCAGGGGCGCGACTCCGGCGTGGATGGCCGCGGCGCCGGCCCGCGCCAGCTCGTGGCCGGCCGGCGTGAGTCCCACTCGGGCGGAGCGACGGTCGACGGTGTCCCGGACGCGGCTCACGAGCCCTCGTTGCGTCGCCCGATCGACCAAGCCGGAGACGGACGAACGGTCCACACCCAAGTGCTCTGCGAGCTCGGACATGGTGGGCTCCCGATCGCGCAGGATGGCCAGCACGCGCAGCTGAGTGAGGGACAACTCGTTGTCGGCTGCCACCCGACTGACCACGCCGATGACCTCGAACGAGGTCTGCACGAGGGCGTCGAGAAGGCGCTCCGAGTCGTGCGGGTGTGCCGAGGTCGTCATGCCGCTAGCGTAGCGCATTAGTTGGGGTTACCATCTATTTAGTTCGTAATCCCAACCATTCGGAGGATGTCATGAAAGCAGCCGTCGTCACCGAGTTCGGTGCCCACCCGCGCCACCTGGACGTCGAGGAGGCCGCCGCCGAGCGGCCCCACGAGGTCGTGGTCGAGGTTCTGGCCGCCGCGATCTCCCCGCGGGTGCGGTCGCAGGCGGCGGGCAGCCACTACACGAGTACGGACGAGCTGCCGCTCATCCCGGGGTTGGACGGGGTGGGACGAACTCCTGACGGCACGCTCCGGTACTTCATCCTCCCGGACACCACGAAGGGCGCGATGGCCGAGCGGACCGTCGTGGATCTGCGGCGCAGCGTCGCACTGCCGCCGGACGCCGATCCCGTCCCGTTGGCCGCGGCGATGAATCCGGCCATGTCGTCCTGGGTCGCCTTGCGTCGCCGCGCGCGGATGCAGCCGGGCCAGAGCGTGCTGGTGCTCGGTGCGTCGGGTAACGCCGGCCGGCTGGCGGTACAGGTCGCCCGACGGTTGGGGGCAGGCCGCGTGGTCGCGGTCTCGAGGGACTCGCACCGGCTACAGGACTCGGGGGCTGACGTCGTCGTCGAGCTGGGTGATACGGATGCGCTGGCACGGGCCGCGAGCGACGTGGATGTGGTGCTCGACTACCTGTGGGGACGACCGACCGCGGATGCACTTCGCGCCGTCATTCCCGGTCGGGCGCGAGACGATCAACCTCTCACGTGGGTGCAGATCGGGTCCGTTGCCGGAGCGGAGTCGCCGATCCCGTCCGCCGCGTTGCGCGCTGTCGATCTTCGGCTGATCGGTAGCGGTCAGGGTTCGGTGAGCACGGAGGCGATCGTCGACGAACTCTCCGAGTTGGCCGTCGAGGTGGCGGGCGGCGCGTTCGTCACCGACGCTCGTGCCGTGCCGCTTTCCGACGTCGAGCGGGCATGGGACGAGGCGGCCACGACCCGTGACCGCCTCGTCCTCGTCCCGTGATCGGCGTGCTCAGTCCTGGTTGCTGAACGCCGCGTCGAAGGAGGCGGTCGGCTGCTTCCAGAGCAGGGACCGGATGTAGCCCACGGCCTCCTTGGCGCCGTGGAGGCGGTCCATCCCCGCGTCTTCCCACTCGATCGAGATCGGGCCGGTGTAGCCGATGGACTCGAGCGCGCGGAAGGCGTCCTCCCACGGCACGTCGCCGTGGCCGGTGGAGACGAAGTCCCAGCCGCGACGCGGGTCGCCCCACGACAGGTGGGAACCGAGCACGCCGGCGCGGCCGTTCTTCGGCCGGAGACGCGTGTCTTTGCAGTCCACGTGGTAGATGCGGTCCTGGAAGTCGATGATGAACCCGACGGGGTCGATGTCCTGCCACATCATGTGGGACGGGTCCCAGTTGAAGCCGAAGGCCTCGCGGTGGTCGATCGCCTCGAGGGACCGCACGCTCGTCCAGTAGTCGTACGCGATCTCGGACGGGTGCACCTCGTGCGCGAACCGGACGCCCTCGCCGTCGAAGACGTCGAGGATGGGGTTCCAGCGGTCGGCGAAGTCCTGGTAGCCGCGGTCGAACACCTCGGCGGGCACCGGCGGGAACTGCGCGACGTACGGCCAGATGCTCGACCCCGTGAACCCGACGACCGTGTCGACGCCCAGCTTGCGGGCGACCTTCGCCGTGAGCTTGAGCTCTTCGGCGGCGCGCTGGCGCACGCCCTCCGGGTCGCCGTCGCCCCAGACCTTCGACCCGACGATCGCCTGGTGGCGGAAGTCGATCGGGTCATCGCAAACGGCCTGGCCCTTGAGGTGGTTGGAGATGGCCCAGACCTTGAGGCCGTACCGGTCGAGGATGTCGAGGCGGCCCTGCAGGTACGCGTCGTCTTCGGCGGCGCGCCAGACGTCGAGGTGCTCGCCGGAGCACGCGATCTCGAGGCCGTCGTAGCCCCACTCGCTCGCGTACTTCGCGACCTCTTCGAGCGTGAGGTCGGCCCACTGACCGGTGAAGAGGGTGACCGGGTGCGTCCGGCCCGACTCGGTGGTCTCCGAGCCGCCTGCACTGGTGGCGTCAGTCATTGTTCGTTCCCATCTCGATCCAGGTGCCCGACTCGGCCGAGTCGATCACCGCATCCGTGATCCGCACGGCACGAAGGCCGTCGGTGAAGCGCGGGAGGCCGTCGGGGTTCTCCCCCGCGACCGCCGCGTAGCTGTCGGCGACGAACGCGTTGAACGCGTCCTGGTAGCCCTGCGGGTGCCCGGAGGGCACGACGCACAGGCGCGCGGCGTCTTCGCTGAGCTGGTCGGCGTCGCGAGGGATGATCAGGCTTCCCTTTCGGCGGCCCACCCACAGCGTCTCCGGCTGCTCCTGGTCGAAGGCGACGCTCTCGGCGCTGCCGGAGATCTCGAGCCAGAGGTGGTTCTTCCGGCCAGGAGCGACCTGCGACACCAGCAGTGTTCCGAGAGCGCCGGAACGCGTCTCGATCACCACGGCGACGGCGTCCTCCGTCGTGATCGCCGCATGGGAGGCGCGCTCGGCGAACACCGTGCGTTTGGTGGCGGAGACGCGGCTGACGCGGTCGCCGCTGACGAACTCGACGAGGTCGACGAGGTGCGACCCGATGTCGGCGAAGGCGCGCGAGCGGCCGCCCTGCGCCGCATCCACCCGCCAGTTGTCGTCGTCGGACCCCAGGAGCCAGTCCTGCAGGTAGGAGGCGTTGATGCTCAGCACGCGTCCGGCCTCGCCGGAGGCGAAGCGGGCGCGGGCCTCCCGCACCAGCGGATGGAAGCGGTAGACGAAGGGAACGGTCGCCGTCCGCCCCTCCGCCGCGGCCACCAGGCTCTCGGCGTCGGCGGCGGACGTGGCGAGCGGCTTCTCGCAGATGACGTCTTTGCCGGCGGCCAGCACGGCCGCCGCCTGCTCTGCGTGGAGGGCGTTGGGCGTGGTGACGTGCACGAGGTCGACCGTGTCATCGGCGAGCAGGTCGTCGAGCGATCCGTACGAGCGGCCGATGCCGAGCCGTTCGGCGGCCGCCGCCGAGCGCTCCGGCGTCGAGGAGACGATTCCGGCGATGTCGGCGCGTGCCGCACGAGCGGCTCGCGAGTGAACCTCCGCCATGAAGCCGCCGCCGACGATCGCGACGCGGAGGCGGGCTCCGGCCGAACTGCCGTCGCGGCGGGTGAGACCACCGTTGGTCGCGGCGCTGCCGGCCGAAGCTCCGGCCTGATTCCCGTCTGTCATCGCCCGGCTCCCCTCACGCCAGGGTCGCCGCTCGCGGGTCCCAGTCCTCGGGGAGGGCCGGCGCGACATCGACCGTGCTCTCGACCTCGACCGGAGTGCGGGACTCCCCCGCCTCGATGGTCGACACCATGATGTCGAGCACGTGGTAGGCCTGCTCGCCCGACGCACGCTCGGGGACGCCGGCGCGGATGGCCCGCGCGAGCTCCACCACGCCGATGCCACGAGAATCGGTCGTTCCCGTCGACGGGACCGTCTCGATGCCGTCGCCGCCGTGAACCAGCAGCTCGCCCTCGAAGGTGTTGGGGTCGGGAACGACCAGCGTGCCGTCGACACCCGCGACCTCGAACTGGGTGCGGCCGAGCTTGGAGTCGAAGCTGAACACGGCCTGCGCCGTCTGCCCGCTCTCGAACTCGTAGAGGGCGCTGACGTGCGTCGGCACGGTCACGGCGAACTCCTCGCCGGCGCGCGGCCCGGAGCCGATGACGCGGGTCTCGCGAGCGCGGGATGCGCTCGCACTCACCCGGGCGACCGGACCGAAGATCTGCACGAGGGCCGTCAGGTAGTACGGGCCGATGTCGAACAGCGGACCCGCGCCCTCCTGGAACAGGAAGTCGGGGTTGGGGTGCCACGACTCCGGGCCGGGGCTCTGCATCAGCGTGAGCGCAGTCAGCGGAGCACCGATGTCGCCGTTCTCGATCAGGCGTCGGGCCGACTGGATGCCCGAGCCGAGGAACGTGTCGGGCGCCGTGGCGACCCGGAGCCCGGCCGCGTGCGCGGCTTCGAGCAGCTCGCGACCGCTCGCGCGGTCGAGGGCGAACGGCTTCTCGCTCCAGACGTTCTTGCCGGCGGCGAGCGCCTGCAGCGCCACCTCGACGTGCACCTTGGGGATGGTCAGGTTGACGACGATCTCGATGTCATCGTCGGCCAGCAGCTCCTCCACCGTGCCGGACCCCGGCACGCCGTACTTGTCGGCCTGTGTCTTGGCCCGCTCCAGGTCGATGTCGGCGACGAAGCGCACATCGAGGTCGGGGAACACGGTGAGGTTCTCGAGGTACTGGTTGCTGATGACACCGGCGCCGATGACGCCGACTCCCACGCGCCCGCCGCTCATGCGAGGCCCTTCGAGGTCAGGAAGGCGAAGCTGTCGGCGACAGCCTGGAAGCGGTCACCGCGCGAGTCGTCGAGCTCGATGACACGGAGGGCGTCGGGTGCTGCTGCGATGATCTGCTCGATCGGGAGCGAACCCTGGCCGACGGCGACCTGGTCCTTCGTCTCGGTGGTGCCGGGGCCGTCCTTGATGTGGAGGGCGACCACACGCTCGCCGAGCTTGGGGAGCAGCGCGACCGGGTCGACGCCGCCGACGGCCACCCAGTAGGTGTCGACCTCGAGCACGACCTCCGGGGCGAGCTTGCCGGCGAAGAACTCGAGCGCCGTCGTACCCTCGATCGTGCTCTCGAGCTCGTGAGCGTGGTTGTGGTAGCCGACACGCACGCCGTGACGGGCCGCGACCTCGGCGGCGGCGTTGAGCTGCTCGGCGATCTGCGCGACGTCGTCCGCGGTCTGCCAGCGCTCGGGCGCGACGAACGGGTCGATGACCGTCTGGACGCCCAGCTCCTTCGCGGCGCCGAACACCTCGTCCAGGTCGCCGCCGATGAAGCCCTGGTGAGTGGTGGGCGCGGACAGGCCGGCCTCGGCGAGGCCCTGGCGGAGCGCGTCACCGAAGGTGAGGAAGGCGAAGGGCTCGACCTGGGTGAACCCGATCTCGGCGATCCGCTTGAGGGTACCGACCGTGTCCTCGGTCAGGAGTTCCCGGACCGTGTACAGCTGCACGGAGACTTTTGACGTCGACACTGTTCTCCTCGTCGAGTTCATGGAGTGGAAAGGCGCCGGATGGCGTGGCTCTATTCAAGTGCGACTTCTGCCGGATGTCAATCAAAAGTCGACCGAATGCAGACGATCTTTGAGCAGTCCGCCGGCACTGTGGTTCAATACCCTCTATGACCGACAGCGCGCGAGACTCGGTGCTCGTCGCCGCAGACGCCGCGGAGCTGCTGGCGATCCTGCGCGACGGCATCCCGCGCACCCGCGCGCAGCTCGCCGAGCTGACCGGCATGGCGCGCTCCACCATCGCGTCCCGGATCGACACGCTCACCGCGGCGGGACTCGTCGCGCCCGCGGGTGACGACGTGTCGTCCGGAGGCCGCCCTCCCTCGCGCATCCGCTTCAACCCGGAGTCGCGGGTGGTCGTGGCGATCGATCTCGGCGCAACCCACGGGGTCGTCGCCCTCGCCGATCTCGCCGGCAACATCACGGCGAGCGAGTCACGCCGGCTCGACATCGCCGACGGCCCCCAGCCGGTGCTCGACTGGGCGATGGAGACGGCGTCAGAGCTCTACGTGGCCAGCGGTCGGCAGCCGGAAGAGCTGATCGGCGTCGGCGTCGGGGTCCCCGGCCCCGTCGAGCACTCCACCGGGCTGCCGGTGAACCCGCCGATCATGCCCGGGTGGGACCGCTTCGACATCCCCGCCTACATCCGTCGCGTCTTCGACGTGCCCGTCCTCGTCGACAACGACGTCAACCTCCTCGCCCTGGGCGAGCAGGCCCTGATGTGGCCGGAGGAGACAGACCTCCTCTTCATCAAGGTCGCGACGGGCGTCGGCGCCGGGATCATCAGCGGGGGCCGCCTGCAGCGTGGGGCGCTCGGCTCGGCCGGAGACCTGGGTCACGTCCGCGTCCCCTTCGGCAGCGACACCCCGAGCCATGGCGAGCAGGATGCGGACCTCGAGTCGCTGGTGAGTGGTCCGGCCATCGCGCGGGCACTCTCCGAAGCCGGTCTCGCCGCCGAGACCAGCGACGACGTCGTCGCCTTGGCGCGCACGGGCAACCCGGCCGTCCAGAATGCGATCCGGCAGGCCGGACGCGACCTCGGCGCGGTCGTCGCCACCTGCGTCAACCTCCTGAACCCGTCGATGATCGTCGTCGGCGGCAGTCTCTCCCGCGTCGGCGAGCAGCTCCTCGCCGGGATGCGCGAGGTCGTCTACCAGCGGTCCACGCCGCTGGCGACGCAACATCTGACCATCACGCAGTCGCGCTCCGGCGAGACCGGCGGCGCGATCGGGGCGGCCATCATGGTCATCCAGCGCGCGCTCGATCCCGACGCGGGCACACCGCGCTCCCTCTTCCGCTGACACCCTCGGCGGAACATCCACCCCGTTCCTCACAACCTCGAATCGATTCGAATCCCCCAAGGATCACACTGAAAGGAGTGCCGTGAGCACCCAGAGCGAACCCCTCGACCGCCCCCTCCGCGCCGGAGTGGTCGGCCTCGGCTGGGCCGGACAGCAGCACATGGCGGCCTACTCGGCCCTCCCCGGCGTCGAGCTCGTCGCCATCGCCGGCATGGAGGACGGCCCCCGCGCCGAGCTCGGCGAGACCTACGGCGTCAAGCGCCTGCACCGCGACTGGAAGGACCTCGTCGCCGAGGGCGATCTCGACGTCGTCAGCGTCGCCGTCCCCACCTTCCTGCACGCGCCGATCGCCGTCGGAGCACTCGACGCGGGCATCCACGTGCTCAGCGAGAAGCCGATCGCCCGCACCGCGGCGGAGGCCCAGACCATGGTGGATGCGGCCCACCGCGCCGGCCGTGTGCTCGAGGTCGCCTTCAACCACCGCCGCCGCGGAGACATCGAGGCACTGAAGGCCGCGATCGACGACGGGCAGATCGGCCGGCCGTATCACGCGCGTGCGGTGTGGCTCCGACGAGCCGGCATCCCCGCGCTCGGCAGCTGGTTCACGAACCGCGAGATGGCCGGCGGCGGCCCGCTGATCGACATCGGCGTGCACGTCCTCGACTACGCCCTCCACCTGTTCGGCGAGCCGCGCGTCGAGGCCGTCTCGGCCGTCACCCACTCCGAGCTCGGGGTCCGCGGCCGCGGCGGGGCCGCCGCCTCCAAGCAGCACGTCGGGTCGGACTACGAGGTCGAAGACCTCGCCAGCCTCCTGCTCCGGCTCGAGGGCGGCGGCTCCATCGTCATCGAGACCAGCTGGGCCGCCTACCGCCCGGCCGGCGACGAGTTCGGCATCACCCTCTACGGCACCGAGGGCGGCGCCGACCTGCGCGTCGTCGACTACGCACCGTCGGGTGAGCTGACGATCTTCACCGGCGACGGCGAGCAGAGCGAGGACATCACGGTCACGGCCGACCCCGGCCGTGGGCACCTCGCCGTGGTCGAGACCTTCCTCGAGCACGTCGCCGACCGGGCGAACTGGTCGAACTGGGACGGCTCGCTCGCCCTCGACCGGGCTCGCGTCATCGACGCCGCCTACGAGTCCGCCCGCATCGGCGCCGAAGTCCGGCTGACCCCGGCGACCAAGGCGGCCAGCACCACCGACACCGCCCTGAAGGGAGCATGACCATGACACTGCGCGTCACCGTCTGGAACGAGGGCGTCCACGAGGCGACCCAGCCCGAGATCGCCGCCATCTACCCGCATGGCATCCACGGAGCCATCGCCGAGGGGCTGTCCGAGCTGCTCGGCGACGAGGTCGCCGTCCGCACGGCAACCCTCGACGACCCCGAGCACGGGCTCAGCGAGCAGGCGCTCGACGAGACCGATGTGCTGCTCTGGTGGGGCCACACCGCGCACGACCGCGTCTCGGACGAGGTGGTGGAGCGCGTCCGCCGTCACGTCCTCGGCGGGATGGGTCTGATCGTCCTCCACTCCGGCCACTTCTCGAAGATCTTCATCCGGATGCTCGGCACGACCTGCTCGCTGCGCTGGCGCAACCCGGAGGGCGGCGAACGCGAGCTGGTGTGGAACGTCAACCCGACGCATCCCATCGCCGAGGGCGTCGAGCAGCCGATCGTCATCGAGGCGCAGGAGATGTACGGGGAGTTCTTCGACATCCCGACGCCGGACGATCTGGTCTTCATCAGCTCGTTCACCGGCGGCGAGGTGTTCCGCTCGGGCGTCACCTTCACCCGCGGGCGTGGCAAGATCTTCTACTTCAGCCCCGGCGATCAGGAGTACCCGGTCTACTTCCACCCGCAGGTGCGCCGCGTGCTCGCCAACGGCGTGAAGTGGGCCGCCCCCGTGGAGGGCGCCCGCCAGGCGCCCCAGGTGTCGAACCCGCAGCCGGTCTAGGCCGAGCAGCACAGAACCGACGGAGACGAGGAGACCTGCCCATGACCGACGTATGGTCCACGCTCCCCCAGCCGCGGCATCCCGACCCCGCCGACGCCCCGCCGCTGCGGTGGGGCGTGCTCGGTCCCGGCGTGATCGCCGCCGACTTCACCGACGCACTCCATCGGCACACCCGTCAGCGGGTGGTGGCGGCGGGGTCGCGCTCGGCGGAGCGGGCGCAGGCGTTCGCCGACGCGCACGGGGTGGAGCGCGCGTACGGCTCCTACGAGCAGCTCGTCGGCGACCCGGAGGTCGACGTCGTGTACGTCGCGACCCCGCACAGCGAACACCTCGAGCACTCCCTGCTCGCGATCGCGGCGGGCAAGAACGTCCTCATCGAGAAACCGATGGCGGTCACCGCCGACCAGGCCAGGCGGATCGTCACGGCCGCACGCGAGGCGGGCGTCTTCGCGATGGAGGCGATGTGGACGCGCTACCTGCCGCAGACGGACATCGTGCGTCAGCTGCTGGAAGACGGGGCGCTCGGAGACATCCGTGTCGTCACGGCGGACTTCGGAGGTCGGGCGCCGTTCGATCCGTCGAGTCGGCTGTGGAATCCCGACCTCGCGGGCGGAGCGCTGCTCGACCTCGGTGTCTACACGGTGTCGTGGGCCTCGTTCGCGCTCGGCGCGCCCGCCGGGATCATCGCGGCCGGGACCCTCGCCGAGACGGGCGTGGACGAGCAGGCAGCACTGGTGCTGTCGTCCGCGAGCGGCGGGCAGGCTCTCCTGAGCACCACCCTGCTGGCGGGAACGCCCTCGCTCGCGACGATCAGCGGGAGCGCGGGCCGCGTCGAGACGGACAGCCCGTTCTGGGGGCCGAGCGGCCTGCGCGTGTTCCGCGGTGACGGGACACTCGCCGCGCACTGGCGCGACCCGTACGGCCGGCCGCACCGCGACGGGATGTCCTACGAGGCCGCGGCCCTCGCCCGTTTCGTCGCCGAGGGGCGGACGGAATCTCCGCTCCACCCGCTCGCGGAGGCGGTCGACACGCTGGCGACGATCGACGAAGCACGCAGGCAACTCGGGGCGACGCGCGTGGAGTGACGGCGAGCGTCGGCGCGACGCGGCACAATGGAGAGGTGCTCGACTCCGCTCCGTACCGCACCGCCGACCTCTACCGGCCGGGCGTCCTCGCGGATCTGAGCCCGGCGCGGCCCGCTCCCGTCCCGGTGGTGCCGGCCGTTCCCGGTCAGACCGGGCACCTGGCACGTGTGGTGGCGCGGTCGAGCGACCGCGTGAGCTGGCTGCGGGCGCGCAGCCGCGGCATCACCGCCACCGACGTCGCGAAGCTGTCGAGCCCGCGCTCTATCCGCGCGGCCGCCTACGACAAGCTGCACGGCACAGGGTTCAGCGGCAACGTCTTCACGCAGCACGGCCGCTCGCGCGAACCGGAGATCGCCGCGTGGGTGGCGGCGACGCACGGCATCGAGCCGTCCGATCTGCTCTTCCACGCCGAGCGCGACCGTCGGCATCTGGCGACTCCCGACGGCTTGGTCGCCCGCTCTGGCGGCAAGCTCGAACTCGCTGAGATCAAGACGACGAACAAGCCGTTCCGCAGCATCCCCCGCCCGTATCTCCGTCAGATCTGGTGGCAGCAGTACGTGCTCGGCGCCGAGCGCACCCTCTTCGTCTGGGAGCAGCACGACGGCTTCGTCCCGCTCCGCGACGAGCCGGAGTGCCGTTGGGTCGACCGTGATGATGCCGAGATCGCGAAGCTGGTCGCGCTGGCGGCGGATCTGATCGAACTGCTGCGTCAGGCGACGTCGGCCGGAGCACCGGCGACGGTGTCGGTCACCGAAGCCGGCGCCGCCTCGGGCCCGGCCGCATCCACGACTCCGACCGGGATGCGGGTCAGCGCCACCGCGTAGACGGCGATCCACCCGACGGCGACCGTCGTCCCGATCAGTTCGAGCCACGCGCCGACATCGGCGCCGACGCGGACGATGGCGAGCAGCCCTCCGATAATCGTGATCACGGCGACCGCCCCGCAGCTCAGCCGCGACAGGCGGGACAGGCGCGGGAGCTTCCGGCTGAAGCCCACCTGCAGCATGGCGAAGCACGCCGCCGCGAAGCCGATGACGGCGGACACCGTGTGCACCAGATCCTGCACGGTCGACTTCGGGTCGACGATCGGCACCGGGCAGTACGCCGTGCAGGTGACCTGCGACGCGAGGACGAAGCACACTGCGGCGAATCCGAGCGTCACCGCAGGAGCCCAGCGGTCGAGCATTCGTGCGGACGAGCGGATGTGGCCGCTCGCGACGGCGATCGCGAAGCCGCCGCCCGCGATGAGGAGCAGTGCGACGGCGAAGGCGCCGGACGTCGCCGCGCCCTTCGCGCCGAGCTCGCTCACGTACACCGGGTACGGCACGGTCAGCCGTGCGGCCCAGATGATGACGAGGCCGCCGAGGACGCAGAGGGTGCCGATGCCGAGCAGGATGGGGACGGCGCGCTGCCACCCGCGCGCAAGGACCGGGACGGCGAAGGGCTCGCGAGCGATCCGCAGCAGTTGTCGCACCTGTCGCTCCTCGGGTCTGGCCGTCATGGTCCGCTCCCGCAGGCGTCGTACGCCCCGGGTCGCAGCATCCTAACCGGCGCGACGCTGGGAAACGGCCTGGGGGTATCCGAAACAGACTGTTCACATCTGGTGACCCGACCGTAACACCGGTGAAGCACGCGCAGGATTGACTGAGGGGACGCCGCGCCGACGCAGCGGCAGACCGACGAGGGGATGACGAATGCCGAAGACCATGCGGGCCGCACTTCTGGACGCCGCGGGAGCCCCGGAGGCACTCCGCATCGGGGAGACCGCCTATCCGGATCGTGTGAACGCCGAGTTCCTGGTCAAGGTGGTCGCCTCGAGCGTGAACCCGATCGACGCGAAGACGCGGGCCGGACGCGGGATCTACGACGCCATCCACTCGTTCCCCGCCGTGCTCGGCCACGACTTCAGTGGCGTCGTCGTGGAGTCCCCCTACAGCGCGCATCCCATCCGCCCGGGCGACGAGGTGTTCGGCATGGTCATGGTGCCGCGGCTCGGCGGCAGCTTCGCCGAGTACATCTCCGTGCCGTCGCTGAGCGTCGTGCGCAAGCCGGCGACCCTGAGCCACATCGAAGCGGCCGGCGCACCCCTGGCCGCTCTGACCGCGTGGGGTCTGGTCGTCGAGGTCGCCAAGGCGCACGAGGGACAGCGGATGCTCATCCACGCGGGCAGCGGAGGCGTGGGTCATTTCGCCGTGCAGTTCGCCTCGTATTTCGGCGCGCACGTCATCGCCACCGCCTCCGGGTCGAACGCGTCGTGGATGCGCTCCCTCGGTGCGGCCGAAGTGATCGACTACACGACCACGCGCTTCGAGGACGTGGTGCACGACGCCGACGTGGTGATCGACCTGGTCGGCAATGTGCACGACGACACCGGCACCCGCTCCCTCTCCGTTCTGCGCCCCGGCGGCCTCATCGTCAACGTGCCGACCGGGAGCTGGCCCACCTTCGCGGAGGACGCCGCCGCCGCCGGAGTGCGCGGCACCGACTACAAGGTCGCGCCGGACGGCAGCACGCTCGCGGTCATCGCCCGCCTGCTGGAGTCGGGGAACGTGCGCGTGCACGTCGACCAGATCTTCGCCCTCGAGCAGATCGCCGAGGCACACCGAGCCGTCGAGAGCGGCCACACGCGCGGCAAGGTCGTGCTGAAGGTCGCGGAGGGCTGACCTAGCCGACCGGGGTGAGCGGCCTCTCCATCACCCAGTCGTCCTCGTACCGGTCGCCGACCAGGAACCGCTTCGCACCGACGCGCTCGAAGCCGTGCTTGCCGTAGAAGCGCTGGGCGCGGGCGTTCTCCTCGTTGACGCCCAGCCACATCCCCTCGGCTCCCGCTTCGCCGCCGGCCCGCAGGCTCTCGGCCATGAGCCGGCCCGCGACGCCCTCGCCGTGGTGGCCGGGGAGGACGTAGCACTTGCTCAGCTCGGCGGTGGGGTGGATGCGCAGGGAGCCGCGCACATCGGCGTCGGCCGGTTCGCCCAGGTTGATCATCGTGTAGCCGACGGCGTTGCCCTCGTCATCCTCCGCGATGAGCAGGCGGCGTGATGCGTCGGCGAGGTACTCGACGAACCGCTCCTCCGAGAGCACGGTCCGGATGAACGCCGCCTTCGCCTCCTCGGTCGTGTGCGGCGGGCAGGCGAGCGGGAAGGTCGCGGCGGCGACCGCGGCGAGGGCGGCGGCATCTCCGGCGACGGCGGGGCGGATGGTGACGGTCACTCCGTCAGCCTAGCCAGCAGTCGGGCCGGTTTCACACAGCGGACCGGCCGCCTCCGATCGGGAGACGGCCGGTCCGTGGTGCGGTGCGGCCGGAGCCGCAGGGTCGCTAGTGCCGCCCCTGCGCCACCCAGCTGAGCAGGTCGAAGGAGACACCGCCGAGGCCGGTCACCGGGTCGTAGCCCTTGGCCGTCTTCAGCGAGGTGTCCTGATCCATCGATACCAGGTAGGTGTTGCCGCTGATCGCACTCGTGTAGACGAGCGCCTGCGTCGGGTTCTGCGGCAGCACGTCGCGGAACGCGTTCGGCAGGATGCGCTTCACTCCGTACAGCGTCGGGTTCGCGAACCCGATGGTGGACCGCGTCGCCTGCTGCACGATCGCGATCTGCGCCGCGACGATCGGCGAGGCCAGCGACGTTCCGCCGTAGGTCTCGTTGACGTAGTCGCCGGTCTCCAGCGTCGTGTCGTCGATGATCGGACGGATGCCGATCAGGAACCCGGTGTACGGGTCGGCAAGGGCCGCAACGTCCGGCGAGACGCGCTTGCCGTTCGCGAGTGCCGCCGGCACGATCCCGCGCTGGTAGTCCGGCTGCGCGAACACCGCGCTCGTGCCGCCGCCGGCGCCGCCGACGAACCGGGTGCCCGGGAGGGGCTGAGCGTAGCTGAGCGTGCCGTCGGTGTTCTTGACGATCTGGTCGAACTGGTCGCCCCAGCCCGTCTCCCACGCGATCTTGCCGTTCTTGTCGATTCCGGTGCTGGTTCCACCGACCGAGGTCACCCACGGGGAGGACGCCGGGAAGTCCGGCGACGGGTAGCCGAGGTTCGCGACCTCGTCGCCGTTGTCACCGCTCGAGAAGTACAGGCCGATGCCCTCGCCCGCCGCCTGGAGCTGCAGGTTGACCTCGCCCTGGATCACGTCGGCCGGAACGGCCTCGCCCACGTTGCCGTAGCTGTTGCTGACGATGTTCGCGAGCTTGTTGTCGAGGATCTTCGACATGGCCACATCGAGGCCGCCGCCGCAGTTGAAGCCGCCGACGTAGAGGATGCGGGCTCCCGGTGCGATGGCGTGCACGGACTCGACGTCGAGCGTCTGCTCGCCCTGCCATCCACTCGGGTACTGGCACAGCTCCTGGTCGACGAACTCGCTCGGGCTCGGCACCAGCTGCTGGTAGCTGCTGTTGGTCAGGCCGGGCTCGCCGTTCTGCTGCGAGTAGCTGTTGACGTCCTTGACGATCGTCGGGCTGGCGTACGCGTCGATGATCGCGACCGTCTGGCCGGAGCCGTTGATGCCGCGCTTGCCCAGGTCGTTCAGGCCGTACGCGCTGCGCAGCTGCTGCGGCGTGTAGCCGCAGTTGTAGGTGCTGTACTGCGTGTTGCCGTTGTACGCGGGCGGGACCGTCACCGTGTGCTCACCGTAGTAGTGCGAGCACGGCGTCTGGATCACCGGCGCTGCGGCCGCCTTGCGCGCGACCTGCGGTGCGCCGGACGGACCGAGGTCGCCCTGCTTGATCGAGTCGGGACGCGTCAGCGTGCGCGACTGCTCGATGCTCACACCCGAAACCTTGCCGCCGATCGAGGTCGGAAGCGACGGCGCCGAAGCCGGGGCCACGAGCTGGCGACCCGCGTAGTTGAACGCGTGGAGCGACGTGCCGAAGATCGAGCCGAGCTGGTCCGGAGTGCCACGGAAGACGACGTACTGGCGGCTGGCGGGAACAGCCGAGATGGTGAGGCCCGCCGCCTTCAGGAAGCTGACCACGGCGTCGGAGTCCGCCTGGCTCGGCGCGAAGCGATCGATCCACTGCTTCGGGCTGAGAGCCTTGCGGTATCCGCGATCGAGGGGGTTCGAGACGGCTTTGGCGAGAGCCTCCGCGCCCGCCTGATCGCGGAGCGGAAGGTAGATCTCACCCTCCACCGTCTCGTCGGCCGGTGCGGCGCCGGCGTCGTTCGCCGCGGTCGCCCAGGAGGGGACGGAACCGGCGTAGGTCACCCGGTCGGCTGCGTTCGCCGCCGATGCCCCCGCCAACGACAAAGCCACCACGGCAGACGTGGTGGCAATGATTCCGAGCGCCCTCTTGTGGAGGGATCCCGTGGTGCGATGTGCCATGAATGTCATCCTTAGCTCGGACGGACTCGACTTCGAGCCGCCGCGCACGGCGCGCGACAGGAGCGACACTAGACCTCATCGTTCTACCACCGCAACGAGGGGTAGACAGTTCTGTCGTGATCGTTGCTGTAGGTGAAGCATCCTCACCCGGGAACCGCATCCCCTCGCCCGGGAAACGACGAAGGGGCCGGGACCGGCAAGCGGCCCCGACCCCGTCGGAGTGTGTTCGCGGAACGACCTCAGATGGCGTTGACGTCCAGCGGGATGCCCGGGCCGAACGTGGTCGACACGGCGCCCTTCTGGATGTAACGGCCCTTCGCGGCGGACGGCTTGAGACGCACGACCTCTTCGAGAGCGGTCGTGATGTTGTCGTTCAGCTGCTCGGCGGTGAAGCCCGCCTTGCCCACGACGAAGTGCACGTTGGCGTGCTTGTCGACGCGGAACTCGATCTTTCCGCCCTTGATGTCGGAGACGGCCTTCGCCACGTCCGGCGTGACCGTTCCGGTCTTCGGGTTCGGCATGAGGCCACGCGGGCCGAGCACCTTACCGAGGCGACCGACCTGGCCCATGAGCTCCGGGGTGGAGACGGCCGCGTCGAAGTCGGTGTAGCCGCCGGCCACCTTCTCGATCAGCTCCGCGCCGCCGACCTCGTCCGCACCGGCGGCGATGGCCGCCTCGGCGGCCGGGCCGGTCGCGAACACGATGACGCGGGCGGTCTTGCCCGTACCGTGAGGAAGAATGACGGTACCGCGGACCATCTGGTCCGCCTTGCGCGGGTCGACGCCCAGCTTCAGCGCGACCTCGACGGTCGAGTTGAACTTGGCGGAGCCGGTCTCCTTCGCCAGGGCGACGGCCTCAGCGGGGGTGTAGAACTTTCCGGCCTCGATCTTCTCGGCCGCGGCCCGGTAGGCCTTGGACTTCTGTGCCATGTGATTTCTCCTTACGAGAATGTGGTGCGAGCCTGGCCGGCTCTTCCACGAGATGTCTTGAGTGGGTTGGGGCTTACGCCTCGACCGTGATGCCCATCGAGCGGGCGGTGCCTGCGATGATCTTCGACGCCGCGTCGATGTCGTTGGCGTTGAGGTCGACCATCTTCTGCTCGGCGATCTGGCGCACCTGCTCCTGGGTCAGCTTGCCGACCTTGTTGGTGTGCGGGACGCCCGAGCCCTTGGCGACGCCGGCCGCCTTCTTGATGAGCTCTGCCGCCGGCGGGGTCTTCAGGACGAACGTGAACGAACGGTCCTCGTAGACGGTGATCTCGACGGGGATGACGTTGCCGCGCTGCGACTCGGTCGCCGCGTTGTACGCCTTGCAGAACTCCATGATGTTCACGCCGTGCTGACCGAGCGCCGGGCCGATAGGCGGGGCGGGGTTGGCGGCGCCGGCGTTGATCTGAAGCTTGATCAGACCGGTGACCTTCTTCTTCGGTGCCATGTCTCTTCCTTCTTTGTGTATTCGAGCGAGCCGGACCGCGGTCCGCATCGCTCTCCCGGTTTCTCGGCCCTTCCGAGACCCGGTGTTCTGAAAAACAGTGGGGAGGCTCTGAATGTTCCCTAGAGCTTCGTGACCTGGTCGAAGCTGAGCTCGACCGGGGTCTCGCGCTCGAACAGGGAGACGAGGACGGTGAGCTTGCCGCTCTCCGGCTTGATCTCGCTGATGGAGCCGGGGAGGCCCGCGAACGAGCCCTCCTTGATGGTGATGGTCTCGCCGATCTCGAAGTCGACCTCGGCGGGGATGACGCGCGCGGCGGCCTTCTGGCCCTTCGCGGCGCCCTTGGCCGGGGCGGCCTCGACCTGCACGAGGCTCTTCAGCATCGAGAAGGCCTCTTCGAAGCGCAGCGGCGTCGGGTTGTGAGCGTTGCCGACGAACCCGGTGACGCCCGGCGTGTGCCGGACGACCGACCAGCTGTCCTCGTTCAGGTCCATGCGCACCAGCACGTAGCCGGGGATGCGCACGCGGTTGACCATCTTGCGCTGGCCGTTCTTGATCTCGACCACGTCCTCCATGGGGACCTGCACCTCGTAGATGTAGTCCTCCATGTTCATCGAGACCATGCGGTTCTCGATGTTGGACTTCACGCGACGCTCGAAGCCGGCGTACGAGTGGATGACGTACCACTTGCCGAGCTTGGAGCGGAGCTCCGCGCGGAACTCCTCGTACGGGTCGACGGAGGTCTCATCCTCCTCGTCCTCGACGGCCTCGAGAGCCGCCTCGGCCTCGTCCTCGCTGTCGACCTCGAGCGCCTCGTCGACGGCGCGGTCGGCCTCGGGGTCCACCGCCTCCGCCATGGCATCGAGCACGGCGTCGAGGTCGATCTCGGTGCCGTCGTCGGCGACGACGTGCAGCGCCTCGTGCTCGGCGGAGTCGGACGCCTCGTCCTCGCTGGCGAGAACGTTGCCGGTCTGCGCCTCGTCGTCCTCGGAGGACTGCTCCGCAGCGGGCGCCCAGTCCACGTCGTCGCGATTCGTCTCAGACACTGAATTCATTCCATTTCTTGTCGGGAAGGCCGGTGCGGCCCGATCGACGTCGTCTACTTCGGGTTTCCGAAGACCCAGACGACACCCATGCCGAACACCCAGTCAAGGAGTGACACGAGAGCCATCATGATCACCACGAACACGAGCACGACGCCGGTGTAGCTGAAGAGCTCCTTGCGGGTCGGCGTGACGACCTTCTTCAGCTCGCCGATGACCTGCCGGATGAACAGGGCGATCCGCGCGAAGGGGTTGCGCCGTGCGGCGCGATCCTTCTTCGCGTTGGCGACGATCTCCTCGCTCGGCTCGTCGATTACCTTTCGGGCCACCTCGTTACACCTTTCGTGGATCGGCACCAGAGTGCCGACTTGCAGGGCGGACAGGAATCGAACCTGCAACCTGCGGTTTTGGAGACCGCTGCTCTGCCAATTGAGCTACCGCCCTAGGGAACCGAATCGCCGACTTCCTGCGCTGGCTGTTCCAGGCTAACCGATCGAACATCCGAACGTGCTGCGGATGCCCGGCCGGAGCGGGGCAGTACTGCCGTCGCTACACCAGAAAAAGGGCGCAAAAAAGCTTGGCAGATTCAACCACCGCGTCAAGTGTACGGGACGCGACAGGTCGGCCGCAAAGCGGTCACCGGACTACAGGAGTTTGCGCTCAAGAGCCCACGCGGTGAGCTCGTGCCGGGAGGAGAGCTGAAGCTTCCGCAGCACCGCGGAGACGTGCGTCTCGACCGTCTTGATCGAGATGAACAGCTCGGCCGCGACCTCTTTGTAGGCGTATCCGCGGGCGATCAACCGCATCACCTCGCGCTCCCGCGCGGACAGCCGGTCCAGCTCGTCGGTCGACTCCGCCTGCTCGCCGGAGGCCGCGCCGAAGGCGTCGAGCACGAAGCCGGCGAGGCGGGGCGAGAAGACCGCGTCGCCGCCGGCCACCGCGACGACCGCGTCGCTGACCTGGCCGCCCGAGCTGCCCTTCGTGAGGTAGCCGCGGGCTCCGGCGCGGATGACGCCCACCACATCCTCGGCCGCATCCGACACGCTGAGCGCCAGGAAGCGCGTGGACGGGGTCTCGGCCGCCGTCCTGCGAACGACCTCCGCTCCGCCGCCGCCTGCGCCACCGGGCAGGTGCACGTCGAGCAGCACGACGTCGGGCCGGGTCTCCAGGACCACGGCGACCGCCGCATCCACATCGGCGGCCTCTCCGACGACGTGCAGGCGGTCGTCGAGGTCTGCGCGGAGCCCGGAACGGAAGATGGAGTGGTCGTCCACGATCACCACGGTGACGGGCCGGCCGGTGGCGGTGCTCTCGGTCATGCGGCCTCGTTCGCGATATCGATGGTCAGCTGGATCTCGGTGCCGGTCTCGCGCGCCGTCACGGTCGCCTGACCGCCGGCACGGCGCATACGGCCGATGATCGATTCTCTGACACCGAGACGCCCTTCGGGAAGCGCCCCGAGGTCGAAGCCCGGTCCGCGGTCGCGGATGAACACATCCACTCGTCCGGACGCGTGCTCGACGTAGACGGAGACGGCGCCTCCCGCGTGACGCGCGGCGTTCAGCATCGCCTCGCGTGCGGCCGCCCCCAGCTCGGAGGGCGCGTTCCTCACCGGCTCGCCGACGGAGACGACGTCGAAGGTGACGGGATGCTCCACCTCCAGGGCGGCCGCGACCTCCCGGAGTTCGGCGGCGAGGTCCCGCTCCTCCGCTCCCGAGGCCGCCGCACCCTCGGTGAACAGCCACTCGCGCAGCTCGCGCTCCTGGGCGCGGGCGATGCGCCCGACCTCGCTCGACGCTCCTGCACGGTTCTGGATGAGAGCGAGCGTCTGCAGCACGGAGTCGTGCAGGTGCGCCGCCATCTCCGCCCGCTGCTCCTCCTTGATGCGCGCAGTCCGCTCGGTGATCAGTTCCCGCCACAGCCGCAGCCCCCACGGAGCCACCAGCACCGCCGCGCCGGCGAAGGTGGCGATCAGGATGCCGAGCCACAGCACCCCCGAGCCGGAGACGTTCTGCGTGAGGGCGATCGCCAGCGCGACCAGCACGAGGAAGGCGCCGCAGACGATGCGGAAGGCCGCGGGAGAGAGAGGTGCGAAGGCGACCGGCTCCTCGTCCGCCAGCTGCTCCCAGGCGACGGCGAGCACCAGCAGGGCGGCGCAGGCGACCAGCGCCCCGAAACCGGGGCCGAGTGCCCCGCCCGCAGCGAGGACCACGGCCGTGATCCCCGCCGCCGCACCGGCGCCGGCGAGCAGCCAGGGCAGGTTCACCCGGCGGCGCACGCCGTCCGCGGGGTCGAGGCCCGACGGGGTGCGCAACGGCGTGAATGCCCACAGCCAGAGGTACAGCAGGAGCCCGGCGCCGCCCAGGAACGTGGCGCCCACGAACGCCCAGCGCACGGCCGCAACCGGCCAGCCGAGGTGGTCGGCGAGCGCGACGCTCACCCCGCTCACGGCGCACGTGCGCGGCCGGGCCAGCGGGGGCCGCGGCAGGCCGGCGCGCGAACCGGCGGGCGCTGTGGACGACATAGTCAGATCCAAGCAGACCCCGAGGGGACCCGCACCCGATGGCCGCCCTAATCAGGGTCCGCTCAGGGGTTCACCCGATACCCGGGCGAGAAGCCCGACGCCAGGATGGGGAACATGTCACAGAACGACTCGACTCCCCCGGTGGGGACGCCCGCGAACCCCTACGGCGGTCCGCAGACCGGATTCTCCGGCCGCGGAACACGCTTCTTCGATTGGATGCGCGGCCTCGGCATCGTCCGGGCCGACGGCTGGCTCGGCGGAGTGAGCGCCGGGGTGGCGTACCGCCTGGGCATCGACCCTCTCATCGTGCGCGGCATCATCGTGGTGGCCGGCATCCTCGGCGCACCGGTGCTGCTGCTGTACGCGGCGGCGTGGGCCCTCCTGCCGGACCGCGAAGGCCGCATCCACCTCCAGCAGTTCTTCGAGGGCGACTTCCAGCCGCCGATCGTCGCGATCGGCGTCATGGCGCTGCTCTCGCTGCTGCCGTGGACGAGCGGCGTCTGGTGGGCTGACGGGCCGTTCTGGAACGTTCCGGCCTGGAGCGATGTGATCGGCCGCGTCATCTGGACGCTGGTGGTCATCGGCGCGGTGGTCGCGCTCATCGTCATCGCCGTGCGGAACTCGGACGCCCGGGCGGCGACGCGGGCGACCCCGCCGACGCCGGCGGCGGGGTCGAGTGGGTTCGGGACGACGGCCACGGCCGGTGCCGACACGACGGCGAGCACTTTCACGGCGGACGCGGGCTCCGCGGCCTCGACGGACGCGGCGACAGACGCGGGCACCGCTTCCGCCGGAACCCCGTCCTCGACCGTACCGGCGGCGAGCGCCGCATCCATCCCGACCCCGCAGCTGGACACCGCCGTCGAGCCGACGGCGCCGCCTGCACCGCGCCTGGGCGCGTCCGCCGACGAGGTCGCCGACTGGCAGCAGCGCCAGGCGCAGTGGCGGGCGGAGCACGCGGCGTGGAAGCAGCGGCTGGCCGCGGACATGCGCGCAGTCAAGGCGCAGCGGTCGGCCGAGCTCCGGACGCAGGTCGCCACCGCGACGGCCGAGGCGGCTGCGCGCCGGGAGGCCTACGGGGCGGCGAACCCGCGCGTCGGCGCCGCGGTCGGCTGGCTGACCGTCGGACTGGCTCTCGTCGCCGGATCGCTGGTGGCCATCGTGTGGCCTCAACTGGCCGACGTCACTCGCTTCACGACGGCCGCCGGACTCGCCGCCGCCACGCTCGTCGTCGGCGTCGTCGTGCTCATCGCCGGGCTGGCGCGGCGTCGCAGCGGATTCCTCACCTTCCTCGGGATCCTGCTGGCCGTGCTCACGACGGCCGCACTGCTCCTCGCGGGTGACAACGTCGCCGGCATCCACCTGACGAGCGTCGGGCTGCCCGCGCTCCTCCAGCACTGATCCAGCGCCGACCCGTGCTGGCCGAGAATCGACCGAGAGAGACGACCATGACCGACCAGAAGCCGCAGAACGCATCTCAGGAGGCCTCGACCTCCGAGACGGCGCCCCTCACGGGAGCACCGTTCACCGCGCCGACGCCGCCTCCCCCCAGCCCTGTGTACACGGCGCCGCTCACACCGACCGGCGAAGCACCGGTGCGCTGGGGCGGCGTGGTCTGGGGACTCCTTCTGACGCTCTTCGCCGCTGCCACCCTCTACGTGCTGGCGTCATGGGAACGCGTCCGCGACGTCGCCGACTGGCTCGCGTCGCTCACGCCGGGTTCGGCCTGGGCGCTCGGAGCCGCCGTCATCGGCCTCGTCATCGTCGTCTCCGCCCTGCTCGGCGGCATCCGAGCCTCCCAGCGCAGGCGCGTGCGCGCGCGGATCTGACCCGTTCCGTCCACAGAACGGCTTCGACGCCCGTTCTCCACCGATGTCCTCGGCGGGGAGCGGGCGTCAGGCGTCCCTGACACGATGGCTCCATGACCACTGCAACAGATGCCCTCTCCAGCCTCCGGGCCCTCGTCGGGCGACCGGAGGCCGAGTTCCATGACGGGCAGTTCGAGGCCATCATCGCTCTGGTCGACGATCATCGACGGGCCCTGGTCGTGCAGCGCACGGGATGGGGCAAGTCCGCGGTGTACTTCGTGGCGACCATGTTGCTGCGAGCCCGGGGCGCAGGGCCGACCATCCTGGTCTCGCCTCTGCTGGCGCTCATGCGCGACCAGGTGGCGGCAGCCGAGCGGGCGGGTGTGCGCGCCGTGACCATCAACTCGTCCAATCGGCACGAGTGGGACGATGTGGCGGCCCGTCTCCGGGAGGACTCGGTCGACGTGCTCCTCGTCTCGCCGGAGCGGCTGAACAACCCGGACTTCCGCGACACGCAGCTGCCGGCCCTGGTCGAGCGCAGCGGACTGCTGGTGGTGGATGAAGCCCACTGCATCTCGGACTGGGGACACGACTTCCGGCCCGACTATCGCCGGCTCCGCGACCTGATCGGGCAGCTTCCCGACGGCGTGCCCGTGCTCGCGACCACGGCGACGGCCAACGAGCGCGTCGTGGCCGACGTGGTGGAGCAGCTCGGTGTCGGCCGCGAAGCCGAGGTCCTGACGATCCGCGGGCCACTCGCCCGGCGATCGCTGCGATTGGGAGTCCTCCCGCTGCCCGACGCCACCGCCCGGCTCGCCTGGCTCGCCGGTCACCTCGGCGACCTGCCCGGCAGCGGCATCGTGTACACCCTGACGGTGTCGGCCGCAGAGGACACCGCGCGGGTGCTCCGCCGCGCCGGCCACGAAGCGCACGCGTACACCGGGCAGACGGACACCGCCGAGCGGGAAGACCTGGAGGGCCGGCTCAAGCGCAACGAGGTCAAGGTGCTCGTGGCGACGAGTGCTCTCGGGATGGGCTTCGACAAGCCGGACCTCGGCTTCGTCGTCCACCTGGGGGCGCCGTCGTCTCCCGTCGCCTACTACCAGCAGGTGGGTCGCGCCGGCCGGGCGACCGAGAACGCCGATGTGCTGTTGCTCCCCGGCCCGGAGGACCGCGCCATCTGGCAGTACTTCGCGACCGCTTCCATGCCGTCGCGCGAGAAGGCCGCCGCTGTGCTCGAGGCGCTCGGGTCGGAGCCCCTGTCGACGCGCGTGCTGGAGAGCCGCGTCGACCTCCGGGCGTCCACGCTGGAACTGCTGCTGAAGGTGCTGGATGTCGACGGCGCCGTGAGGCGGGTGAGCGGCGGCTGGGTCTCGACCGGCGCACCCTGGGAGTACGACGAAGAGCGGTACGCCCGCATCGCTGCCGCCCGCGAGGCGGAGCAGCAATCGATGCTCGACTACGAGTCCACGTCCGGGTGCCGGATGGAGTTCCTGCAGCGCGCGCTCGACGACCCGGATGCCGGCCCCTGCGGCCGCTGCGACAACTGCGCGGGCGTCTGGTACCCGACGGAGGTGGACGGCAGTGCGGCCGGCGAGGTCGGCACCATCCTCGACAGGGTCGGTGTCGAGCTCGAGCCGCGCAAGCTGTGGCCGACGGGCGCTGATCGCCTCGGGGTTGCGGTGAAGGGCAAGATCGGGGTGGACCAGCAGCTCCGGCCCGGTAGGGCGCTCGCCCGGTTGACAGACCTCGGCTGGGGCGGTCGCCTGCGTGAGCTGCTGGCCGACGACGCGGCCGACCAGCCGGTGCCGCCCGCTGTCCTCGACGCGTGCGTGCGGGTACTCGCCGACTGGGACTGGGATGCGCGCCCGGGAGCCGTCGTCGCGATGCCCTCACGCCGGCGACCGGAGCTCATCGAGACCCTCGCTCGCGGGCTCGCGGGTATCGGCCGCCTTCCGTTCGCCGGGACGCTCGACTGGCGCGGTGGACCGCCGACCGGAGCACCCGGCGGCAACAGCGCTTTCCGGCTGGCGTCCGTGTGGAACCGGTTCTCGGCCGACGGGCTCGATCTGCCGCCCGGCGTCCCCGTCCTCCTCGTGGACGACCTCGTCGACAGTCGCTGGACGATCACGGTCGCCGGTCAAGAGCTCCTGCGTGCGGGAGCAGGGGCAGTTCTCCCGTTCGCGACCGCAGTGCGTAGCTGAGCTCCGTCATGTCGCACTCCGTGCAGGTAGGAGCGCGGCTGAGGGAGGCGAGCGCCGAACCGGTGCTCGCCTCCCTCAGCCGGTCACATGAAGTCGCCGCCGCCGCCGAAGTCGCCGCCCCCGAAGTCGCCGCCACCGAAGCCTCCCCAGTCGCCGCCACCGCCCCAGTCGCCACCGCCACCGAAGTCGCCGCCGCCGGAGGCGTCGCCGCCCCCGTCCCAGCCGGCCGCGTCGACCGAGCCGGCGTCACCGGTGCCCCCGTCGCCGCCCTGGTCGCCGCCGTTCTGGTCGCCGCCCTGGTCGGTCCCGTCCTGGTTGTCGCCGTTCTGGTTGTCGCCGTTCTGGTCGCCTGCGCCGCCGTCGGCCTGGTCGGCGCCGGGCGCCGGAAGGAACGCGCTGACTAGGGCGGAGCCGATCACGTAACCGGCCACGCTTCCGAGCAGGGAGCTGGCGAACATGCTGCCGAAGCCCGCTCCCCCGAAACCGGGACGGCCGGCGCCGCCGGCGCCACCGCCGCCGAGGGCACGCTCGAGGGTGCCCGGCTGACGGAGCTCGGAGCGGGTCGCCGCCTGAGCGAGCGATCGGGGGTCGTCGCCGCGCGGCTGCTCCCCTGCGGGAGCGTTCTCGCTGAGCTGCTGGAACAGCAGGCGCCGCTGGTCGGGCGTCAGCTTTGCGAACGCCTCCTCGTGCACCTGCTCGATCGTCTCGGGCGGGGCGGTGCGGAGCAGGTACCGGTAGCGCTCGACCGCGATCTCATCCTCACTGCGGCCCTGCGGCTGGGCGGGAGCTTGTCCCGGCGCTTGGCCCTGGCCTCCGCCGTACGGCTGGTTGGCGGTGTTCTGCGTCTGCGTGCCGTTCGGGCGCGGTTCCTCGCGTCCGAGCAGGCGGTCCAGGAATCCCATGTCGTCCCCTCCGGTCCTTCCCGGCGCGAACGCGCCGTGTGGAGTTCAGCCTACGGAGCGCGGCGTGAGAAAATTCTCAGAGTTGGATGGGTGTCAGCACAGCGCCGAATGTGAGAGACCTCGGCGTCGGGGCACGTCCTCGGACTAGTTCTGCATTCTGACCTGCTGACCTTTCACCAGCGGGAAGTCGACCAGCGCGTATCCTTCGAGATCCTCCTTGTGCATGTCGACACCCGTGATCTGGCTGTTCTCGTACGTGGTGTAGTAGTACACGCCGCCATCGGTGTTGCAGCAGGACGAATAGATCGTGATTTCGTATTTGTCGTCGTCTCCGACATGGACACACCCGCGCTGTTGCGCAACCGATCCCAGGATGTGGAAGAACTGGCTGATGGACTCCGACTCCGATTCGCCGGCCACGGAGTTCATCCGAGTGAACACCGCCTTCGCGAAGCGAGATGCCGAAGACAGGTCGCCTGGCAGACCGATCGCACCCATTCCACGGCTGTAGATGTCGAAGGAGATGTCCTTCGAGAAGTGGTTCTTCGGAGGATAAGTCGACAGATTCATGTAGTCGTTCAGACCGAAAGCCTGAATCTCGAAAGTCGGATTGTTGGTGAGGACGCCGAACGGGTTGTCATACACCCGGAGGCCCTCCTTCACACTCTCCACCGTGATCGACCGGTTTTTATCGCCGATGATCCAGTGCAACGGCGACAGCGGAAATGCTTCACTGAACGCGATGTCGACGAGGTTGACGTCGCTCAACGCTGCCTCAACCTGGTCCACCGTCTCGAACTGTCCAAGCACCCACGGGATGAACTCGAAAGGTGTGACGTTCGTCTTGACTGGAACTTCTGGTTTGTAGTCAGCGTTGCCAGGGAAATTGAGGCCGGCCATACCGAGGCCTTTCTCGTTCGCTGCGTCGTAATACAGCGGGTAACCGTCCGAAATCGTGGCGATGCCGATGATGGCGTGATGAGGTGTAAGAGTTCCGATGTTGCGGAACTCGAACGGGAAATTTCTCGGGGTGACGGTGACGGTCTCGTTATAGGAGTACTCGAGGTCGAGGTTTCGCCCGAAGTAATGGTCTTTGGTCGTATAGCTCAGTCCAGTGCACATCGTATCTGCCCTTTTTGTCGGTCGGGTGTCTTCGTCGCGCTCTCCTCGGGGCCGGTCTACCAGTAACAGACACCGGGCACCAGGACCGTCAGAGCCGTCGATCACATCCACGGCCACACGATCGATGCGGGATCGTTCCGCCGCAAACCTCGCTTGAATGGATGGTCGGCGAGAACCCGTCAGAGGCTGAGGCCGACCATGACGGGTTCCGGCTGCAGCACCACACCGAACTCGGATTGCACCCTCGACTGGATGAATGACGCCAGCTGGGCGACGTCGGCCGCCGTCGCGCCACCGCGATTGATGATCGCGAGCGTGTGCTTGGACGAGATGGCAGCGCCCGAGCCGGGCAGGGCGAACCCGCGGCGGATGCCCGCGTTCTCGATCAACCACGCGGCACTGAGCTTCACGGTGTACTCGGCTGTCGCGAGAGGCGGAACGTCGAGCGGATGCACGCCGCCGAGCGGGATGTCCATCACCGTGTCGGCCTCCAGCGGCGCCTGCGGCCAGCGGGGGGCGTTGGCGGGAAGGGTACGGGCGAAGCCCTCTGACACGATCGGGTTGGTGAAGAACGAGCCGGAGCTGACCGAGTCGGGGTCGGCCGGGTCGAGCACCATGCCCTTCGACGACCGCAGGGCGAGCACCGCGCGACGCAGTTCGGCTACGGGCACCCGGGAACCGAGAGGCACGCCCAGGGCGTCCGCGAGCTGGGCATACGCCACCGGCGCGCTCAGCGGCGCACCGATCGCGCCGGGCACTGCGCCGTCTGCGAGCTCCAGGTCGACCGAGAGCACGACGCCGATGCGTCCGCGCTTGAGCACCGAGGTGCGGTATCCCAGGCCCAGCTCCTGTCGAGTGAGGTACACGATCTCGTCCGAGGCATCGTCGAGGAATTCCACCCCGACCAGCGCGGACTCGAGCTCCTGGCCGTACGCACCGATGTTCTGCACGGGCGCGGCGCCTGTTGAGCCAGGGATGCCGCTCAGCGCCTCGATCCCGGACCAGCCGTTGCGCACGGTGAGGGCGACGAGCTCGTCCCACGGCTCGCCGGCCTGCACGCGGAGCCGGATCCGGCCCTCGGGCGCGGCCAGACGCTCGACACCACGGCTGCGGATGTGGATGACGGTCCCATCGAAGCCGTCGTCGCTCGCCACCGTGTTCGAGCCACCGCCGAGCAGCAGCCAGTCCTCGGCAGTGTCGCGCGCTTCCCGCACCGCGTCCACCACGCCGTCGCGGTCGTTGGCGACGACGAGCCGGTGCGGCACGCCGCCGACGCGGATGGTGGTGAGCTCGGCGAGTGCCGGCGTCGAGTCGGTCATGCCAGCCGGACGCGGACCTGCGCCTTGCCGAGCACGGTCTCGCCGCCGAACGTCGTGGTCAGGTCGATGCGCGCGATTCGCGCTTCCGCATCCAGCTGGCCGATCTTGGCGGTCACGGTCACCGTGGCGCCCTCCGTCGGGTCGACAACCACCGGGCGGGTGAACCGGACCTGGTAGTCCGCCACCAGGGCAGGGTCACCGGCCCAGTCGACCACAGGCTGCACGGAGAGGCCCATGGTGAGCATCCCGTGCGCGATGACGCCGGGCAGGCCCACCGAGGTCGCGATGTCGTCGCGGTAGTGGATGGGGTTGAAATCGCCGGAGGCTCCCGCGTATCGAACGAGCGAGTCACGGGTCAGTTCGACCGTGCGCTCGGCGACCACGTCGCCGACGGTCAGGCTGTCGAAGTCGGGGGTGGCCATTACTCGTCTCCTCGCACGACCAGGGTGGATGTCGCGGTCACCACGTGCGCGCCGTCGGCGTCGACGATGGTCGACTCGGCTGTCACCATCGAGTGCGCGCCGAGCGACTTCACGGAGGTCACCCGGAGGGTCGCGGTCAGTTCGTCGCCCGCGAACACCGGGCGCGAGAACGAGAAGCGCTGGTCGCCGTGGACCACACGGCTGAAGTCGATCCCCGCGTCGGGCTCGGAGAGCAGCTGCGCGAGCGTCGCCTCCTGAACCACCACCGGGAACGTCGGCGGGGCCACGAGGTCGCGGTGTCCCTGCGCGCGCGCCGCGTCGACATCGAAACAGACCGGCGAGGTCGCGAAGACCGCACGAGCGAACTCGCGCACTTTCTCTCGCCCGACGAGGTACGGCCGGGTGGGCGGGAACTCACGTCCCTGCAGCTCTGGGTTCACTGGCACCCGACGATTCTACTGGCGCGTTCCTCGCCGGGTCCCTGGCACCCGCGAACGACAGAAGACCCCGGAGGCGGTGGGGCCTCCGGGGTCTTCGTGCTCGGTGCTAGCGCCTTACTGGCAGCTGTCGCACTGCAGCAGGTCCATGGGGTCGACGGGAACCGAGTAGCCGCCAACGCTGTCGTTTTCGTAGTCCATGATGGCCTCCCCTAGAAGTCTTGGTGATCCGCGTTCCCGCGGTGTTCACCCACTATATAACCCGAATGACACGATTGTCATTCCACTACATGTTGTGTTTTGGGGATTTTTTCTCGCTGCCCCCAGAGTAGGGGCGACCACCGACATTTTCAGTTCGCATCGACCCGGACGCCTAACGCGCCATTGACTACATTTCTCGCGCATGACCTGCTGGAAAACGCTGCTCGCATGCTGGTTGGCACCACTTCGACGCCGATGGGATTGCCTGGTGCCCACATTTGCCTAGGCGTGAGAGTCCTCGGCGTGTCGGCGTGTCGGCCTTTCGGCGCGGTCAATCGGGACGGCGGGCTGTTCTGTCTCCCGGTCGCCAGCCTCGACTACTCGGCACAACGCCCAGAGAAGTCGTCAGACAGGTGGCGCGGTCGCTCAGAGGCGCCCGGTTGGGGCGGACCAAATCGAACCTGGCGTCCCACGAGCGCGGACACTCGAACGGGTTGCTTCGCCGATTCCAGCCGAGCATGCGCGTAAATATCAAACGGGTCGGAGAACTCCTGATAGCACTCGCCTGACGGATCATTCGGAGCTGCGGGGTTATTGGCACAGTATTCGCGGCCATTCTCCCGTTGCGGCGTGAACGCGGACGAGAGCTGGTCAGCGGCCCACGTAAGCTTCGACGGCTGCCCGATACTTGTCGTCATCCAATACGTAGGGGGCCGGGGTTTGAAGGTGATTCGCGAACTCGCCCATCAGGACTGACGGGCGCGCTCTGGGTCTCAATCTCCTCAACTGGCGATCATGCAACAATCGCTTTCCCGCGCGGGTGACGCGGAACCGCCCTTCGTCACCTGCTTCGATCAGCTTGGATCCAAGGAGAATCGCGATTGATTGCTCAAGCTGAACCCGACTCGGGACACCTGCGTTGAGCATGTCCCAGTCGGCAATCACCTGACGCAATACTCGCCAGCGCCCACGACCAGCTGCTAGAAGAAGAATCTCGGGATGCGCCGGTGATTCGCTACTCACCGCAGCGCACTGGCTCCCTTGCCAGCTCTCTGTTTCTGGTTGGCATGCTCGTCCACCATTCTTTTTGGTCGCTGCCAGTCGGGCTGTTCGCCTCGCACAACGACAACCTCCGCGCTGTCGATCCGTCAGCTCGCCGACGGCGAGCCGTTCGGAGTGAGTCCCGAGGCCGCCTCAAGGCCGCTAGCCGAGGTAGTCCGGCGTCGTGCGTCCACGATGCGGGACAGCGACGGCACGCTGTCGATTCGGGCCCAAGGATCTCCATCCCTGGTGTTCTCGCTGGAGTGAGCCAACATCAGCGGTCGGATCGATACTCAGGGCTACCAAGAATAGTCCTCAAGAAGTAGTCGCATGCTGCTTCTTCACTGTCGAAGTGTCTTTCGCCCGTTCGCTGGCCGCGCTCGGAGTAGTACACGTTCCAAGACCAACGCGCGTCCTCAAGAACCAACCGTTCGGACGGGCCGCCTCCATCGAGAGAGTACGAATCAGCTCGGATCCCTTCCGCCACGAGCCGTTGGCTTAGCTCAACTCGATTCATCGGCTAACCACCTTCAAGCAAGCGTCATCGCAATCAACCGTTCTCTAAATGGAAGCGTAGTCATCTGCTGGCGCGCTCCTCCGAACGAAGCCCCCCGATTGGATGAGTCGACGAGGCTCTCCTCAGGTTGCTGCTTCGTCAGATAGAACTCCGACTCCAGCTCCACCACCCAAAGCAAGAGCCCCTGGGTCCTGCCGTATGGAAGTGGTCAGTTGTGCTGCTTCGACAAGTGGGAGTGTCTCGATGTAGGTCAGCTCGTCGGTGTGCCGAGGGCGTCGCGCAGCCGACGGCCGATGCCCTGCTTGGGCCGGGAACCCAGCAGGTGTTCCTTATAGTCGGAAGGGATGCGCCTCCGTCGTCGTGAGTTACGGATCGATTGTCGCCCGCGGCCAAATGGCCGCTAAAAGCTCGGACCGGTCCTCGGAAATTAAAAGGGCTAGCGGATCGGTGGCATCTTCAACCGATACAAGCCGAACTGTCGCCCGTCCTCGCAGCGCTTCGAGCCAGGCGTCTATCTGGCGAGCAAGGACAGTGTCAGCCGACAAACGACGCCGACGGCGCTCGTAGATATCGATCAGTCGGTGGCTGTCGACCGATGGGCAACGGTACGCCGGCAACTCCAGACTTCTTAGTTCGGCCGCCAGGCGCGGAGCGACACGCAAGTCGGAGCGTTCAGCACGCGAAATCAGTTCCTGTCGATCCAGTAGATCTTGTGGTGTCATGGCAGGACACGCGCTCCCGTTACAGTTCCTCTCAGCAACACTTCATACTCCTCGAATGCGTCCGACGATTCAAGAACACATCAACGAGTCCCGCGCATCGTCGGGATCGTTCGTCACGGCTCGGCTGAGGTATCAACAGCGCCGCAGCGGTCTGAGAAGCCTTCGTGGCTCAGAGATCACCCCGCGCCCCGACACGGCGGCGCGCGACGGCGCGCGGCCCAGCGAGTAACACGCAGGAAATCAACCGCAACTACCCTTGCGCCATGTCCTCGCCGAAACCGAGCGCACCGCGAGAGTGGGGGCGGTTCGCCGACGGCTCCGTCGAGCAGCGGATGCTCCTCGCACTGGGCGCTCACTTCGGGGTCCCCCTGCGGCCCCGGTCGCTCTCCCTCGCCCACGGCGCGCGGGTGGAGGTCGAGGGCATGGATCACGACGGAACGATCGTCGTGCAGCTGGTGGCGAATCAGGGTGCCTACAAGCCGTCGTACCGGAACAAGGTGATGGCCGACATGTTCAAGCTCCTCTGGTTGCGCGCGGCCGTGCCCGGGGTCACGCGTGCCGCCGTTGTCGTGAGCGCCCGCACGACCCAGGCTCTCAACGGCTGGGTCGCCGTGGCCGCGGCCGAGCTGGGTGTCGAGGTGTACGTCTTCGACGGGGACGGCGTCGCCCCGCTGGCCGGCCAGAGTTAACATCCGCGCAATCTCCGGAGGCCGATTCACGAAACATTGGCTCGGTAGCGTTGTGGAACAACAAGCGGACTCCGCGTGGCAGACATCAACCTCGCTACGCACGCTCTCCGCCATCTGGGAACGGGCCTATGGGTCCGTACACGGCATGGAGGGTGTGGATGGTGACGCCAGCGGTACAGCTGACCTCGGTCGGCAAGGTCTACGGGTACGGATCCTCGGCGATGATCGCGTTGAACGACGTCGATCTGGCCATCGAGCCGGGGCGGTTCGTCAGCCTGATCGGCCCGAGCGGATGCGGCAAGTCGACGCTCCTGCGAATCGTCGCGGGTCTCGAATCCGCTGATCGCGGCGAGGTGCGCGTCCACGATGTGACGCCCAGCGAGGCGGGTGCGGCGAAGCTGATCGGGCTGGTGCCGCAGACCCCGGCACTGCTGCCGTGGCTGTCCGTGCTGAAGAACGTGACGCTGCCGCAGAAGATCAACCCAGGGGCGGCGCGGCGACGGCAGCGCATCGGCGACCTCGCCGACCGCGGCGACCGCACGCAGGCCCCGGACATGCTCGAACTCCTCGATCGAGCCGGGCTGGCGGATGCCGCGCACAAGCTCCCCGCCCAGCTCTCCGGCGGGATGCAGCAGCGTGCGGCGATCGTGCGGGCCTTCGGCCTCCAACCGGATGTGCTCCTTATGGACGAGCCCTTCTCGGCCCTCGACGAGTTCACGCGCGAGAGCCTCCAGGACCAGCTCCTCGACCTCTGGGACGAGCTGAAGACGACGGTCGTGTTCGTGACGCACTCGGTGTCCGAGGCCGTGCGGATGTCGGACACGGTCGTCGTGATGGCGCCCCGCCCGGGCCGGATCGTCGACGTGATCGACATCGATCTGCCGCGGCCCCGCAACCAGAAGCTGTTCGAGGAGCGCCGCTTCCACGAATACGAAGACCTGATCAGAGACCGCCTGCACTCCGCCTGGCGATCCACGGACGCAGCATAGGAGGCCACCGGATGAGCGTCGCAACAGAACGAGCAACCGTACGGCCGCCGCTGCCGGACGGCGTCCCCGCCGAGCCGTCGCGGTTCAGCCTGAAGCATCCCAAGTCCCGGCTGGCGTGGATCCGTCCCGCGGTGTGGCTGCCGCTGGTCGTCATGCTCGCCCTGCTCGCCGGGCTCTGGCAGTGGGGCGCCGCATCCATGCCGTACCTCCTCCCGCCGTTGCAGGCGATCGGGGACTCGCTCGCCGGCAACATCGGCTACTACCTCGGCAACGCCCTGATCACGCTCGGGGAGGCGACGGCCGGCCTGGCGATCGGCTTCGGCGCCGCCTTCGTCGTCGCCGTGCTCATCAGCGAACTCCCGGTGGCGCGGAGGGCCATCATGCCGATCGCGGTCGTGCTCAACGTGACGCCGCTCGTCGCGATCGCCCCCGCACTCGTCGTGGCCTTCGGATTCGGCCCGCTGCCCAAGCTCATCATCACGGCCCTGATCTGCTTCTTCCCCATCCTCATCAACACCGCCGTCGGCCTCCGCTCGGTGCCGCAGCAGGTGATGCAGGTCTACAAGACCATGGACGCGTCGCGGCTGGAGATGCTCATCCACCTGCGCATCCCCAACGCGCTCCCGTACATCTTCGCGGCCCTGCGCATCGTCTTCCCGCTCTCGATCATCGGCGCCGTCGTCGCCGAACTCTCCGCGTCCGGGTCGACCGGCGGCCTGGGGACGGCCATCAGTGTCGCGTCGTCGATGAACCAGCTCGCTGTGGTCTATGCGGCGATCTTCGTCCTCGCCGTGATGGGCGTCCTCCTGCTTGCCTTCATCACCCTGATCGAGCGCCGCGTCCTGCACTGGCACGAGAGCTCCACCGACTGAGCGAGGGCCACCGGCCCCACCTCGCGTTCCCCCCACCTGTCGCCGACCGGCGACCAGGCCCACCCCTGCCTCAGCGCACCCCTGCACCACCCCATCCGAAGAAGGAGTGACCCATGCAGCACCGTCTCATCAAGGCCGGTCTCGCGTCCCTCACCGCCGTCGTCCTGACGTTCGGTGTCGCCGCGTGCAGTTCCGGCTCCCCCGCGGACTCCGCGTCGTCCGGCACCGCCATCTCGGCCAAGCGTTGCGAAGAGAACAAGGCGGCCGGCCCGATCACGTACCTGTCCGGCTACCAGTTCCAGTCCTCCGCCTCGATCCTGGAGTACGTCGCCGCCAGCAAGCTCGGGTACTTCTCGGACCTCTGCCTGAACGTGCAGCTGAAGCCGGGAACCGGCGACACCGCCCAGAACACCAAGCTGCTCGCGAGCGGGCAGGCGACGGTCTCCGCGATCGCTCAGCAGGACCTCATCCAGGCACGCGCCAACGGCATCGACATCGAGGGCATCTCGTCGTACTCGAACGCCGGCCTCGACATCCTGATGACCAACCCCGACATCACCGACCTCACCCAGCTCGACGGAAAGGTCGTCGGCCACAAGGGCTACGTCCCGGCCTCCGTCGAGGCGATGATGGTGAAGGCCGGCGTCGACTGGAAGTCCCTCACCCTGGTCAAGGAGGGCTACGACCCGTCGGTGCTTCCGCGCAAGCAGGACGGCCTCGCCGCGCTGACCGGATTCATCTCCAACGAGCCGAACCAGCTCAAGGCGGCCGGTGACAAGGTCACGGTCTGGCAGCCGGTCAAGTACGGCATCCCCAGCTCGCTCGGCGCCATGGCGGTCAACCCGGCCTTCGCGAAGGCCCACCCCACCGCGGTGCAGGACGTCCTCCGCGCCGCCCTGCACGCCTACGACTACTGCAGCGCCAGCGACGCGAACACCGAGAAGTGCGTCGGCTTCGCGGCCGACCTGTCCGGTGGCGCCACGTACGACAAGAAGCTGAACGCCACGATCTGGAAGACAGAGACCCAGGTGGTGGCCGACAACCCGACCCCCGGCCAGCCGCTCGGCGGGATGGACCCGGCCAACGTGACGAAGCTCGTCGACATGCTGCACCAGTTCGAGATCGTCCCGGACAGCGTGACCGGCGACGAGGCGGCGAAGTGGTTCGACAACTCCTACATCGAAGCCATCTACAAGGGCGACACCCTGATCTGGCCCGCCCCGTAACCACACCACCGAGCGCAGCGAAAGGCGAGCAATGCCCGCGAAAGACTATGGGATCTTCCTCCCGATCGGGAACGGCGGCTGGATGCTGTCCATCACCGCCCCCCATCCCGAAGCCACGTACGCCTGGAACAAGCGTGCCGCCCTGCACGCCGAGGAGATCGGTCTCGACTTCATCATGTCGATGGCGAAGTGGCGCGGCTTCGGCGGCACGACGGACCACTGGGGCCGTTCGCTGGAGTCGATGACCATGATGTCGGCGCTCGCCGAGGCCACCGAACGGGTCAAGATCTGGGCCACCATGCACGCCAACGTGCACAACCCGGCGATCGCCGCGAAGATGTACGCCACGCTGCAGGACGTGTCCGGAGGCCGGGCGGGCATGAACATCGTCAACGGCGCCTACGCCGGCGAGTTCGAGCAGTTCGGCATCTGGGACCCCACCCTCAGCCACGCCGACCGCTACGCGATGACCGAGCTCTGGACGGAGGCCGTCACCCGGCTCTGGTCGGAGGGCTCCGTCACCATGCACACCCCGTACTTCGACCTGGTCGACTGCGAGTCGCGCCCGCACCCGTCCTCGACGCCGACCATCATCAGCGCGGGGAAGTCGGAGGCCGCACGCGCCTTCCAGGCGCGGTTCGCCGACGGGGCCTTCCTCGCCGGCGACAGCCTGGAGGAGATGAAGGAGCTCTCCGCCGACGTCCACGCCAGGGCCGAGGCGAACGGCCGCACCTGCAAGACGTACTCCATGCTCACCGTGGTCCAGGATGAGACCGACGCGCTCGCCGAGGCCAAGGTGAAGGAGTGGGGCGCCGGCGTCGACCGGGAGGCTCTGGCGAACATGCGGGCGTCGTGGGGCGTCCCGGAGGACCAGGCTCGCGCGTGGGCATCGGGAGCCGTCGGCGAGGCGGCGTTCCAGACGGCGTACGTGGCGGGGTCCGCGGAGACCGTCACCGAGCACATCCAGTACATCGTGGGCGAGGCGGATCTGGACGGCCTCATGCTGATCTTCCCCGAGTACGACCAGGACATGGTCCTGTTCGGCGAGACGGTCCTCCCGGCGCTGCGCGCCCACGACGCGGGTGGCGACCGGTGAGCGCCCTCCGCGAGGCGCAGTTCGCGCAGCTGACGCGGCCCGGGAGCGCACCCGCTCTCGTCGTCGTCGACGTCCAGCGCGACTTCGGCGACCCGGCCGCGCTGGGCGCCTACGGTCTGAGCGAGGAGGTCGTCGCCGAGCTCGACGCGACCGTGACCCGCATCGGCGCCCTGGTGGACGCCGCCCGGGAGCTGGGCGTGCCGGTGGTCTGGGTGGAGCTCGGCAGCGACCCGTCCCGTCCCTGGCGCTCGAGCAACTGGCTGCGCGAGGGCGACTACGACGCCCCGATGGGCGAGTCGGAGCCGTGCATCGTCGGCACGCCCGGCGCGGAGTGGTACCGGATGCAGCCGGCAGACGGCGAGCTCCGCGTCGTGAAGCGCGGGTACAGCGGCTTCCTCGGGACCGACCTCGACCAGCGGATGCGCACCGCCGGCTACGACTGGCTCACCATCGTCGGCCTCACCAGCGAGTGCTGCGTCGACGCGACGGCCCAGGATGCGATGCAGCTCGACTGGCCGGTCGTCGTGCCCCGGGACGCGACCGCCGCATACGACCTCGCCGTGAACGAGGCGGCGCTCGTCCAGCTGGAGCTCAACGTCGCCGTGCTCTCGGACACCGACGAGGTCGTGTCCCTCTGGAAGCAGGTGACCGCGTGAGCGGCATGCACATCGCCTACGATCTGTCGTTCACGCACACCGAGGGCCGCTGGGCTCAGCCCGGGTCGTGGGTCGGGCGGCAGTTCCCCGACGTGCGCATGTACCTGGAGGTGGCTCGCACCGCCGAGCGCGCCGGAGTGGACATGCTGTTCTTCGGCGACGGCTCCGGCATCCCGAGCACCTGGCGGGGAAGCATCGACCCTGCGGTGGAGTGGGGCATCCAGTGGCCGCGTCAGGACATGTCGCCGATCATCGCCGCGATGTCGACCGTCACGGAGAGCATCGGCTTCGGGCTCACCTACTCCTCCACGTTCATGCACCCCTTCTACGTCGCTCGGCTGCTCAACTCGCTCGACCACGTGACCGGGGGCCGGATCGCCTTCAACGTCGTCGCCTCCAGTCGGGGGGCCGACGCCGCGAACTACGGCTACGCGCAGCTGATCGACCACGACCTGCGCTACGAGCGGATGGAGGAGTTCATCCAGGTCTGCCGGGCGCTGTGGGACTCGGTGGCCCCCGACGCGATCGTCCGCGACGCGGCGACGGGGCGGTTCGCCGACCCGTCGAAGGTGCGCCCGATCGACCACGACGGGCGGTTCTTCACCGTCAAGGGTCCGCTCGCCTCCGTGCCGAGCCCGCAGGTGCATCCCGTGATCGTGCAGGCCGGCAACTCGCCGCGCGGAATCGCGGGTTCTGCGGCGTTCGCGGATCTCGTCTTCGGCTTCGGCGGAAGCCTCGCCGGTCAGCAGCGCCACCGGCGCCTGCTCGACGAGGCGCTCACCGCCGAGGGGCGCGATGCGGAGCACGTGGGCATCCTGTGGGCGACGCAGGCGATCGTGGGCCGCACGGCAGCGGAGGCGTCTGCGCGGCGGGATGCGGTGCTCGACTTCTGGACGGACGAGGCCGTCGGCACCATGCTGTCGCACAACGCCGGGTACGACTTCTCCACGCTGCCCGCATCGTTCCGGCTGGGCGAGCTCCGGGATGAGATCGTCGCGGCCCAGGCGAGCCCGGCCGGTTTCGTCGGCGCGCTCGTCGCGGAGTTCGGCGAGGACCACACCATCAGCAGGGCCGAGTTCTTCGAGCACGGCTTCGAGGCGGCCAGTGGGCTCGACCACACCGTCGTCGGCGACGCCGCCACGGTCGCCGACGCCCTGGAGGAGAACTTCGCCCAGACCGGCTCGCGCGGCGGGTACATGCTGTCGAGCCCTCTCTCGATGCCGTCGGGGCTCGCCGACCTGAGCGAGCTGCTCGTCCCGGAGCTCCGCCGGCGCGGCGCCCTCGCGCCGCGCTACCCCGGCTCGACCCTGCGCGAGAACCTGGCGGTCTGAGATGGATGGCGCTGTGCGGCGTACGACGCGGGACTGGCTCGCCCTGAGCAGCCTGTGTCTCGGCTTCTTCATGCTGCTGCTGGACAGCACCATCACCTCGGTCGCGCTGCCGGCCCTGATCGCGGGGCTCGGAACGACATCGACCCTCGCGATCTGGGTCAACAGCGGGTACCTGGTCGCTTACGCGGTCCCCCTGCTGATCGCCGGGAGGCTGGGCGACCGGTTCGGCCGGCGCCGGGTCTACCTGATCGGGCTCGCCGCGTTCACGATCGGGTCCGTCCTGTGCGCGGTCTCGCAGGACATCGGCTCGCTCATCGGCTGGCGCGTCGCCCAGGGCGTCGGAGCCGCCCTGATGACGCCGCAGTGCCTCACGATCATCCGGACGCTGTTCGCTCCGCCGCGACTCGCGATCGCGCTGGGGATCTGGGGTGCTGTCGGCGGAGCCGCCACGGTCGCCGGTCCCATCCTGGGAGGCCTTCTCGTCGGCGCGGCGGGCTGGCCGTCGATCTTCGCGGTCAACCTGCCCATCGGCGTGATCACGGCGGTCGCCGTGCTGCTGTGGGTGCCGGCGTCCGAGCGCCTGCCCGCGCGCATCCCGCTCTGGGCGATGGCGGGCAACGCCCTCGGGGTCGCCGCGCTCGTCATCGGCATCCAGGGAACCGACGCGGCCTCCTCCTCCGTGGCCAATATCCCTCGGTGGCTCCTGGTGGTGGTGGGCGCCGCGCTCGTCACGAGCGTGGTGTGGCTGCAGCGCCGGTCCGCCGACCGCGCGCTGCTGCCGGTGTCGCTGTTCCGCAGCCATGGCTTCGTCACCGCCTCCTGGGGCGCGGCGGCGGCCGCGTTCTGCGTCGGCTCCGCGCCCATCCCGCTGATGCTGGCGCTGCAGGAGGATCGGGGGCTGGATGTGGTGACGGCCTCGATCGTCCTGGTCCCGATGGGCGTCGTCTGCCTCCTTGCCGCTCCGGTGTCCGCCCGGCTGAACAACAGCGTCGGGCTGCGGGTGGTCGCGGTGATCGGCGGCATCGCGCTCGTACTCTCGATCGGCGGCACGGCGGCGCTCGTGTGGGCGGAAGCACCGATCTGGGCGATCGCCGGGGTGTTCGCTCTGTTCGGGATCGCGAACTCGTTCCTGTGGTCGCCGTTCTCCATCGCCACGGTCACTTCGGTCGAGCGGTCGTCGATCGGAGCGGCCTCCGGCGCTTTCAACTCCGTGAAGCAGCTGGGCGCCGTGCTCGGGAGCGCCGCGACGGCGGTCGTGCTGGCGTGGACGGGCAACGCCGTCGCGCTGGCGGTGCTCGCGCTCGTGGGCGTGCTGAGCATCGTCGCCGCCTCCCTCCTCCGCGTCACCTCGACGGACGCCGGTGACGCGAGCGACCGGGACCTCGGCGGCATCCTCGTCGGCACCGTCGTGGGGGGCGCAGGCGCGGGACTCGGCCTGGGCTTCCCCACCGCGAACCTCGACCTGGAGGAGCGCGCCGGCCTGCCGGCCGACGGCGTCTACATCGGCGGGTTCCGCGCCGAGTCATGGAGCGAGCCGATGCCTGCGCTGATCTCGATCGGGACGAACGACACCTTTCCCGGCCGGGCACACACGATCGAGGTCCACGTGCTCGACTTCGCGGGCGACCTCTACGGACGCCGCGCCGAGGTGACGACGGACCGGCTCATCCGCACGCAGAGGGCCTTCGCGAGTCCCGAGGAACTGGTCGAGGCCATGCGGCAGGACGAGCGGGAGGCCCGCTCGCTGCTCCTCGCCCGGCAACCACACGAAAGGAAGGTCTCCTGATGTTCACAGCCGCCGTCATCGTGGGCAACCCCAAGCCGCAGTCGCGCACCCGCGACGCCGCCGAGCGTCTCGCGTCCGCCCTCGGGGCGACCGCGACGACGATCGAGGTGTCCGAGCTGGGCGCCGGTGTCCTCGGCTTCGGCGACCCTGTCGTCGCCGAAGCCGTGGCCCGGGTACAGGATGCGGACCTCGTGATCGCCGCATCCCCCACGTTCAAGGGCACCTACTCCGGGCTGCTCAAGCTCTTCCTCGACCAGTTCGCGACGGCCACCGGCCTCGCCGGTCAGGTCGGCATCCCGCTGATGCTGGGCGGGGGTCCGACGCACGCTCTCGCTCCCGAGCTGACGCTCAAGCCCGTGCTGGTCGAGCTCGGGGCGGTCTGTCCCGCCCAGGGCCTCTACCAACTGGACTCGCGCTACGCCGAGGAGGGGGCACTCGACACCTGGGTGACCGCGTGGGCCCCTGCGATCCACGCTTCTCTGCGGGAGGACCGATCACGATGACGATGACCTACGACTTCACCTCCGACCCGGAGGAGATGAGAGCGGCCTTCGCCGGGTTCCCGTCCGGAGTCGCCGCGCTGGCCGCGACCATCGGCGGCGAGCCGGTCGTGATGATCGCCTCCTCCTTCTCGGTCGGCGTCTCCTACGATCCGCCGATGGTGTCCTTCGCAGCGCAGCGGAGCTCGACGACCTGGCCGGAACTGGCGAGCGCCCCTGTGATCGGAGTGTCCATCCTCGGCGAAGACCACGCGGGCAAGACCAGTCAGCTCGCCTCGCGAGACAAGCAGAACCGGCTGCGCGGTGTCCGCAAAGCCGAGCTTCCGTCCGGCGCGGTGTTCCTCGAAGGATCGCCCACCTGGCTGGAGTGCGTCGTCGAGCACCGCTATCCCGCGGGCGATCACGACATCATCGTGCTGCGCGTGCTCGCGATGATGAGCGACGAGCTCCCGGCGCCGATCGTCTGGCATCAGCGCAAGGTGAAGATATTGCTCGAGTGATCGCACGTGGACGCTGTCGAAATGGAGGAGAGTCGTTCGTTGCAGGGGTGAGAGAGAGGAAATCACACCATGAAGCTCACGATCAGTCTCCAGGTCACCCTCGACGGCGTCGCCCAGGCGAACGGCGGAAACAACGAGGAGATGGACCCCGGATTCACCCGCGGCGGCTGGGCGCTTCCGCTGAACGACGGCGAGGCCGTGCAGTACATCCTCGACACCTGGCGGCGTCCCGACGCCTTCCTGCTCGGGCGGAAGACCTACGGGCTGTTCGAGACCTACTGGGGCGCCCGCAGCGACGACGACGGTTTCGGTGAGGCGATCAGCTCCCGGCCGAAGTACGTGGTCTCCAGCACCCTGACCGCGCCGACCTGGCAGGGCACGACCGTCATCTCCGGGGATGTCGCGGCCCGGGTCCGCGAGCTGAAGGCCCACGCGGATGGCGAACTGCTGGTGGTGGGAAGCGCGGCGCTCGCACGATGGCTGCTGGAGAACGAGCTGGTCGACGAGCTGAACCTCGTCCAGTTCCCGGTGATCGTCGGCGAGGGCGAGCGCTGGTTGCCCGAACGGGGACTCGACTTCGCCCTCGACCTCACCGACACGCGCGTGTTCCCCACGGGCATCGTCGCCCTCACGTACCGCGTCGGCGGCCGGCCCGAGTACGCCTGACCGGCAGCGGCCGGGGCTGTCAGGACGACGGCATCGTCCGCCGGTCGCGCTTCTTCGTGACCGGCGGCTTGTTGGGCCAGGACCAGCGGTACGGACTGTTCTCGAGCGCTCCCGGCATGACCGTGGGGAACACCGACCGGCGCTGCCAGATCATCCACAGCAGGATGCCCGCGAGGGCCGCGCTGACGACGCCGCACACGACGAGACCGACGCCGGTCGCGGGCCACAGCACCCATCCGACCGTGAAGACGTAGAGGGCTCCCCACACCGATCCGATGCTGAACATCGGGCCGTTGATGACCCACCCGTTGAACTGCACGATCATCACGAACTTGGTCCAGCGGGTGAGGCGCATCGGAAGCAGGGAGAGCGAAACCCCCGTCACGGCGGTGGTCGCGGGTCCGACGGCCTCACCGCCGGCCGCGCGGATGCTGGCCGAGAGCCGCTCGTGCCGGAACGACGGCCGCAGGCTCCGGGCGAACAGGGTGAGGGCGGCCAGCATGTTCCCGAGCGACGCCAGGATCAGGAGGTACCCGACGCAGCCCAGGACCGCCATGACGAGCGGGATCACGATGAACGCCATCCACGTGTCGGAGCGATGGAAGGCGGGCGAGGCCCCCAGCCCCGCGTCGCCGACCGTGCCCGACAGCGCAGCAGGCAGGGCGACGACGGCGGTGGCGACGCACACGAGGAACAGCACCACCCAGACGACGGATACCAGCAGATAACCGAACGGGCGGAGCAGCACCGCCGCGACGCGCGGCTCGATGTCGCGGCCGAGCATGATCGGACTCGTCAACGGGTCGATCGATCTCCTGACCGTCGCGCTTCTCGCCATCCTCGCCTCCCCCTCAGCCAGTCGAGCGAGAGCACGCTATCACGGCGCGTCAGCCGGATACGCGCTGCTCACCGCAGGATGCCGCGCTCCCGTGCCGCGGACACCGCGGCGGTCCGGGAGGCGACGCCGAGCTTGGTGAAGATGTGCGCCAGGTGCGACTTGACGGTCGTCTCGCTGATGAAGAGGGATGCGGCGATCTCGCTGTTCGAGCGCCCAGCCGCGACCAGCTGCAGCACGTCGATCTCGCGCGTGCTCAGGCTCACGCGCGGGGCGCGGAGCCGGTTCAGCAGGCGGGTCGCGATGACCGGTGCGAGTGCGCTCTCGCCGGCCGCCGCCGCCCGCACGGCTGCCGTGAGCTCGTGCGGCGGGGCGTCCTTGAGGAGGTAGCCGCTCGCTCCCGCCTCCACCGCGCCGAGGATGTCGGAATCGGAGTCGTAGTTGGTCAGGATGAGCACGTACGGCGGCGCGTCGAGCGCGCGGATCCGCCGGGTGGCATCGGCGCCGGTGGTGCTCTCGTTCGCGCCGAACTGCAGGTCCATCAGCACCACATCCGGGTTCTCCCGCTCGGCCGCCGCGACCGCCGCATCCGGTGTGCCGGCCTCCGCGACGATCTCGAAGTCGTCCTCGAGCGAGAACAGGGCGACGAGTCCGGCGCGGACGATCGGGTGATCGTCGGCGACGACCAGCCGAATCACGACGTCACCACCGGTGAGAGCCGCACCAGGAGCGTGGTCCCGCGGCCCGGAGCCGAACGCAGCTCGAGCGTGCCCCCGAGCTGCTGGACGCGCTCCCGCGTCGCCCGCAGGCCGAACGAGTCCGACCGCCCGGCCTGGTCGGACGGGATGACGGACGGGTCGAAGCCGTCCCCGTCATCCTCCACGCGGAACAGCAGTTCGTCGCCCTCGACTTCGAGCGCGATGGTCGCGGTCGACGCGTGCGCATGCTGGATGACGTTGGCGATCGCCCCCTGCGCGATCCGCAGCAGGGCGGTCTGCAGATACATGGGGAGCGCGGTCGTGTCTGACACCCGCACGCGCACCTCCAACCCCTGCGTCGACCACTGGGTCTCGGCCAGGCGGCGCAGCGCACCGCCCAACCCCTGGTCGTCGAGGACGGGCGGCGTGAGCTCCTGGATGAACCGCCGCGCATCGGCCAGGTTCGAGGCGGCGGTCTCGCGCGCCAGCCGGATGTGCTCGATTCCCGGGCGATCGGGATCGGAGCGTTCGGCGGCATAGAGGAGGAGCTGAATGCTCGACAGCCCTTGGGCGAGCGTGTCGTGGATCTCCCGGGCCAGTCGGGCGCGCTCGGCGAGCACCCCGGACTCGTGCTCGGTCGCCGCCAGCTGGTCCCGCGTGCGGAGCAGCTCCGCCATCAGCGCCTCCCGCTCCGCGGCCTCCCGCGCGAGGGCCTGGTATCCGAGCCCGATCAACAGGGCGACACCCGCACCGACGAGAGGACCGACCACGCCCCCGACGGTCCAACCGCCGTGGACGCCGAGCGCGCAGATCGCCACCACGGTCGTCACGAGGATGGCGACAGGGCCCCACCTCCGGCCGAGCAGGTGAAGGTAGAGGAAGAAGAGCGGGAAGACGAGGTACGCGGCCTCCGGGATCAGCCAGAGCAGCGCCATCCACTCGAGAGTCAGGAGGGCGAGCCAGGCGATCGTCAGCGCGTTCGAGGCCCCGCGTCCTCGCCGTGCGAGCAGAGCGCCCGCCAGGTAGGTCGCGGCCAGCACGAGGCACAGGGCGATCACCGCGCCGCTCGCGGCGGTCGGCGCGAAGAGGGCGCGCGCCACGACGAGCGCGGTGAGGGCGAGGAAGAGCACGTGCAGACCGGTGCGCAGCCCCACGAAGACCGGGGTCAATGCGGTGTGCGCCATGGGCTGAAGACTACGCGGGGGCGCTCGGGCGGTCATCGTCCGAAAGGACGAAACCGGCGTCCATCCTCTCGTCGCCCGCGTCCCTCCTCCCCGCCGATGACGCAGCCGACGCTGCCCGGGAGGCTGGATGTGTCGCCGCCTCCGGCGATCAGAAAGGAACGTCACCATGTTCGTCGCCCTCCGCGACCTCCGGTTCGCCCGGGGCCGGTTCCTCCTCATCGGGTCGGTGGTCGGCCTGATCACGGTGCTGGTCGGGTTCCTCAGCGGCCTCACCGGCGGTCTGGCCACACAGAACATCTCCGCCGTACTCGGGCTGCCGGGTGACCGCATCGTGTTCTCCCTCCCCTCCGGGAGCAGCGACGCTAGCTACTCGGACTCCGCTGTGACCGAGAAGCAGGCTGCCGACTGGCGCGCGATCGACGGCGTCACCGCGGTCGATCCGGTCGGGATCAGCCAGACGCGCGGCACGGCAGGAGACACGGTGGCGGCGATCGCCCTGTTCGGGATGGAGCCGGGAGCCGATCGGGCCACTCCGACGCGCGACGGCCTGCTCGGTCTGTCGCTTCCCGCCGCGAAGGCCCTCGGCGCCGGCGTCGGTGACGACATCTCGATCGCCGGGACCTCCTACCGGGTCGAGAGCGTCGGCGGCGACGCCTGGTACAGCCACACCCCGGTCGTCACGATGACCCTCCACGACTGGCAGGCGTCCGCCTCGGCCACCGGCGACCGCGGCGCCTATGCCACCGTGCTCGCCGTCGCGGGTTCCCCCGCCTGGGCGGCTGCCGACACGGCGAATCGAACCGTGTCGAAGACGCCGCTGGAGTCGCTGACCGCGCTCAGCGCGTTCCGGTCGGAGATCGGCTCCCTGCTGCTCATGGTCGCCCTGCTGTTCGGGATCTCGGGACTCGTCATCGGCGCGTTCTTCACGGTCTGGACGATGCAGCGGAAGGGCGACATCGCCGTGCTCAAAGCGCTCGGCGCGACGACGGCATCCCTCGTCCGGGATGCGCTCGGCCAGGCCCTCATCGTTCTCGTCGCCGGCATCGGGGTCGGCCTCGGCCTGGTCGCTCTGCTCGGGGCGCTGGCCGGGACCGCCCTGCCGTTCCTCCTCAGCCCCTTCACCACCCTCCTGCCCGGCGCGATCATGATCGCGCTTGGACTCGCGGGGGCCGCCTTCGCCCTCCGCTCCGTCACCTCCGCCGACCCCCTCACCGCCCTCGGGAGCAACCGATGATCCGCCTGACCGACATCACACTCACCTTCCCCGACGGCGACGGCCGTGTCACGGCCGTCGACCACGTCTCCCTCACCGGCCGACCGGGGACGGTCACCGGAATCACCGGACCGTCCGGCTCGGGCAAGTCCAGCCTCCTCGCGGTCGCCGCCACCCTCATCCGCCCGGACTCGGGCGAGGTGCTCATCGACGACGTGGATGCGACCCGCCTCGATCGCACCGCGGCGGCCGAGCTGCGCCGCACGTCGATCGGGATCGTCTTCCAGCAGAGCAACCTCATCCCCTCGCTGACCGCCCGGGAGCAACTCTGCGTGATGAACGAGCTCGGCGGCTGGGCCGGCCGGCGCGCCCGCGCGAAGACGTCCGCCCGTGCAGGCGAGCTGCTCGACGCGGTCGGCCTGGCAGACCAGGCCGGCAGGCGCCCCCACGAGCTCTCCGGAGGCCAACGCCAGCGTGTGAACATCGCACGCGCCCTCATGAACGACCCCAGCGTCCTGCTGGTCGACGAGCCCACCAGCGCGCTCGATCAGGAGCGCGGCGCCGCCATCATGGATCTGATCCTGCGGCTCACCGACGACCTCGACACCTCCACGCTGCTCGTCACCCACGACCTGGTGCACCTTCCGCGGATGCACGCGGTCCTGCGCCTGGTCGACGGCCGGATCGCCGAGCCGAGTCACGCGCGCCGGCCATCCTGAGGGGACGACGCGATCCGGTCGCGGATGTCCGCGACGAGGTGCGCGACGAGACCGTCCGGAGCGGTGCGGGTCGTTGCGACGAGCTCGCGGGTCCACGTCGGAGAGAAGGAGAGCACCGCACCGGGGAGGCCCGCCGGCACCGCGCTCGCCGGGCAGACCGCGACACCCAAGCCCGCGGCCGCGAGCTGCGGGGCGGCGGCGGTCACCGCCGTGCGCATGATGACTGTCGGCCGTACCCCGGATCGCGCGAACGCCTGGTCCAGCCAGCCGCTCAGACTGTTCTCGGCGGCGTAGTGCACCAGCGAGACGCCGTCCAGCGCCTGCCGTTCCACCCGGTCGGATGCGGCGAGGGGATGATCGGCGGAGGTGACCAGGACGATCTCCTCGTCTCCGAGCGGGGTGCCCACGAAGCGAGCCGGCGCTGGTCCGGCCATCACGACGAGGTCGATCTCGTCGCCGTCCAGTTGCGCGGTGACCTCCTCCACCGTGGTGAACTCGCGCAGCGTGAGGAGCACGTCGGCCCGTCGCCGATGCCAGTCCACCAGGACCGGCGCGAGCACGGTCACGAGGCTTTGGGCGCATCCGATCCGGATGGTGCCGCCTGTCGCCTGGCCCGCGGCTGCCGCGGCCGGCAGCGCTGCGCCGGCCGCATCGACAGCGCGTCGGGCCTCCACGAGCGCGGCGCGGCCGGCCGGGGTGAGCCGCACGCCCCGCGTCTCCCTCACGATGAGCGCGACACCAGCTTCCTGCTCCAGTTGAAGCAGGTGATGCGAGACGGCCGGCTGCGACAGGTAGAGCGAGCGCGCCGCCTCCGTGATGGATCCGGCATCGGCGACGGCGATGAGGCAAGCGAGGGCGCGGAGCGACGGCATAGAAGAAGTTTATGAGTACCGTCCAATACCTCGATGCTTTCGAGGGAACACATCCCGGTCCCGGACTGCTGGACCCCTCGACAGGTAAGGAGAGTTCCCCATGAACGTGTTCGTGACAGGTGGATCGGGCTTCATCGGACGTCGGCTGATCAGCCGCCTTATCGAGGAGGGCCATGAGGTGACGGCGCTGGTGCGCAGCGAGCGCTCGGCCGAGGTGGTGACCCGGGCCGGCGCGAAGGCCGTGCTGGCCGAGCTGAGCGACACCGCGGCCCTGACGCGCGCCCTCGCCGGCATGGATGTCGTGTTCCACCTCGCAGCGGAGACCGACATCCTCGCCCCCTGGGAGCGCCACGAGCGCGTGACCGTCGAGGGGACGCGCTCCGTCGTCGAGGCGGCGCAAGCGGCAGGCGTTCCACGCTTCGTGCACTGCGGGACCGAAGCGGCGCTGATGGCCGGCGAACCCCTCCGCGATGTGGATGAGAGCGCACCTCTGCGACCGGACTCGCCCGCCGCATACAGCGCGTCGAAGGCGATGGCGGAGCAGATCGTGCTCGACGCCGACGGCCCCGATTTCACCACCGTCGTCATCCGGCCCCGCTTCGTCTGGGGACCGGAGAGCAGCCTGATCGCGAGTTTCGCCGACGCGGCACGCGCCGGGCAGCTGCCCTGGATCGAGGGCGGCCACCACCTCACCGATGTCACGCACGTCGACAACGCCGTCGAGGGACTCCTCCTCGGCTGGACGCGTGGCCGAGCCGGTCAGGCGTACTTCGTGACCGATCAGGAGCGGGTCGACCTGCGCGATTTCGTCAGCCTGCAACTGGAGCTCGCCGGCGCGCCCGTGCCCGACCAGGAGATCGACGCGGCCACCGCCGAGCAGGTCGTGCCCGTCCCCGTGCTCTGGTTCCTCGGTCAGTCCTGCACGCTCCGCACGGCAAAGGCGGTCGAAGAGCTGGGATACGCGCCGGTCGTCTCGCACGAGGTCGCGATCGCCGCGCTCCGAGCAGCGGACCGATGACCGCCGACACGGGACGCTCGGTCGCCCGACGCCGGACGCAGAGTCAGGTGCCGACGGCTGCGATCCGGCAGAGTCGAAGGGTGACGACAGACACTTCGCCCATCCGGGCCACCTCCCCCGCCGCCCAGCCGCTCACGCACACGCGTTGGGCCGGCCTCATCGTCATGTTCCTGACCAGCTTCGTGCTGGTGACCGCAGAGTTCCTGCCGTCCGGTGTGCTGACCGCGATGGCCGCAGAGCTCGGCGTCACGCCGGGGCAGGCCGGACAGACGGTGACCGTGACCGCGTTCGTCGGGTTCCTCGCGGCGCCGACCATCGGCATCCTGATCCCGCGGATGGACCGCCGGACGCTGCTCGTGCTGGTCGCGGCACTCGCGGCCGTCTCCAATCTCGCCGTGGCGCTCGCACCCTCGCTGTGGGTCCTGCTGATCGCGCGACTGCTCATCGGCGTCGCGATCAGCGGCTTCTGGTCGATGTCGCTGACCGTCGCCGCGTCGCTCGCGACCCCCGACCGGCTCGGCCGCGCGCTGACCACGGTGAGCGCCGGAATGACGCTGGCGGTCGTCGCCGGCGTCCCGGTCGGCGTGTACCTCACCGCCCTCGTGGATTGGCGTGGCGTCTTCGTCGGAGCGGCGATCCTCACCGCTCTGGTCGCGGTCGCGCTGCGTCTCGCGCTGCCCCCGGTCGCTCCGGCCGAGGCGTCGAGCCTGCGCATCCTCGGCGACACGCTGCGGCGGCCGGGAGTGCGCCAGGGGCTGGCCGGTCACATCCTGATCGTCCTCGGCCACTTCATGGCGTACACGTTCATCCGGCTCGCCCTCGACCAGGTACCCGGGCTGGACACGGCGTTCGCGGCCGCGCTGCTCGTGGCCTTCGGCGTCGGCGGAGTGATCGGCAACCTGGTCGTCGGGGCGCTCGCCGATCGGCACCTGGCGCTGCTGCGCTACCTGCAGCCGTCGCTGATCGCCGGCGCCATCCTGCTCGCGATCGTCGGACAGGGGTCGGTCATCGTCGTGGCGGCGGCCGTTGTGGTCTGGGGCTTCGGCTTCGGCGCCTGGCCCGCGGTCATCAACACGTGGGCCGGCCGCTACATCCCGGATCGTCTGGAGGCGGCCGGCGGCCTGGTCGTCGCCGGGTTCCAGCTGGCGATCACGCTCGGCGCAGGCGTGGGAGGCCTCCTCGTCGACACGGTCGACGTGCGGTTCACCTACTTCGTCGCCGTGGCCGTCGTCGCGGTCGGGGTCGTGCTGTTCGGCAGCGCCGGGCGACGCAGCGCGGCTCTGCGCTGAGCGAGTCGAGGGGATGCCCGCCGCATCCACTCGGCCCAGGCCCGATCAGCGGACGGATGACCGCCTGATCGCGACGACCGCGGCCGCCAGGAGCACTGCGATGCCCAGCCCGGCGATCAGCAGGCCGGTCCAGAGACCGGAGGTGTCGACCGCGGGCAGGTGCTGGGTGTACTGCGCGTAGACGTGCACCGGGAGAGTCGGCAGGGAATTCGACCGTTGCGCACTGTTCGCGACCGCGGCCTTCGCGGTCAGGAACCACCCTTCGCCCACAACCGTCGCGAGAGCGCCGACGAGGAGGAGGACGACGAGCGGAACGGGGAGGCGCCGAGGTGCACCCGAGCGGGGCGTCTGCATGAGGCGACACTAGCGCGGCGGCCCATCCACCGCCATCCGCGGCGTTCAGCTCGCGCGCTGCCGCCACACGGACGGGACCGCCCCGGTGTGGCGGCGGAATGCGCGGCTGAAGCCCGCGTCCGACTCGTAGCCGAGGAGGCGGGCGGTCTCGCTCACGGTGAGGCCATCCTGCGAGAGGTAGGTCATGGCCGCCTCCATCCGCACCTGCGCGAGGTAGCTCGCCGGCGACTGACCGACCTGCTCCCGGAAGCGCTCGGCGAACGTTGTCCGCGACATCGCGCCGACGGCGGCGAGGTCGCGCAGCGTCCACGGGTGCCCTGGGTTCGTGTGCATGGCGTCGAGCACGCGGCTGAGGAAGGGATCCTCCACGGCGACGGGCCAGTTGTCGGGCGCGCAATCGCCCTCGGCCCAGGCGCGGATCGCGACGGAGATGATCGTGGTCGCCATCCGGCCGCAGATCACGCGATCGCCGGCGCGACGGACCGCGGTCTGGCAGCCCATCCGGGAGGCGAGCAACGCGACACCGGGGTCGAGGTCGGCGAGCCGATGGACGCCGAGATGGTCGGGCAGCAGGTCGAGGGCGTGGAATCCGGCTGTCGGCCGGAGCGCGGTGACGACGACCTCGCCGGGACCGTCGGCGCTCAGCTCGGAGTCATGCCGACCGGGCAGGAAGACCACATCGCCCTCACCGTAGGCGAACGACATCGCCTGCGGGCCGGTGGAGCGCACGCGCACGGATCCGTCGACGACGTAGACGAAGGTCGGGCCCTCCAACCCGATCCGGATCCCGCGCTCGAACGCTTCGCGGCGCGACGCATCCACGTGCCACTCGAGCGTGGAGAGCAGCTCGTCCAGTGTGGCGGGGGCGCGCATCCCGGTGATCGTCACATTCGGCGAAACCGTGGGGCGGGGCGTGCTATTCCGCCTGCGTCCATGCCTCGGCGAGAGCCACACCCCAGGAGCCGTCGCTCGACGCCGCGCGGCGCAGGTCCCCGAGCGAACCGTTCGCGGCGAGAACACAGTCGTACGCGATCGAGTCGCGCGCCTGGTCGACGAAGGCCATGGATATGGCTTCGGGCCTCCCATCGGCGGCGGAATCCGCGGCTTCGATGGCTTGCCGGAGGGCCCACACCACCTGCTGAGGGTCGTCGAGCTGCCACGTCTGGGCCGCGTAGGCGACCGCGGCGGCGGCGTTCTGCGCGAAGGCGGATTCGACGATCCAGTCGGGTTGTTCGACCGAGGGAACGACGGAGAGCGCGATCGCATAGTTGTCGGATCGCGGGGCGGTGTCGGTCTCCGCCGCTGTCCAGAGTTCGTCCAGGGCACGTCGAAGGAGCGCCGATCCGTCGTCGTCGCCATCCCGCGCGACCGCGAACACGCGATAAAGAGGAAAGAGTCGCTCGGCACTGGCAGCTGCCAGCGCTGTCTTGGATGCCTTGGGCAGACGAGATGCCAGTCGATACCACTCGGCTTCACGGTCACTCCACGATTCCACGAACCGGTCCCCTTCCCCTGCCCCGCGTCCATCCATTCGATCCCGGCCGTTCTCGAACGCTAATGAACGGGCGGCGAGCCCAACAAGGCTGGAAGCCTGCGAAATGTCATAGACGGGGTCACGAGGACAGCGGGTGCGGTCGTGTGCCCGTCAGCCGTCGTCGCGCGGCCCCGTCAGCTCGTGCAGGAGGCGCGCGAGCGTGCGGAGGTCGGCGACCGACCAGTCGGCGGTGCGCTCGAAGAAGACGGTTCCGCGCAGGTCGAGCGCCTCGCGCACCCGCTCGGCGCCGGCGGGCGTCAGCGATACCCGCACGGCCCGGCCGTCGGTCGGGTCGGGGGTGCTCTCGACGAGGCCGGCGGCCTTCAGCTGGCGGATGAGGGCGCTGGTGGAGCTGCGGTCCATCGCGACCGCGTCGGCCACGGTGCTCGGGTTCGCCGGGCCGTAGGCATACAGCCAGCGTGCCACATGGAAGGCGGCCGGCTGGACGCCCGGGTGGAAGACGGCGGCGCTGCGCTCGGTGAGGGCACGGGATGCGCTGAGCAGGGCGTTCAGCTCGACGCCGAGGGCGAGCTCGGCTGCCCGGCGGTCCGCGCCCGCCTGTGAGTTAGTGGACATTTCCCCATCAATTCTTTATGGTGTGGAGATGCCCACTTTATCCGGCTCGTCCGCGCATCCACCGACCATCGTCATCACCGGCGCCACCAGCGGCCTCGGGCGGCTCGCCGCCATCGAGCTGGCCCGCCAGGGCGCCCGACTGGCGATCACGGCTCGGGATGCCCGCCGCGCCGATGCCACGCGCGCCGAGATCGAAGAGGTCCACCCGGGCGCGGAGGTCCGCATGTTCTCGGCCGACCTCACCCGCCTGGACGACGTCCGCCGGGTCGGGCGGGAGATCGCCGGCGCCTACGAGCAGGTCGACGTCCTCGTGAACAACGCCGGCATCCACGCGTTCGAGCAGCGGGTGACCGCCGATGGCTTCCCCGAGATGGTCGCCGTGAACTACCTCGCGCCGTGGCTGCTCACGCGGGAGCTGCTCCCCGTGCTCACGCGGACGCCGGGAGCGCGGATCGTGAACGTCGCCTCCGAAGCCTCCCGTCGGCACGGCACGCTCGCGCTGCCCGAGGATCTGACCGACACGACTCCGTTCACCGCGCGGGGATCCTCCGTCGTCTACGGAAAGACGAAGCTCCTCGACATCATGTTCACCCGGGAGCTCGCCCGGCGGATCGAGGACACCGGCGTCACCGCGAACTGCCTCGACCCGGGCTTCAACGTGACCGGTCTGGGACGGGAGCTGCGCTTCGCCGCACCGCTCGAGCGCGTGTTGCGCCTGCTGCGTGTCGGCGACCCCGCCAGAGGCGCGGGATTGATCGTCCGGCTGGCCACCGATCCCGCGTTCGCGGGCAGGAACGGCGGGTACTACTCGGTGCGGAGTGCGAAGCCGTTGACGCCGGCGCACCCGGGTGGAGACCCGGAGTGGCAGCGGCGGCTGTGGGACGAGACGGAACGCCTTCTCGGCGTGTGACGGACGCCGGCGGGGACATCCCCGCCGGCGTCCGCGGGCACTACTTCTTCGACGCGTCGTACGCCTTCTGCAGCGTGCTGAGGTAGTCCTTCAGCCCGAGCCCGTCGAAGCCCTTCACGTAGGAGTCCCAGTCGCTGTCGAGGCTCTTCGAACCCGTGATGAACGCCAGGGCGTTCTGAGTCACGTAGTTGTCGATGTTCGTCTGCTGCGTGGCCACCTGGGTCGCCTTCGCGGGATCCGGCCACACCTTCCAGCTCGGGTAGATCTGGCTCTTGTCCTCGTGGCCCTGGTAGAGCTGCGTCGCCTCGAACAGGCGGCGCTCGTACCCGGACGTGTCGTAGATGTCCGTCGGCACGGCCTGCGACTCACGGAACGCAGCGTTCTGGTTGTAGGTGGACAGCGCGCCCCACTGGACGGCGTTCGCCTCATCCTGAGGCAGCTGCAGGTTGACGAACTGCGCCTTCACGTCCGGGTTGAGCGCCTCGGAGCCCGCGGGCGCCTTGTCCCAGCCCTTGCCCTCCGGGCCGAAGTTGCCGTCGAGCTGGCCCTTCTCGGTGAACAGGTAGTTCACGAGCTTGATCGCGGCCACCTGGTCGTTCTTCGACGCCTTGTTCGTGAGCATGAACGTCGCGCCCGGCGTGCTGCCGAAGGCGTACGTGGCGTAGTCCGCTCCGTCCGGACCGGTGAGCGGCGGGACGGCGTCGTACTGCTTGTCGCGGCCGTCCTTCGCGCCGGGGCTGACGAAGATGTACGGGTGCAGCCCGCTCGCGCTCCCGAGCAGCACCGGACCCTCGTTGTTGCCCTCCTGGGCGAGCGCCGCGGGGTTCTGCGTGAACGCGCCCTTGTCGATCAGACCCGCATCCCACAACGACTTGATGTACTTCAGGCCCTCGCGCCAGCCGTCCTTGTTCGCCTGGATGTCGACCTTGCCCTTGTTGAGGACCGTCGTCGACTGGATGCCCTTGTCCGGGTTCTGCGGGTCGTAAATGAACCCGTTCATGAAGAACGGGATCAGGGTGTCGTGCGAGTCGCCGCTGAGCGGGATCTCGTCCTTCTGACCATTGCCGTTCGGGTCGTCGTTCTTGAACGCCTCGAGCACCTTCGTCATCTCGTCGGTGGTCTTGGGCATCTGGAGGCCGAGCTTCTTCAGCCACTCCGTGTTCATCCAGAGCTTCGACGGGTACTGGATGTGCAGTGTCTCGGCCAGCTGCGGCAGGCCGTAGATCTTGCCGTCGGGCGAGGTCGCCATCGCCTTGTAGTCCGGGTTGCTGTCGAGCGCCTTCTGGATGTCGGGGGCGTACTGCTTGATGAGGTCGTTCAGCGGCAGCGCGACGCCCTGCTTCGCCAGCTTCTCGACGTCGACCTGATTGAACTGGTCCACCCAGGGGATGAGGAGGAACGCGTCGGGGTAGTCGCCGCTCGCCATCAGGATCTGACGCTTCTCCGGTGCCACCGACGAATCCTGCGTCGTGGTCTGCCAGGAGAACTTGATGTTGAACTTCTTCTCCACCTCCTTGGTGAAGGCGTTGGTGGCCAGGTCCTGTCCGGTGCCCTGCTGGGCGAAGACGCTCAGGTGCGCCGTCCCGCCGATCTTGTCGTCGGCACCCGACCCGCTCGCGGGGGTGCAGGCGGAGAGGGCGAGCAGCGCGGCGGTGCCGCCCACCGCGGCGACGAGCGCCCGCGACCGGACCCGGCGGGGTCGTCGATCAGTCTTCGAGAACATGGTGCGTTCCTCCTTTGGAACTTCGGGTGTGTCAGTGATGTGGATGGTGCCGTGTGTGGTGGGAGATGATGCTCGATCGGCCGGCTCAGCCTTTGACGGAACCGATGAGCACGCCTTTGTTGAAGTACCGGGCGACGAACGGATAGATGATCAGCACCGGGACGCTCGTGATCACGATGAGCGCGTACTTGAGGAGGTTCACGAGCTCCTGGTTCTGCGCCTGAGCCGCCAGGTCGCTCACGCCCCCGTTGGTCGCGTTGAGCACCAGGATGTTGCGCAGGACGAGTTGGAGCGGGAACAGGTCGGAGCTCTTCAGATAGAGGAGCGCGTCGAAGTAGCCGTTCCACTGGCCGATCGCGTACATGAGCGCGATGACGGCGATCAGGGGCTTCGAGAGCGGGAGCACGACGGTCCACAGGAACCGGAAGTCGCTCGCACCGTCGAGGGACGCGGCCTCGACGAGCTCTTCGGGGATCGCCGAGCGGAAGAACGTCCGCGCGATGATGACCTGCCATACCGCGACCGCCTGCGGCAGCAGGAGCGCCCAGCGCGTGTCGAGGAGGCCGAGGTTCTGCACGACCATGTAGGTCGGGATCAGTCCGCCGCTGAAGAGCATGGTGAACAGCAGCAGCGACATGATCACGTTGCGGCCCATGAACGACGGGCGCGACAGCGGCCACGCGATGCAGACCGTGAGGGTGGTGCTGATCAGGGTGCCCGCGACCATGTAGAACAGCGAGTTGGCGTAGCCCATCAGCACCTGCGGGTCCGCCAGGACCGTCTGGTAGCCCTTGAGCGTGAAATCCACCGGCCAGAGGAAGACCTGGCCCGCCGTCACCGCATGCGGCGAGGAGAACGAGCTGGCGAGGATGAACAGCAGGGGCAGGAGGACGACGAGGACCGCCAGCGTGAGCCCGAGGTAGATGACGACGAGCAGCGCGCGGTCGCCCGGAGACTCCTTGATACGGCGGGGCTTCTTGATGCGCTTCGCACGCGCCTTCTGCCGCGCGCGCTCGGCCGGAAGATCGATGGTCACCACAGTCCGCTCCCACTCACTCGGCGTGCCACCCAGTTGACGACCAGCAGGAGCACGAGGTTCACGACGGAATTGAAGAGGCCGACGGCGGTCGCCGTCCCGAAGTCGGCGTTGAGGATGCCCAGTTTGTAGACGTAGGTGGCGATGATCTCCGACTGCCCCAGGTTGAGCGGGTTCTGCAGCAGGTAGACCTTCTCGAAGCCGATCGCCATGATGTTCCCGACGCTCAGGATGAGCACGATCATGGCCGTCGGCATGATCCCGGGGATGTCGACGTGCCAGATCTTCCGCAGGCGGGAGGCGCCGTCCATCCGCGCGGCCTCGTAGAGCGACGGGTCGATGCCGGAGAGCGCCGCCATGTAGATGACGGCGGAGTAGCCCGCGGTCTGCCACACGTCCGACCAGACGTAGATGTTGCGGAAGTAGTCGGGGTTGCCCAGTAGGTCGGGCGACGGGACCCCGAAGAACCCGAAGACCTGGCTGATGACGCCCAGTCGCGGGGCCATGATCAGGATGAGCATCGACACGACGACCACCGTGGAGATGAAGTACGGAGCGTACGTGACCATCTGCACGGTCTTCTGGAACCACCGGTGACGCACCTCGTTGAGCGCGAGCGCCAGGATGATCGGGATGGGGAAGCTCGCCAGCACCGCGTACCCGGAGAGGATCAGGGTGTTCGAGACCAGGGTGGGGAACTGCGGGTTCTGCAGCATCGCCTGGAAGTTCGCGAAGTCGTTCCAGGGACTCCCCCACACGCCCAGCACCGGGCTGTAGTCCTTGAACGCGATGATCGCGTTGGAGATCGGCACGTACTTGAAGATCGCGAAGTAGGCGAGGGGCAGCACCGTCAGCAGGTACAGCTGCCAGTGCCGTCGGAGCGCGATGCGCCAGCGCTGACCGAGGGTCCTGCGCCGGGTCGTCACGCGGGCTTTCGGCGGCGGAGTGGTCCGAGCCGGTTGCCGGGTGGTGGTGGTCGTCATGGGCGGGGCGCTGGTCATCCGCGCACCGCCGGGTGCCAACGGTGTTGCCGCTTCGTCATCGAAGACTCCTGAACAGATCGAGCCGGATGGACGCTCGGTCCGCCCGGACTGGATACAGCAAAACCTATTTCCTTACCGTTGTCAATAATCTATCCTGACAGCAGGCGCACTCCGCCGCGCGACCCTGCGATCCTCCCGTATTCGCGCGAATCGTGGACGCTGCGCATTCGAACACGAAAGAAAGAAAGCGACACGATGGGGTACTCTCTCGACATGCCACTCGATGACGTGGGCACCCGTCGGCGGCCGGAGCTGGGGACTCCCCGGTCGGCCGAGATCTTCACGCGCATCATCACGCACGGACCGGTCAGCCGGCTCGACATCGGCCGTCTCACCGGCCTGTCGCAGGCGAAGGTGACGAAGACGGTCAATCCGCTCATCGAGGGCGGTTACGTGACCGTGGGCGAGCACGCAGAGCACTCCTTTCCCGGCCGCCCCGTCCGTCCCCTCAGCGTCGTCTCGCGGTCGATGATCGCGATCGGGGTCAAGGTGAATGCGGACGAGATCTTCGCCGTGACCGTCAGCCTGGGCAACGAGGTGCTCGGCTCCACCCGTCGCCGGCTCAAGAGCCACGACCCGGAGAGCACGGTCGCCGCCATCGTGACGTCGGTGACGTCGCTCATCGCCCAGCTCGGCGAGACGGCTGCGAACCTCACCGGCGTCGGCGTCTCGGTCTCAGGCGATATCGACAGCACGACCGGGCTCGTCCGCGACTCCCCGCTGCTCGGCTGGACTCACTTCCCGCTGGGCAGCCGCCTGGCGGACGAGATCCCGCTGCCGATCACCGTCGAGAACGACGTGAGGGCCCTCGCGAAGTCCGAGCAGTGGTTCGGAGCGGGCAGGGACGTGGAGTCGTTCGCCATCATCACGATCGGTGCGGGCATCGGATGCGGCATCTACGTGAACGACGACGTGGTCGTCGGCGCTCACGGCGTCGCGGGCGAGATCGGGCACCTCCCGCTCGCATCGTCCGACGCCCTGTGCGTGTGCGGCCGCCGCGGGTGCGTCGAGGCCGTCGCCTCATCCCGGGCCATCCGCGACGCGGTGAGCCTGGAGAGAGGGGAGCCGGACCTCACCCTGGCGGACGTCATCCGTCTCGCACACGAGGGCGACCCCGCAGCCGTCGACGCCTTCGAGCGGGCGGGCACGGCCATCGGCGCCGCGGTGGCCGCCACTGTGAACCTGTTCGGGCCCGAAGTGGTGGTGATCGCCGGCGAGGGCGTCATGGACTACGACCTCTACGAGCGCCGGTTCCGCGAGGAGTTCCTTGCGCACGCGTTCGGCGCCGCTGCCAACTGCCGCCTGGTCGTCCGCCGCCACACCTTCACCGATTGGGCCCGCGGCGCTGCGGTGGCCGCGCTCCGCGAATCCATCACCGTCTCGCCCCAGCAGACCGCGGACTGAGGCGCGTCACACGACGAGGGAGCGGATGGCCGAGGCGGCCGCGCCACGCGCCCAGTCCTCGAAGGTGTGCGGCCTCACGACGATGCGGCAGCGGCCGGCGGACTCGAACACGTGCTCGGCATAGGCAGCGCGAAGACGCTCCTCGAAGAGCCCGAACTCGACGACGCCCTCGCCGCCGATGATGACGAGCTCCGGTCCGACCATGTTGACCAGGCTGGCGATCGCCAGTCCGATGACGGCACCGGCCTCGCCGAACGCTTCGACGGCCGCCCGATCCCCCGCGTGCGCCAGCGCGACGGCCTCCTCCACCGTGACGGGCCGGCCGTGGGCCGCGGAGACCGCCGCGACGATCGCGCTGGTCGCGGCGACCGCCTCGACGCAGCCGCGACGCCCGCAGGCGCAGACGCGGTCGGGCGACGTCAGCGGCAGGTGGCCGATCTCGCCCGCGACCCCGTAAGCGCCCTCCACGACCTCGCCGTTCAGGTGGAGTCCGCTGCCGATGCCGCGCCCGATCGTGACGATGGCGAACGAGCGCGTGCCGAGCCCGACGCCGAACCAGTGCTCGCCGATCGTCAGCGCTCGCACGTCGTTGTCCACCACGATCTCGGCGTCGAGGTGCTCGCGCAGCGCGGCGGCGAGCTCCACACCGTGCCAGCCCATGATGGCCGAGTCGCGGACGATGCCGGTCGCCGTGTCCACGTCGCCCGACACCGAGACGCCGATGGAGGCGACGCTCGACCGGAGGTCGCCGAGCGGCTCCTGCAGGCGGGCGCACATTCGGACGATGGCGTCCACCACCGCGACCGGATCGTGCGACGCCAGCTCCACGCGATCGGAGGCGATGATCCTCGTGGTCAGATCGGTCGCCACGCCGATGAGCTCATCGACGTTCACCTTGATCCCGAGCGCGATGACGGAGTCCGGGACCACCGCGACCGGGTTCGCGGGCCGGCCCGGCAAGCCGGTGGGCGTGACGCCGAGCGAATCGTCGACGAGACCGGCGGCCAGCAGTGGCGTCACCGCCTTGGTGACCGCGGCCTGCGACAGGCCGGTGAGCCGGGCGACGTCGATCCGGCTGATCGGGCTGCGGGTGAGGATGGTGGTGAAGACACGGGTCGCCGCCTCCGATGACGATCCGAGCAGCGCTGTCCGCGCTCGCAGCTCGTCGTTCATGGGGTGCTCTCTCCGGTCGGGGTGCTTCCACCTTACGGAGTGGGTACGGGGAGCCGGGGCTCGCCCTGGAGGACGTGCTCGCCTCCGGCCTCCAGCCGGACGACGACTTCGGTGCCGTCATACCGGAGACGGACGGTGCGCGGCGCGTCGTGGGGGTTGCGGATGACGGCCGTCGTCAGCCGCCCTCCCGTCCACTCGAGGTCGACGCGGAGCGCCCCGCGGGCACCGAGCCCCGTGACCCGCCCGTCGGGCCACTCGGCGGGCAGCGCTGGCAGCAGATGGATGACTCCCCCGTGACTCTGCAGGAGCAATTCGGCGATGCCCGCCGGGAACCCGAGGTTGCCGTCGATCTGGAACGGGGGATGCGTGCTGAACAGGTTGGGGAGGAGTCCGCCCCACTCCGAGCCGTCGACCGGCCCGTGCCGGCGGGCGTCGCCGTCGTACGGCGTCAGAGCCTGCTGCAGGAGCTCGTAGGCGGCGTCGCCGTCCCCGAGTCGCGCACGGAGTGCGATCTTCCACGCCCAGGACCACCCCATCGCACCCGGCCCCCTCGCGTCGAGGAACCGGCGAGCCGCGTCCGCGAGCTCCGGGGTGCCCTCGGGCGTGATGAGGTCGAGCGGGTAGAGGCCGACCATCGGAGACATGTGCCGATGCCCGGGTTCGTGGTCGGCCACCTCCTCGGACCATTCCTGCAGCCTCCCGTCGCTGCCGATCGGCGGCTCCGGGATGACGGCGAGCGCCGCCTCCAGCTCCCGCCGGAGTGGGTCGCCTTCGCCGAGCACGTCGAGCGTGTCCAGGCAGCGCTGGAAGAGGGAGCGGATGAGTTCGAGGTCCATCGTCGCCGTGAGGCCCAGGGAGCGCGGGCTCCCGTCGGCGTCCCGGTAGGAGTTCTCCGGCGAGGTCGACGGAGCGAGGTATGCGCGGCCGTCCGGCCCGACCTGGACCCAGTCGAGGCAGAACTCCGCCGCGCCGCGCAGCAGCGGCCAGATCCGCTCGCGCAGCAGCGCGTCGTCCGCGCTGAACTCGTAGTGATCCCAGAGGGAGTGGGTGAGCCACGCTCCGCCCATCATCCAGATCGCCCAGCTCGGCGCGCCATGACCCATGCCGACGGGAAGTGCCCAACCCCAGAGGTCGCTGTTGTGGTGGGCGACCCAGCCGCGGCAGCCGTACAGCTCGCGCGCGACGTCACGACCGTTTGCGGCCAGACGCTCGACGAGCGAGATCAGGGGCTCGGCGTGGTCGATCACCCCGAGCGGTCCGGCCGCCCAGTAGTTCATCTCGGTGTTGATGTTGATCGTGTAGTTCGACGACCAGGCCGGACGGAGCTCGCCGTTCCAGATGCCTTGCAGGTTCGCCGCCGGTCCGCCCGGACGCGACGACGACGTGAGCAGGTAGCGTCCGTACTCGGCCGCTATGGTCGCCCGCAGCCCGTCGTCGCCGCCCCGCAGGATGTCGGCCTCGACATCCCACCGGCCCTCGCGACGCCCGCCGATCGCGAACCGCGCCGGTGCAGGACGACGCGATACGTCGTCCTGCGCGCCCGCGTCCTCGGCGATGGCGCTGAGGGCACGGGCACCGGCGCGGTCCCGGATCGTCTCACGGGAGACGGTCCGCCACTCGTCGTCCGCGCCGGCCCACCACGACTCAGCGCGGGTCGACGACGAGAGGGCGATCGACAGCCGACGGGCATGACGCACGATGAGGTCGCCATCGGCGGACTCGGTCGTGCCGTCGCTCCGCACCGCGAGGGTCGCGGTGGCGAAGCCGTCGTAGTCTGCGTCGTCCTGCTCCGCGTAGCGCAACGGAGGGACGACGGACTGTTCGTGGAGGGGCGCTCCGTCGATCGGAACAGCGAGATCGAGCGTCAGCATCCCGTCCGCCGAGGTGCGCGCGAGCTCGCGGAGCGGCGTGCGAAGGGAGATGCGCACCTCAGGGAGCGGCTCGGAGGAACGGAGGGAGACCAGGAGGGTCCGCGACGCAATGCGCGACACCCGCTCGACGCGCGCTCCCCCGACCTGCAGCGCCTCCTCGACGATCCCGCGGTCGAGATCGAGCACGCGCGCGGGTTCGCCGTCGACCGGCGTCGCGCCCGGCAGTCCGACCGTGAGGTCCACGAAAGGGAGGAACTCCTGGCTGTAGCGCCCCTCGAAGGTGAGCAGCAGCTCCTCCGCGCGATCGAGGTCGCCTGCGGCGAGCGCCTCACGCACCTCGTGGAGGCGCTCCGGCCCCGCGCCTCCTGCGAGCACGCGACGCAGCTCGTCCGCCGCCGTCTCCGGAGTGCCGGACCACACGGTCGCGTCGTTGACCTGGTAGCGGCCCTCGGACCCGCCGAAGACCATCGCACCGAGGGAGCCGTCGCCGATGGGGATGGCCTCCTCCCACTGGTCGGCGGGACGGCTCCAGGCGAGCTGGAGAGTATCGGTGGAGATCGTCATCGGTCTTCCTTCTCGGGGTTGCACTCGACACACTAGGCATGGTTAATTGACACTGTCAAGTAACCGGAAACCTCCGAGGAGTCCTTCATGCTCGACGGCTACGGCGCCGTTCTGAGCCTGCGAGCCGCAGGCACGTCACTCGTCATCGATGCGGCGGGTCGAGTGCCTCGCGTGCTGCACTGGGGCGCGGATCTCGGCCCCATCGACGACGCCGGCGCCGAGGCGTTGCGGGCGACCGCCGGACCGGCTCTGCTCAACAACTCACCCGACGTCCCGCGCACCTTCAGCCTGCTGCCGACCGAGTTCGAGGGATGGGCGGGGACACCGGCGCAGGAGGGTCACGCCTCCGGAACCGCCACGACCCCGCGCCCGCGGACAGTGGCCGTGCGGTACCGGACGGACGACGACCAGGGTGGGACGATCGAGATCGAGCTGGTCGACGAGATCACCGCCCTGCGGACGACGATGACCCTGGCGCTCGACCGCTTCGGCGTGCTCTCGGTGGACACGACTCTGGTCCGGGATGCCGCCCTGGGCGATGCGGGCATCCCGTACACCCTCGACGCCCTGCGTGTGATGCTGCCCGTGCCGGAGCGCGCGGTGGACATCCTCGACTTCACCGGCAAGTGGTGTCGTGAGCGCGCACCCCAGCGCGGTCCGCTGTTCTACGGCAGCCACGTGCGCCGCGCACGCAGGGGCAAGCCCGGCCACGATGCGCCGTTCCTGGTCGTCGCCGGCACGGAGGACCTCGGCTTCGGCCGCGGCGAGGCCTGGGCGACGCATCTCGCGTGGAGCGGCGACGGCGAGTACGTCGTCGAGCGGCTGACGGAGGGCGCCGGTGCGTTCTCGTCGGTCCTGGGTGTCGGGGAGGGGCTGCGGCCCGGTGAGATCGTGCTCGCCGACGGCGACCGGTACACCGCTCCCACAGCTCTGTTCGTGTGGTCGGCGAACGGCCTGGACGGCCTGGCCGATCGGCTGCACCGCCGGCTGCGCGCGCGGCCGTCGCATCCACGATCCCCGCGTCCGCTCACCCTGAACTCGTGGGAAGCCGTCTACTTCGACCACGACCTCGCCCACCTGACCGCTCTGGTGGAGCGCGCGGCCCGGGTCGGCGTCGAGCGCGTCGTCCTCGACGACGGCTGGTTCCACGGCCGCCGTGCCGCCGACGCCGGGCTCGGCGACTGGTTCGTCGACCGCACCGTGTGGCCGGACGGCCTCGGGCCGCTCGTCGACCTGGTCCGGTCGCACGGCATGCAGTTCGGGATCTGGTTCGAACCCGAGATGGTGAACCTCGACTCCGACCTCGCGCGGGAGCACCCCGACTGGGTGCTCGGCCCGCGCCAGGGGCTCGGCGCGACCTCCCGCGCGCAGTACGTGCTCGACCTGACCCGCCCCGACGCGTACTCCCATGTCCTCGAGCAGATCAGCGCGATCATCGAGGAGTACGCCGTCGACTACATCAAGTGGGACCACAACCGCGATCTGTCCGAAGCCGTCAGCAGTTCGCCCGGTGTCGACCGGCCGGCCGTCCACGAGCAGACGCTCGCGCTCTACCGGATGCTCGACACCCTCCGTGCCCGCCACCCGCGCCTCGAGATCGAGACGTGCTCGGGAGGCGGCGGCCGGGTCGATCTCGGCATCCTGGAACGGACCGACCGCGTCTGGGCTTCCGACTGCAACGACCCCGTCGAGCGCCTGCAGATCGAGCGCTGGACGCGCATGCTCCTCCCGCCGGAACTCATCGGCTCGCACCTCGGCGCCGAGCGGTCGCACACCACGTCCCGCCGGACGGACCTGTCGTTCCGGCTCATCGTCGCCCTCACCGCCCACGCCGGCATCGAGTGGGACCTTCAGGAGGCGGACGACGACGAGCTGGACCGGATCGCCCGCTGGGCGGAGGTCTATCGCGAGCTCCGGGGACTGATCCACTCCGGCCGAATCGTCAACGCCGACCTGGCGGACGACGCGACCGCGCTCACCGGGATCGTCGCCCAGGACGGGTCGCGAGCGCTCTACACCTGGGCGCGGCTCGTGACCTCGGCTCCCGGCCAGTCCGGCCGGGTCCGATTCCCCGGGCTCGACCCCGATGCCCGCTACACGGTGCGCGTCCGCGACGAGTTCGGTCCGGCAAGCCGGCACCAGGGAGCCGATCCGTCCTGGATCACCGCCGCCCTCGAGCCGGGCGGCGTCGACCTCCCCGGCTCGGTCCTCGCCGATGCCGGCGTCCCCCTGCCCACCCTCAACCCGCAACAGGCGATGCTCTTCGACCTCGTCCGGCTGGCCTGAGCCACCGGACGCCGGTCTGACCCAGACGGCCCACCGCACCGAACACCCCTCGCGCACCGACGCGCGCGGGGCTCTTCAGAGAGGAAGAACGCATGACACGCATGACGCGTGCACGACGGAGCCTGCGTGCTCTGGTCGTGACGGTCGCGGCCCTGGGGATCGTGGCCGCCGCCGCCGCCCCTGCCGGCGCGACGCCGACGCCGGAACCGACGGCGACAGCCACACCATCCACGACACCGACCGGGACGCCGGCGCCCACCGCGTCGCCGACCGCGACGGGCACACCGACCCCCACATCCACTGAGAGTCCGAAGAAGGAGACTCCGACGGGCGCTCCGACGTCGACGACGCCCGGGGTGCCGACCCCCATCCCTCCCGCTACCGCCGCCGTGGACCCGTGGGCGGTCACGCCCTACATGGGGTGGAGCAGCTACAGCATGCAGGTCTACTCGGGCAACGGGAAGTGGATCACCGCCGACCAGCTCATCGCCCAGTCGGATGCCATGCACGCCAAGCTGCAGAAGGCCGGCTACGACTACATCAACGTCGACGCCGGCTGGAGCGACGGCGTCGACGCCAACGGCCGGCCGACTCCCAGCGCGACGCTCTACCCGCAGGGGCTGAAGAAGGTCATCGACCACGTTCACGCGAACGACCAGAAGTTCGGCGTGTACCTGATCCCCGGCATCGGACCGGACGTCTACAACAAGGCGTACCCGATCGCCGGCGCACCGGGATGCACCACGCACGACATCGCGAAGCAGCCGCTGACGCAGGCGGACTACTGGAAGATCGGCTACGCCATCGACTTCTCGAACCCGTGCTCCCAGAAGTACATCGACTCGATCGCAGACCAGCTCGCCGCGTGGGGCGTGAACTTCGTCAAGTTCGACAGCGTCACCCCCGGCTCCGGCATCAGCGACGGCTCGGTGGACGCGCGTGACGACGTCGCCGCCTGGTCGAAGGCCCTCAAGAAGCACAACATCTGGTTCGAGCTGTCCTGGGCGCTCGACATCAACTACGCCGACTACTGGAAGCAGTACGCGAACGGCTGGCGTGTCGAGTGGGACGTCGAGTGCTACTGCGGCAACGAAGCGCTCACCCAGTGGGACAACATCGCCCGGCTCTTCCCCCGCGCCGCGGACTGGTGGCGTCACGCCGGACCGGGCGGGTGGAACGACTTCGACTCGCTCGACGTCGGCAACGGGAAGATGGACGGCCTGACGCCGGACGAGCGCCGCACCGCCACCACGCTGTGGGCGGTCTCCGCCGCGCCGATGTACACAGGCAACGACCTCACCAAGCTCGACCAGCTGGGCGTCGATCTGCTCACCAACCCGGAGGTCGTCGGCGTCGACCAGGCTGGCGTCCCGGCACGTCCGGTCTCGACGACGACGAAGCAGCAGGTCTGGTACGCGTTGAACAAGGACGGCAGCTACACGGTCGCGCTGTTCAACCTGGGCCGGGCCGAGTCCGACATCACCGCGAAGTGGTCCGACATCGGCCTGACCGGGTCGGCGACGGTCCGCGACCTGTGGGCGCGCAAGAACATCGGCCGCGCTGACGGCTCGTTCACGGCGACGGATGTGCCGATCCACGGCGTCCGGCTGCTCAAGGTCACGCCCGACAAGGGCGCGACGGTCACGGTCAACGACGACGCCCAGGGCTTCTCGTACGGCGGCGACTGGACGCGCAACGGGGGTGCCGAAGTCGCCGCGACCTCGCAGCCGCTGACCGTGAACGTCACCGACACCGGCACGCCGGCACCGCCGACGTCGACCGGGCCGAGCCGCACCACGAGCATCAACGACACCGACCCCGGCATCGCGTACTCCGGTCAGTGGGGGTACAGCAACGGGCGCAACTTCGGCGACTACCAGGACGACGTGCACTATGCGGAGCATCCCGGCAGCGACTCGTTCTCGTACACCTTCATCGGCACCGGGATCTCGTACCTCACCGAGCTCGACTCCTCGGAGGGTGAAGCGGACGTGTACATCGACGGGCAGTTCGTGAAGACGATCAGCGCCAACATCCCGAGCGCCTCCCACACGGCGCAGCAGACGGTGTTCACGACGAACGACCTCACCGACGGGAAGCACACGCTCCGGGTGGTGATGAAGTCGGGGCAGTTCATGCTGCTCGACCGGCTCGACGTCATCCAGCCGAGCCTGATCGACCCGTCCAGCGTGTCGTTCGACACGAAGGCACCGGCGCCGGCGACCTTCTCGGTGCTGCGCGACCCGGACGAGTTCACCGGGATCACCGCGAACGGCACGGCGCTGAAGAAGGGCTCCGACTACACCGTGTCCGGGTCGACGGTCACGCTGCAGCCGTCGTACCTCGCGACGCTGCCCGTCGGGGCGACGACCCTCAACGTGGGCTTCCGCGGCGACTACCTCGATGACGTCCACGCCACGACGGCGACCGGAGCTTCGGTGTCGTACACGTTCACCGGCACCGGGGTCGACTGGCTCGCGCCGACGGCTCCCGACCAGGGCATCGTCGACGTCTACCTGGACGGCAAGCTGGTGAAGCGGGTCGACACCCACAGCGACACCCGCCGCACCCAGCAGAAGGTGTTCAGCGTCTCGGGACTCCGGAACGGGAAGCACACCATCATGGCGGTGAAGGAGTCGGGTGCGGTGATGCGCGCCGACGCCCTCCGCTACTCCGTCCGCTGATCCGTCGGGTGGGCCGGGAGCACCTCCCGGCCCACCCTCTCCGAAAGGCCTCCGCATGTCCGGCTCCGACTCCGACGCCCTCCTGGGGACCGCCCCGCTCCCCACCCCCGACGACTACGACGCCTATTGGGCGAGCGCTCTCGACGACGCCGCGCGGCATCCGCTCGCCGTCCAGTTGGAGCCGGTGGACACGGGCCTCACCGCGGTCGACGTGTTCGACATCTCGTTCGCGGGGGCGGACGGGCGGCGGGTGAGCGGATGGCTTCGGCTACCGCGGCACCGCGAGGGACGGCTCCCGGGCGTCGTGCACTTCAACGGCTACGGCGCCGGACGACTCGACCCGATCGACGACCTCACATGGCCGGTCGCGGGCTTCGCACAGCTGGTCATGAACACGCACGGCCAGGGCGGCGGCAGCACCGGGCACCTGCTCGACGGGATCGAGGACCCGAACCGCTTCTATTACCGTGGGGTGTTCGTGGATGCGGCTCGCGCCGTGGACGCGCTGCGCTCGCTGGACGAGGTGGACGGCGATCGGATCGCGGCGATCGGGAACAGCCAGGGCGGCGGGATCGCCCTCGGCGTCGGAGCCCTCCGGCCCGAGCTCTCCGCCGTTCTGGCGCAGGCGCCCTTCCTCACGGACGCACCACAGGGCATCCGGCTGGCGCGCAACGGGCCGTGGCTGGAGCTGCGCGCGTACCTGACGGAGCATCCCGACCGGGCCGATGCGGTGGCGCGGACGCTGGCGTACGTGGACGGAGTCACGTCGGCCCGGCACGCGTCGGCACCGGGATGGATCAGCGACGGCCTCGACGACGACATCTGCCCGCCGGAGACCGCCCGCGCGGCAGCGGAGGCCTACGCCGCCTCGGTGACGCTGCGCGAGTGGCCGGGCGCCGGGCACGAGGCGGGGGCCACTGGCGACCGGCGCGGTGCGCTCGCGGTCCTTCGCGATCGTCTGCGGCTCGTGGATGCCTGAGGACGCACCGCCTCAGGCATCGACGCGCTGGGCCGCCAGACTCCACACCTGCGGCAGCACCATCCCCTCGGCGCCAGGGCCCGACATGGCGAAGTGGTCGACGTGCTGGTTGATCGACTCCTGCCAGCGCTGGTTGGCGGGGTCGTCGTCCAGCGCGCGCATCGCCGCAGCGAAGTCGTCGCAGTCGACCACATGGAACAGGTCGCGCCCGCTGCGCCAGATCTGCCAGTCGTGGATTCCGAGCCGTTCGAACGACGCGACGAGGTCGTCCGGGATGGCGGCGTGCGCAACGTCGTAGGCCGTTTCGTGACCGTCGCGGATGATGGAGTGAAGCGCGACGCGCATCCCGGTGCTCCTTTGCGTCCGAAGTTTGAATTCCTATAGGAAATAGTAATAGTCTCGATGCCGGAAGGCGAGCGAAAGGACCCTCGATGCGATTCATGCGACTCGGCGAGCCGGGAGCGGAGATCCCCGTCGTCACCGACGGAACCACCACGTGGGACCTGCGCCCCCTCACCACCGACATCGACGGTGCCTTCCTCGCCGACGACGGCCTGACGCGGGCCGAGGCCGCCGCAGGCGCGGGGGACCTCCCCGAGCTCGACCCGGCCGGACTCCGCATCGGCGCTCCCATCGCCCGCCCCCAAGCCGTCATCTGCATCGGCATGAACTACGCGGCGCACGCCCGCGAGTCCGGCTCCGAGCCGCCCACCGACATCGTCGTCTTCTACAAGCACCCCAACACCGTCGTCGGGCCGAACGACGACATCCTGCTCCCGCCCGGCTCCACGACCACCGACTGGGAGGTCGAACTCGCCGTGGTCATCGGCAAGCGCGCCCGCTACCTCGACTCCCCCGAGCAGGCCATCGACCACATCGCCGGCTTCGCGGTCGCCAACGACGTGTCCGAGCGCGAGTACCAGCTGCAGCGCTCCCTCGGTCAGTGGAGCAAGGGCAAGAGCTTCGAGACCTTCAACCCGCTGGGCCCGTGGCTTGTCCCCGCCGCCGAGGTCGGCGACGGCAGCGGGCTCGGCATCCGTTCGCGCGTCAACGGCGAATCGCGCCAGGACTCGAACACCAGCGACCTCATCTTCAACGTCGCCGAGATCGTCTACCGGCTCAGCCGGTTCACCGTGCTCCAACCGGGCGACCTCATCAACACGGGCACCCCCGAGGGGGTCGGCCTCTCCGGTCGCTTCCCGTACCTCGCCGCCGGCGACGAGGTCGAGGTCGAAGTCGACGGCCTGGGCGCGCAGCGTTCGACTGTGCGGCCGGCGCTCTGACCGCATCCATCACCCACCCTCACTGCAAGGAGACAAGGATGTCGCACTTCGATGGCCTGGTGGCCGCCGTCACCGGCGGTGCGTCCGGGCTCGGCCGGGCGATCACCGACGAGCTGGCCGCCCAGGGAGCGCGCGTGTTCGCGCTCGACCTCGACCCGGACGCCGTGAGCGCCCCGCACACCGGCATCCGCTGCGACATCGGGGACGACGCCAGCGTGCGGGAGGCCATCGCGGCGGTCGTTGCCACGGCCGGGCGGCTCGATGTCGTCATCGCGAACGCCGGGATCGGCGCGCAGGGCGACATCGAGGCGAACGACGACGGCGAGTGGATGCGCGTGCTCAACGTCAACGTGATCGGCTCGGCCCGCACCATCCGGCACGCGATGCCGCACCTCAAGGAGTCGCCATCGCCCGCCGTCGTGCTCACCAGCTCCATCGCCGCCTGGGCCGGCCTGCCACAGCGGGTCCTGTACTCCGCATCCAAGGGCGCCATCTCGGCCATGACCCTGGCGATCGCCGCCGACTGCCTGCCGCTGGGCATCCGCGTCAACGCCGTCGCCCCCGGAACCGCTGACACCCCGTGGGTCGGCCGCCTGCTCGACTCCGCCGCCGACCCGGATGCGGAGCGCGCGGCGCTCGAGGCGCGCCAGCCGAGCGGACGCCTGGTGCAGCCGCAGGAGGTCGCGGAGGCGGTCGCGTACCTCGCGTCGCCGACGTCCGGGTCGAGCAACGGCGTCATCCTGCCGGTCGACGGCGGGATGTACTCGCTGCGGCCGCGGAGGTAGCCCGGTGGTTGCGGGGCGGCCGGCCCCTCACACGCCCTGCGGAATGTGCGAGGTCAGGCCGCCGTCGATGACGAATTCCGACCCGGTCGAGTACGACGACTCATCGCTGGCCAGGTAGAGGACCAGGTTCGACACCTCGTCGGGTGTCGCCGCCCGGCCCAGGGGGATCTGCAGCTGCTTCGCGTCGATTCCCGTCGTCATCGGCGTCTCGATCAACCCCGGATGCACGGAATTGACCCGGATGCCCGCCGCAGCGAGCTCGACGGCTGCCGACTTCGTCAACCCGCGCACACCGAACTTCGCCGCCACGTAGCCGTGTAGACCGGGGCTTCCCTGCAACCCCTCGACCGAGGAGATGTTGACGATGCTGGCGCGCCCGCTGGCCGCCAACGCGGGCACCGCGGCGCGCATGCCATAGAAGACTCCGCTGAGGTTGATGGCGATGATCGTCGACCACATGTCGTCGGTGAACTCGTGCAGGGCAGCACCGTTGGCGATGCCGGCGTTGTTGACCAGGATGTCCAGCGAGCCGAAGGTGGAGGTCGCGTGCGCGACCGCCTTGTCCCATTCCTCCGGTCTCGTCACGTCCAGGTGGACGAACGTCGCCTGCGCACCCAGTTCCTCCGCCAAGGCCTGCCCCTCCGCGTCGAGGAGGTCGGCGATCACGACCTTCGCGCCTTCACGTCCCAGTGCTCGGCAGTGCGATGCTCCCATCCCCCGTGCGCCGCCACTGACCAAAGCAACCTTGCCGTCGACTCTTCCCACGCTCAACTCCTTCTTCTATGAACCCCCAGCCTCGGCCCTCCCAGCTCACGCGGACAAGGTCCAAAGTCCCGACCGATGCTGCCCGCAGGGATCGCTACGGGACGTTCGACCCTGGAAAGGCGGGAACCGGCCTCGCACCCTGGAACCACGAGCACACCGGTCACCAACCTAAGGAGCACGAGTATGCGCGCAGCGCGCTGGCACGGTCAGAAAGACATCAGGATCGACGACGTCCCCGAGCAGTCCCTGGAACCGGGCACGGTCGGGATCGACGTGGCGTGGTGCGGGATCTGCGGAACCGATCTGCACGAATATCTGGAAGGACCGATCTTCATCCCGCCGGCCGGACATCCACATCCGCTGTCGGGTGAAGCGGCGCCTGTGACGCTGGGCCACGAGTTCTCCGGGGTCGTGACGGCGCTCGGAGACGGCGTCGACGACCTCGCCATCGGCGATCACGTGGTGGTCGAGCCCTACATCATCCGCGATGACGTCCCGGTCGACGGCGACGCCGAATACCAGCTCACTCCGGACATGAACTTCATCGGGCTGGCAGGACGTGGCGGCGGGCTCTCCGAGCACATCGTGGTGGAGCGACGCTGGGTGCACCCCGTCGGGCCCGACCTGCCCCTCGACCAGGCGGCACTGATCGAGCCGCTCTCGGTGGGACATCACGCCTTCGTGCGTTCCGGCGCAACGGCGGGTCAGGTCGCACTCATCGGCGGGGCCGGGCCGATCGGCCTGCTCACCGCAGCGGTCTGCAAAGCGTACGGGCTCACGGTGATCGTCACCGAGCTCTCCGAGGCCAGGAAGGCGAAAGCGTCGGAGACGGGCGTCGCCGACCACGTTCTGGATCCGTCGGCCGTGAACGTCGCGGACCGTGTCCGCGAACTCACCGGTGGATCGGGCGCCGATGTGGCCTTCGAGTGCTCGAGCGTCAATGCCGTCCTGGACACCCTGCTCGACGCGGTGAGGCCGACAGGAGTCGTGGTGAACGTCTCGATCTGGGGACATCCGGCGAGCGTCGACATGCAGAAGCTCGTACTGAAGGAGATCGACCTCCGCGGCACCATCGCCTACGCGCACGACCACGCGCGAGTGATCGAGCTGGTGCAGCAGGGCCGGATCGACCTCGCACCCTTCATCACGGGCCGGATCGGACTCGACGACCTCGTTGAGGGAGGCTTCGAGCAACTGATCCACCACAACGAGAACCACGTCAAGATCCTCGTCTCCCCCGGTCCGATCGCGCACGGACGACCATGAGTCGTTAGGCAGCCGCAGACCGTGATGGTAGTGTGGTCGGACCACATGGTCCGACCACACGGAGGTGCGATGAGCGCGGAGCCGCGCGCCTGGGAGGGAGTGCTCGCCCATATCGAGGCGGGACTCGTGGAGGGCGACCTTCATCCCGGCGACCACCTGCCGGCAGAGCGCACACTCGCCGCCGAGCTGGGCGTCGCTCGGTCCAGCGTCCGCGAGGCGATCCGGGTGCTCGAGGCGATGGGCCTCGTCCGGACGCAGACCGGGTCCGGTCCGACCGCCGGCGCGGTGATCGTGGCGCTTCCTGTCGGCGGGATGCAAGCGCTGATGCGGTTACAGGTCGCGGCCAGCGGATTCCCGGTCGCCGACGTGGTGAGCACCCGTCTGATCCTGGAGACGGCCGTCGCCGCCGAGCTGGCGGAGCGCGCCGAGGCGGTCGACCTGGAATCCGCCGAGCACCTGCTGGATGCGATGGACGACGTCTCCCTCGCCCGCGAGGAGTTCCTCGCCCTCGACGCGCAGTTCCACCTTCAGCTCGCGGAGGAATCGGGCAATGTCGTCGTCGCCGCGATGATGGCCGGGTTGCGCACCTCCATCGAGAGCTATGTGCTCGCCGCCGCATCGGGTCTCACCGACTGGGACGGGATGGCCGCGCGCCTGCGCGCCGAGCATCGCGCCGTCGTCGCCGCCATCGCATCGGGCGACGCGTCGACGGCCCGCCACCGCATCCACGACCACATCAGCGGCTACTACCGCGACGCCGCGCTGACCGCCCCCATCCGCGAACCCCATCAGGAGCCTTCATGGTGAACCGTCAATTTCCGAAGCCCGTCGAGCTGCTGGAGCTCATGCGCTTCAAGAAGCCGGAGCTGGACCTGAAGAAGCGGCGCCTGGAGTCGGCGTTGACGATCGAGGACCTGGCGCGGATCGCTCGGCGGCGGACGCCTCGCGCGGCGTTCGACTACACCGAGGGTGCGGCCGAGGGCGAACTGTCGTTGGCCAGGGCCAGGCAGGCGTTCCAGGACGTGGAGTTCCACCCCTCGATCCTGCGGGACGTGTCCACGGTGGATACGTCGTGCCGGATTTGGGGTGGCCCGTCGGCGTTGCCGTTCGGGATCGCCCCGACCGGGTTCACCCGCCTGATGCAGACCGAGGGCGAGACCGCCGGTGCCGGCGCTGCCGGGGCGGCGGGGATCCCGTTCACCCTGTCCACGCTGGGGACCACGTCGATCGAGAACGTGAAGGCGGCGAACCCGCACGGCCGGAATTGGTTCCAGTTGTATGTGATGCGGCAACGCGAGATCAGTTACGGGCTGGTGGAGCGGGCAGCGCAGGCGGGGTTCGACACCCTGTTCTTCACCGTCGACACCCCGATCGCCGGGGCGCGGTTGCGGGATAAGCGCAACGGGTTCTCCATCCCACCCCAGCTCACCCTCGGCACCGTCGTGAACGCGATCCCACGGCCGTGGTGGTGGTACGACTTCCTCACCACCCCGAAACTGGAGTTTGCGTCGTTGTCGTCCACCGGTGGGACGGTCGGGGATCTGTTGAATGCGGCGATGGACCCGTCGATCAACTACGACGACCTGAAGATCATCCGGGACATGTGGCCCGGGAAACTCGTGATCAAAGGCGTGCAAACCCTCGAGGACGCTCGCACCCTGGTCGACCATGGGGTGGATGGGATCGTGCTCTCCAACCACGGCGGCCGCCAACTCGACCGCGCCCCCATCCCGTTCCACCTGCTCCCGTCCGTCGTGCGCGAGGTGGGTCGGCACACCGAGGTCGCGATCGACACCGGCATCATGAACGGCGCCGACATCATCGCCGCCCACGCATTGGGGGCCAAGTTCACGTTGATCGGACGCGCGTACCTGTACGGGCTCATGGCCGGCGGCCGGGAGGGTGTCGACCGCACCATCCAGATCCTCACCGACCAACTCATCCGCACCATGAAACTCCTCCAAGTGAACTCGCTGGCCGAACTCGGCCCCCACCACGTCACCCAACTCACGCGCCTGCAGCCCCTCCGCCGCACCGCCCCCGCCCTCTCCCCCGTCCGGGAAGACGCCGACGCCTGACCCCGTCGCAAGATTTGCGCCAAATCGCGGTAATGCGGCGCCCATTGCCGCGATTTGGCGCAAATCTCACACGCAGCGATGGGGACAGGACGCCCACATTCGTGCCGAATGTGCGCTTTGCGCGCCGCATTCCGCACATTCGGCACGAATCTCGCGGGTCAGGGGAGGCGGTAGGCGCGAGCCGCCGTGCCGGCGAGCACCTCGTCGCGCTCGGCGGGGGTCAGCGGCTCGAGGAGGGCGCGCGCGGTGGCCATGGTCTCGGCGTAGGGCGTCGCGAGGGTCGAGACCGGCCAGTCCCCGCCGTAGAGGAGGCGCGACGGGCCGAATGCGGCGAGCGCACGATCGACGTACGGACGCAGGTCCGCCGCCGACGCCCGCCCGGCCGGACCGAGGGTCGTCAGGCCGGACAGCTTCGCGAAGACGTTCGGGCGGCGCGCCAACGAGTCCATCAGCCTCCCCCAGTCACCGGGCTCCGCGCCGACCGGCGGGGTTCCGAGGTGGTCGATGACGAGCCGCAGCTCCGGCAGCTTGTCGGCGAGCGCGACCGCATGCTCCAGGTGCCGCGGCAGCACCCCGATCACGTCGAACGTCAGCCCTCGGGAGGCGAGCACACCGAGCGACCGGCGCACCGGCTCCTGCGCCAGCCAGTCCGGGTCGGGTTCGTCGTGGATGAGGTGCCGGATGCCCACAAGCGGCCCCGCTTCCGCCCAGCGGTCCAGCTGCTCTCCGACCCGGTCGGGGTGGAGCAGATCGACCCACGCGACCACTCCGGCGACCAGTGGCGACTCGGCAGCGACGGCGAACATCGCCGCGGAGTCCTCGATCGTGCTCGCCGCCTGGACGAGCACGACCCCGTCCACCCCGGCCTCCCGCAGCTGAGGTTCCGCCTCGGCGAGCGTGAAGGTCCGGTTGATCGGGGCGACCGCGTCGGACAGCCACGAGTAGGTCCCGTGCTCCAGGTCCCACAGGTGCAGGTGCGCGTCGACCGCCATGGCTCAGACCAGGTCGAAGCGGACGAGGGCCGGCCCGGCGACCGCAGGCTCCGGGAGGGTCAGGGCGATCGCGTCGCCGTCCCGCGTGGCGGCGACCGGCGTGCCGTCCGCGAGCCGCGCGCTGCCCGCATCCACGGCGGACGACACACCCTCGAGGCGCACCGAGCCCGTCGCCTCGACGAACGCGTTCGCGACCGAGTCGGACCCGACGCCCTCACCGCCGCGCGTCCAGCGCACCCACGGCTCCCCCGACGGACGGGCGACGGATGCGTCCAACACCTGCGAGCCGAACACGGCGTCCCCGTTGACCGCGTTCCACGCGGCCAGGTGCTCCAGCGTCCGGCGCTGCAGATCGGGTACGGTCCCGCGCGCGGTCAGGCCGACGTTGAGCAGCAGGTTCCCGCCGCGCGAGACGATGTCGACGAAGGTCTTCACCGCACCCGGGCCGCTCAGCATGTGCCGTTCGTCCTCGAGCATGTTGTGGCCGAAGGAGTAGCCGATCCCGCGGCAGTTCTCCCAGGCGCCGGTGCCCTCGACATTGGTGCCGTTCTGGTACTCGCTGGTGCGGAAGTCCCAGTGCGTCTCGCCCCAGCGGTCGTTCGAGACGCCGTCGGGGGCGGCGGCGTAGAACTTCTCGAACAGCCGCTCCATGCTGTGCGGACCGCTGGGCTTGCCCGCATCCGGCCACTCGATGTCGCCCCAAAGCACATCCGGACGGTACCGGTCGATGAGGTCGGCGACGTGTTCGTACGCGTACTCGGCGTAGCCGGCGTCGACGGGGCGGCGGAAGGCCTGGCCGTCGTCGGTGATCGGCTCCAGCTCCGAGTAGTGCCAGTCGAGGCCGCCGGAGTAGTAGACGCCGAATCGCAGGCCGGCCGCACGTGTCGCCTGCTCGAAGGCGCCGACGAGATCGCGGCGCGGTCCGCGGGCGACGGTGTTGCGGCCGTCGGTGCCGGGCGCATCCCACAGGGTCACGCCGTCGTGGTGCTTCGTCGTCGGCACGAAGTAGCGGGCGCCGGTGCTCTTGACGAGGGCGATGAACGCCTCCGGGTCGAAGTCGACCGGGTCCCACTGGTCGATGAAGTCGTCGTAAGGCGCTCCGCCGTACACGTCCCGCTGGTGCTCGGCGGCCGGGCTGCCGGGGATGCGGATGGTGTTGTAATACCACTCGGCGTACGGGTTGTGCGCGAACCAGTACCCCTTCTCGATCGTGCCCAGCTCACCGATCGGCTCGGCCCACGCGGGCACCGAGTACGGCCCCCAGTGCACGAAGATCCCCAGCTTGGCGTCGGTGAACCACTGCGGCACCTCGCGCTCGAACCGGCGGTAGTTCTCCGGGCGGACGGGATCGTCTGTGAACATGGCCACGGGTGGTCTCCTTCGTCGTCGAATGGATGCGCCGGAGCGATTGTGGGATGCGTCCGGAATCCATATCCTATAGGCAATAGCATCCGTGTTCAACGATGCGATCCCCCACTCGAAGGAGAGTTCCCGTGACCACCGCGCTCGACGCACCCCCCGCCTCGTTCGTCCGGCCCACCGACTTCCGCCTGCCCGGAGGCGAGTGGTTCATCGGTGCGGGCTTCGGCCTGTTCGTGCACTGGGACCACGCCAGCCAGCAGGGGATCGAGATCTCCTGGCCGCTGGTCGGTCGTTCCATCATCCCCGGTTCCGACGGCGTCGAGGACACCGTCACCGTCGACGAGTACCAGTCCACTGCGGCGACCTTCAACCCGGTCGAGTGGGATGCGGTCGCTCTGGCCCGGCTCGCGAAGCGCGCGGGCGCCCGCTACGTCGTCTTCACTGCCCGCCACCACGCGGGCTACGCCATGTTCCACACCGAGCAGTCCGATTTCGGCATCGAGCACTCCCCCTTCGGGCGCGACATCACGCGCGAGTTCGTCGAGGCGATCCGCGCGGAGGGCATCCGGGTCGGGATCTACTACAGCCTCCCGGACTGGAACCACCCGGACTACCCCGCCTTCCGCATGGAGGACCGGCCGTACGCTCTCGAGCACTGGCCGGCCGCCGGCGACCCGGCCAACGCCGGAACACCGGTCGCCGACGACCGGCACCGCCGCGCGACGCCCGAGCAGTGGCAGCGCTACCAGGAGTACCTGCGCGGCCAGCTCACCGAGCTGCTCACCCGTTACGGCACCATCGACCTGCTCTGGTTCGACGGCGAGTGGGAGCGGTCGGAGCAGGAGTGGGACAGCGCGGGCCTGCGCGCTCTGATCAAGTCCCTGCAGCCGGATGTCGTCATCAACGACCGCCTGCTCGGCCAGGGCGACTACAAGACGCCCGAGCAGGGCTTCCCCGTCACCGCGCCCGACGGGCCGTGGGAGCTGTGCATGACCATCGGCCAGATGTGGGCGTGGCGGCCGGGCGACACCAAGAGCAAGAGCACCACCTCGCTGATCACGACGTTGATCGAGGTGGCGTCGCGCGGCGGCAACCTCCTGCTGAACATCGGGCCGAAGGGCGACGGCAGCCTCAACGAGTCGCAGGTGCGCACCCTGGAGGAGATCGGCGAGTGGATGGACGTGCACGCCGAGAGCGTCGTGGACGTCTCCCCCACCGTCGGCGTGGACTTCTACGGTCCGTCCACCGCCCGGCCGGGGACCCTGTACCTGCACCTGGTGATGCGTCCGATCGAGGAGGTCGTCGTGCGCGGCATCCCCGTCGGCCGGGTCACGGGGGTCCGCCTGCTGGCCACGGGCGAGGAGCTTCCGTACGACGTGAACCTGGAGGTGCACGAGCAGCCGGCGCCCGGGGTCGACCCGCTGGGCGAGCTGCACATCCCCGCGCCGGCAGCATCGGGCGCGGTCGTCGATGTCATCGCGATCGATTTCGCGTAGACCGGGCCGACCTCTTGACCGCCGACCGGGTCCGATCTAAGCTCCGCATGAGGCCTATATCGTAGACCCTATAGGATTGTGAACCACCCGACGGAGCGAGGACGCCCCGGACGATCCGCACGAAGACAGTACGACAGGCACCACCAACGCAAGGCGATCACCTGGATGAATCCAATGGAGGAGGCACAGCACGTGACACCACGAAGCAAGCGCAGGGCGGCCAGGATCGGCACCGCCGTCCTGCTGACCGGAGCACTCACCGCACTGGCCGGCTGCGCCGGCGGCAGCGGGGGCGACGCCAAGGGCGGCCCGATCAGCATGTACACCTGGGTCAGCAGTCAGAGCGACCGCGACCAGTGGGAAGGCTTCATCGATCTCGGCAAGAAGGTCGACCCCGACCTCGATGTCACGATCGAAGGCCCGAGCTTCAACGACTACTGGACCAAGGTCAAGACCCGCCTCAGCGGCTCCAACCCGCCGTGCCTGCTCACCACCCAGGCCGCGCGGGCTCAGGAGCTCTCGGGGCTGCTCATGCCGCTGAACGACCTGATCAAGAAGAACAAGCTCGACACTTCGAAGTTCGACGAGTCGATGCTCAAGGGCATGACCGTGGACGGCACGATCCGCGCGATCCCCTACGACGCCGAGCCGATCGTCCTCTACTACAACGCGGACAACTTCGCGAAGGCGGGCCTGCAGCTCCCGAGCACCACCTACACACGGGAGCAGTTCCTGGCCGACGCGAAGAAGCTGACGACGGGCGACCACAAGGCGCTCGCGATCTCCCCCGGCTTCTTCATCCCGAACGCCTGGGCCATCGCCGACGGCGCGGAGGCCGTGAAGGACTCCAAGCTCGACCTCACCAACTCCAAGCTGGTCGACCAGGTGCAGTCCTACTTCGACCTGGTCGGCAAGGAGGGCATCGCGAAGGCGCCCGAGGCCGCGGACGGCTCCGACGTCTCCCAGTCGGCGTTCACCAGCGGCGCCGTCGACATGCTGATCGAGGGCCCGTGGATGTACGGCACCTTCGCCGACGCCGCCAAGTTCAAGATGGGCGTGACGATCGTTCCGAGCACCTCTGGTGAGGCGCACGGCATGACGGCCGGCTCCGGCTTCGGCATCGCGAAGAACTGCAAGAACCCGGACGCGGCCTTCAAGGCGATCGTCGCGATGACCGACACCAGCGTCCTGAAGGGTCAGGCGGAGAAGCGCGGCATCGTGCCCTCCCGAGCCGACGCCCAGTCGGCCTGGGCCGAGGGCAAGTCGCCGGAGGCGTACGCCGCGGTGCAGGCTCTGCTGAAGAACGCGACGGCGCAGATCACCACCCCCACCTGGAACCAGGTGGAGACCCTGTTCACCCAGTACGGCGTCGAGGGGTACCGGGGTGACAAGACGGCCAAGGACGTGCTGAGCACGATCCAGAAGTCGGTCGGGCAGTAGCGCATGACCTCCCCCCTGGTCACGGGTGCCGTCGTCTCCGAGGAGACGGCGGCACCCGCCGCGCCCCCGACCCGCCCGTTCGGCGTGCCGCATCCCACCCCTCCCCGCCGGGGCGGCCGCAAGCGCCGCGGGGACGGCCTGGTCGCCCTCGCCTACCTGTGGCCGGGACTCGCCGGCTTCACGTTCTTCATCGTCGTCCCGCTGCTCGGGTCGCTCGTCATCAGCCTGTTCGAGTGGCCGCTGTTCGGCTCCCCCACGTTCATCGGGCTGGCGAACTACCAGAAGCTGTTCAGCGACCCGACGTTCTACACGGTGCTGATCAACACGGTGATCTTCGCCTTCGTCTACACGGCCCTGAACCTGGCCGTCGCCCTGGCGGTCTCGCTGTGGCTCAACACCCGCATCAAGTTCGCCGGATTCTGGCGCGTCATCTTCTTCCTGCCGGCCATCACCCCGATGGTCGCGAACGCCCTGGTCTGGCGGCTGCTCCTCAGCGACGACGGCCTGGTGAACTCGGCGCTCGCCGGCATCGGCATCGACGGTCCCAGCTGGCTCTCCGACTCCCGCTTCGCCCTGGCGTCCGTCATCGCCATGTCGGTCTGGCAGTCGTTCGGCTACAACGTGATCGTGCTCTCGGCCGGTCTCGGCGGCATCCCGAAGGAGATCCTCGAGGCCTCCCGGATGGACGGAACGAACGCCTGGCAGCGGCTGCGGTCGATCATCCTGCCGATGATCTCGCCGTCGCTGTTCTTCACCATGACGATGACGATGATCGGCGCGTTCCAGGTCTTCGTGCAGCCGCAGATTCTGACCCAGGGCGGACCCGGTGAGTCGACGAACACCTTCGTGCTCTACCTGTACCGCAACGGCTTCGTCTTCGACCGGCTCGGCTATGCGTCGGCTCTGGCGTGGATGCTGTTCATCGTCGTCATGATCATCACCGCCCTGCAGTTCGCGGGACAGAAGAGGTGGGTCAACTATGACAAGTGACACGCTCGAACGCGCCGGCACTCGCACGAACGGCCGCCGGCACGGGCTCCGGCCGGCTCAGCGCGTCGTCGTGACGAAGACCTGGCTCAACACGCTGCTGATGGCCATCGTCGCGCTGCTGTTCACCTTCCCCTTCATCTGGATGTTCTTCTCGGCCCTCAAGCCGGAGTCCGAGGTGTTCTCGCCCCACCCGACCTTCATCGGGTCCGAGGTGAAGTGGTCGAACTTCGTGGATGCGTGGACCCTGGTGCCGTTCGGCCGGTTCATCTTCAACGGCTTCTTCGTCTCGATCTGCGGCGCTCTGCTCTCCGTCATCGTGGCGGTGCTGTCGGCGTACGCGTTCTCGCGCCTCCGCTTCAAGTACCGCGACCGCATCTTCCTGCTCTACGTGCTCACGCTGGTGCTCCCGCAGGAGGTGCTGGTCGTCCCGCTGTTCATCATGATGAACCAGCTCGGGCTCGTCGACACGTACACGGCCCTGATCATCCCGTTCGCGTTCACCGCGTTCGGCACGTTCCTGCTCCGCCAGTTCTTCCTGACGATCCCGATCGAGTTCGAGGAGGCGGCGCTGATCGACGGCGCCTCGCGCTTCCGCACCCTGTGGTCGGTGCTGCTCCCTCAGCTCACCGCCCCGCTGTCGGTGCTGGGCGTCTTCTCGTTCGTCGGCTACTACAACTCCTACCTGTGGCCGCTGATCATCATCAACAGCCAGGAGCTCGCGACCGTGCCGCTCGGGCTCTCCATGTTCACCGGGGAGCACGGCACCCAGTGGAGCCTGATGATGGCCGCATCCACCATCGCGATCATCCCCTCGCTGATCATCGTCGCGCTGCTGCAGCGCCAGCTGATCAAGGGCGTCGCCCTCGGCGGCTTCGGCGGCCGCTGACCTCCCCGTCCCTCACCAGAAAGCAGACACCCATGAGCCTCGCCCCGCCCGCCGCCCTCACCGCCGTCGACGGCACGATCGTCAGCGCCGAGGCCTGGCTGAGCGACCTGGAGGTGGAGACGGTCCGCACGGATGCGGTGCAGTCGTTCCTGAAGCAGGAGACCATCTTCGTCCGATTGCGCACGGTCGGCGGGGTCGAGGGTATCGGCTACAGCTACACGATCGGGACCGGCGGCGCCGCCGTCCTCAGCCTCCTGCGCGAGACCCTGCTCGACGTGGTGGTCGGGATGGACGTGAACCGTCCGGAGGACGTCTGGCGCGCGCTGTTCTCTACCACCCGGGCGACGACCGTCGGCCTGATCACCTCGCTCGCGCTCGCCGCCGTCGACACCGCGGTGTGGGATGCGCGCTGCAAGGCGGCGGGCCTGCCGCTCTGGGTGGCGGCGGGAGGAGCGCAGCCGCGCATCCCGCTGTACGACACCGAGGGGGGCTGGCTGCACTTCAGCACGGACGAGCTGGTCGCGCAGGCGGTCGAGTCGCAGCGGCGCGGGCTCGGCGGCGTGAAGATCAAGGTCGGCAAGCCGCGCGCGCACGAGGACTTCGAGCGGTTGAGCGCCGTCCGCGAGGCCGTCGGGGACAGGATGGACATCATGGTGGATGCGAACCAGTCCTTAACGGCGGCCGAGGCCATCCGCCGCGCTGCCCTGTTCGAGAAGCTCGACATCTTCTGGTTCGAGGAGCCCCTCCCCGCGGAGGACGTCGCCGGGCACCGCCGGCTCGCCGAGTCGACCAGCGTCCCGGTCGCGGTCGGCGAGTCGATCTACTCGGTCGGCCACTTCCGCGAGTACCTGCAGTCGGGGGCCGCCTCCATCGTCCAGGTCGATGTCGCCCGCGTCGGCGGCATCACGCCGTGGCTGAAGGTCGCGCACCTCGCGGAGGCGTTCAACGTGGCGGTGGCCCCGCACTTCCTGATGGAGCTGCACGTGTCGCTGTGCTGCGCGGTGCCCAACGCGCTCTATCTGGAGCACATCCCCCAGCTGCGCGCCGTGACCCGCACCGAGATGGCGATCCGCGACGGTCACGGTCTCGCGCCGTCGCAGCCGGGCCTCGGCATCGAGTGGGACCTGGACGCCGTCGACGACCTGCGGGTCGCCTGATGGGCCCGAAGCGCGCGTTCGGGCGGGGCGGGCTGTCGGTGGGTCCGATCGGCTACGGCGCCGCCGCCCTCGGCAACCTCTACAGCGCACGGCCTGAAGACGAGTGGCCGCGCATCGTCCCCGCCGCCTGGGAGGCGGGCGTCCGCTACTACGACACGGCGCCGCACTACGGTCTGGGGCTCGCCGAGGAGCGTCTGGGCGAGAGCCTGCGCGCCTTCCCGCGCGACGAGTACGTGCTCTCGACCAAGGTGGGCCGCGTCCTCGATCCCAACCCCGACTACCGGCCAGGAGACACCGACATCGCGAACCTGTTCGACGTGCCCGCGACCCTGCGGCGCCGCTTCGACTACTCGCGTGACGGCGTGCTCCGCTCGGTGGAGGACTCCCTGAGGCGCCTCGGTGTCGACCGCATCGACGTGCTGTTCGTCCACGACCCGGACGATCACGAGCGGGAAGCACTGGAGGGCGCCTTCCCGGCGCTCGACGAGCTCCGGTCGCAGGGCGTCATCCGCTCGTACGGGGCCGGGATGAATCAGACCGCCATGCTCACCCGTTTCGTCCGCGAGACGGACCTCGACATCGTGATGTGCGCGAACCGGTACACACTGCTCGACCCCTCCGCCGAGGAGGAGTTGCTGCCGGCGGCGCAGGAGCGAGGAGTGTCGGTCGCCGTCGCGGCGGTCTTCAACTCCGGCATCCTCGCCACCGACCGGCCCGCGGCCGACGCGACCTTCGTCTACGGCACGGCGTCGCCTGAGCTGATCGCGCGGGTGAACCGCATCGCCGACATCGCCGAGCGTCACGGCGTCACGGTGCCTCAGCTGGCGGTGCAGTTCCCGCTGCGGCATCCCGCGGTCTCGACCGTGGTGCTGGGGGCGGACACCCCGGCCCAGATGGAACGGAACGCCCTGCTGTCCACTCCCCCGGTGCCCGAGGCGGTATGGGGGGAGCTGCGGGAGGAGGGGCTGTTGCCGTGAAGATCCTGCATCCTCTATCCTCTCGGTTCTTCGGACGCCGACCTAGGATGTGCACATGACGATCCAATCGGGGGAACACTTCCTGCCGGCGCGGCGGGCGCTGGCCGATGACGTGTACGACGCCGTCCTCGGCCTGTTGATGGACCAGGTGATCGAGCCGGGCAGCCGCGCCAGCATCGACGGCATCGCCCGCCAGCTCAACGTCTCTCCCACCCCGGTCCGGGAGGCGCTCGCGCGCCTAGAGTCGGAGGGCCTGGTCGTCAAGAAGGCCCTGAAGGGCTACACCGCGGCGCCCCTGCTCGACAGCGACGGACTGCGTCAGCTGTTCGAGATGCGGCGGCTGCTGGAGCCGTACGCGACCCGCAACGCGGCGGGCGAGCTGGATGCGGACACGCTGAAGCAGCTGGAGGACCTCTGCGACGCCATGCACCGCAGCGGCCAGGCAGCACAGACCGGCGGCGACCGCTTCAAGGACTACAAGGACTTCGCCAACCAGGACGCCGAGTTCCACCGCATCATCGCCGAGCACTCGGGCAACGCCCTGCTGGCCGACGCGATCGGCCGCCTCCGCTCGCACATGCACCAGTACCGCATCTACTTCAAGCACGGCGTCGTGGACGAGACATCGGGAGAGCACGAGGCCGTCCTCGAGGCGCTGCGCAGCGGCAAGCCCGCCTCGGCCGAGAAGGCGATGCTCGACCACATCACCAAGTCGTACGCCCGCATCTCCGCGAGCCTCGCCGAGGCCGAGAAGGCCGGCTAGGGTCCCTCTTCCCGTCGCGCTTTCTCCACTGCTCGATTCCACGATCAGCGCTCGATGGATACCGTCGCCGGCTGACGGCGATGGGCGCGCCGGACGAGGCGTGCGCCCTGCGAGATCACGACGACGCCTGCGATCACGATGAGGCCGCCGATCAGTTCGGTGGGGAGCGGGATCTCGCCCAGCCAGACCCAGGCGATGAACACCGCGATCGGCGGGACGAGGTAGAGCAGAGAGGTCGCGATCGCCACCGGGAGATGGCCGACCGCGTAGCCCCAGAGCACGAACCCGAGCGCGGACGGCAGAAGACCGAGGTAGACGGCCGCTATCCATCCTGTCGGCGACGCCTCGACCAGCCGCCCCCACCCGAACGGGACGAGGGGCAGCGTCATCGCGGTGCCGGCGACCATCGTGTAGGTGGCGACCTCGAGACCGGTGTAGGTCTTCAACAGCGGCCGCTGCAGGGGATGATAGATGCCCTGTACGACCATCGCCGCGACGACGATCCACACGGAGGCGGACAGCGACACGCCTGCTCGCGCCAGGCACACAACGGCCACCCCCGCCAGGGCGATCAGGCTGCCGACGACGGTGAACCGCGTGACGGGTTCGCGGAAGAGGAGGAAGGCGACCGCGACCGAGACGAGCGGTGCGGCCGCGACGATGATGCTCGCCGTCCCCGCAGGCACGTGCAGCTCGCTCTCGTTGAGGAGTAGCTGGTAGGCGGTCATCCCGAAGAATCCAGCGGCGACGATCCAACCGAAATCGCGCGGCCTCGGGAGCCTGACCCGCTTCACCGCTGCGAACGCCAGGAGCGCGATCATCGCCACCGCGAGTCTGACGAACGAGAGCCCGATCACACCGAAGGCCGGCGCGGCCACCTGGATAGCAGGGAAGGCGCTGGCCCACAGCACGACGACGGCCAGACCGGCCAAGACTCCGCGATTCGCTTTCACTCTCCAAGGATTCTTGACGCGTTCCATACAGCACAAGTGAATAATCTTTATGCGATAACTCACTCACGCTTAGTTTTGTGTGACGTTCTCGCCGTCTGAGCTCAGCATCGATTCGGCCTTAAGCTCTGAATGCTAAAGTTCACAGATGATAGATGTACGCAAGCTCCGGATGCTCGCCGACTTGGATCGGCTGGGGACCATCGCGGCGGTCGCCGAGGAGCTTCAGCTGACGGCGCCCGGCATCTCGATGCAGCTCTCTGCCCTGGAGAAGGAGCTCGGCGTCACCCTCACCGAGCGTCAGGGGCGGCGCCTGGCGCTCACGCCAGCCGGGAGACTGCTCGCCGAGCACGGGCGGGATGTACTGGACCGGCTCTCGCTCGCCGAGCTCGAGGTGGAATCCCTCCGACTCGGGAGGGCCGGAACCTACCGGCTCGCCGCCTTCCCTTCGGCTGCCCGGACTTTCGTCGCCGACACCTGGAGGCACCTGTCCGAGCACTCCGGCATCCAGCTGAACCTGAGCACGCCGGAGCCGGCGGAAGCCCTCGCGAATCTGCTCAGCGGGCTCTCGGATGTGGCCGTCGTCCACTCGTACTCCAATGTCCCCCGCCGCCTCCCGGACGGCATCGTGGGCCGCCGGCTCGTCAGCGAGCGGGTCTGGCTGGCGATCCGCGCCGACGACGACGCGGCGGCTCCGATGGTTGACATCGCCGATCTCTCCGAGCACTCGTGGGTGGCGCCGCAGGCGGACTTGACCTGCTATGAGATGGTGGATCGCGCCTGCGGGCTGGCCGGCTTCCGGCCGAGGGTCGTGGCCGAGAGCGTCGACTTCGCCGCACAGCTCGAACTCGTCGCCGCGGGAGCCGGTGTCGCGCTCGTGCCTGGACTCACCGTCCCGTCGGTCCCTGAGGGCGTGACACTGTGCGCGCCCACACTCCCGCTGCAGCGGCACATCGACGTCGCCTACCGCTCCTCCCTCCGCGGCGACGCCGGGGTGGAGCGCATCGCCGAGGTGCTGGCGGCGACCGCAAAGGATCACGTGCGACGCACCCCGTTGGCGCACGCCTGAGTCACCCCGCCGACCACTCCACCTCCTGCCCGGTCGCACTTCCCGCGTGCACGATGTGTCTTGCTGGCGCTTAGAGGCTATATCCAATAGGATATTGAGTAAGACGAGCGAGAGGACAACGGAGTGAGCATCGTCACGGGCTTCGAGACCCTGGATGTGCGGTTCGAGACATCCGCCCTGCTGGACGGGTCGGACGCGATGAACCCGGACCCGGACTACTCCGCCGCCTACCTGCGCGTTACGACCGACGCCCCGAACGGCCACGAGGGCCACGCCTTCGTGTTCACCATCGGACGCGGCAACGACGTCCAGGTCGCCGCCATCGAGGCCATCGCCCACCGCGTGGAGGGCAGGAACGTCGAGGCGATCCTGGACGACCTCGGCGGGTTCTGGCGCGAGTTCGTCCACGACTCGCAGCTGCGCTGGCTCGGCCCCGAGAAGGGCGTCATGCACATGGCCATCGGCGCCGTCGTGAACGCGTTCTGGGATCTCAAGGCCAAGCGCGCGGGTCTTCCCCTCTGGCAGCTGCTGTCCCGCATGTCGCCGGAGGAGCTCGTCTCGCTCGTCGACTTCCGGTACCTCACCGACGCGCTCACCCCCAAGCAGGCGCTCGAGCTGCTGCGCGCGGCGGAACCAGGCCGTGCTGCGCGCGAGGCCGAACTGCTCGCGGACGGGTATCCCGGATACACGACGACACCCGGCTGGCTCGGCTACTCCGACGAGAAGCTGCGGCGCCTGGCGCGCGAGGCCGTCGACGACGGCTTCACGCAGATCAAGCTCAAGGTCGGCGACCGGCTCGATGACGACCTCCGCCGCCTCCGCGTGGCCCGCGACACGGTCGGCCCCGACATCCGGATCGCCATCGACGCCAACCAGCGCTGGGATCGCGACCAGGCCATCGAGTGGATCCGCGCCCTCCAGCCCTTCGACCTCGCCTGGGTCGAGGAGCCCACCAGCCCGGACGACGTCCTCGCCCACGCGGCGATCGCCCGGGCCGTGGCGCCGGTGCCGATCGCGACCGGCGAGCACGGCATGAGCCGGGTGCTGTTCAAGCAGCTGCTGCAGGCGGGCGCCGCATCCATCGTCCAGATCGACTCCACCCGCGTCGCCGGGGTCAACGAGAACATCGCGATCCTGCTGCTCGCGGCGAAGTTCGGCGTCCCCGTCTGCCCGCACGCCGGCGGCGTCGGCCTGTGCGAGGCGGTACAGCACTTCTCGATGTTCGACTTCGTCGCCGTCTCGGGCAGCCAGGAGGGCCGGATGATCGAGTACACGACGCACCTGCACGAGCACTTCGTCACCCCGGCCGAGGTGACCCGCGGACGTTACCGCGCGCCGCTGGCCCCGGGCATCGGGATGGAGATGCTCGCCTCGTCCCTCCACGAGCACGAGGTCGGTCGCGAATTCCGCGGCGAAGTGCACGTAGTGGCGGCTATCCCGGCGGAATAACCACCACTACGTGCACTTCGGCGGAGGGTGGGGCTGGCTAACCCGCGAGCGTGCGCTTCAGCGCCGCGACGATGTTCGTCGCCCGCTCGTCGGCTCCCGCCTCCATCCAGTTGGTGACGAACGCGAACCCGACGCGCGCGTCGCGGTCGGCGAAGGCGACCTGTCCACCGGCTCCGTCGTGTCCCAGGCTCGACGGACCGAGGTACCGCCGCGCCTCCGAGTCCAGCTGGAAGCTGCGCGCCCACCGGGGCCACGGCCCGGGAGTCGGGAACACCGGCTCACCGCCACTCATCGGGATGAGACCCGCATCCAGCACATCGTCGTCCAGCACCCGGACGCCGTCGGTCTCGACGACAGTCGACGACCAGAGGGACGCGAGGGCGTCCGCGGTGGCGATCCCGCCGGCGCCGGGGATCTGCGCGGCCCGGACCCGAGAGTCGTTGAAGCCGCCCTCCGGCGTCACGAGCTCCGGCGGGAAGGCGTCCCCGAGCGTCATCGCGAGGGCCGTCCAGGGCGACTCCGCCTGCTCCAGCTGCTCTCCGGCCTCGCGCTGGCTCTCCGACGCCTGCAGGTGCGCGACGCGATCGGCGCGGCCGGCCGGCAGCCCGATCCACAGGTTGTCCGACCAGGGCGCGGCGACCGACGCCAGGTAGGCGCCGGGCATCGTGGAGGTGACGCGGCGGACGAGCTCGCCCGCCAGCCAGCCGTGCGTGAGCGCGTGATAGGCGTAGCCGGAACCCGGCCTCCACAGCGGCTCCTGGGCGGCGAGGAACCCGGTGACCGTCTCCCAGTCGAGCGCCTGATCGAGAGTGAGCCGCTCGCGCAGGGCGGAGAGTCCGGCGCGGTGGGACAGCAGCTCGGCGACCGTCACGTCGCCCTTCCCGGCTGCGGCGAACTCGGGCCAGTAGCGGCTGACGGGCGCCTCGTAGTCGAGCAGGCCGTCCTGCACCAGTCGGGCGACGAGGATGGACATGACGCCCTTGGTGCACGAGAACACGACCGATGCCGTGTCCGCCGTCCATGCCTGTCCGTCGCGCTCATCCTTCACGCCGCCCCACAGCTGCACCACCCGCCGGCCGTCGATGCGGACCGAGAGGGCCGCGCCCATCGTCGGCCTCCCGGCGAAGGCGTCGGCGAACGCCGAGCCGACCTCCTCGAAGCCGGTCGCTGCGGTGCCCTCGATCACGTCGGTCATCTGGTCTTCGTCTCCGTTTCGTCGATCGCGGCTCTCGGCCGCATCCCTCCGGAGCCGTCCGGCTCCGTCGTCAGCCTGATCGGGTCGGTGATCCGGCCGCCGAAACCGCCCGCCTCCCCGGTGTTCTCGAACGCCAGGAGGTGCGGCGACCCATCGCGATCGACCACCACGCGCCCTGCGTAGTAACGCTCGTCCAAAAGTAGGTCGGCCGCCTCGAGCTCGAACGGCCCGACCGGCGACGCCGATGGCGCGATCCAGATCCCGCCGGGGCCGCCCGACCGTTCGCCGGCGAGATGCGCCGTGTCGCACGAGAACAGCAGCCAATCGCGGCCGTCCAGCCGGACGCTCTGCGGCACCTCCAGGTGCGCGAACCCCGCTCCCGACTCCGTCAGGGGCGACTGCACCCGCCAGTCGACGAGGTCGGGCGATACCGCGTGGCCCACCACGCCGCGGTCACGGACCGACGCGCCGTCGCGCACGCGAGCCGTGATCAGCATGTGCCAGCCATCGCCGGCGGCATCGCGGAACACCCACGGATCGCGCCACGCCTCCTCATGCCAGGTGCGGTCCGGCAGCACCTCGTACCAGCGCGGGTCGGCCTGCAGCCGCAGCCGATCGTCCTTGCGCCAGTGGAACAGGTCGTCGGACACCGCGACGCCGATGGTCTCGATGTTGGTGATCTCGGCCGCCGAGAGGAACGCCGATCCCGTGTAGAACATCCGCCAGGCGCCGTCGTCGCCGCGGACGACGCTGCCCGTCCAGGTCGCCGAGGCGTCCAGGTCGCCCGGACCGCCGGGGCCCAGCACCGTCCCGTGATCGTCCCAGACGACGAGGTCGGCCGAGGTGGCGTGCCCGATCCGGGCGTTGCGGTGCCGCAGGTCCGGGTCGACCAGCGACACCGGCGCGTGCAGGTAGAACAGGTGGAAGAGGTCGCCGTCGTCGGCGACCCAGAAATCCCAGACCCAATGACCGTCTCTGCTGAACCCCATCCGTCAGCCCTTGACCGCGCCCTGGATGAGCGCCTTGATGAACTGGCGCTGGAAGATGACGAAGACCAGGATCGTCGGCAGGATGATGATCAGCGCTCCCGCGTTCAGCAGCGGGATGCTGAGGCTGTACTGCCCCTGGAAGAACGTCAGCGCTCCGGCCACCGTGCGCTGCAGCGGGTCGGCGATGAGCACGACGGGCAGCAGGAACTGGTTCCACGTCCACAGGAACAGCAGGATGCCGAGCGCCGACAGCGCCGGACGCGCGAGGGGAAGGTGGATGAGCCGGAGCTCCTGCCACATCCCGGCGCCGTCGACCCGCGCCGCCTCGGACAGCTCGGTGGGCACTCCGACGAAGTGGGCGCGCATCCAGAACACGCTGAACGGCATGAACAGCCCGATCAGCGGGAGGATGATCGCCCACTGTGTGTTCAGCACGTTGAGCGACTGCATCTCGTAGTAGAGCGGGATGATCAGCGCCTCGAACGGGATGGTGAGCCCGAGCACGAACAGGATCAGCAGGGCGCGGGACCCCTTCATCCGGAGGCTGCCGAGCGCGTAGCCGGCGAGGCTCGCGATGACGAGGCTAATCGGCACGACGCCGAGCACGATGAGGGCGCTCGACCCGAGGAGCTCCCAGACATGACCGGTGTTGAACGCCTCGACGAAGTTGCCCCACTGCGGGTTCGGCGGCCACGCGAGACCGGTCGGGTTGACGTCGGCCGGCTGCAGCGCCGCCGACACCATGTTCAGCAGCGGGATGACGGTGAGCACGAGCACGAGGACGAGCAGCACGCGGCCGGTCCACTTCTCGACGGGATTGACGATCATTGGTCACGGACTTTCGAGAGGCGCTGGATCGGGAGGACGACCACGAGGACGAGGATCATGAGCACGATGCCGAAGGCGGATGCCAGCCCCACCTCGCTCTGCGTGAACCCGATCCGGTAGATGGAGATGCCGGGCACCAGGGTGGCTCGACCGGGACCGCCGAGGGTGGTCGTGTAGATGATGTCGAAGCTGCTGAGCGCGGCGATGATCGTGATGGTGATGAGCACAGCCAGCTCCTGGCGGAGGCCGGGGAGGGTGATCGTGAAGAACTCGCGCCACCAGCCGGCCCCGTCGAGCCGTGCGGCCTCGTAGAGGGAGGCGTCGATCTTGCCGATGCCGGTGAGGAGCAGGACGGTGCACAGGCCGGTCAGCGTCCACGAGCCGATCAGCCCGACGGCCGGGAGGGCGGTCTGGTAGTCGCCGAGCCACGGGCGCGCGAGACCGCCCAGCCCGATCCATCCCAGGATCTGGTTGACCGCGCCGGTCTGGGCGTACATCCACGACCAGGCGATGCCGGCCGCGGCGAGCGGGATGATCTGCGGGAGGAAGAGCACCGTCTGCGAGAGGCTCGAGAAGAACCCGGCCCGGATGGAGCGGATGAGCGTGGCGAGCACGAGCCCCGCCACCACCGGGATGACGGTGAAGAACGCGATGAGGATGAACGCGTTCCGGATGGCGCCGAGGAGGTCGGGATCGGTGAACACCGTCAGGTAGTTCGAGAGCCCGACCCAGGTCGAGGCGCCGATCCCGTTCCAGTCGTAGAACGAGTACTGGACGCCCTGGATGAGCGGCCAGAGCACGAACGCGGCGTAGAAGAACAGGGCGGGAGCGACGAGCAGCCAGCCGATCCGTCTCGTGCGTCCGGCCATCCGCTTCCGGGTGGCCGGACGCACAGGGGTCCCGGATGCGGCCCCGCGCGAACCGTCGCGAACCGCCCGTCGCGCCGACGGGGTATGGCGGGTCGTGTCGTCGCCCGCGCGGGGTCGCACCGAGGTCATCGTTACTTCTTCACTTCCTGCTCGTAGAACGCCTGCACCTTGTCGACGAACTCCTGGCCGCTGATCTTGCTGGTCACCAGCAGCTGCGACTCGGGGATGATCGCGCCGGCGTAGATGCCCGCCGTGGTGTTCGCCATGAAGTCGACCTGGCCGTCCTCCTTGGCGATCTGGGCCGCCGCCGCGAGGACCTGCTCCGTGATGGAGCCCTTCTCGACCTTCGGCTGGGCCTGCGCCGGGTCACCGCCGGGGGCGGCGCCGGTGACGTCGACCACGATCTGGCGCGCCTTGTCGTTGGTGTGCACCCAGTTCAGGAAGTAGGCGACCTCGTTGAGGTGCTTCGACTTCGCCGCGGCCGAGAACGAGTTGGCCGCACCCATCGCGACGTGGTCTCCGCCCTTCTCCGCCGGGGGCACCAGGAAGAACGTGAGGTCCTTACCGAGCTTCTTGGCGTAGTTCGCGGCCTCCCAGTTGCCGTTGAACGTGAAGACGCCCCCGCCGTCCTGGAAGCGGCTGACGAACGTGAAGTAGTCGAGCGCGTTGATGTCCGATGGGAAGTACCCGGCGTCCGCCCACTTCCGGATGAGCTCGGCGCCCTTCACGTTGCCCGCGGTGTTGTAGGTCGCGCCCGGCTTGTTGAACATCCAGTCGAGGAACTCCTGCTTGTCGGCGTACTGGTTCATCGCCGCCTGGACGGTGAAGTTGACCACGCCGTCCTTGTCGCCCTCGACGAGAGGCGCGATGCCGGCCGCCTTGGCCTTCGCGAAGTCGGCCTCGAGTTCTCCGAGGGTCTCCGGCGGAGCGGTGATCCCGGCCTGGGCGGCGAGCTTCGTGTTCATGAAGATGCCCGTGACGCTGTAGCCGAGGCCCAGCTGGTAGAGCGAACCGCTGCCGCGCACGCCGTCCTTGGTCATGCGCAGCGGGGCGAGCTGGGCCGGGGACCACTTGTCCCAGCCGTACGCCGTGAAGAAGGGATCGAGGTTGGCCACCAGGCCGTCCTTCACCGTGTCGCCGAGGGTGGGGAGGCGGATGAGGTCGGGCGGCGTGGAGCTGGCGAGCAGCTTGGGGGCGTTGGCCGTGAGGTTCTGGAACGTGTCGCGGGTGATCTTGAACGTGATGTTCGGGTGCTGCTTGGTGAACTCCTTGGTCAGGTCGTCCGTCAGCGGGAACCCGGTCTCGTCGGCGATCGTCAGCTGGACCTTGTCCGACGTGAGCTTCGTGCTGACGTCGGTCGCGGTGGTCGCGCCGGAGGTGGAGGATCCGGGCGCGCAGCCGGTGAAGACGAGTGCGGTGAGCGAGGCGATGAGGCCGGCGGCTGCTGCGCCGCGCACCCTCCGCCCGCGAGATGTTGTGGACATGCAGGACTCCTTCGTCGACAGGATGGGTCGATACCGATCCCAGTGCTAAATGCTTTCAGCAGGCCCTATACTGAGATACGTCGCGCACATTGTCAACTGCGTTCCGCGAACGGCGCACCCAAGCGGCTACCATCCCGAACAGGAGGAGGACGTCTCGATGCTGAGCAAGCGCGTGACCCTGGCCGACGTCGCCAGGAAGGCGGGCCTCTCCGTCTCCGCCGCATCCATGATCCTTAACGGCCGCCCGGACACACGCCTCTCGCAGGACGCCCACGACCGCGTCCACGCGGCCGCCGCCGAGCTCGGCTACCGGCCCAACGTCGCGGCCCGCGGGCTCAAGACGGACAAGACGCACACGATCGCGTTCATCTCCGACGTCGTCGCCACCACCCGCTTCGCCTCCGGGCTCATCAAGGGAGCCCTGAACGCGGCCGAGACGGCGGGCCACGTCATGATGGTGCTCGAGACGGACGGCGAACCGAAGCGCGAGACCGAGGCGATCGGCGCAGCGCTCGACCGGCAGGTCGACGGCATCGTCTTCGCGACGATGCGTGCGAGGGAGCTGTTCCTCCCCGACATGCGGATCGAGACCCCGGTGGTCATGCTGAACGCGACGAACGCGCGCTTCCCGCACGCGGTGCTGCCGGACGAGTACGGCGGCGGCCGGTCAGCCGTCCACGTGCTGGCGGACGCCGGCTTCCGCGACGGCATCGCGCTCCTCGGCCAGAGCGACGCGAAGGAGAAGGGGCTGTTCCGCTCCGCGACCGTCGCACAGCGCGTCGCGGGCATCCGCGACACGATGGCGGAGCTCGACCTCGACTTCGTCTCCGAGACGTCCGTGTGGCTGTGGGAGCCCGGCGAGGGCTACGAGGCGACCAGGAAGCTGCTCCGCCGGAAGGACCGCCCGCAGGCCATCGTCGCGATGAACGACCGGCTGGCGTTCGGCGCTTACCAGGCCGTGAGTGAAGCGGGCCTACGCATCCCGGACGACCTCTCCATCGTCTCCTTCGACAACGATGAGCTCGCCGCCTACCTGCGACCCGGCCTGACGACCGTCGCCCTCCCCCACGAGGCGATGGGCGCCCGCTCGGTCGAGCTGCTGCTGCATCCCGGTCCGGCAGGCGAGGAGCTCATCCCGATGCCGGTCATCGAACGGGCGTCGGTCGCCGCCCGGGCCTGAGCTCCCCGCCGCGGATCAGCGCGGGACGCGGGCAGCCGCGTCCGGGAAAGCCGGCGCCTCCGCCCGCGGACCGGTCTGGTACCAGTAGGCCACGGAGAAGACGTCGTCGGTGCGCTCGAAGAGTCCCTTGTCCCAGACGCCGATCTGCTGCACGGTCACGCGCAGGTCGCTCTCGAAGAAGATCGGGTCGGGCAGGTGCCACCGGTACACCGCGTGCATGGGCGCCGTGGAGGTGATGAACGTACCCCCGCGCGTCTCGTCGCGGGTGCTGAAGAACGGATAGCCGCAGTACGGCGCACTGAACGTCAGCGGAACGGGCTCCGGATCGTGACGCAGTTCGTCCTGGAAGGCCCAGGCGCCGCCCGCGTAATCCTCGAGCCCGGTGCTGCACAGCGTCGCGAGGTCGGTGTCGCCGTCGACGAAGAACTTCACCTCGCCCTCACCCCACCAGTAGCGCGAGAGCGCGGCGATGCCGATGTAGGTGCCGAGGTAGCGGCCGCGTCCGGTGACGCCGTCGAGGATGACGTGGTCCTCCCCCAGTGCCGTGGTCGCATTGGAGCGCCGCCACTGCGCGTGGAACAGCGGCGTCCCCGCGGGGATGTCGTCCCCGACGGTGTAGTCGACCTGGAAGAAGACGTGGTCGACCGAGGCCGCGTGGTCGCTGTCCAGCACGATGCGAGCGCGCCGCCGGAACGGCATCGGGATGTACGAGTTCATCCCGCCGGTCGGCGCCACCACGATCGGCTCGGAGGTGACCAGCGCCCGCGCGGCGAAGCCGTTGCAGAAGAAGTCGCCGAGGGGCGCCTCGACCGCGGGCTGCTCCTCGTCGTCCCAGTACATCCGCAGCACCAGGTCGCGGAGCACGAACGGCCCCCCGTCGGTGCGGTCGGGGACCGTGATCCAGATGTGGCGGATGACGCCGGGCCCCTCGATGTCGGCGAGCGTCAGGCTGCCGCCGGCGGGCAGGGCCGCGTACGCGCTGCCCTTCCGGCCGGGGCCGAGGTGCGAACTCGCCGCCGCGGCCGCGCCCGGTGCGCCGGTGGGGTTCTCCGCGTTGATGGAGCGGGAGCGCACGCCGTCGGCGGCGAGCAGGTCGGACAGGGTGGGAAGCACGGTTCTCCTCAGGTCTGATGGGTGGATCGGATGGATGGGTCGGGCGGCTACTTGACCGAGCCGACGGTGACGCCGCGGCTCAGGGTGCGCTGGAAGATGATGAAGAACACCAGGGTGGGCAGCAGCGAGAGCAGCGACCCGGCGTTCAGCGAGGTGATGTCGATGGAGTTCTGACCCTGCAGGGTCGCCAGGGCGATCGGCACGGTCTGCACCGACTGGTCGGAGAGCAGGATGAGCGGGATGTAGAACTCGTTCCACGTCCAGACGAAGAAGAACACCATCAGCACCGAGAGCGTCGGCCGCATCACCGGGTAGACCACCGACCAGAGGATGCGCCAGCGTCCGGCGCCGTCGAGCGCGGCGGCCTCCAGCAGCGACGGCGGCAGCGTCGACATCACGCTCGACAGCAGGTAGGTTCCGAAGGCGGCCTGCAGCACGGTGAAGACGATGATGACGCTCCACACGGTGTTGAAGGTGCCGGTCGCCTGCGCCCCGTAGAACAGCGGGTAGATCAGCGCCTCCTGCGGCAGCATCGTCGCCAGCAGGAACACGGCGAGCAGCGCCGTGCTCCCGCGCACCCGGCCGACGCCGATCGCGTAGGCGCTGAGCAGCGAGACGAGCGTGCCCAGCAGAGCCACCAGCGTCGAGATGACCACCGAGTTCCACAGCGCGCGGAGGAAGTCGACGCGGTCGAGGTAGTCCTGGAACGACTGCAGGCTCCAACTGGTCGGAAGCGCGAGCGGGCCGTGCGCCGAGTAGTCGGTGCCGGTCTTGAACGCATTGAGCACGAGCAGGACGAGGGGCGCGAGCATCACCAGCGCGATCAGCACGGCAGCAGCGAGGATGAGCCACCGGAGGGGCCGTCGCGGGCGGCGTCGGCGGGTGCCCGCGTGGACGGTCCGCTGCGGCGCATCGGCCCGGCGCGGACGGGAGTCGGTGGGTGCGGTCGTCGTGGTCATCCGGCGGCCTCCTCTCGGGCGCCCCGACGCTGGAGCCAGAGCATGACGCCGGCGACGAGGAAGATGACGATGGACATGGCGGTCGCGATGGCGGAGCCGTAGCCGACCTTGGAGAGCTCGAAGAAGTTCCGGTACGAGTAGTAGGACGGCACGACGGTCGAGCCCTCCGGCCCGCCTCCGGTGAGGATGAGGATGGGCGCGAAGACCTTGAGCGCCCCGACGGTCGCGGTGATCACCACGACGAACACTTCCGGCCGGATCTGCGGGACCGTGATGGCGCGGAACCGCCGCCACCAGCCGGCGCCGTCGAGGGAGGCCGCTTCGTACAGCTCCGGGTCCACGCGCTGGAGCGCGGCCATGAAGATCACGACCGGGTAGCCGAGCTGAAGCCAGATGAGCATGAGCATCACGGCGTAGATCGCGATGTTCGGGTCGCCGAGCCAGTCGGGCGGGCTCTTCACCCCGACTGCTTCGATCACGCTGTTCAGCAGGCCGTTCTGGGTGGCGAGCACCCAGCTCCAGATGAAGCCGGCCACCGCGATCGGGAGGATCTGCGGCAGGTAGTAGGTGGCTCGGAGGAACGCGGCCGTCCTGCCGCCGAACTCCCGGCCGATGTAGTCGAAGAGCATGGCCGCCAGCAGCAGCCCGAGCAGGGTGGGGACGATCACGATGCCGACGATCATGAAGATCGTGTTCGTGAACGCCAGCCAGAACTGCGAGTCGTGCAGCAGGTCCACATAGTTCTGCAGGCCGTTCCAGCGCATCGGGGCGATGCCGCCCTTCCAGCGGAACAGGCTGATGAACACGTTCACCGCGAACGGGAGGAGGACGATCACCGCCGTCCCGATGATCATCGGGAGGAGGTACATCCAGTAGCCGGCGCGTCGCGCTGACCGCCGTCGCCGCAGCGGGGGCGCCGCGGCTGGTGTCGCTGTCGTCATGTCATGTTCTCCGGATCCGGAGGGTGGGGCGGAGTCGCGTTCGGCGGCTCCGCCCCGCCGCTCAGCCCTGGTCGGTCGCCTTCTTGCCGTCGTCGTAGAACTTCTGCAGCTTCTGGATGTACTCGTCAGCCGTCTCGTTCTTGTTGGACATCGCGGCCATGTTGGTCTGGATGAAGTCCAGGAACCCCGGAACCGGGTAGTCCGGGTAGAACGTCAGGGTGTCCGCCTTGACGATCTCGTCGAAGCGCTCGGTGTACGCGCGGGTCACCGGGTCGGTGATCTTCGAGGAGTCGCCCGCGAGCGGAAGGCCGCCGAGTTCGCCGATCTTGTTCTGGACCTCCGGGCTCAGCGTCGTGTCGATCCAGTCGTAGGCGAGGTCCTTGTTCTTCGCCTTCGCGGGCACGCCCCACAGGTGGCCGGACGACCCCATCGACATGTTCGCGCCGGGGAGGGTGAAGTAGCCCCAGGCGAAGTCCTTCTGGTCCTTCACCCGTGAGAACACGCCGTTGTTCCAGATGAGCATCCCGGTCTTCCCGCTGAGGAAGTTGACGTTCGCCTGCTCGTAGGTGAGGCCGGCGAGGTCGGTGCCGAGGTAGCCCTTGTCGATCCAGTCCTGGAACTGCTCTGTGCCCTTCTTCCACGGGTCCACGGAGAAGTCGACCTTGCCCTTCAGGAACATGAAGTCGTCGATCTGCTTCCGGTCGGCGTAGGCGGAGACGAGCGAGTACCAGACCCACATCTGGTTGAAGCCCTGGTTGGTCGACGCAGAGGACGACACCGGCGTGATCCCGGCGGCCTGCAGCTTCTGCATCGCCGCGACGAACTCGTCCATGGTCTTCGGCTCGGCGGCGATGCCGGCCTTCGCGAACAGATCCTTGTTGTAGTAGAAGGTGACGTACTCGCCGATGTTGGGGATGCCGTACCAGTCGCCGGAGCCGGCTTTGCCCCGCTCGTCGTACTTGGCGAAGGACTGCATGCCGCCGGTGACCTTCTTGTCCCAGCCGTACTTCTCCACCTGGTCGTTCAGCGGCGTGAGCAGTCCCTGGCTGGCGAGCTGGCCGCCGTCGGCGTTGCCCTTGTTGAACTCGACGACGTCGGGCACCTTGTTGCCGCCGAGGGTGAGCTTGGCGTTCTTGCGGACGGCGTCGAAGCTGGTGGTCTGGAAGTCGACCTTCACGTCGGGATGCTTCTTCTTGAACATCTCGAGGGCGAGCTGCCAGCCCTGGCCCTGCGCCGTCTTCGGGTCCTCGTACTGGAGGATCGTGAACGTCTTGCCGGCGTCTCCGCCGCTGCCGCTGCCGCTGCTGCAGCCGACGAGGCCGGCGGCGGCCACGGCGACCGCCGCTGCGGCGGCGGCGAGGCGGGCGACGGTGCGGCCGCCCGGTTTCCGGGGTGTTGTCATTGCGTTGCTCCTTTGCATCGGGTGTTCAGAGTGCGTGTGTTCTGGGTGGTGCGGATGGTGGGCATGGTGAGGAGGACGGTGGGCGCGGGCAGGCTCGCGCCACCGGTGCCTCCGGTCGATGATTCGGGTGTGTGCGGCGGGATATGTGGGCCGGGATGCGGTCAGGTGCCGGAAGGCGGCCCGATCGAGTGCCGGAGGACGGGCGCACAGGGCATGAGGAAGCCTTCGCGCTCGGCCCCGTCGAGGGATCCGTCGAGCCGGCCGACCACGCGGCGCACCGCCCACGCGCCCATGTCGCGGTGCGGCAGCTGCACGGTCGTGAGGCCGGGGTCGAGCGCCTCGGCGACGAACTCCTGGTTGTCGAATCCGGCGATCGAGAGGTCGCCGGGGATGTCGAGCCCGAGGTGGCGCGCCACCTGGTAGAAGCCCATCGCGGTCTGATCGCTGAAGCAGAACACGGCGGTCGGCCTGTCCTCCCGGTCGAGCAGCTGCCGGGCCGGCTCGACGGCGAACCGCGTGGCCGCGTCCTCCGCGACCACGGTGAGGCTCTCGTCCCGGCGGAGGCCGGCCTCCGTCAGCGCCCGCTCGTGGCCGCGGGCGCGCAGCCGCGAGGCGATCGGGTAGGCGCGGACGTCGCAGAAGCCGATCCGGGTGTGACCGGCCTCGATGAGCAGGCGCGTCGAGGTGTAGGCACCCAATTCCTCGTCGGGCACGACGTAGTCGACCGTGGGATGCGCATCCTCCACGGAGGGACGCCCGTCGAGGATGACGACCGGCATCGTCGGCGGGACGAGCGGCAGCTCGACGAGCTTGTGGAAGTTGGTCGCGACGATGAGGCCCTCGATGTTGCGCTGCAGGAGGGACTGGACGGCCGGGGTCTGCACCTCGTCGTTGCCGTAGGTGTCGATGAGCATCAACATGAAGCCGCTGTCCCATGCCGCCTGCTGCGCGCCCGCGAGCATGTGACCGGAGAACGGCACCGTGGCGACCTGGTCGGACACCATCCCGATCGTGCGGCTCTGCTTGGTCTTGAGCGACCGGGCCAGCTGATTCGGCACGTAGCCGAGCTCGTCGGCGACCTGCTTGATGCGCTGCGCGACCGACGCGTTGACGCGGCCCTCACCGCGACCGCTGAGCACCAGGCTGACGCTCGACACGGAGACGCCGACGTGCGAGGCGATGTCCTTCATCGTCAGCATCGGCGCTCCTTCGCTCTGTGCGTCAATCGGTTGACTTCAATCGATTGACGTCACGCTATGAGCGTCAAACGCGTTGACGCAAACGCCCGTTACGAAGTCGTTATCCGCTCGCCCCGATGCGGGACTCCGTGCGCCCGCATGCGATCCTGTCAGCGGCATGAAGGAGGACCGATGACAGACGGCAGCAAGCGGCAGAGCGAGATGACCCTGGTGCTCATGCTCGCGCTCACCTTCTCGACCGGGATCGTCGACGCGGTCGGCTACCTCGGGCTCGACAAAGTGTTCGCGGGCAACATGACGGGCAACGTGGTGATCCTCGGGATGGCCATCGTGGGCGCCGACGGGTTGCCCTGGGTCGGGCCGCTGGTCGCGCTCATCGCCTTCATGGTGGGAGCCGTCATCGGCGGCCGGACGCTGCGCCGAGAGACGATCGGCTGGAACACGCGGACGAGCTGGTCCTTCACCGCTGTCGCCGCCGCCTTGGCGGTGCTCACCGGCGTCACGATCGCGACCGGCGGCGTCCCGCCGAAGCCGTGGGAGCTCGGCATCACCGTCCTGCTCGCCGCGGCGATGGGATTCCAGGCGGCCGTCGCCCGGCACCTGGCCGTCAAGGATGTGACCACGGTCGTCGTCACGTCCACCATCACCGGCCTCGCCGCCGACTCGGTGCTCGCCGGCGGTTCCGGCCAGCCGTGGCGCCGGCGCGCGGGCGCGGTCGTGCTCATCGCGCTGGGTGCACTGGTCGGGGCGCTGCTGCTGAGGTTCGGGATCGCCCTACCGCTCGGACTCGCCACGGTGGTGACCGCGGCTGCCGCCGTCGTCGGCCACTTCGCCGCCCATGAGGGGCGCCGCGTGGCGGCCGCGCGGGCGTGACGACCCGGCACTGCGCACGCGGTACTACTGTGTGTCGGTGACCACTGCGACGCCGCTCCTGCTCGGCCCGAACCAGCCTCTCGATCGGCCGTACCGGGGTGGCGCGGGCATCGCGCGCTTCCGCGGAACACCGCAGCCGAGCCCGTTCACGCCGGAGGACTTCGTCGCCTCGACCACCGAGGTCTTCGCGGGTGGCGGTGTCGGTCTCACCGTGCTGCCCGACGGCCGCACCCTGCGCGACGCGGTCGCGGCCGACCCCGTGTCCTTTCTCGGCGAGGAGCATGTCGCCCGCTTCGGCGCGCGCACGATGCTGCTCGTGAAGCTGCTCGATACCGCCGAGCGCCTCTTCGTCCACTACCACCCGGACGACGCGTTCGCCGATCGCCACCTGAACAGCCCGCTCGGCAAGACGGAGGCGTGGGCGGTCATCGAGGCCGAGCCCGGCGCCGCCGCGTTCCTCGGGTTCCGCCGACCCGTCTCGACCGACGAGGTGCGCGTCTGGTGGGACGGCCAGGATGCCGACGCGATGCTCGATGCGATGAACACCGTCCCGCTGGCCGCCGGTGACACGCTGCTCGTCCCGGCCGGGCTCGCGCACGCGATCGGCCCGGGTGTGACGCTCGTGGAGCTGCAGCAGCCCACCGACCTCTCCGTCCTGTTGGAGCGGCGGATGCTCTCCGAGCACGACGCGCTGCTCGGCCTCGACCTGGGGACCGCGATCGAGGGGCTGAACCGCGGCGTGACGCCCGAGGAGCGGATCGCCGCCCTGCGCCAGGGGCGCGGCGCAGAGACGCTGTTCCCCGGCGATGCCGATCCGTTCTTCGCGGCGGAACGCATCCGCGTCTCCGGCTCCCGCGAGCTCGACCCCGGGTTCTCGGTGCTCGTCGTGCTCGGCGGAGAGGGACGGCTGGAGACGGAAGGCGGCACGGTCGTGCCGCTAGGCCGCGGGGCGACGGTGCTCACCGCGTTCGCCGACGGCCCGATCGGGCTGAGTGGCGAGCTCGAGTTGATCCGCTGCCGCCCGCCGCGCTGAGCTGCACCGCGAACTCTCTGAGGCGCCCGCTGTCGGCGGACGCGGCTAGCCTCACCCCATGGACACCGTCTGCGCTCTCTGCGAGAGCCCTGCGTATGCCGGCGCGTCCCTCCGGCTGTGCCTGACCCATCTGCTGGAGGCGCACGATCTGGTCGACGCCGAGTTCGGCGTGACGGACGCGCTGCCGTCGCCGTGCGTGTTCTGCGGTTCGCGGCTGGGCGTCCGCTACCCGTCGGGGTGGCTCTGTGCAGTGTGCGAGTGGCGGGTGGGCGAGCCGCCTCCGGAGGGCGCGGCCGCATCCCGGGTGGATGTGGTCTACTACCTGCGGTTCCGTGACCGCATCAAGATCGGCACGACCGCGAACCCCGCCCAGCGGTTCGCGGCGCTGCCCCACGACGAGGTGCTCGCGTTCGAACGCGGCGACCGGACCGCGGAGCACCGGCGCCACGAGCAGTTCGCGCACCTGCGCATCCCGGGCACCGAGTGGTTCGAGACCGACCCCGTGCTGCTCGCCCACGTGGAGCTCGTCCGCGCCGGCGCCGACGACCCGTGGGCCCTGCTCGCGCGCTGGCGCAGCGAGGCGGCGGCGCTCCGTGTCTGAGGTGGCCACGCCGACGTTCCCAGAACGACGACGAAGGCCCGGATCCGTGCGGACCCGGGCCTTCGTCGAGAGAGAGACGGTCAGGCGACCTCGAGGCTCTCGCGCCGTCCGTCGCGCACGGTGACGGACAGCTCGCCGTCGACCTTCGCGGCGAGGCGGGCCATCTCGGCCGCCTCCGCCTCCGCGGAGGACAGCGCCGCGATGTCCACCAGGGCTGCCGCCGGCACGGGCTCGACGGTCTCCACGACCGCGGTCGCGACGATCTCCTCGGCCTCGGCCTCGGCGACGCGCCGGGCCGCCCGCATCAGGAACGCGGCCACGACGGTCACGGCCCCTGCCGCGAGCGCCAGCACGCCGGCCGTCGTGAAGCCCTCGGTGTAGCCGGACTCCGCGGGGAGCCCGTCCGGAGCGATCGCGCCGGTCACGAGGGCCGTCATCACGGCCGCTCCGACCGCCGAGCCGACGGTGCGCAGGTTGGCGTTCATCCCGCTCGCGATCCCGGTCTGGGTGGCCGGCACGCTCTGCACCACCACGCTCGTGATGGCCGCGTAGATCAGACCGAGTCCGATGCCGAACACGCCGGAGGCGGCGGCGACGGCCACGAGCGACCCGTGGAGGTAGGCGAGCGAGAGGGCCGCGGCCCCCATGAGCACCGCCGAGACCACAATCTGCGCGCGGAAGCCGACCCAGCGGGCGAGCGGGCCGCTCAGGAAGCCGGTCACAGCCATGGTCACCAGCATCGGGAGCATCAGCATTCCCGACTCCGCCACGGATGCGCCCAGGCCGTACCCGGTCGAGGTCGGCGTCTGCACGAACCGCGGGAAGAAGGCGAAGATCGCGAACATCGATGCGCCGATGAAGACGGCCGCCGCGTTCATGGACCAGACGCCCGGTTCGCGCATGAGCCGCATGTCGACGAGGGGATGCCGCGAGCGGAGCTCGACGATGATCCAGCCGGCGAGGAGCAGCGCGGCGGCGACGAACAGGCCGATCACGCCCGGCGACGACCATCCCCACTGCGCGCCCGTGCTGAGCGGCAGGAGGAGGGCGACGAGCCAGCTGGAGAGCAGAACGGCCGCCCACGGGTTGACGCCACCGGTCGCCCGGGTGGGCGATTCGGGGATGAAGATCAGCGCGAGCACGGCGGCGGTCACCGTCAGGGCGACGGGGAGCAGGAACAGGCCGCGCCAGCTGAGCGCGTCGGCGAGGGGTCCGGCGAGCACCGTCCCGAGCCCGCTGCCGATGGCGATGATCGAGGCGATGGCGCCGATCGCGGACGGGAGGCGGCGCGCGGGGAACTCGTCGCGGATGATGCCGAAGGCGAGCGGGAACATCGCCCCGCCGAGACCCTGGATGACGCGACCGGCGATGACGACGCCGATCGACGGCGCTACGGCGGCCACGACGCTTCCGAGAGCGACGGCCAGGAGCGCGAGGACGAGGATGCGGCGCTTGCCGACGAGGTCGCCGACGCGACCGAGCAGGGGCGTCGCGACCGCGGCGGCGATGAGCCACGCGGTCATGGTCCAGGTGACGCCTGCGGTCGTGGTGTGCAGGTCGGACTGGATGACGGGGAGGACGGGGACGACGAGCGACTGGAGCGTCGCGAAGGAACCGACGCTGAGCGCCAGGATGGCGAAGGTCAGTCCGGGATGGGATCGAGACATTGTCCGGGGTTTCCGTTTCTCGAGAGGTGCCGAAAGGCGTAGAATTGGAGGGAGGCTCCGTTCGGAGGGTTCCTCCGGTTACGCTCATAACATTACCGGAGGGTGCCTCCGCTTCGCAACCTCGAGTTTTCGACCCCCGAGGTCCGACCCGAAAGGACAGCTGCCGTGACCGGCACCGAGACCACAGCACCGAGCGTCGCCCGACCGCAGAGGGCGGATGCCCGACGCAACTTCGACGCGCTGCTCGCCGCCGCACGCGAGGCCTTCGCCGAGCAGGGACCGAACGCGTCGCTCGAGGACATCGCCCGCCGCGCCGGGGTCGGGATCGGGACGCTGTACCGCAACTTCCCCACGCGCGACTCGCTGGTGGAGGCCGTGTACATCGACGAGGTCGCCGCCGTCGTCCGCGCAGCGGAGGAGGCGGGGTCGCTCGAGCCGTGGGAGGCCGTTCAGGCCTGGCTCCGCCGCTTCATCGCCTACGTCGGCACCAAGCGCGCGCTCATCGAAGGCCTCAACAAAGACTCCCCCGTGCTGCTCAGCTGCCGCACCTCGCTCTACGACGCCGGCGAGCCGCTGGTCCGCCGGGCACAGCTGGCGGGTGAGTTGCGCTCCGACGCCACGATCGGCGACGTGATCCGCATGGTGTCCGGGATCGCCGGGGTCGCCTTCGACGACGACCAGCAGCGCGACCGCGTCCTCGCCATGGCCATCGACGGTCTCCGCCCCCGCTGACCAGGGCGCCCCGCCGGACGGCCCCGTACGCTTAGAGGATGGAGCTGGGCGTCTATGCGGTGATCGCTGTGGCGGTCATCGTCGGCGTGGCCGCATTCTCGCGGAAGCTCGGCATCGCGGCTCCGATCATCCTCGTCATCGTCGGCGTCACTCTGTCGTTCCTGCCCGGCGTCCCCGACATCGAGGTGCCGCCCGAGATCATCCTCGACGGGCTCCTCCCGCCGATCCTGTACGCGGCGGCCATCAGCGTCCCGCTGACCGACTTCCGGCGGAACCTCGCCCCGATCGCCGGCCTCTCCGTCGTGCTCGTCGTGATCACGGCCTTCGCCTCGGGCTTCGTGCTGTACACGATGCTGCCGGATCTCAACCTCGCGGCGGCCATCGCACTCGGCGCGATCATCAGTCCACCCGACGCCGTCGCGGCCACGTCGATCGGCCGCAAGCTCGGCCTCCCGCCCCGCCTCCTGACCGTGCTGGAGGGGGAGGGCCTGGTCAACGACGCGACCGCCCTCGTGCTCCTGCGGACGGCGCTCGCGGCCGCGCTCGGCGCCCTCGCGACTCCGTGGGCGGGCGTCGTCGACTTCATCTCCGCCGTGGTCATCGCGTTCGTCGTGGGTCTCGTCGTCGGCTTCGTCTCGGTGTGGGTGCGATCCAAGCTCAGCGACCCGGTGCTCGACACGGCGCTCTCCGTGGTGGTCCCGTTCGCCGCGTTCGCGCCGACCGAGGCCCTGCACGGCTCCGGCGTCCTCGCCGTCGTCATCACCGGCCTCTACACCGGGCACGCCGCACCGCGTCAGTTCAGCGCGCAGGCGAGGATCAGCGACCAGATCAACTGGCGCACCATCCAGTTCCTGCTCGAGAACGGCGTCTTCCTGCTGATCGGGCTCGAACTGCGGACGCTGGTCGGCGACGTCGAGAACCCCGAGGTGCTGAGCGTGTGGAACGCCGTCGGCCTCGGGCTCATCGCCGTGCTCTCGCTCATCGTCATCCGGTTCGTGCTCATCGTCCCGCTCATCTTCGGCCTGCGAAGACGCGCGGAGCACGCCGAACGCTCCGTGCTGCGCGAGTGGCTGATGATCAGCTACTTCCGCGACCATCCCGTCCGCTACCGATGGCAGGCTCTGCGGAAGCAGCGGGCGGAGCAGCGGTACGAGCGGCATCGCACCGACCTGGAGGAGTACCGGCAGGAGGCGATCGACTGGAAGGGCGGCGTCGTCCTCGGCTGGGCCGGGATGCGCGGCGTCGTCACCCTCGCGGCGGCGCAGTCGCTGCCGAGCGACATCCCCTACCGCCCCCAGCTCATCCTCATCGCATTCACCGTCGCGTTCGTCAGCCTGGTGGTGCAGGGCGGGACGCTGCCCTGGCTGATCCGGACCCTCGGGCTCCAGGGCGCGGACGCCCGGGAGGACCGCCGGCTGCTCGCGCAGCTCCTCGACGACCTGAGCGAGGCCGGACTCGCCGTGCTCGACGACCCGGAGACCGCGGCCCAGACCACGACGACGATCGACCCGGAGGTGGTCGAGCGGGTGCGGCAGTCGTCCTACCTGCGCGCGGAGTCCGCGTGGGAGCGCACCCTGTTGAGCGACGCACCCCAGGACAGCCGCCCGCACCACGTCTACCGGACGCTGCGGCTCGCCGTCGTGGATGCCGAGCGCGAGCGGCTGCTGCTCGAACGCTCCCGCGGGTCGTATCCCTCCCGCGTCCTCACCGAGGCGCAGGCGCTGCTCGATCTCGAGGAGACCCGCCTCCGCTCCCGCTCGCGGTAGCGCTTCCTGACAGACCTCTGCGAACGCCGGCCTGCCGCGTCACGACCGTCCCGTCCTCTCGTCTCAAGTGGATGAGACCCGCAGGGGGCGGGAGGAAGAGGAGCGTCATGGAGCTCACCGTGATTCGCAACCGCGACCGACGTCGCATGGTCGTCGCCGTCGAGGCCGAGACCGAGGGCGACGCCCTGCGCGCGATCAGCAAAGCCATCGGCCCGGTCACCGTCGCGCATGACAAGCTGCCGGTCCGCCGGTCGCGCGCCGAACTCGGGCGGCGCCACGCCCGGGTCATCACGTATTTTTAGTTATTCAAAACATCGCACTAGTGTCGAGTCATGGACACGGCACGGCTCGAGAGCGCACTGCGCGATGCCGGCCTGAAAGCGACACGTGGCCGGGTGGCGGTGCTGGAAGCGCTGACCGACCGGCCGCACGCGAACGCGGAGACCGTCTTCCGGACGCTGCTGCCGACCCTTCCGGGCACGTCGATCCAGAACGTCCACAACGTTCTGGGCGACTTGACTGCGGCGGGACTGCTGCGGCGGATCGAGCCGGCAGGCTCGGCTGCGCTCTACGAGCGGCGCATCGGAGACAACCACCACCACGTGGTGTGCACCGCATGCGGTGCGGTCGCCGACGTCGACTGCGTCGTCGGTCACGCGCCCTGCCTGCATCCCTCGGATGCGGGCGGCTTCGCGATCGACACGGCCGAAGTCACTTTCTGGGGTCTGTGCCCGTCCTGCCAGGAGCGCGCCGCGCGCGCTCAGGAACCCTGAACGCTCAGCACTCGCGAGCGCTCACCGACACCGGGAGAACAATGACGGACGACTACACAACGACCCAGACCGGAACCCCCGTCGCCAGCGACGCCCACTCGCTGACGGCCGGCCGCGACGGCGTCACCGCGCTGCACGACCGCTACCTCGTCGAGAAGCTCGCCCAGTTCAACCGCGAGCGCATCCCGGAGCGCATCGTCCACGCCAAGGGCGGCGGCGCGTTCGGCGAGTTCGTCGTCACCGGCGACGTGACGGCCTACACCAAGGCGGCGGTCTTCCAGCCCGGCACCGCCACCCGCACCCTCCAGCGGTTCTCCTCCGTCGCCGGCGAGCAGGGCTCGCCCGATACCTGGCGCGACGTGCGCGGCTTCTCGGTGAAGTTCTACACGACCGAGGGCAACTACGACATCGTCGGCAACAACACCCCCGTCTTCTTCATCCGCGACGGCATCAAGTTCCCCGACTTCATCCACTCGCAGAAGCGCCTCCCCGGATCCGGCCTCCGCGACGCCGACATGCAGTGGGACTTCTGGACGCTGTCGCCCGAGTCGGCCCACCAGGTCACCTACCTCATGGGCGACCGCGGTCTCCCCCGCTCATGGCGGACCATGCCGGGCTACGGCTCGCACACCTACCAGTGGATCAACGCGGCCGGCGAGCGCTTCTGGGTGAAGTACCACTTCCACTCGCTGCAGGGCAACGAGGAGATCACGGGCGTCGAGGCCGAGCAGCTGGCCGGCGCCGACGCGGACCACTACCGCCGCGACCTGTACGAGGCGATCGAGCGCGGCGACTTCCCGGCGTGGCGCGTGTCCGTCCAGGTCATGCCGTACGAGGACGCCAAGACGTACCGCTTCAACCCGTTCGACCTGACCAAGGTGTGGCCGCACAGCGACTACCCGCTGATCGAGGTCGGCATCCACACCCTCAACGAGAACCCGCAGAACTTCTTCGCCGAGATCGAGCAGGCCGCGTTCTCGCCCGCCAACACCGTTCCTGGCATCGACATCAGCCCGGACAAGATGCTGATGGCCCGCGTGTTCTCGTACCCGGACGCCCAGCGCTACCGCGTGGGCACCAACTACAACGAACTGCCGGTGAACCGCCCGGTCGCACCCGTCCACAACTACTCGCAGGACGGCGCGGCACGCCACGGCTTCAAGCCCGCGGACGCCCCGGTGTACGCGCCCAACTCGTTCGGCGGTCCGTCCGCCCAGGCGGAGCGTGCGGGTGAGGGCTCGTGGGAGTCCGACGGCGCGCTCGTCCGCTCGGCGGCGACGCTGCACGCGGAGGACGACGACTTCGGTCAGGCCGGCGCGCTCTACCGCGAGGTGTTCGACGACACGGCACGAGCCCGGTTCCTCGACACGATCGCCGGCGCCGTCGGCGGTGTGAAGCGCGAGGACATCCGCGAGCGCGCCATCCAGTACTGGACGAACGTGGATGCGTCGCTCGGCCGTGCGCTGCGCGACCGCCTCGACTCGGCGGCGCAGACCCCGGACGAGGCCGCGGAGTACATGGGCGTCGCCGAGTAGGCACGCCCCTTCCACAGGCGCAGCACGCCGTCATCCCGCTCGGGATGGCGGCGTGCCGCGTTTCGGAGACCGCTGCTAGAGCGTCGCCTCGATCGTGCGGTCGTAGACCGTGGTCCCGCCGACGCGGATGCGGCCGTCGCCCAGCGGCTCGGTCGCCAGCTGCGACCCCTCGCCTTGCAGGATGCTGAGCGGCCGGCCCAGGCGCGCCGTCAGCGCGATGGCCGCCGCGCCCGTCGCCTCGTCCTCGATGATCCCCATGTCCGGCGCGAACATCCGCGAGCGCAGCGTCCCCGCCGCCTCGTCGATCCACGCGTAGGCGTAGTGGTGGCCGGAGGTGAACGCGAACGGGTCGAGCGCGTCCACATCCTCCGGCGACTGCAGCTCGAGCCACTCGAAGGTGGGCGCCCACTCGGCGCGGGCGGTGATCCACGCGGTGTCGTCGTCGACGGTGGCCTCGACATCTCCGGCGGGCTCTCGCAGCACGTCGACCGGGGTCCGCTGATCGGACAGCCACCAGGCCGTGCCGACGCTCGGGTGGCCCGCGAACGGCAGCTCGCGCGCCGGCGTGAAGATGCGGATCGTGGCGGCACGCCCCGCCTCGTCCAGCGCATCCACGAACACGGTCTCGCTGAAGCCGAGCGCGTTGGCGATGTCCTGCTCGCGGGACGCCGTGGCCGGGGAGCTCGTGATGATGCCGAGCTCGTTGCCGTTACGGCCGCTCTCGTTCGTGAACACGCGAACGACGACTACTTCGATGGTCTCATCCATGGCATCAGCCTGGCAGAAGGCCTCCACTTCGTTAACCCGGCGGGTGCATAATCGCGCCATGACGATCGACGACCGCCAGAACGCCAGCGAAGAGGACCTCGCCGTCGAGCACGCCGCCGAGCGGCTCGCCGAGCGCTATCCGCAGGTGCCGCGCGAGCGCATCGACGAGCTGGTCGAGAAGCACCACGAGGAGTTCGAGGGGGCGCCGGTCCGCGACTTCGTCCCGGTCCTCATCGAGCACGACGTGAAGCAGGAGTTGAACGCAGAAGAGCGCGCCGACTGATCGGCGCGCTCTCCCCCGTCGTCCCGATCAGGCCGGGATCAGCGTGTACTTCGTGCTGAGGTACTCGTGGATGCCCTCCAGGCCGCCCTCGCGGCCGAGGCCCGACTGCTTCACGCCGCCGAACGGGGCAGCGGCGTTGGACACCAGGCCCGTGTTGAGACCCATCATCCCGGTGTCGATGCGGTCGATCATCCGCTGGCCGCGAGCCAGGTCCTGGGTGAAGACGTAGCCGACGAGGCCGTACTCGGTGGAGTTCGCCGCGGCCACCGCCTCGTCCTCGGTCGAGAAGGTGGTGATCGCGAGGATCGGCCCGAAGATCTCCTCGCGGAGGATCTCGCTGCCGGGCTGCACATCCACGATCACGGTCGGCTCGAAGAAGTAGCCGTCGCCCTCCGGCGCGCCGCCGCCGGTGAGCACGCGGGCGCCGCGGCCCACCGCATCGTCGACCAGGGCCGACATGGATGCGACGGCACGGTCGTCGATCAGCGGCCCGATGGTGACGCCCTCCTCGGTGCCGCGCCCGATCCGCAGCGCCTGCACCTTCTCGGTGACACGGCGGGCGAACTCGTCGGCGACCGACTCGTGGACGATGAACCGGTTCGCCGCCGTGCAGGCCTGGCCGATGTTGCGGAACTTCGCGAGCATCGCGCCCTCCACCGCCTTGTCGAGGTCGGCGTCGCCGAACACGACGAACGGCGCGTTTCCGCCCAGCTCCATCGAGGTGCGCAGGATGTTCTGGCCGGCCTGGGCGAGCAGCGACCGGCCGACCGGGGTCGATCCCGTGAACGACAGCTTGCGCAGGCGCGGGTCGGCGATGATCGGCTCGGAGACCGTGCGCGCCGTGCTCGTCGGGATGACGTTCACGACGCCGGCGGGCACACCGGCGTCGGCGAGCAGCTGAGCGAAGAACAGCGTGGTCAGGGGCGTCAGCTCGGCGGGCTTCACCACGACCGTGCAGCCCGCGGCGAGCGCGGGGGCGATCTTGCGGGTGGCCATGGCGAGCGGGAAGTTCCACGGCGTGATCAGGAAGCACGGGCCGACCGGGCGCTGCGAGACGACCATCGTGCCGGTGCCCTCGGGGTTCTGGCCGAAGCGGCCGGAGATGCGCACCGCCTCCTCCGAGAACCAGCGCAGGAACTCGCCGCCGTAGGTGACCTCGCCGTTCGCCTCGGCGAGCGGCTTGCCCATCTCGAGCGTCATCAGCAGGGCGAAGTCGTCCCGGCGCTCCTGCAGCAGGTCGAAGGCGCGGCGGAGGATCTCGGCGCGGACGCGGGGCGCGGTGGCGGCCCACTCGTCGGCGGCGGCGACCGCGGCATCCAGCGCGCGCATCCCGTCCGAAGGATCGGCGTTGGCGATGCGCTTGATGACGCGTCCGGTGGCCGGGTCCTGCACCTGGATCGGGTCGCGGGAGCCCGCCTCCCAGCGGCCCGCGATGAACAGGCCGTCGGGCACGCGGGCGAGCAGCTCGGCCTCGCGTGCGGTCAGCTCGGCGGTGGTGTCGATGATGGTCATGCGCCCGCCACCGCCTCTGCGATGACGTCCAGGCCCTCGATGAGGAGGTGGTCCGGGATGCTCAACGGAGGGAGGAAGCGGATGACGTTGCCGTATGTGCCGCAGGTGAGCAGCACGACACCGGCCGCGTGGGCCGCGGCGGCGACCTTCGCGGTGAGCGCGGCATCCGGCTCACCGGTTGCGGGGTCGACGAGCTCGATCGCGACCATCGCACCGCGGCCGCGCACCTCGGCGACACGGGCGTCCGCATCGCGCAGGGCGCCGAGCTTCTCGAACAGGATGTCGCCGATCTGCCGGGCGCGGGCCGCCAGGTCCTCCTGCTCGTAGGTCTCGATCGCGGCGAGCGCGGCGACGCAGGCGAGCGGGTTGCCGCCGTAGGTGCCGCCGAGGCCGCCGACCTGCGGTGCGTCCATGATCTCGGCGCGACCGGTGACGGCCGACAGCGGGAGGCCGCCCGCGATCCCCTTCGCGGTGACGATGAGGTCGGGGACGATGCCGAACTGCTCGGAGGCGAACATGGTGCCCGTGCGGGCGAAGCCGGTCTGCACCTCGTCGGCGATGAAGACGACGCCATTGGCGTTCGCCCACTGCTGCAGGGCGGGGAGGAAGCCGTCGGCCGGGACGATGAAGCCGCCCTCGCCCTGGATCGGCTCGATGATGAGCGCGGCCAGGTTCGCTGCGCCGATCTGCTTCTCGATCATGGTGATCGCGCGCTTCGCCGCCTCGGCGCCGGAGAGGCCGCCGTCGCGCAGCGGGTAGCTGAGCGGTGCGCGGTAGATCTCCGGGGCGAACGGTCCGAAGCCGTTCTTGTAGGGCTGGTTCTTGGCGGTGAGGCCCATCGTGAGGTTGGTGCGGCCGTGATACGCGTGGTCGAACGCGACGACGGCCTGCTTGCCCGTGTAGTGGCGGGCGATCTTGACGGCGTTCTCGACGGCCTCCGCCCCCGAGTTGAACAGGGCGCTGCGCTTGGCGAAGTCGCCGGGGGTCAGCCGGTTGAGCGCCTCGGCGACGTCGACGTACGAGTCGTACGGGGCGACGGTGAAGCAGGTGTGGGTGAAGGCCGCGACCTGCGCGCTGACGGCGTCCACGACGCGCGGGGCCGAGTTGCCGACGCCGGTCACGGCGATGCCGGAGCCGAAGTCGATGAGGGAGTTGCCATCCACATCCACCAGCACGCCGCCTCCCGCTGCGACCGTGTAGACGGGGATGGTCGTGCCGACGCCGGCGGCGACGGCCTGGGCCTTGCGCTCGGCGCGCTTGCGCGACTCGGGGCCGGGGATCGGGGTGACGAGCCGGCGCTCCTGCGGGAGCGAGGGTCCGCCGACGGGGGTGTCGATGGCGGTGTCGAGGATGGTCATGTGTCGAATGTAAGAAGTCGGCGCGAACCGCGACCTGGACGCGACGTACAATCACAGCGTCGGGGATCGACACCCTGGCAGATGGAGCACGATGCCCGCCACCCTCACCCAGCTGCTCGCGCGCGGCGAGCTGGGCCTGCGCCTGCTGACCCCCGCCGGAGTGGGCGACCCGGATGCGTCCCTCGCCTGGGCGCACAGCTCGGACCTCCCCGACCCGACGCCCTTCCTGTCGCGCGGCCAGGTGCTGCTGGTGACGGAGCCGCCGGAGGACGCAGAGCCGTACGTCGGCCGGCTGGCCGAACACGGCATCGCGGCGCTCGGCTTCGGGACGGAGGTGGTCCGTGACGGGGCGCCGGCAGCGCTCGTCGAGGCGTGCACCCGGCACGGCCTCCCGCTGTTCGAGGTGCCCTACCGGACGCCGTTCATCGCGATCGCGCGCTTCGTGGCCGACCGCGTGGCGGCCGATGCGTACGCCCGCAGCACCTGGGCGCTGCGTGCGTCGCGCGCGATCTCGCTCGCGGCCCTGCGGCCGGATGCCCTCGGCGCCGTGCTGTCCGAGCTGTCGCGGCAGATCGAGCGACCGGTCGCGCTCGTCGGCGGCGACGGCGCCGTTGCGCGCAGCTACCCGTCGGGTGTGCTCGACGCGCGGGCACGCAAGGCGCTCGCGGACGCCGCCGACCCGCTGCTGCGGAGCGGCCGTCGCGCCGCGGGTACGGTCGGGACCGACGCCGGACCGTTCGCCCTGCAGACACTCGGCGCCGCCGGGCGCCTCCGTGGTGTCCTGGCCGTCGGGTCGGACGGGTTGGATGCCGCCGCACAACAGGTCGTGACCGGCGTCGTCGCCCTGGCCGGGCTGGCGCTCGAGCAGTCGCGGGCCGCCGACGCGGCACGGGAACGCCTCCGCACGGCGGTGTGGCGCGCCCTGCTCGCCGGCGACCTGGGTGTCGCCGCGTCCGTCGCCGAGCCTGTGCTGGGGGCGCTCCCCGCCGCGCCGCTCCGCGTCGCCGTGCTGAGCGGCCCGGCGATCGCCGCCGCGCTCGACTGGCTCGGGAGCAACGCCTCCGGCTTCTTCGCGCGGGAGGGCGGCGACCTGCTCGTGCTCGGCGACGACGACGCGGCCTCGGCCATCGCGGTGCGGTTCGACCTGCGCGGCGGGCTGTCGGCTCCGGCCGAGCTGGATGCGCTGCCCGCCGCTCTGGAGCAGGCGATCGCGGCGCGCGGCCGCGCAACCGCCGATGACCCCATCCCGTCGTTCGAAGACGTGGCCGGGGCCGGGATGCTGGCGCTGCTGCACACGCCGGACGCCCGCGCGGTGGCGCAGAGCGCGCTCCGCCCGCTGACCGCCGCGGATCCGTCGCTGCCGGGCGTCCTGCGCACCTGGCTCGACTCGGACGGCGTGTACGACGTCGCCGCCCGGAAGCTCGGCATCCACCGTCACACCCTCCGTGCGCGCGTCGCCGAGGCGGAGCGGCTGCTCGGTCGCGACCTCACGTCCTTCGCCGCTCGCGCCGACCTCTACGCCGCCCTCCGCGCCTCCACCTGACGCAAGCCAACAGCTCCTGAGTCTTTCGGTCTCAAGCGACTCATTCGCCCGAAAAACTCAGGAGCTGTTGGCTTGGGTGCATCGTTGGAGAGAATGGGCGGATGAGCACACCCATCTCCGGTACCCACTTCGGCCTCACGGCGGGCGACTACCACGCGACCATCGCGTCGGTCGGCGCCACCCTGCGGACGCTCCAGTTCGACGGACGCGACCTCGTCGTCCCGTTCGAGGCCGACGAGGTGCGTCCCGCGTTCCGCGGCGCCACCCTCGCACCCTGGCCGAACCGGGTCGTCGACGGCCGTTACACCTTCGACGGCGTCGAGCAGCAGCTCGCGCTCACCGAGCCCACCCGCGGGCACGCCCTGCACGGACTGGCGGCGTGGCTCGACTTCGTCGCGGTCGATCGAGCCGCCGACAGCGTGACGTTCGCCGCGACCATCGAGGCGCAGGCCGGCTACCCGCACCGCGTGGAGGTGACGGTCGCGTTCTCGCTCGACGAGGAGGGCCTGCACACGACGGTGACCGGCACGAACACCGGGCCGACGCGCGCCCCGTGGGGCACCGGCCCGCACCCGTACCTCGTCGCGGGCGACGGCCGAGTGGACGACTGGACGCTGTCCCTCCCCGCCGACCAGGTGCTCACCGTCACCGAGGACCGCCTGATCCCGACCGGCCTCGCCGACGTCGCGACCGAGCAGGGCGGCGACTGGGACTTCCGCACGCCCCGGACCATCGGCGACACCTTCATCGACCACGCCTTCACGGGCCTCACCCGCTCGGCGGACGGCGTGGCCGTCGTCCGTGTCACGACCGCGGAGGGCACCGGAGTGGAACTCGCCTGGGGCGAGGACTGCCCGTGGGTGCAGATCCACACGGCCGACCAGCCCGTCCCCGAGCTGAACCGACTCGGACTGGCCGTCGAGCCGATGACGTGCCCGCCGGACGCCTACAACTCGGGCACCGACCTCATCGTGCTCGAACCGGGAGCATCGGCCACCGCATCCTGGACCATCCGCGCCGTCTAGCGAAGGCCGCCCAGGGGAAGAAGGTGCGCGCGGCCTTCCACGACGGGCCGCGCGCACTGCGATGCTAGGCGGAGCCGGCCGGCGGCAACGCTGTACGCGGTGTCGAGCGGGTCATCCCGCCGTCGACACTCCGTCGGATGCGCTCACAGGGACAGCCACGCGAAGCCGTACGGGCCGAGCACGCGGCCGTCCCAGCCCTCCGCGAGCGGCGCCTCCGGCTCGCCACCCAGGTCGAGGTGACGGCCGAGATCGAGCTCGACGGACTCGTCCGACAGGTTGTGCACGGTGAGGAGCCCGTCCCGCCGCAGGGCGAGGACGGAGGGGGCGCCCACGTCGAGCGCCGTCCATCCGGCTGCACCCGCCCCCTTCTCCCGGCGGAGCTCCGCGATCCTCCGCACGAGGGTCAGCAGCGACGCCGGGTCGCCCTCCTGCGCCCGCACGTTCACCTCCCGGAATCCGTACGGCCCGTCGACCTGCGCCGGCAGCGTGAGGGGCGACTCCTCCGCGCTCGTGAACCCGCCCCACCGCGAGTCGTCCCACTGCATCGTGGTCCGGGCCGCTCCGCGTCCCTCGATGCTCAGGTCGTCGCCGACTCCGAGCTCCTGGCCGGCGAGCAGCAGCGGGACGCCCGGCAGCGCGTACAGGAGGCTCAGGGTCATGCGCACCCGCTGATCGGGCTGCATCATCGGCGCCCAGCCACGACGGATGCCGCGCCCGTAGATCAGCATGGACGGCTCGGGCGCGAAATGCTCGAACGCCTCCTTGCGCTCGTCGTCGCTCAACTGCTGGAGGTCGAGCTCGTCGGCGTTGTGCACGAAGTTGAGCCGCGCATCGGGCGGGATGGTGTCGTCAAGGCGTCGGAGGGCGTCCACGAGCGGCTGCGCCCGACCCCGGGTGAGCGCGAGGATCAGTGAGTTGTTCAGCGTGAAGTCGATGACCGCCTCGAACCGGCCGCGTTCGACGAGGGCCGCCATGAGCTCCGGCGACTCGTCCGCCTCGGCGATGAGCGCCACATCCTGCTTCACCTCGCGGAGGCGTGCGCGCAGGCGGTCGAAGAAGGAGCCGTCGTCCACATCCGTGTCCGGCCGGCCTTTGCCCTGCACGATCAGGAGGGCCGCGTCGATGCGGAAGCCGTCGACGCCGACCTCCAGCCAGTAGCTCAGCACCCGGACGATCTCCTCGAACACGTCCGGATCCGTTGCGTTGAGGTCCGGCTGGAATTCGTAGAACTGGTGGTGGTAGTACCGGCCGGCCCGGGGCTCGTACGCCCAGACCGCGTCGTCCTCGCCCGGGAACATCGGATGGTCGCCCGGCTCGACCGAGTCGTCCTCGCTCCAGATGAAGAAGCGTCCGGCGGTGGAGTCCGGCGCGTCGACGGCCGCGCGGAACCAGGCGTGCCGGTCGGAGGTGTGGTGCAGCACCGCGTCGATGAGGACGCGCATCCCCCGCTCGTGCGCCGCGTCGAGGAAGGCGCGCAGGCTGTCGATGTCCCCGAACCGAGGGTCGACGGCGAGATGGTCGTCGACGTCGTAGCCGTTGTCGCGCCGGGCGCTGGGATAGAACGGCAGCAGCCAGATCCAGGTCACGCCGAGCGAGGCGACGTAGTCGAGGTGCTCGATCGCCCCGGCGAAGTCGCCGAAACCGTCGCCGTCGCCGTCCGCGAACCGCGACAGGTCGAGCCCGTACACCAGTTCGCCGGGATCGCCGGCCCAGGCGCCCGTCCAGCCGTCGGTGGTGGCAGCAGTGTTCGTCATGCTCCAGTCATACGCCCCCGGTCCGGCGGGGCCGCGATCAGGCATCACTCCCGTCGTCAGGCGGGCGGCGGCGCCGTGCTCTCGCGGATGACGACGGTCGGGCGCTCCGAGGAGAACTTCCGCACCTTGCCGCCCGCGATCACGCCCTCGAGCAGGTCGTAGGCGCGGGAGCCGAGCCCGACGAAGTCCTGGTCCACCGTGGTCAGCGGCGGGCTCCACATCCGGGCGAGAGGATGGTCGTCGAACCCGACGACGCTGACGTCCTGCGGCACGCGCTTGCCCTTCTCGACGAGACCACGGATGACTCCCATCGCGATCTCGTCGTTGCCGCAGAACACGGCCGTGACGGTCGGGTCCTCGGCGAGGGCACGTCCGATCTCGCGCCCGGACTCCGGCTCCCAGGTGGCGTCGACCGGCGGGGGAACCGGGGCTCCGTGGGCGGTCAGCGCCCGCTTCCAGCCGGTCGTGCGGCCGTCCTCCTTGCGCGACGGCGGTACTCGGACGTGATGGACGGTGGAGTGGCCGAGTTCGAGGAGGTAGTCGACGACCTCTTCCGCGGCGTCCGCCTCGGCGAGCACCGCCTGGGGAACCCCCGACTCCCGGACGCCGGAGATCGACACGGTCGGGATGGACTTCGGCAGCCGATGCAGCGCCGCCACTCCCGGCGGGTCGAATTTGAGGACAACGACGCCGGCGATCGGCTGGTCGAGGACGAGCGACACGGCCCCGTCGACGGTCTCATCGTCGGCGGACTCCACCACCGTGATGCTCACGGTGTAGCCGGCCGCGCGGGCGCGTTCCTCGATACCGCGGATGGTCTCGGCGTACCCGTATCGGGAGGTGTTGCCTGCGATCACGGCGATGAGCCGCGGCTGACGGGCCACCAGCGCGCGTGCGGCGGCGGAGGGACGGAAGTCGAGCTCCCGGATCGCCTCCATGACACGTGAGCGCTTCTCGTCGGACACGTACGCCGCGCCGTTGAGGACGCGCGACACCGTCGGGACCGAGACGCCGGCGCGGCGCGCGACGTCGCTGATCACGGGCGGTTTCGGCGCGTTGTTCGGCATCGCCCTCAGCATAGCCACGCGCCCCGCTCCGTCACTTCACGGCCCCGCTGGTGATGCCCGAGATGATGCGGCGCTGCATCACCGTGAAGGTGATCAGCAGCGGAAGGCTCATCAGGATGATGTAGGCGAAGATCAGGTGCCAGTTCTGCAGGTACAGACCGGCGCTGGCGACCTGGTAGAGGTTCAGCGGGAGGGTGTCAAGCCGCCCCCCGACCACGAACAGCGCGTAGAAGACGTCGTTCCAGATGTACAGGCAGATGAGGATGGTCGCTGTCGCGAGCGTCGGGGTCAGGAGCGGCAGGATGACACGGAAGAACACCTTCACCGGGCCGGCCCCGTCCACGCGCGCCGCCTCCTCCAGTTCCACCGGGATGGTGCGGACGAAACCCGTCACGAAGAAGATGACGGTCGACATGTACATGCCCATGTAGACGCCGATCATCCCGACGGCCGTGCCCGCGAGCCCCAGCTGGCGGAGTAGGAGCACGATGGTCACGACGGCGGGCGGGAGCACGATCCCGCTGATGCCGAGCGCGTAGACGAACGAGATCGCGCGCCCGCGCCGTCGGCCCAGGATCCACGACGCCATCGCGCCGAGGAGGAGGACGCCGAACACCGACGGCAGCATGATGAGCAGGCTGCCGAAGAAGGCGGGGACCATGCGTCCCTGGTCCAGGACGGTCGCGAAGTTCTGCAGCAGGTGCCAGCTGGTCGGCAGCGCCAGGCTGGGGTTGAGGGCCTCGGCCTGGTCTTTTCCCGCGGTCACGACGACCAGCCAGAAGGGGATGCCGAGCAGGAGCACGACCAGCAGGATGGCGACGATCGGCTGGACGACGCGCGACGGCTTCAGGGGCCGGCGGCGACGGCGGGTGGTGGAGGCGAGCGCGCTCACAGCACGTTCTCCCTTCTGCGGAGGAAGTAGATGACCGGGAAGGCCAGGACCGTCACCATGAGGAACAGGGTGAGGCTCATGGTGGTCGCCTGCGCGAACAGTCCCTGCCCGAACGTGCGGAAGATGAAGATGTTGAGCAGCTCGGTCGTTCCACCGGGGCCGCCTCCCGTCGTCGCCTGGACGATGTCGAAGCCGTTCATCGAGCCGAGCAAGGCGGTCGCGACGTTGAACGTCACGGCGGGGGCGAGGAGGGGGAACCGGATGGTGCGGAACGTCGTCCACCAGCCGGCGCCGTCGAGGCGCGCGGCCTCCAGGATGTCCTCGTTGATGGTCTTGAGGCCGGCCAGGTAGATCAGCATGGAGAGGCCCATCCACTTCCACGCGTGGATGAGGGCGACGACCACGATGGTCCAGGTGGTGCTGCCGAGCCAGGCGATGGACACGTGCTGGCCGGTGACGAAGCCGAGGATCTGGTTGAGCGCGCCCTCGGGCTTCAGCATCGCCTGGAAGATGTAGCCGACGGCGAGCGCCGACATCACGACGGGGACGAAGAAGGCGACGCGCGCGAAGCGGTTGATCGGGGTGTCGCGCTCCAGCACGAGCGCGAGGACCAGGCCGAACACGTTCTGGAACACGGCGACGAGGATGGCGTAGACGAGCGTGATCCGGAGGTCGTTCAGCAGGCTGCCGTTGGTGAAGAGGGCGGCGAAGTTGTCGGTGCCGACGAAGCCGATGTCGCTGTGGAAGCTGGACCAGTTCGTGAACGCGTACACGAAGTTGAAGATCGTCGGGACGAAGAAGAAGACGATCAAGACGAGGAGCGCGGGCACCAGGAACCAAGCGGGGTGGTCCTGCCGTCGGCGGCCTCGCGGTCGCGGCGCACTCGGGCGGGCCGTCGGCGCGGCCGCGGGGGCGGGCGGGGCGAGTTGGGCGGTCACGGTGTCTGCCTTTCTGCGAGTGGTCGGGGAGCGCCGGGGCGGGTGGGGAGTCCGCCCCGACGCCCGTCGGCTAGAAGCCCTTGACTCCCTGCGCCTTCGCGAGCTGTGCGAACTGCGCCTGTGTCGCCTCTGCCACCTGGACCGGGGTCTTGGTCCCTTGGATCATGTCGGCGAGGTTCAGGTACAGGTCGGGGTTCGCGACGGCGAGCGCCTGCATCGAACCGACCGACCCGTCGAGGGATGCCGCCACATCGGTGAGGGCGGTGGGGACGCTGCTGGGGGTGTCGACGCCCTTGATCAGGGACACGGTCGACTGCGCCTTCACGAAGTCGGCGTACCCGTCTCCGAGCCAGTAGCTGAGGAACTGACGGGCGGCGGCCTCCCGCTTGCTGTCACCCGTCTTGAAGGCGACGAGGGCGTTCGACTGGTCCGGGATGTACGTGCCGACGTTGCCCTTCGGCGAGATGGGGAAGAATCCGATCTTCTTGTTCAGCTCCTCGGTGTTGGAGGTGGCCTGCAGTTCGCCGAAGAACGAGTTGACCTGCATCGCCATGGCCGCCTTGCCTCCGAGCAGTGCGTTCCCCTGGTCGACGAATGTCGCGGTCTTGATGTCGGCGTTGAACAGCCCCTGCTGGATCAGCTTCTGATAGTTGTCGATCGCGCCCTGGATGGTCGGGTCGGTGAACTTCTCCTCGTTCTTGTTCACCTTGTCCCAGAGGCCGTCCTTGGCGGCGTCGGCCAGCTGCGCCTGCACCCACCACTGGGTGGCCCACTTGTCGCCGCCCATCTCGTAGAAGGGGTCGACTCCCTTGGCCTTCAGCTGCTCGGCCAGGGCGATGAACTCGTCCCAGTTCTTCGGGGTGGCGGTGATCCCGTTCTTCGAGAACACCTCCTTGTTGTAGTAGACGCCGATGACGGCCGGGGTGGTCACCAGGGCGGCGTAGCGCGTGCCGTCCAGCGTGCCCGTCATGTCGGCCAGGTTGCCGGTGTAGTTCTTCACCCACGGAGCGCCCTCCAGCGACTGCAGGTTCTGCGTCGCGTTGAGCGCCGTGAGCTCGGAAGCCGTGGGCTGCCAGAAGGCGAGGTCTGGCTTGTCACCCGTAGCGACCTTGGTCTGTACGCCCTGCTCGTACGGGTCGGGGATGGTGACGACCTTCACCTTCGCGCCGGTCAGTTTTTCGAAGCCCGTGATCACGCTCTCGGGGGTCTTGTTCGAGTTCTGCGCGGCCCAGATGGTGAGGTCGACGCCGTCGAGTTTGGTGTCCTGCGCCGGCCACGACGCGCTGCCCGCGCTGCCGCCTCCGGATCCGGGGTCGCTGCACCCCGACAGCACGAGCGCCGCGGCGGCGGCGATGGCCGCGATCGAGGCGGCTCCCTTCCAAGCGATCTTCATTGAACTGCTCTCCTTGAGTGACGTAGCGACGGTAGCGCTACTGGGTTCGGGTTGCGGAATGCGGTGCGGACGCGATGTTCGTCGCGGCCTGGAGGCGGAGGACCCGCGCGCCGACCTCGCCGGTGGGGCTGGTGACGGTGAGTTCTCCTGTCCCCGCGTCCCAGTGGGTCTCCCAGTCGGGAAGGGATCGCGGGAAGACGGTCGAGACCGTGAGCTCCCGTCCGGCGAACGCCGGAAGGGAGAGCCGGGTCTCGGGTGTCGCCGGGTCGCGGTTCCAGACGGTCACCAGGGCGCCGTCGTCGATCGCGAGCCCCAGCGAGGTCCACCCTGCGTCCCAGGTGGGGATGCCGAGCGGCCAGAAGGGGGTGGATGCGGTGAGCTCGCCGCGCAGCTGCTTGGCGACCCCGACCGCGTCGGCGACGAGCGCCAGTCGCTCGGCGTCCATCCGCGCCAGATGCCCGGACACGTAGTAGCGGCCGAGGAGTCCGGTGGCGAGGCAGAAGGCGACCTCCTCCATCGTCATCTCCGGCTGCGGATACGCCCAGCTCGCCGCCTGCTCCGGCAGCATCGCCGCGGGCGCGCTCGCCGCGATCGGCGGGTACTTGAGGAAGTCCTGCTGGTCGGAGGTGGACTGCATCTGCAGCCGGGAGAGCATGGCGTAGTCGGAGCGCATCGCCCCGGAACCGCAGTTCTCGAGCACGAGACCGGGGTGGCGGTCGAGCACGCCGTCCAGCCAGTCGAGGTGGGCGCGGTTGTGGGCCAGCAGTCCGGCGCCGACGCTGTCCGCATCCCGATCCGTCCCCGGCCCCGGGTTGATGTTGTAGTCGAGTTTGAAGAAGCCGATCCCGAACTCGTGCACGAGCCGGTCGACGACGGAGTCCAGGTGCTCGCGCGCCGCCGGATGGCGGAGGTCGAGGTGGTAGCGGTGGTGCTCGACCACGCGCTCGCCTTTGCGCTGCAGGAAGGCGCCGTCGGGCAGACGGTCGGCCATCGGGCTGTTCACCCCGATGACCTCGGGCTCGAGCCAGAGGCCGGGCACCATCCCGGCGTCTCGGATGTGGTCGATGACCTCCGAGAGCCCGCCGGGGAAACGTGTGGTGCTCGGCATCCACTCCCCCACGGTGTCCCACCATTCGCCGCTGTCGTCGTACCAACCCGCGTCGATGCAGAACACTTCGGCGCCGACGCGGGAGGCCGCGTCGATGAGCGGGAGCAGCTTCTCCGTCGTCGGGTCGCCGTTCAGGGTGTTCATGTAGTCGTTGAAGACGACGGGCATCGCGCTGTTGTCGGGATGGGGCCGCCGGTGTGCGCGCCGGTAGGCGGTCAGCTGGCCGATCGCCGACGTGACGTCGCGGGCGAGAGCCAGGGCGACGGTGACCGTGGTGAACGACTCGCCGGGCCGGAGTTCCTCGCTCCACTGGTGGTCGGTGTCGGTGGGCCCGGAGAGGGCGAGATAGCCGCTCGCGGTGTCCTCCCCCAGCTCCCAGCGCCAGGCGCCGTTGTGCTCGATCTGCCAGGCCCAGGCGGCTCCGAGCCGCGTCGACCGCACCGCCGCGACGGGCAGGTGCTTGCCGGTGGACCAGGTGCCGGAGGAGATCACGCTGAACTCTCCGCGCGGGTTGTGGTTGGTCAGCTGCTGTTCGAGGCGCGGGAAGCGGACGCCGTTGAGCGGCTCGCGCACCCACCGCCCTTCGCCCAGCCAGTCACTGAGCGCGTGGTAGACCTCCCACTCGCGGATGCTGCTGCGGCCGTTGCCGCCGAGATAGAGCGCGAGCGATGGGATGGAGCGGAGCACGACGGGTTCGTGACCGTCGTTGAGGACGGTGGCAGACGAACGGAGCACCGACAGGCCGTCGGTGAGTTCGAGGAGCAGCTCGATGCGGAGGCCGGTCTGTACGTGGTCGAGCCGGACCCGCAGGGCCGATCCGGTGGCGGTGGCCGCCTCGTCGTGGCCGGCATAGCGGAGGTCGTGCCCGATCGCCGTGTGGACCAGCCGATCGCTGGCGAGCGAGTGCCCCTGGTTGACCGCGAGCACGTCGACCAGCGGAAGCCCCGCGGGCATGTCGAGCCGCAACCCGTCGTGCTCGACCGCGGCGATTCGGGGTGCGGAGTCGGCGGACCATTCGATCTCGACGGTCAGCTTCTCGGTGCCCCAGCTCAGGCGGTCGGTCATCGGTCTCCTCGTCATCGTGGATGGTGGCGGCCGGCTGCCGCGTCGGTTCATGATAGCGCTATCAGACCGCTGCGCAAGTCTTTTTCTGATAGCGCTATCAGCGCCACGGTCATTGGGCGATATGGATACTTGCAAGCCTTGGCGATATCGCTATCATGATAGCGGTTTCAGAGTGGCGCTCCACGGTGGAGACCCGACGCGAGCCCGGAACCGTCCAACCGATCCGTACGAAGGAGTACCGCGTGAACGGAACACACCGCAGGCGCCGCCTGCGCAGCATCCTCCCGCCCTCGATCGCCATCACTGCCGGGCTCGCCCTCGCGGTGAGCGGCCTCTCGGCCCTTCCCGCCGGCGCCGCCGGCGTCGACCACCTCGGTGTCGACTTCTCCCAGACCACCGGCGCCTTCCGGGGTGGCGCCACCGGCACGCTCTACGGCCTCGGCGACGACGGGGTTCCGAGCCAGTCCGTCCTGAACGGCGCCCACATCACCAACACGTCGCAGAAGCCGCCCTTCGGTGCTCAGCATCCCAACGGCGACGCGCTGCAGGTCGAGTCGTCCTTCTTCGCCGGCGGAGGCCAGGACCTCTACGTCTACGCGCAGGACATGTATCCGGACTGGCCCTACAACAGCGGCACACGGCCGGGCGACGCGAACGGCGACGGGGTCTGGGACTACCTCCCCATCCTCAAGAAGGTCGTCGAGGACGTCGCGACGACGTCGAAGCATCCCGAGAAGTACGTCTTCATCCCGTTCAACGAACCCGACGGCGGCAACTGGTACCCGAACTGGTCGACGCAGAAGGACCAGTTCCTCGCCGACTGGTCGGCCGCCTACCAGGTGATCCAGGGCGTCTACGCCGAGCACGGCCTCGGGCACGCCCGCGTCGGGGGCCCGGGCGATTCCGTCTGGCACCCCGACCGGAGCGCCGACTTCCTCGCCTACGCCAAAGCGCACTCCGAACTCCCGGACATCTTCATCTGGCACGAACTCGGCACGAACAACCTGGCAACCTTCCGAGGCCACCACGACGAGTACACGGCACTGCTCCAGCGGCTAGGTATCGCGCCCATCCCCGTCAACATCACCGAGTTCGGGATGCTGCGCGACATGGGCGTGCCCGGCCAGCTCATCCAGTGGATCTCGATGTTCGAGAGCGAGAAGGTCGACGCGCAGACGGCGTACTGGAACTACGCGGGCAACCTCTCCGACAACTCCTCGCGCAACAACGGCGCGAACGGCGGATGGTGGATGTTCAACTGGTACGGCGACCTCGCCGGCTCCACGACCGCGCAGGTCACCCCGCCGAAGCTGCACACGCCGGACTCCCTCCAGGGCCTCGCCGCCATCGACACCGGTGCTCGCACGGCCACCGTGCTGTTCGGCGGAGGATCCTCGGACGTGGCGGTCGACGTGAAGGGACTCGACGCATCCACCTTCGGCTCGACCGTCGACGTGCGCGTCCGCGCCGACCGCCTCAATGGCGCGGAGGGCGCCTCGCTCCAGCCTCCGGTGATCCTGTCGACGACCGCGGAGGTCACAGACGGCCGGCTCTCGGTGAACGTTCCGAACAGTGACCGGTACTCGGCGTACCAGCTGGAGATCACGCCGCGACTCACCGATCCGCAACCCGTGTCGGCAGACCTGGTGAACAGCACGGAGGCCGAGAACGCGACTCTCGCGGACGCGACCGTCTACACGCAGGACCCGTCGCGCGAGTGGTCCTTCATGGCTTCTGGCGGCAAGGACGTCGGCTCGTTCAACCGCGCGGGCTCCTCCGCGACCTGGAACGTGACCGTGCCGACGACCGGCAACTACCGGCTGTCAGTGCTCAGCGGCACGAACGCGTCGCCCGGGCAGCACGCGCTGTTCGTCGACGGCGCCTTCGGCCAGCTGGTGAAGTACTCCGCCGATCTCGGCTGGGGATACCGCGGGACGGCGGATGCCACGATCCACCTGACCGCGGGCACTCACGCTCTGTCGCTGCGGGCGAGCGTCGACGGGACGACCCTACTTCCGGGTGCGGACATCACGCTCGACCGGTTCGACCTCCACGACGTCACCTCGGGTGAGCGGGCGACGTACCCGGCCGTCGACGCCCGCCTCTCCGGCGGGGCGACCCTCTCCTGGAAGCAGCCGGCCGCGCGGGGCTACGCCTCGGTGACGGGCGACGGCGCCGCCACCTTCTACGCGACCACTGCGGAGACGGGCTACTACGACGTGACGACGCACTTCGCGTCGACGGGTCGCGGGGCGACACCCTCCCTGGTCGTGAACGGCCGGACGGTGGCCCTTCCGACCTCCACCGGGCCGGGCGTCTTCGATGCGACCGTGCGGCTGTTCCTCCCGCAGGGAGTGAACGAGCTCACCGTCCGCGCGACGGCGGGCACCGTGCTCGTCGGCGATGTGTCGACGATCCGGGGTGCGGCGCAGAAGGCGGCCGACGCGGATGCGGCTCTCGTCTTCCGCAGCGAGGCCGAGGCTCTCCCTCTGTCCGGCGCTGCGGTCGCGCAGACCGACCCGGCCGGCTCGAACGGTTCCGCGGATGCGCAGGGCGTGGTCCGCCACGTCGGCTACCTCGGAAACGGCCCGGCGAACACGCTGACTGTGCCGCGGCCGAGCGGCTTCGCGGCGGGCGACTACCAGCTGGTCCTCGGCGCAGCCAACGCCGACAAGTCGGCGGCGATCAACTACAACCCGCAGGTGATCAGCCGTTTCCTGGATGTGACGGAGGCCGGCGGAGCCACCACCCGCGCCGCTTTCCGCCACAACTACTCGTGGAGCAGCTATTGGGACAAGACGGTCCCGTTGACGCTTTCGACCGACGGCGGCGCGCTCACCCTGGGCAACGCCACGGCGTACGGGCCGAACGTCGACACCGTCACATTGGCGAAGTTCGTCGGTGCGGCACCGTCGATCGCGAAGCGCCAGACCGGGCTCGGTGCGAAGTAGCCGGCACCGGGAACAGACGACGGGCGGCGTCGGAGCCTCACGGCTCCGGCGCCGCTCGCGCGAAGTCGATCAGCCGCTGCTGCGCCTCCGCGTAGGAGGTTGCTGTCGGGAGCTCGCGGCCGTCCCGCACCGCTGCCGCGACATCCACTGCCGCGTCGATCGCGACCCGGTACGGCAGGGAGCCGGTGCTCACCCGTCGCACCCCCAGCTCACCGAGGCGGTCGAGGCCGAGGCCCGGCACGACGAGCACGTTGAGGGGAAGCGTGATGGCCGCCGCCAGCTGCTCGATCGTCGCCGGGTCCGAGACGCCCGGCACGAAGATGCCGTCCGCTCCGGCGTCGGCGTACCGCTTCGCCCGCTCGGCGACGGCGTCGACGGTCGCCTCCTCGTGGAACCAGTAGGAGTCGACCCGCGCGTTGACGAACACGTCGGGTGCGCTCCGCGTGACCGCCGCGATCTTGGCCGCGGGGATGGCGGGGTCGACGAGATGGCCGCCGGCGGAGTCCTCCAGGTTCACACCCGCGACGCCATGGCCTGCGACGAGGTCGGCGACCTCCTCCGGGTCGTCGCTGAAGCCGTCCTCGATATCGGCCGAGATGTACGCCGGGAGCGCGGTGATCCGCTCGACAAGGGCGAGCGTCGCCTCCCGGCCAGCACTCTCCGCGTCCGGGCGGCCCGATGCCGCGTTCACACCGAAACTCGTCGTGCCGATCGCCGGGAAGCCCGCCGCGGCGAAGGCGATCGCCGACCCCACATCCCACGCGTTGGGCAGCAGAAGCGGCCGGTCGCCGCGATGGAGTTCGTGGAACGTCATCGGCTCCCCCTCACGGGATGCGCTGGAAAGCCCCACCGGCCCTCACCATCACGGGGCGAGGATAGCCCGCCGAGGGCGGCGGCGGCGATCCCCTCCTGCGCGGGAAAGGAGGAGATCTCGGGTGCTCGGCGCGTGCCGGCGCCCAACGGAGGTGATTCGCGGGCGCGCGCGGCGCAGACCCTCCGTCTGCGCCGCTCCGGAGTGACGGAGACGGAGGAGATGCGGGATGGCCGGCCTTAGTCCGCCACCCTCACGATCGTCTTGCCGTTCCGCGAACCGCGGCCGGCGAACGCGGCGGGGGCGCCGTCCAGCTCGACGACGTCCCCGATGAAGCTGCGCAACGCGCCGGCACGGACGCGGGCGACCAGCTGCTCCAGCTCGACGCGGCTCGGTTCCACGACGAAGAACAGTGCCGTGACGTCCGGCCGCTCCGACGCGGGCGGCGCGGCGATCGTGACGAACCGGCCGCCCGGTCGCACCAGCCCAAGGGCCCGGGCACCGACGTCGCCGCCGAGCACGTCGACGACCAGGTCCACGGATCCGGCCGCGTCGAGCTCTTCCGTATCCACGAAGACGTGGGCGCCCGCTTCGGTCGCACGATCGCGGTGACCCGCCCGCCCGGTGCCGATGACGACGGCTCCGGCCTCGCGCGCGAGCTGGACGACGAGGGACCCGACGCCTCCCGCGGCTCCGGTGACGAGCACCGTCTGTCCCGCCTGGATGCCGCCGTGCTGGAACAGCGCCTGCCAGGCGGTGAGACCGGAGATCGGGAGGCTCGCCGCGGTCACGAAGTCCACATCGGCCGGCAGCGGGGCCAGGTTCCTGGCCTCCACCGCGACGAACTCGGCCAGCGTTCCGTCGCGCGCCCAGTCGGCCAGCCCGAACACGCGCTGACCCACGGTCAGGCCGGTCGTGCCGTACCCGAGCCCGGTCACGATGCCCGCGAGCTCGTGCCCGGGGATGGCCGGGGTGCGGTCGTGGCCGGCCCGGTCCGTCCAGGTGGCCGGCCACTCCAGCTCGCCCGGGGTGAACCCGGCGGCGCGCACGCGGACGATGACATCGTTCTCGGCCGCGTGCGGCGCCGGGCGCTCCTCCACTCTCATTCCCGCGACTCCAGCGGCGGGATCGCTGACGGTGATCGCCTTCATGCCGGAAGGTTACTGCCCGACGGACCGCCGCTTGTTGTAGACGTCGAACGCGACCGCGGCGAGCAGGACCAGGCCCTTGATGAGCAACTGGTAGTCGCTGTCGATACCCAGGATCGACATGCCGTTGTTCAGCACGCCGATGATCAGACCACCGATGATGGCGCCGGTCACTGTGCCGATACCGCCCGTGACCGCCGCGCCACCGATGAAGACGGCGGAGATCGCATCCAGCTCGAACCCGTTGCCCGCGCTGGGGCTGGCCAGGTTCAGGCCCGCCGTGAACACGAGACCGGCCACGGCCGACAGCACGCCCATGTTGACGAACAGCAGGAAGGTGACCCGCTTGGTCTTGACGCCGGAGAGGGCGGCAGCGGCCAGGTTGCCGCCGATCGCGTAGATGTGACGGCCGAACACGGAGCGGTTCATGATCGCCGAGTAGCCGACGACCAGCACGGCCAGGATGATCAGCACGATCGGGGTGCCGTTGTAGCTGGCGAGCAGCACCGTCATCACGAGCACCAGGGCTATCAGGAAGACGAGCTTCACCACGAACCACCACAGCGGCTCGTCCTCGAGGTCGTACTTGCGCCGGACGGCGCGCTGGCGAAGCGACGACACCAGGATCGCGATGCTCGCGAGCAGACCGAGGACCATCGTCAGCGGCTCGTAGCCTGTGGTGCCGAACGCCGGCAGGAAGCCGGAACCGATCGCGCGGAACTCCTTCGGGAAGAACGAGATCTGCTGGTTGCCCAGAGCGATCTGCGCCGCGCCACGGAACGCGAGCATGCCGGCCAGGGTGACGATGAAGGCCGGGATGCCGAAGTACGCGATCCAGAATCCCTGCCACGCTCCGACCAGAGCTCCGAGCACCAGGCAGAACACGATCGCGAGCGGCCACGGCAGGTGCCATTCGGAGATGAACACACCCGCCATCGCCCCGATGAACGCCACGACACTCCCCACCGACAGGTCGATGTGGCCGGCGATGATGACCATCACCATGCCGATCGCGAGGATGAGGATGTAGCTGTTCTGCACGATCAGGTTCGACACGTTGATCGGCGCGAGGGTGATGCCGCCCGTCGCGATCTGGAAGAAGATCACGATGGCGATCAGGGTGATGAACAGCCCGATCTGACGCAACTGGCTGGTCAGGTAGCTGAGGGCTTTCGTGAGCGATTTCATGCGGTGTTCTTCTCGCGTTCCTGGGTCATGAATTGCATGAGGTATTCGGCGGTTGCCTTCTCGCGCGGGACGTCGGCGGTGATGCGGCCCTCGCTCAGGGTGTAGATGCGGTCGCAGATGCCGAGCAGCTCCGGCAGCTCGGAGGAGATGACGATGATGCCCTTCCCCTGGTCCGCGAGCCGGTCGATGATCGTGTAGATCTCGTACTTCGCGCCGACGTCGATACCGCGGGTGGGCTCGTCGAGGATGAGCACATCCGGGTCGGCGTACATCCACTTCGACAGCACGACCTTCTGCTGGTTTCCGCCGGAGAGCTTCCCGGTGAGCGTCAGCACGTTCGGTGTCTTGATGTTCATCGTCCGGCGGTACTCCTCCGCCACCAGCGACTCCCGCTGGTCGTTGACGAACTTGAACCAGTTGACGAGCTTGTCGAGCGCGGCGATGGAGATGTTGCGCTGGATGTTGTCGATCAGGTTGAGCCCGAAGTGTTTGCGGTCCTCGGTCGAGTAGGCGATGCCGTTGGCGATCGCCTTGGACACCGTGCTGACCGAGATCTGCTGGCCGCGCTTGTAGACGCGCCCGCTGATCCCGACCCCGTAGCTGCGGCCGAAGATGCTCATCGCGAGCTCGGTGCGCCCCGCTCCCATGAGGCCCGCGATGCCGACGATCTCGCCGGCGCGCACGTGGAAGCTGACGTTGTCGACCACCGTGCGGGTGCGGTCGAGCGGGTGATGCACGGTCCAGTCCTCGACCCGGAGCAGCTCCTCGCCGATGTGGGGCACGTGGTCGGGGAAGCGGCTCGCCACATCCCGGCCCACCATCCCCTTGATGATGCGCTCCTCGCTGGTGCCCTCTGTGCCCATCTCGAGCGTCTCGATCGTGCGGCCGTCGCGGATGATGGTCACCCGGTCGGCGATCGCCTTGATCTCGTTGAGCTTGTGGCTGATGATGATCGCCGTGATCCCGTGCGACTGGAGCTGACGGATCAGGTCGAGGAGGTGCGCGGAGTCCTCGTCGTTGAGCGCCGCGGTGGGCTCGTCGAGGATGAGGATCTTCACCTCCTTGGACAGCGCCTTGGCGATCTCGACCAGCTGCTGCTTGCCGACGCCGATGTCCTTGATCTTGGTGATCGGGTTGTCGTGGAGACCCACCCGGGCGAGCAGCTTGGCCGCCTCCAGGTTCGTCTCGTTCCAGTCGATGAACCCGCGCTTCTGCCGCTCGTTGCCGAGGTAGATGTTCTCGGCGATCGACAGGTAGGGCGACAGCGCCAGCTCCTGGTGGATGATGACGATGCCGGCCGCTTCGGAGTCGTTGATCGACCGGAACTCGACGGGTTCGCCGTTCATGACGATCTCGCCCTCGAAGGTCCCGTGCGGGTACACCCCCGAGAGGACCTTCATGAGCGTGGACTTGCCTGCGCCGTTCTCGCCGCAGATCGCGTGGACGGATCCCTCCTCGACGCTGATCGAGACATCCTGCAGCGCCTTGACGCCGGGGAAGGACTTCGAGATGTTGCGCATCTCGAGAATCGTGTTGGCCATGGTCTCCCTTGCTTGGCGAATGAGGCCCGGGCCGGCGGCGTTGTCACCGACCGGCCCGGACCGTCAGGCCGGACCTACTGAAGGTCGGACTCCTTGTAGTAACCGCTGTCGACCAGGATCTCCTTGTAGTTGTCCTTGGTGACGACGACCGGCTGGAACAGGTAGCTCGGGACGACCTTGACCTTGTTGTCGTAGCTCTTGGTGTCGTTCACCTCGGGCTTCTTGCCGGAGAGCAGGTCGTTGGCCATCTTGGCGGCCTCGTTCGCGAGCTTGCGGGTGTCCTTGTAGATCGTCGAGTACTGCGTCCCCGCGATGATCTGCTTCACGCTGGCGACCTCGGCGTCCTGACCGGTGATGATCGGGAGCTTCTTGCCGCCGGACCCGTAGCCGGCGCCCTCGAGCGCGCTCAGGATGCCGTCGGAGAGACCGTCGTAGGGCGAGAGCACGCCCTGCACCTCGGTGCCGGTGGAGTACGACTTGGCGATGAGGTCCTGCATGCGGGCCTTGGCCGTCGCCGGGTCCCAGCGCAGGATGGCGACCTGGTTGAAGTTGGTCTGCCCGCTCTTGACGACCAGGGTGCCGTCGGCGATGTACGGCTTCAGGGTGTCCATCGCGCCGTTGTAGAAGAAGGTCGCGTTGTTGTCGTCGGGGCTTCCGGCGAAGACCTCGATGTTGAACGGGCCCTTCTGCCCGGTCGGCTTGCCGTCCTTGTCGAGGACTCCGAGGCCGGTGAGGAGCGAGTTGGCCTGGTAGACGCCGACCTTGTAGTTGTCGAACGACACGTAATAGTCGACGTTCTTGTCGCCGGTGAGCAGTCGGTCGTACGAGATGACCTTGATGCCCGCCTTGGCGGCCGCGTCGAGCTGGTCGGTGAGCGAGCCACCGTCGATGGAGGCGATGATGAGCACCTTGGCGCCCTTGGTGATCATCGTGTTGACCTGCTGCACCTGGGTCGGGATGTCGTTGTTGGCGTACTCGAGGTCGACCTTGTAGCCGTTCTTCTGCAGGTCCGACTTGACCGCATTGCCGTCCGCGATCCAGCGCTCGGACACCTTCGTCGGCATCGCGACGCCGACCAGCGCGCCTTTGTTGTCGGTGCTCGACCCTGTTCCGCCGCCGCGGCCTCCGGTGCACGCGGCGAGCGCGACGGCGATGCCGAGCGCGGCCGCAGCGAGTGCCACTTTCCTGAACTTCACTGTGATTCCTTTCGAGCGGTGAGGCGACCCGTGCGCCCGCTGCGCACGAGCTCGCCGAGCTCGGAACTGTCACGCGCCCCCGTCGCAGCGTGCGACGGGGAGCTGCAGGAACGGCCGCTGCTGTGCGGCCCGATTGCTGCTGTCATGTGCGACTCCCTCGTCGTATGCTGGTCCGTACGCGATATATGTGACCGGTCCCAGAACGGGTTAGACGTTATGACCTGAGCCGGGCGTCAGTCAAGTGCTCCGCGGAAAAATATGATGAACACGTTCACCGAGCGTGGCAGCGCAGCCGCTCTCGCCGACGAGACAGGATGCATGGACAAGCACCCACGCGACGAGCAGCGCGCGCTCTCCATCCGGGACATCGCCCGGCTGGCCGGTGTGTCGCGTCAGACCGTGTCCCGGGTGCTGAACGGCGAGCGCTACATCAAGGCCTCCACCGAGGCGCAGGTGCGGAAGGTCATCGAGGAGCACTCCTGGCGGCCGAACAGCGCGGCGCGGGCGCTGGCCACCTCCCGCTCGAAGACGATCGGGCTGCTGGTCTCCGCCCGATCGCACTACGGACCGTTCAGCGCGGCCGCGGCGATCGACGAGGCGGCGCGGGCGCGCGGCTACGCCATCCTCTCGGCCACCCTCGCCCGCGAGGACGACGCCGCGATCTCGGAGGCGCTCGACGCGTTCGCGGCGCAGGGAGTGGACGGCGTCGTCGTGATCGCACCGCAGCAGCGCGCCCACGAGGCGCTCCAGCGGGTGGCCGTGCGGGTTCCCTTCGTGAGCATGCACTGGAAGGACGACAGCGACGGCCGTGTCGCGGCATTCGATCAGGAGGCGGGAGCACGGCTCGCGACACGGCACCTGATCGAGCTCGGCCACACCCGGATCCGGCATCTCGCCGGCCCGCAGGACTGGAACGAGGCAGAGGACCGCATGAACGGCTTCCTCGCCGAGCTCTCGGACCACGACCTGCCGGCGACCGCGCCGGTCCTCGGCGACTGGACGGCCGACCTGGGCTACGAGGTCGGCCTGAAGCTGCTCGACCATCCCGATTTCACGGCGGTGTTCGCCTCCAACGACCAGATGGCGCTCGGCCTCATGCACGCCGCCGCCGACCTCGGGCTCTCCATCCCGGGCGACCTCAGCATCGTCGGCTTCGACGACATCCCGGAGGCGAAGCACTTCGCACCGCCGCTGACGACCATCCGCCAGGACTTCGCCTGGCTCGGCGCGCACGCGATCGACGTGCTGGTCACGCAGATCGAGGGAGGGGATGCGTCGACGATCGCGGCGGAGTACCCGATCCCGCAGTTGGTGGTCCGGCAGAGCACCGCGCCGCCGCGTGTGCCCGGCTGACACGGAATCGGCGTACCGTTGCCGGAGTGCGAGAGTTCGTAGCGCCGCCGACGGCGCACGCGGGTGCGCCCGCGGGTGCGCCTCACCATCCGCGCGCGCTGGCGGCCGCCGCCCTCGCCGCACTCGGCGTCGTGTTCGGCGACATCGGCACCAGCCCGCTGTACGCACTGAAGACGGTGTTCCTGCTCGACGGCGGTGCGGTGCGTCCGAACCAGGACGACGTCTTCGGGGTGATCTCGCTGATGTTCTGGAGCATCACGATCATCGTGTCGATCAAGTACCTCGGCATCCTGATGCGCGCCGACAACGACGGCGAGGGCGGGGTCATGGCGCTGGCCGCCCTGGCGCAGCGGCTCTACGCGAGCCGAGCGGGCAAGGCAGGCATCCTGCTCGTGATCGGCATCGTCGGGGTGTCGCTGTTCTACGGCGACTCGATCATCACGCCGGCGATCTCGGTGCTGTCGGCCGTCGAAGGTCTTCACGTCACCATCCCGGCGATCTCGCATCTGGTCATCCCGATCGCCGCGGTGATCATCGTCGTCCTGTTCGCCGTCCAGCGGTTCGGGACGGGCAAGGTCGGCGTGCTGTTCGGGCCGGTCATGGTGCTGTGGTTCGTCGTGATGGCGGTGGCCGGCGTCGTGATGGTGGTGCAGTATCCGGCTGTCCTCCTCGGCCTGTCGCCCACCTACGCCGTCGTCTTCATTGTCTCCCACCCGACCATCTCGTTCATCGCTCTGGGTGCGGTGGTGCTCGTGATCACCGGCGCGGAGGCCCTCTACGCCGACATGGGCCACTTCGGCCGCTCCCCCATCCGGAGGGCCTGGTTCGTGCTCGTCTTCCCCGCGCTGACGCTCAACTACCTGGGGCAGGCCGCGCTGATCCTCCACGACCCCGCCGCGCGCAGCAATCCGTTCTTCCTGCTCTTCCCCGAGTGGAGCAGGCTGCCCGTCGTCATCCTGGCCACGGCAGCGACCGTGATCGCGAGCCAGGCCGTCATCTCGGGCGCCTACTCGCTGTCGCGGCAGGCCGTCCAGCTCGGGCTGCTCCCGCCGCTCACGATCCGGCAGACATCGGAGCGCGAGGGCGGCCAGATCTACCTGCCGGCGGTCAACATCCTGCTCTTCATCGGCGTGATGGCCGTCATGCTCGCGTTCGGATCGTCCGACCGGCTGTCCACCGCGTACGGGATCTCGGTCACGGGCGCCCTGGTCGTCGACACCCTGCTGCTGCTCCTCGTCGCCAAGCCGCTCTGGAACTGGGCGCCGTGGAAGATGATCCTCGCCGCCGTCGCGTTCGGCGGACTCGAACTCGCGTTCCTCGCCGGCAACCTCTCCAAGATCATCAACGGCGGGTGGGTGCCGCTGCTCATCGCTGCGGCCGTCATCCTGGTGATGACGACGTGGCGCCGCGGACGCCAGCTGGTGCAGCAGGACCGCAAGCGAAAGGAGGGATCGCTCTCCGAGTTCATCGACAACCTGCGCGAGCAGAACCTCCCCCGGGTGCCCGGCGTCGCCGTGTTCCCGCACCCCAACAAGGACACGACCCCGCTCGCCCTGCGGGCGAACGTCAAGCACAACCACGTCCTCCACGAGCACGTGATCATCGTGTCGATCAGCACGGCGCAGGTGCCGCACGTGCCGACGTCGGAGGCGTTCACGTACGACGACCTCGGGTACGCCGACGACGGCATCGAGCACCTCAGCATCAGGTTCGGCTTCTCGGACAAGCCGGACATCCCCCGGGCGCTGCGTGCCGCGTGCCGCGCGGGCGCACTGCCGCTCGATCCCTCGGACTTCCCGCGTGCGTCGTACTTCATCTCGCGGGGTGCCATTCGCACCACCCGAACGAAGGGGATGGTGCGGTGGCGCAGATCGCTGTTCGTCGCGCTGGCGCACAACGCCGCCGACCCCGCCGCCCGGTTCGGCCTGCCGCCGCTCCGGACGGTGACGATGGGCAGCGACGTCGAGATCTGAGCCGCGATTCGTGCCGAATGTGCGTTTTGCGGGCGCGAAAGCGCACATTCGGCACGAATCTGCCCGACGGGAAGGGTGCGACTAGGCCGCGGCCTCTGAGCGCGACTCGGCGAGGCCCTGCGCGAGCGGCGTCGTCGGGCGGCCGATCAGGTCGGCCAGCGTGCTGCGCACGTCGGCCAGCTCCCCGTCGCGGATGTTGCCGTCGAGCGCGACGACGAAGCCGGCCGTGCCCTCGTCGAGTCCCGCCTCGGTGAGGATGCGCGTGTGCTCCTCCGGCGAGACCGACCGGTAGACGACCTCACGTCCCACCAGCTCGCCGATCGTGGACGCCAGCTCGTCGAACGTCCAGGCGGTGTCGCCGCTCAGCTCGTAGACCGCATCCTCGTGGCCCGGGGTCATCAGCACGACGGCCGCGGCCTCCGCGTAGTCCTTGCGGGAGGCACTGGCGACCCGTCCGTCGCCCGCGCTGCCGACGATCTCGCCGGTCGCGGCGGCCTGGTCGATCAGGCCGGTGTAGTTCTCGGTGTACCAGTTGTTGCGGAGGATCGTCACGGGCAGCGACGACGCGGTGAGCAGCTCCTCGGTCGCCTTGTGCTCCGGCGCCAGCACGAGCGCCCCGTCGGTCGCGTGCGGTGCGCTCGTGTAGACGAGCCGGCCGACGCCGGCGGCCTCGGCGGCTTCGATCGCGTTGCGGTGCTGCTGCACCCGCTTGCCGACCTCCGAGCCGGACACGATCAGCACGGCGTCCGCACCGGCGAAGGCCTCCGTGAGCGTCTCGGGCTTCTCGAAGTCGATGACGGCGGTCTGGACGCCCTGCGCGGCGAGCGGGGCGAGCCGCTCGGCGGAACGGCCGGCCGCGCGGATGTCGGAGGCGGCGACGCCGCGGGCGAGCAGGGAGTCGATGGTGAGGCGGCCGAGGTGGCCGGTGGCGCCGGTGACGACGATGGTCATGATGGGTTCCTTTCGATCGGACATCGGAGGCAACTCATCTCCGCGTTCATTACTTCCCCATCGCAGGTACCCACTTTTTGGTAAGTTACTGACGTGGACACCAGTCTTGCGTCACTCAACGGCTTCGGCTTCACCGACGGCGTGCTCCCGTCGGCGTGCCCGACCCGGATCGTCCTCAACCACGTCACCAGCACCTGGGGTGTGCTGGTGCTCGTGGCGCTCTCGCAGAGCGACCTCCGCTGGGGCGAGCTGCGCCGGACGGTGCAGGGCATCAGCGAGAAGATGCTGGCGCAGACGCTCCGCACCCTCGAGGCCGACGGCTTCGTGCTCCGCACGGCGCAGCCGACCATCCCGCCCCGGGTGGACTACAGCCTCACCGCCCGCGGGCACGAGCTGACCGAGCACCTGCTGCCCCTGATGTCGTGGATCGCGGCGAACGCCGACGACATCCTCGCCGACGAGGAAGCCGAGCAGCCCCAGCAGGCCTGATCCCGGCCGAGGCTGTACCGTCAGCGGGCGCGCAGCCGCTGCGTGATGAACAGGACAGCCCGGTCGACGGCTTCGTCCGCTTCATCGAGCATCCCCACGAAGGCCGGGAACACGTGGGGGACGTCCGCGACCACATCGAGGATCACGTCGACGTCCGCCTCCCGCGCCCGGTCGGCGAGCCGCACGGAGTCGTCGAGCAGCAGCTCGTTGGTGCCGACCTGCAGCAGCATCGGCGGGAACCCGCTCAGGTCGCCGAGGATCGCGGGAGCGAGCAGCGGCTGGTGCGGATCCTGGCCGTCGAGGTAGAGCTCGCCGGTGCGGCGCATCCCATCGGCGACGAAGAAGGGATCGATCCCCTCCTTCGTCGCCATCGACCCTCCGGAGCGCGTGTGGTCGAGCCCCGGCGAGAAGGCGACGATGCCCGCCGGGACCGGGAGACCCGCATCCCGCGCCGCGAGTGTCGTCGTGACCGCCAGCCCTCCGCCCGCGGAGTCGCCGGCCAGCACGATCGACGCGGCGTCGGCGCCGTCGTCCAGCAGGGCCCGATAGGCGGACAGGCAGTCGTCGATCGCCGCGGGAAAGGGATGCTCGGGCGCGAGTCGGTAGTCGAGGGAGAGCGCCCGCACCCCGGTCCGCTCGACCAGATGCGCCGTCAGCGCCATCGCCGTCTCCGGCGAACCGAGCGAGAACGAGCCTCCGTGGAAGTAGAGGATCGTGCCGGCGCGCTGCCCCGTCGACGGCTCCACGAGGACCGCCGGTCGGCCGGCCACCTCGGTGGGGGTCCGGCGGACGGAGGAGGGGATGGGGAACTGACTCATCAGCCGGGCGAAGCCCTCGCGCATGCTCTCGACCGAGGCCGGTCCGTCCGGCTGCGGCGCCTCGCGCAGCTTCCGGTCGAGTGCTCGTCGCTGTTCCCTGCTCATGTTCTCTCCTCGTCTCCAATTACTTGCCGCGGCAAGTATCTCGTAGAATGTATGCCGTGGCAACTAAAAGTGCAACCGATGGCCTCATCCAGCTGTTCGACGACCTGGTCCGGTGCGAGACGCGGCTGTACAACGCGATCAGCGAGACACTGCGCCGAGAGCACGGCATCGCGACCTCGCAATACGAGTTCCTCCGCTACTTCCGCGACCACCCTGGCTCCCGCATCGCGGATGTCGCCACGAACTTCGCCGCGGGGATCGGCGCGATCAGCAAAGGTGTCGACCGCCTCGAAGCCCGCGGCTGGGTCACCCGCCATCCGAATCCGGCGGACGGGCGCTCCTCCCTGGTCAGCCTCACGCCCGCGGGTGCGGAACTCGTCGCCGAAGCCGAGAGCACGTTCCGCGAGCGCCTCGCCGAACTCGTGTCCCCCGCGATGACGCCGTCGGACATCGATGCGACGGGCCCGGTCCTCGCGCGGCTCCGCACCGCACTGGAGAGCAGCCGGGTCGGACTGCCGGTCGGCTAGTCGAGCAGGTCAGCCCGCGCCGGGATCGACCAGCGCGCCGTCAGGTGAGCGGGAACAGCCAGGTGGTCGTCAGCGCCGCGATCTGAGCCTCATCGGCGTCCTTCAGCGGCGCCAGGTCGAGGAAGTGCCGGGCGATGGTGACGCCGAGGATGCTCGAGACGATCGCCGCCGCGCGCAGCTCGGCGTCGTCACCCGAGAACGTGCGGGCCAGGTTCTCGGTGCGCTCCTGGAGATACTCGCGCATCACCGCAGCCGCCTCGGCGGAGGTGAGCATCGACCGCATGAGCGCTTTGGTCGCAGGCGACAGGTCCGTCAACCGGGCCTCGAGCACCTCCGCCAGGTGGGCCGGCACCCCTTCGGCCGTGAGATCGGCGGCCGGGCGGACGGCGAGCGCGAACAGCCCCTGCTTGGAGCCGTAGTGCTGCAGCACCAGGGACGGATCCACGCCGGCGCGTCGCGCGATGCCCCGGATGGTCGCTCCTTCTGCGCCATGCGCACCGAACTCGGCCTGGGCGGCCTCGAGGATCCGGGCGGCGGTCGCGGCGCGGCGTTCGGCGCGCGAGGGGGAGGCGTCCATGCGTTCACTCTACAACTGGTGAGCGAATGTGGTACGGTCACTCAACAGTCGATGAGCGAATCGCTCTGAGCGCCCGACTTCGAGAACACACACAGGAGATGCCATGAGCGGGACCACGCAGGCCACGACCCCGGGTCTGGTCGGCATCGAGGAGCACTGGACCTTCGACGGCATCGACGCAGCACTCCGCGCGCAGCCGCCCGGAGTCCGCGACGAGAGCCTCGCGCTCAACGACCACGGCGGTGCGCGAGGCCGGCTCGCCGACGTGGACGCCGACAGGATCGCGACGATGGATGCGCAGGGCGTCGCGCTGCAGGTGCTGTCGCTGGCGCCGCCAGGAGCACAGGGCCTGTCGAGGGCGGATGCCGCGGTGCTCAGCCGCGAGGCCAACGATGCTGCGGCCTCGATCGTGAGCGCGCATCCCGACCGGTTCCGGGCGATGGCGACCCTGCCGCTGGCTGATCCCGCGAGCGCGGCCGGGGAGCTCGAACGGGCATCCGCCCGCGGTCTCACCGGCGCGATGGTCTACGGCCGCACCGGCGACATCCTGCTCGACGACCCCCGCTTCGACGACCTCTGGGCGGTCGCGGCCCGATTGCGCCAGCCGATCTTCATCCACCCGCAGATCCCGCCGGCCTCCGTTCGCGCCGCCAACTACAGCGGCTTCGGCGACATCGCCGATCTCGCCCTTGCCACCTTCGGGTGGGGCTGGCACCTCGAAGCGGGCACGGCGGCCCTCCGGCTGATGACACGCGGCGTGCTCGATCGACACCCCGACTTGCAGCTCGTTCTCGGCCACTGGGGCGAACTGCTCCTGTTCTGGCACCAGCGGGCGGACGGACTCGCGCGCGCCGCCGGGCTCGATCGGTCGATCACCGAATACCTGCAGCAGAACGTCTGGATCACGGCATCCGGGATGCTGGACCCGGCCATGCTCCACCATGCCCTCGCGGTGACGACGCCGGACCGCATCCTGTTCTCCACCGACTACCCGTTCCAGCTTCCGACCCGCGACGAGATCGAAGCATTCCTCGATGCGTTGCCCGACGAGACCGCCCGGGGCGCGTTCGCATCCGGCAACGCGAGAGCCCTGTTCGGCATCGGATGACACTCGCCGTCGCATAGGGTGACCCCGTGACCAGCCAGAGCCTCGACCACCTGCGCACGTTCGTGACGGTGTGGCGGACCGGCTCGCTGACCCGCGCCGCCGACCTGCTGGGCATTTCGCAGCCGACCGTCTCCGCGCACATCCATGCCCTGGAGCGGTCGCTCGGATACGCCGTCTTCACTCGGGGGCCGGCCGGCGTCTCGGCCACACCCAAAGGCACCGAGCTGGCCCGCGAGGTGGCCGCGCATCTCGACGCGATCGAGGATGCCACCGCCGGCGCCGGCGCGCCCGGCCCGCCGCGTCGATCGGTGCACATCGGCGGCGCTGCCGACATCCTCTCCCTGCTGGTCCTGCCGCGCATCGCCGAGGCGCGGGACGAGGTGGATGCGACCCTGCGGTTCGTGTTCGGCCTCGCCGACGACCTGCTCGACCAGCTGGCCGCTCGATCCCTCGACATCGTCGTGAGCGCGGTGCCCCCGCGCCGCCGCGGCATCACCAGCGTTCCCGTGTACGACGAGGAGTTCGTGCTGGTGGCAGCGCCGCGGTGGACGGGCACGACATTCGACGAGGTGCCCGTGGTCGCGTACGCCGAGAACCTGCCGATCATCCGGCGCTACTGGCGCAGCGAGTTCGGGAAGCGGCCGGAACCCGCGACGATCGCGGCGATCATCCCGGACCTCCGCGGCATCCGCTCGGCCCTGCTCGCCGGCGCCGGCCTCTCCGTCCTCCCCCGCTACCTTGTGGAGGGCGACCTGGCTGAGGGATCGCTGGTTGCCCTCCACTCCCCTGAGGTGCCGCCGCTCAACACGCTGTACCTGGCGACGCGCGGTCGGGAGTGGGAGCGGGATGCGCAACTCGGCGCAGCGGCGGAGTTCCTCCGCCGCTGCCTGCGGTGACCATCCCAAGATTTCCGATGCCCGGGTGCGGTCGCACCGATCGGGAGCGACCGTTGCGGCCCGCCACAATCGGGGAGTCGAAAGGACCCCCATGTCGAACATCCTGATGGTCGTGACCGCGGCCGACTCCTTGACCCTCGCGGACGGCTCTGCGCATCCCACCGGCTTCTGGGCCGAAGAGCTGGTCGTCGCGCACCGCGACCTGACGGCTGCGGGGCACACGATCACCGTCGCGACGCCCGGCGGCCGCATCCCGACCGTCGACCCCGGATCGCTCACGGTCGAGATCGTCGGCGACCAGGCGAAGGTCGACGACTTCCGTGCCTACCTCTCCGGTATCGCCGACGACCTGGCGCATCCTCTCGCGCTCGACTCGGCGGTCGCCGCCGACTACGACGCGGTCGTGCTGCCGGGCGGCCACGGCCCGATGGCCGACCTGGCGTTCGATGTCGCACTCGGCTCCCTCCTGACCGAGGCGGATGCGCGCGGGACGATGATCGCGCCCTTCTGCCACGGCCCCGCCGGCCTGCTCAGCGCTGTCGACACGTCCGGCGCGTTCACCTTCGCCGGCCGGCGCCTGACGGTCTTCACGGATGATGAGGAGCGCACCGGCGGTCTGGGCGAGAACACGCCCTGGTTCGTCGCCTCGACCCTGCGCAAGCGCGGTGCGCTCGTCGAGGACGGCGACGCGTGGAGCTCGCACGTCGTGCGGGACGGCAATCTGATCAGCGGCCAGAACCCGCAGTCGAGCGAGGCGGTCGCGAAGGCGCTGGTGGAGGCGCTCGCCTCCTGACACGCGCATGCTGACACGCGCATGCTGACGGCGCGGTACCGCGGGTGCATCCCATCCGCGATACCGTTGCCCCGCACCCCCGCCGATCAGGAGCCCGCCGCATGACCTTCGTCGCCGATCCCGCCCGCTACGACTCCATGCCCTACCGGCGCGCCGGCCGCAGCGGGCTGCTGCTGCCCCCGCTGTCGCTGGGGCTGTGGCAGAACTTCGGGAGCACGCGCTCCTTCGAGACGCAGCGCGCGATCGTGCTCCGGGCGTTCGACGCCGGGATCACGCACTTCGACCTGGCGAACAACTACGGTCCTCCCCCTGGCGCCGCCGAGGAGGTGTTCGGCCGCATCCTCGCCACCGATCTGAAGGCCCACCGGGACGAGATCGTCGTCTCCACCAAAGCCGGTTACCTGATGTGGCCCGGCCCGTACGGCGACCACGGATCGCGCAAGTACCTCCTGTCGTCGCTCGACCAGAGCCTCACGCGCCTCGGACTCGACTACGTCGACGTCTTCTACCATCACCGGCCCGACCTCGAGACACCGCTCGAGGAGTCGATGGGCGCGCTCACCACCGCCGTCGAGCGAGGCAAAGCGCTCTACCCCGCGATCTCGAACTACGGCGCGGAACGCACCACCGCGGCTGCCGCCCTGCTGGCCGGTTCCGGCACGCCGCTGCTGCTGCACCAGCCGCGCTACTCCCTCTTCGACCGTTCGCCCGAAAACGGTGTCCTGGATGCGGTGGAGCAGGCGGGCGCCGCGGCCATCGTGTTCTCGCCGCTCGCCCAGGGCCTCCTGACCGACCGGTACCTCGGCGGAGTGCCGGAGGGATCGCGCGCGGTCACCAGCGCCTTCCTCCACGAGTCCGATCTCACCGAGGACGTCCTCACCCGGGTGCGTGCGCTCAACGACATCGCCGCCGGGCGTGGCCAGACGCTCGCCCAGCTCGCCCTGCAGTGGGTGCTCCGCAGCCCGGTCGTCGTCTCGGCGATCATCGGCGCGAGCAGCGTGCAGCAGCTGGAGCAGAACCTCGGCGCGCTCGACGGCCCGGAGCTGACGGGCGACGTGCTCGCCGCGATCGACGCGGCGCTGGGCTGACGAAGCGGCGGCTCACGCCTCGGCGGGCACCGGCGTCTCGGCGGCCACCGGCGTCTCCGCGGCAACGTCCGCGGCGAAGGCCGGCGCCGGCGGCGTCGACTCCCGCTGGATGACGCGGAACGGCACCGCGATCTCTTCCGGCTCGAGGGTGTCCGCGTCCTCCTCGATTCGCCGCACGAGCAGTTCGACGGCCCGGCGGGCGATCTCGTCGCGTCCGGGGTCGATGGTCGAGAGGGTCGGCATCGAGTAGTGCGTCTCGTCGATGTCGTCGAAGCCGATGAGGGCGACGTCGTCGGGGACGCGGAGACCCGCCTCCTGAAGCACGCGGAGCGCGCCCAGCGCGAGGGTGTCGTTGAAGGCGACGACCGCGTCGAACTCGAGGCCCGTCTCCAGGAACGCACGCATGGCACGGGCGCCGTCGGCACGGTGCCAGGTGCCGGCGGGGACGACGAAGCGCTCGTCGTAGGCGACGCCCGCGGCCTCCAGCGCCTCGCGGTATCCCGCGAGCCGCAGTCCGGCCGAGCCGATCACCTCGCCGGGGTGCGCGCCGATCGCGAGCACCCGACGGCGACCGCCGGCCAGCACCAGCTCGGTGGCGGCCCGGGAGCCCTCGACGTTCTGCATGGTCACGTGGTCCTTCGGACCGTTGAAGATCCGCTCGCCGAGCAGCACCATCGGCGTGTTCACCTCGGCGATGGCGTCGCGGTCCGACTCGTCCAGGCCGAGCACGCTGTACAGGATGCCGTCGACCATGCGGCCGCTCCGGTTGCGCAGCACGGACAGCTCGCTGGCGCGGTCGTTTCCGAACTGCTCGATCAGCACCGACAGCCCCCGCTCGCGCGCGGCCCGCATCACCGAGTCCGCGAGCTCGGCGAAGTACGCGTTCCGCAGCTCCGGGATGAGGAGGCTGATCACGTTGGTCCGCCCGGACCGCAGGCTGCGCGCCGACAGGTTGGGCGTGTAGTCCAGCTCTGCGATGGCCGCGAGGACGCGCTGACGTGTGCTGTCCCGGACGTACGGGTAGTCGTTGATGACGTTCGAGACCGTCTTGATCGACACCCCGGCAAGCCGGCTCACGTCGTGCAGCGTCGCTGCCATTCGTCCTCCTGGTGGGCTGTCGTCCCACTGTACAACGTTGGATATCCGGAGGGCGATGGCCGTGGCGGCCTCGGTTCGCGGGGCTACGCGGAGTACACCGTTCGCCCGGCGACGATGGTCTGAACGACCCGGGCACTCAGCAGCGACGCGGGCTCCTCCGCGAAGACGTCCGCATCGAGCACCACGACGTCCGCCGCGTGGCCCGGCGCGATCCGCCCGCGCCAGCCGCCGTCTCCGATGGAGGCGGCGGCATCCCTCGTGGCGTGGCTTACGGCACGCTCGAGAGGCAGCGCGTACTGCGGCTGCACCGCGGCGACCGAGGGCACCAGGGCAGACGCGCGCGTGGCGGCGACGTACATGTTGGCCAGCGCGTCGTGCGGCGCCGTCGGCGAGTCCGTCGAGAACGCGAGAAGGGCTCCGGCATCCTCGTACTCCGGCCACGGGAAGGCGCGTTCGACCCGGTCGTCGCCGAGCATCTGCATCCAGTTGTCGAAGATCGCCGGATCGGCGTGGACGGGCTGCATCGACGCCGTCACACCGAGGCGCGCCATCCGCTCGGCCGTCCCGGGTGCGGCGTACTCCAGATGCTCGATGCGGTGACGCCGCGGGAGTTGGCCGTTCTCGGCGACGGCGTGCTCCAGCGCGTCGAGCGCGATCTGGCTCGCGTAGTCGCCGATGGCGTGCTGCGCGATCTGCAGACCGGCGGCGTCGGCCGCGACCACGACGGGAGTCAGGCGCGCCAACGGCCAGATCGGATCGGCGTTCGAGCCGTTCGCGTACGGCTGGCGCATCGCGGCCGTGCAGGCATCGATCACGCCGTCCAGGATCAGCTTGATCCCGATCACACGCAGCCAGGGAGTGGCTGGCTCGGCCGCCACGCGCGCGGCCTCCGCGACCTGCGCCAGGTTCTGCTCGTCATCGCCCGTGTTGGTCACGAGCCAGTGCGCGGCGATGCGGATCGGCAGCTCCCCTCCGCGGCGGTCCTGCGCACGCCGGAGGGCCTCCAGCCCGTAGGCGTCCATCGCCATGTCGACGGCGCCCGTCACTCCGGCAGCGACGTAGGCGGCGAGGGTCCGCTCCACCTGGGCGTCCCGGTCGGCGTCCGTGGTCGCGGCGTCCCGCTGCGCCCAGGCGTACTGGGTCGCTGCCGTCTCGAGGAGCAGACCCGTCGGCTCTCCGTCGGCGTCGCGCACGATCTCGCCGCCGATCGGATCGGGCGTCTCGCGGGTGATGCCGAGCTCGGCCAGCGCCGCCGTGTTGAGCCAGCAGGAGTGGTAGTCGTTCGCATCCAGGTAGACCGGGATATCGCGCACTGCCGCGTCGATCATCCCGGCGGTGGGCGCTCCCCCGGGCACCGCGTCGAACAGCCAGCCGCGCCCGCGCAGCACCGTCGCGCCGGGGTCCGCCTCCCGCGCTTCGCGCAGCAGCGACTGGATGCCGTCGAGGTCGCGGGCACCGGTCAGGTACACCTGGCCGAGGGCGGCGCCCATCATCAGCAGGTGCGTGTGCGCATCCGTGAACCCCGGCAGGACGAGGCGGCCGCCGAGGTCGACGACACGGTCGGCCGGCGGGGTGGCGTCGCCATCGCGCCCGACCCAGACGATCCGGTCGCCGGCGACGGCGAAGGCGTCCGCCCAGGCGGCGCGCGGGTCCGCGTCCGCGGTGAAGACGCGGGCGTCGCGGTACAGGGTGGTCTCGGCGGGGTCGGTCACAGCCGTCCCTCCTTCCCGAGCCGGGTGCGGCTCAACAGGGCGTACACGGTGGCGGCGACGATCATCCCGAGCGGCACCGAGAGGTCGATGTGGCCGATCGACGCGGCGATCGGACCGCTCCACACGTCGGTCGACAGGCAGACGGCCGTGACGAAGCCGCCCAGGACGAGCGCCGCCACACCCGGGATGCTCCACCCGCCCGTGAACCAGAACGCCGCGCCGCGCCGAGTGTCGAACAGATCGACGCTGTCGTACACGTATCGGCGCCGAAGCACGTCGACCACGAAGATCGCCATGGCGGGGCCGGACACGATGACGAGGAACTGCAGCATGAGGTTGGCAGCCTGGAGCAGGCTCGACGAGAGCACCAGGTAGATGGTCAGCGCCGTCCCGACCACGCCCACGATGATGGCGGCCGGGATGCGCTTGAGCCGGAATCCGATCGCCTGCAGCGCCATGCTCGAGGTGTAGGTGGTCATGGCGTTCAGCGCGATCGTGTTGAGGACGACCCCGATGACGAGCACCGGCCCGAGCCACTCCGGCAGCAGGTCGAAGAGCGCGACGTCGATGCCGGCGTCGAACGCGCTCGCCTTCAACCCGGTGGCGAGCAGCACTCCGACGCCGGTGAACACGATGAACGGCAGCGCGCCGCCCAGCGCGGTCGCGGCGGCGATGTTCGCGGGCCGGGTCGTACGCGGCAGGTAGCGCGCGATGTCGGGGCTGTTGATGAACGACAGCGGCGTGGACGCGAGGATCGTGAAGCCGATCGAGACGGCCGACCACAGCTCCACTCCCCCGAGCGGCTCGGGCGCGGTGTACTGCCAGTCCACGGTCGGGAGGATGAAGCCCGACACCACGATGAAGATGACGAACAGCACGATCGCGAGGATCGGATAGATCCGGAGGATCAGCCCGTGTCCGAAGATCGCCACCAGGATGGTCACCGCCGAGACCACGATCGTGACGCCGATCGGCACCCACACCGGGTCGTCCAGGCCGACCCGGCGCAGCAGGTCGGCGCCCATGAAGGAGGACGCGAGCCACGTCAGAGACAGGAAGACCGCGCCGATGAACCAGCCGACGAAGGCGACGAAGAGCTTGTTGCCGAGGATGCCGTACATCGCGCGCGTCACGACCGAACCGGAGGTTCCGGCGGCGGGCCCGCTCGCCGCGATGATCCCGGGGAAGACCCAGAGCAGGGAGGCGGCGACGATGACCGCGATCGCCTGCCAGATCTCGAGCCCGAGCAGGATGAGGGTCGCGCCGATGGTGAAGTTCAGGATGCTCACGCCGGGGGCGGCCCAGACGAAGAAGAGGTCCCGGGCGCGCCCGTGCCGCTCGGCGTCGCCGATGACCTCGATGCCGCGGGTCTCCGGCTGCGTGGAGGCGTCGACGAACTGCTCCTCGCGGGCTTGCGTTCCGGACATGATGCCTCTTTCCTGACCGAGCACCGTTGCTGTTGGTCATGTGCCCAATAAGCTGTTGGTCAGTCATTCAATAGCATGGGACCCATGGAGTCAAGCGCATCCCCTCCCCGCTCCCGGAAAGCACCGGAGGAGCGACGGGAGGAGATCCTGTCCGAGGCCGCATCCATCGCCCTCGACGAGGGACTGGAACGCATCACCCTGCGCGCCGTCGCCACCCGCCTCGGCGTCCGCCCCGGCCTCATTTCCCATTACTTCCCGGCGGCGGAGGACCTCGTCGACGAGGCCTTCGTGCGGGCGGCGACGATCGAACGCGAGCGGTTCTTCCCCACCGACGGCTCACCTCTGGAGCGACTCGCGCACTTCGTCCACCACATCGAGACGGGCGCATCGCTCCCGCTCGCCCGGCTGTGGCTCAACGCCCGGCACCTGTCGCGCTTCATCCCGAGCCTCGAGACCACACTGCAAGAGCAGGATGCGCTCGACCGCGCCCGCCTGCGCGCGATCATCGAGGACGGCGTCGCGTCCGGCGACTTCGCCGCCGTCGACCCGGAGGCGGCCAGCATCCGCATCCTCATCGCGGTCGACGGCGGCGGCTCGTACGTGAACAGCACCGACGACCTCAGCCACCCGGCGCACGTGCACTTCGTGGCCGACGTGACCGAGTGGACGCTCGGTCTCGCTCCGGGAACGCTCGGCGCCGTCGCGAAGAGCTGACTCACTCCTCTCGGACGAGCGCCACCCCGTGCGGCTCCAGTCGAAGACCGGCCGCCGACCCCCCCGTGAGGATGTCCGTGCCGGACAGGTCGAGCGTCACCGCCTCCTGGCCGTGGTTGATGGCGGCGAGGAACGCGCCGCGGCGGACGAACTCCACGCCCGGGATGCGCGGCAGCCGCTCCACTGCGGCCTCGGTCAGGATCGAATCCAGCAGCAGTCCGAGCGGTTCGGCGTCGAGCCGGGTCGCGACGTACCAGGCCTGCCCGGAACCACGGGCGTGGCGGGTCACCGCGGGATGCCCGTCCAGCGCTCCGCCCTCGAAGACCGCCTCCACGTCGGCCGATTCGACGCGCACGTACTCCGACCAGAGCGACGCGGAGGCCCGGCCGCCGATGCGGTCGCCGCGGACACCGACGGCGGGCGGCTCGCCGCCGCCGAGCGCGGCGAGATCCGGCGCGGCAGGCGGGGCGAACTCCTCCACCCAGAGCCCGAGCGTCTCGCGCAGCGCGCCGAGGTATCCGCCGGTGCGCACGTGGAGGTCGGGGTCGAGGATGCCGGTGAGATAGCCGACGACCAGCGATCCCCCTCCCGCCGCGTACGCGTCGAGCGCCTCGAGCTGGGCGTCGCTCGCGACGAACAGCGACGGGACGACGACGGCCCGATAGCCGGACAGGTCGCCCGTCGCCTGGACGAAGTCCACCGTGACGCCCGCCGCGGTCAGCGCGATGTGCCAGCCCAGGACGTCGGCGAGGTACGAGATCGTGGTCGGCGACGCCTTCTGCTCGATCGCCCACCAGGAGTCCCAGTCGAAGACGATGGCGACCTGAGCGGGAACGGGTCGCCCGAGCAGGCCATCGACCGACGACAGCGTCGCCAGTTCGGAGCCGAGCTGCTCGACCTCGCGGAAAATGCGCGTGTCCGTGCCGCCGTGGGGCAGCATCCCGGCGTGGAACTTCTCCGCGCCCGCGACCGCCTGCCGCCACTGGAAGAAGAGGATGCCGTCGGCCCCGCGCGCGATGCTCTGGTACGACCACGCCCGCATCTGCCCCGGGAGCTTCGCGGCGTTCCGCTCGCGCCAGTTCACAGCGCCGGGTGACTGCTCCATCAGCAGCCAGGGCGCGCCGCCGCCGAGCGAGCGCATCAGGTCGCGCTGCATCGCGCCGTAGGCCGGGGCGAGCGGATCGGCGGGGTCGGGGTACGAGTCGTCGGAGACGATGTCGACCTCCTGCGCCCACGTCCAGTAGTCGACCGGCTTGAAGAAGCCCATGAAGTTGGTCGTGATCGGAACGTCCGAGTGCGAGCGGATGATCGCCGCCTCTGCGCGGAAGCAGTCCAGCAGCTCGTCCGAGCTGAAACGGTCGAAGTCCAGTACCTGGGTCGGGTTCTTGAAGGTCGGGGCGGCACGCGGCGGGAGGATCTCGTCGAAGGCGCCGTAGTGCTGCGACCAGAAGGCCGTGCCCCACGCGTCGTTGAGCGCCTCGATGGTGCCGTACTTCCGCTCCAGCCAGACCCGGAACGCCGCCGCCGACGCATCGCAGTAGCAGTGGCTGACATGGCAGCCGTACTCGTTGTTGACGTGCCAGAGCGAGAGCGCGGGATGGTCGGCGTAGCGTTCGACGATCCGCTCGACCAGCCGCGCGGCGTAGCGCCGGTAGATCGGCGAGCTCGGGCAATACGCCTGCCGGCTCCCCGACGAGAGCGTGACGCCGTCGACCGTCACCGGCAGCATCTCGGGATGCTTCAGCGCCAGCCACGGTGGCGGCGAAGCGGTCGCCGTGGCCAGGTCGACGCGCACTCCGCCCGCGTGCAGCAGGTCGAGCACCTCATCCAGCCAGGCGAAGTCGAACTCGCCGTCCCTCGGTTCGATGCGCGCCCACGAGAAGATGCCGACGGACGCGATGTTCACGCCAGCCCGGTTCATCAGGCGCACATCCTCGCGCCATACCTCCTCCGGCCACTGCTCAGGGTTGTAGTCGCCGCCGTACCAGAATCCACTCACTCTTTGACACTCCCGCTCGCTAGTCCGGTCGTCCAGTATCGCTGCAAGAACAGGAACGCGATGACCAGAGGGATGATCGACACGAGCGAACCCGTGATGACGACGGAGAACAGCGCCTGCGATCCCCCGCCCGCCGCGCTCGTCGCCTGCTGTTGGGCGAGCCCCACCGTCAACGGGTAGAGCTCGGAGCTGTTCAGCATGATCAGCGGCAGGAAGTAGTTGTTCCAGGTGCCGACCAGCGCGAACAGGAACACCGTGACGATTCCCGGTCCGAGGAGGCGGAGACCGACCTGCCAGAAGATGCGGAACTCGCCCGCGCCATCCACTCGGCCGGCCTCGATCATCGAGTCGGGGATGGCGTCCGCCGCGTACACCCGCATGAGGAACACGCCGAACGGGCTGACCAGCGACGGCACGATGACCGCGGCCGGAGTGTTCGTGATGCCGATCTGGCTGAACATCAGGTAGGCCGGGAGGGCCAGCGCGGTCAGCGGGATCATGATCGCCCCGAGCACCACACTGAACATCAGCACGGACCCCGGGAAGCGGTACTTGGCGAACGCGTATCCCGCCATGGTCGCGAGCAGCGACGCACCGATCGCGCTCACCAGCGCGTAGACGAGCGTGTTGATGGCCCAGTGCAGGTAGATCCCGTTCTGGGCTGTGAAGACCGCACCGATGTTCGCGAACAGGTCGAAGGTGCGTCCGAAGGCGAACCCGAAGGTGGTGAACAGGTCGGCGTTGCTCTTCGTGGATGCGATGAACAGCCAGACGATCGGGAGCACGAAATACAGCGCGCAGATCCAGAGCATCACGGTGAGCAGGGTGCTGCGCTGCGTCTCCCGGTTGTAGGCCCGTGCGCCGCGGCGCCCGGTCCGGCGGCGCGGCGAGACGTCGTCGACAGTCGGCAGCGGGCTGCCGGTGGCGGTCTCAGTCATTGCGGGCCGCCTTCCGCTGGGTCGAGAGCTGGACGACGTACGACACGACCGCGATCACCAGACCGAGCAGGAAGGCGATGGCGGCGGCGTAGTTGACGTCCTGGTTCGTGAACGCCAGGTTGTACGCGTAGTAGTTGGGCGTGTAGCCGTTGTCGATCACGTTCGGCGCGAGCGCGTGCAGCAGGCTCGGCTCGTTGAACAGCTGGAACGTTCCGATGATCGAGAAGATCACCGTCAGGATGATTGCGGGACGGATGCCGGGGATCTTGATGCTCCACGCCACGCGCCACTGGCTGGCGCCGTCGATCTCCGCCGCCTCGAACAGCTCCGTCGGGATCGAGCGGAGCGCCGCGTACATGATGATCATGTTGTAGCCGACGAAGGCCCACGTGACGATGTTCATCATCGAGCCGAGCATGTTCTGGTCGCTCAGCAGGTCGGGAGCCCCGAGGCCGACCGCACGGAACAACTGGGCGATCGGGCCGAAGTCGTTGCCGTACAGGTAGCCCCACATCAGCGTCGCGACCACGCCGGGCACGGCGAACGGCAGGAAGATCAGGAGCCGCAGGGCGACAGAGCCGCGAACGCGGCCGCTATCGAGCGCGAGAGCGAAGAACAGCGACAGCGCCAGCATGATCGGCACCTGGATGACGAGGAAGAGCGCCATGCGCCCGACGCCCGCGAGGAAGTCCGGGTCGGTGAACGCCCGCACGTAGTTGGCGAAGCCGGCGAAGGTCTGGCCGCCGATCAGCTGCGTCGTGAAGAGGCTGAGGTAGCCGGAGTAGAACAGCGGCAGCAGCAGCATGACGATGAAGACGATCATGAAGGGCGCCACGAACAGGTAGGCGGCGATGCTCAGCCGGCGCTGGTTCGCGTTCCTCCGAGGCCGCTGCTTCTCCGTGTGCTCGCGCGTGCGCACCCTCCCGGGTGCGACGGACTGGGTCATGGTGAACTCCCTTGTTCGAGCCGAGGGTGCGGGCCGGCGGCGGATGCGCATCCACCGCCGGCCCCGACCCCTACTTGTTGACGGAGAAGCCCTGCTGGGTCCCGTAGCTGACCAGCGCCTTCTGCCAGGCGTCGAGCCCGGCGGAGAGATCGCCCTTCGCGGCGAGCGCCTTGCCCATCGTCTCGGTGTAGCTCGAGTAGGCGTAGTCCATGTAGGGCAGCCAGTCGAACTTGGTGTCGACGGTGGTGGAGATGTTCGCGAACAGCTTGTTGACCTCCTGGCCGCCGTAGAACTCGGCCTTCTGGTCGACGAACGCCGGGTCCTTCAGCGTGGAGTTCAGCGTCGGGAACAGGAACTGCTTGTTGGCGAACATCAGCGTCGACTCCGGGTCGTTGTTGATGAACTTCGCCAGCTCGTACGCCGCGATCGGGTTCTTCGTGGTCTTCAGGACCGCATCGGAGGACCCGCCCCAGTTGCCCGAGGCCGGCTTCGTTCCGGGTGTCTGCGGCAGCTCGGCCGCACGCCAGAGTCCGGAGGTCTTGGCCGCGGTGCCCTGGAGGAACACCGGAGCCCACGCCGCGGTCAGCCAGCCGGCGTACTTGCCGTTGGCGAGACCCTGGTACCAGCTGTCGGTGAAGTCCGGATCGGTGGAGACGTATCCCTTCTGGATGAGGTCCTGCCAGTACGACGCGACCTTCTTGGCCTCTGCGCTGTTGACGTCGACCGTGACGCCCTTCTTGCCGTCGTAGCCGAACGGCTTCACGCCGGCCTGCCAGAGGAGGCCGAGCATCTGGCCCGCCTGGCTGGAGGCGAGGTTCGACATGTAGACGCCGGTCTTCTCCTTCACCGTCGCGGCGTCGGTCGCGTACTGGTCCCACGTGGTCGGGGGCGTGGTGACGCCGGCCTTGTCGAGGATGTCCTTGCGGTACAGGTTGCCCATCGGGCCCGAGTCCTGCGGCACGGCGTAAACGCCGTTGTTCTGCTTCACCTGGTTCCACACCCACGGCACGTACTGGTCGCCGAGGTCGTTCGCGCCGTACGGCGTGAGGTTCAGGAGGCTGTCGGTGACGGTGAACGATGAGATGTACTGGAACTCGATCTGCGCGACGTCCGGGGCACCCTTTCCCGCCTTCAGTGCCGTTCGCAGCTTCTGGTAGTGCGGAGCGCCCTGGCCGACGTTCTCGACTTTGACCTTGATCGCGGGGTACTTCTTCTCGAAGAGCGCGACCTCGTTCTTGATGTCGGGCACCCACGTCCAGAAGGTGAGGGTGGTCGGCGTCTTCATCGCCTTGTCGATGTCGGACTGCGAGACCGGCTTGGTGTTGTCGGCGGTCCCGCCTCCACCGCCGGTGCAGCCGGTCAGCACGAGGGCGACGGCCAGGAGGCCGGTGCCCAGCGCCACTGCTGTTCTCGGTGCTTTCTTCCTCATGAGCGTTCTCTTTCTCTTGGTGTTCCCGGTCACGCCTGTGAACCGGCGACCTCGAACACGGCGACGCCGCGCGGTTCGAGGGTGAAACGGGACCCGGCGGCGAACCGCTCGCCGGTGTCCAGGTGGATGCTGTCCGCCGGCACGGTGACCACATGCTCGGTCGCGGACCAGTTGTGCACGAAGGCGACGTCCTGGCCGCCGGTGCGCCCGGTGCTGACGGTGACGGGCGACGCGGTCTGCCAGCGCGCGGCGGCGGTCTCGGGGACCAGCCAGCGAGCGAGGCTGCGGGCGAGCTCCCGGTTGGGGACCGTTCCGACGTAGGTCACGCGCCCCGCACCGAACGGCGTGGTCGTGATGGCCGCGTCGGCTCCGAGCTCGGTGGGCTCGTACGACACGAGCGTTGTGGCCCCTTCGACGTTGAGCACGTCGACCCAGGCCGTCGCCTGCGCGCCCGGCTCGAGGTCGAATCCTTCGTCTGCGGCCGTGACCGCCAGCGGCTCGGCGAGGTTGCTGTACTCGTCGTACCAGACGCCGGCGGCGTCATGCAGCCGATCGGGAGCGACAGCGCGGCGGGCACGGGCGAGCTCATCGCCGTACCCGGTCCGGATGCCCAGCACGAGGTGTCCGCCCGCTTCGGCGTAGGCGCGCAACGCATCGAGGGTCGCGTCGTCGGCGACGTACTCGGCGGCAGCGACGAGGATGGGATGCTCGGCGACGAGGTCGGCCGCGGACCGCTGTACGAACTGCCGGGTGTGCTGCACGCGGACCTGCGCGCCGACCTCGCTGAAGCCGCGGTAGAACGCATCGACGATGCGGGCGTAGGAGGTGCCGTCCGGTCCTCCGTCGTCGGTCGCGAGCGGCGGATACGTCTCGAACGACCACAGGGTGTCCGTGGAGTGCAGCATGAGCACGTCCGCATCCGGCACGAACCCGTCGAGCGCGTCGCCCAGCCGCTGCAGGCTCGCGCCCAGTTCGGCGACCTCGCGGTAGATGCGGCCGGGCACCTGGCTGTGCGGGAGGACGCCGCCCCAGTAGGTCTCCACCCCGAAGTGGAGGGTGTGCCAGTGCCAGTACTCGATCATCCGGGCGCCGCGGCTGATCAGCGCATACGCTGCCTGCTTGATCTGGCCGGGGAACGGCGGCTGGTTCTGCCACGGTCCGCCGATCGACTGCGCGTTGGTCTCGGTGACGAGGAACCGCTCCTGCGCCGACGAGAAGGCGCGGTCGCCCCACTGGAACAGCGCCCACGGGCCTGTGTGCCACCACTGGGCGCGGCGTGGGAGGTCGACGTCGGCCGAGAGGCCGTCCTGCATCAGGTAGTAGGGGTTGCCCGCGGTGATGTCGAGGGAGGAGACGAGCTCGTCGTCGGAGATCTGCGGCCGGGAGTACGAGATGCAGGTCGTGACGAACTGGTCGTCCCTGGCGTACTCGCGCACGATCTCGGCCTGCCACGCGATGAGGTCGGTGGCCTGCTCGCCCTGGAACCGGCGCCACTCCAGCTGGTACTGCGGCATCAGGTTGCCGCCCGGGCGCCACAGCTCCGACCACTCGGCGATGCGGTGCGACCAGTAGACGAGCCCCCACTCGTCGTTGAGGCGCTCCACCGTGCCGTAGCGCCTCCGGAGCCAGGAGACGAACGCCTGGAAGGTCGTCTCGTTGTGCGGGAGGTTGTTACCCGGCTCGTTATCCACCTGCCAGCCGATCACGGCCGGGTGGTCGGCATAGCGCGCGACCACCTTCCGGATGATGCGCTCGGCGTACCAGCGGTAGACGGTCGACGACTGGTCCATCTCCTGGCGGGCTCCCCAGCCGATGGCGTGCCCGCGCCCGTCGATCGCCGCGATCTCGGGGTGGAGCGTCTGCAGCCACGGCGGGATGGCGTAGGTCGGCGTCCCGAGGATGACCGCGATGCCGCGGGCGTGGGCTCCGTCGAGCACCGGCTGCAACCAGTCGAGGTCGAACTCGCCGTTCCGCGGCTCCCAGGTGGACCACACCGACTCGCCGACCCGGATGACGGTGAACCCCGCCTCCGACATCAGGTCGAGGTCACGATCGAGCGTCCCCTCCTGCTGGTACTCGGCGTAGTAGGCGGCTCCGAAGAGCACACCGGGGAACGGGGGGTTCTGCGTCATCGTCGACCTTCCGCATCGTTGCGTCCTGCTGTGTGTTGTCGACAACATCCTGCAGCGGGTTCACTCGATGTTGTCGACAACATTTCCTGGTCGCGATGCTACACAGACCGGCGCTCGGCGCACAACCACCGAGACCGGATGGTTACTTTCCGGCTGTCGGCGCTTCGGCCGTCGAGCCCCTCTGCACCAGCTCCGGCAGGCGGTAGCCCGGCACGTCGGCTGTGTCTGCACCCTCGATCTTCGCGATCAGCACGTTCATCAGGTACGCGCCCTCGCCCTCGAAATCGAGGCGGATGGTCGACAGCGACGGCAGGTGGAAGCGCGACTCGGGGGCGTCGTCCATCCCGATCACGCTCACGTCGTCCGGCACCCGGCGGCCGCGCTCGGCCAGGCCGAAGATCAGTCCGATCGCCATGCTGTCGTTGGCGAGGGCGACCGCGGTCACGTCGTCCGGCAGCTGCTGCGCGGCGCGGTAGCCGGCCTCGGCCGACCAGTCGCCCTCGTACTCCCACACCACATCGAGGTCTCGTTCCGCAGCCACGGCGAAGAAGCCGCTGCGCCGCTCCCCCGCCGCGATCCAGACATCCGGCCCGTTCACGAAGGCGACGCGGCGATGCCCGAGGTCGGCGAGATGCGCCGCCGCGAGCCGGCCGGGATGTGCTCGCGGGTTGGTGCCGGAGGACGAGAGCCCCTCCCCCGAGTCGATCGAGATCGGAACGTCGAGTCCGCGATTGGCGACGGCCTCGCGCACCACGTCGGTCTGGGCCGTCGCGAAGACACCCGCGATCTGGTGCTCCATCACCACATCCAGTGCCGCATCGACCGAGTCGGCGTCCTCCCCGTCCATCGACGCGATGTCGAGCACGTAGCCGCGGCTCCGCGCCGCGGTCGTCGCGCCGGCGATGATGCGCCCGGGGCCGGAGAGCTCCATTCGGTGGGCGAGGATGCCGATCCGGTTGGACTGCCGCGAGCGCAGCCAGCGGGCGGCGCCGTTCGGCCGGTAGTTCAGTTCGTCGATCGCGGCTTGGACTTTCTCCCGCGTCGCGGGCCGGATCCCCTCGAAGCCGTTGAGGAACCGGGTGACCGTCTGGTGCGAGACCCCCGCGTGGCGTGCCACATCGTAGATGGTGGCGCGTTTCATGGAATGAAGTGTAGCCACACCGCGCGAGGGCCCCGTCCGGTCAGTACTCGATGCGCCCGAAGCGGTTGTGGAACTCGCCGGTCGGGCCATCCGGACCGAGGGTGGCCAGCGCGACCGTGGCGTCCGTCCCCTCCTGGACGGTCTGATGCCCGCTGTACCCGTTGAACTCCGTCGCGGTGTAGCCCGGATCGCTCGCGTTCACCCGGAAGCCGGGCAGTCCCTTGGCGTACTGCACGGTCAGGGCGATGACCGCCGCCTTGGATGCCGCGTAGGCGATGCCGAGCACCGGATGCTCGTCGTGCCCGGGCGTCGACAGCCAGCGCGGCCAGCCCACTCCCGAGGCGACGTTCACGATGACCGGCGCCGCCGAGCGGCGCAGCAGGGGGAGGCAGGCCTGGGTGACCCGGGCGACGCCGACGACGTTCGTGTCGAGCGTCTGCCGCATCGCCTCGATGTCGAGGTCGTCGGCACCCTGCCGTCGGCCGCCGAGCACGCCGGCGTTGTTGACCAGCACATCCAGTTCCGGCAGGGAGGCGACCGCCGCATCCACACTGGCCTGGTCGGTGACATCGAGGGCCAGCGGGATGGCGCCCAGCGCTCGCGCCTCGTCTCCTGCCGCGATATCGCGCATCCCGGCGTAGACCGTGTGCCCGGCTTCGATGAGTCGGCGGGCGGTCTCGAGGCCGAGGCTGCGGTTGGCTCCTGTGATCAGTGTCGTCGTCATGACCTCGATCCTGTGCGCCCGCCGCGGGGATGCCCAGGCACCGGTCTTCGGGGGTACCGGCAGTACCAGGGTCGGGCGGGCGACCGGACGTACGATGAGGCCATGAGCGAGTTCGCGGCGGTGCTGCGGTCGTGGCGCGACCGGGTCGACCCGGTCGAGGTGGGGCTCCCCGCCGGCCCGGGCCGACGGACGCCGGGCCTGCGCCGCGAAGAGCTCGCCGCCCTCGCCGGCGTGAGCGTCGACTACATCGTGCGTCTGGAGCAGGGTCGCGCGACGAACCCGTCGCCCCAGCTGCTCAGCGCGCTCGCCCGCGCTCTGCGGCTCTCCGCCGAGGAACGCGACCACCTGTTCCGGGTGGCCGGTGCGGCGTCGTCGCCGGCGGGCAGCATCCCGAGGCACCTCACGCCGGGCGTGCAGCGCATCCTCGACCGGATCGGGGATGTGCCGCTCGCGGTGTTCACGGCGTCGTGGGACTTCCTCGTCTGGAACCCGTTGTGGGCGGCGCTGCTGAAGGATCCGTCGGAGATGACGGGACTGGACCGCAATCTGGTCTGGCGGCACTTCACCCACGGCCACTCGGGGGTCGAGTTCGACGACATCCACGCCGAGGAGTTCTCGGCCGACCTCGTCGCCGACCTCCGCCAGGCGCACGGCCGCTACCCCGCCGACCGGGACCTCGAACGCGTGATCGGCCGGCTACGTGCCGCCTCGCCCGACTTCGAGCGCCGCTGGGCCACGGCCCGCGTGGCCGCGCACCGTTCGAGCAGGAAGACGATGACCGACACGATCGTCGGCCCGATCACCGTCGACTGCGACGTGCTGACCGTGCCCGACGGGGACCTCCGCATCGTCGTCTACACCGCAGTGCCGGGCAGCGAGGATGCGGCCAAGCTCGACCTGCTGCGCGTCGCGGGTGTGGAGCGGTTCGCCCCCGCGCCCTGACCTCCCCCGAGATTCGTGCCGAATGTGCGCTTTGCGGCGCTCAAAGCGCACATTCGGCACGAATCTCGGCCCGGGTTTTACAGGGTGCGTGCCCATACGTCGCGGTGAGTGGTCACGTAGCGGGTCACCGCCTGCCAGTGCGCTCCGTGCCCGGTCTCGTACATCGTCGCCCACGGCTCCCGACCCGCGCGGTTCGACGTGTGGAGCAGGTCGTACATCGCCTGCGTTCTACGGCCCATCTCGGTCGGGAGGTTGGCGCGCAGACTCTTGTCGGCGCCGTACCCGTCGACGAATGCCGCGAGCGCCCGGGCGGAGTCCTCGGGGGCGCGGGCCGCGTCGTTGAGCGTGAACGCCTGGGCGGCGTAGGCCAGATCCCAGAGGCGGGTGCTGGGGGCGGAGGCGTCCCAGTCGATGAACAGCCAGCGGTCGCCCACCATCAGGTTCCACGGGGCCAGGTCGTTGTGGCAGACGAGCTCTGCGGCAGGTGCAGGGATCGCCGTCTCCCAGACCGCATGCGGCGGCGGGACGAACGCGGCGCTGGCGTCGTGGATGGCGCGGACCATCTCCCCGACCCGATGCAGCTCGGACAGGGTGAGCGGGTCCGCATCCATCGCCAGACGGCCCGGCACGAACTCCTGGACCTGTCGCCCCTCGTCGTCGCGGCCCAGCGGGGCGGGCGCATCCACACCGGACTCCCGCAGGTGCTCGACGAACGACACGACGCTCGGCGTCGCCGCCGTCCACGGCTTGCGGACGGTGTCGCCGATGCGCACCACCGCGCCCCCGGCGTTTCCCCCGGCGAGCGCCTCTTCCCGTTCCACACGTCGAGGCTAGCCGCCCCTGGCGACCCACCCCTCCCCACCGCCATACTGACCGGATGAGCAGCGCGGGGAACACCGGCCGGGATGACGAGAACCGTCTGACGCGGTTCCTGAAACGCAAGTGGCTGGCGATCGTCCTCATCCTGCTGTTGGTGATCGTGGCCGTGCAGAACCTCGTCGGCGGCGACCGTGCGACCATCTTCGTGCTGTGGACGCAGGTTCAGGTGCCGACCTGGCTGCTGGTGGTGCTCGTCTTCCTGATCGGCGGAGTCGTCGGCTGGGTGCTCGCGCGCAACCGTGCGGCCAGGCGCGCGCGGCGCTGAGGCGTTTTTCGCCAGAACACGGCCGTTTCCTCGCTTTCTGCGGACCTGGGAGCGATGATGACTGCGTGGATGACACCGAGCGTTCACTCGTCGGCGCCCTGCATGCCGGCGATGTGTCCGCGATCGAGCTGTTGTACCAGCGCTGGGGACGGCTGGTCTACACGCTCGCGCTGCGCTCGCTCGGCAACGTCGCCGACGCCGAGGACGTGACGCAGCAGGTGTTCGTCGCCGCCTGGCAGGGACGCGCGGGATTCGATCCGGAGCGCGCGAAGCTCAGTACGTGGCTGATGGCGATCACCCGCCACAAGATCGTCGACGCCTACGAGGCGCGGGCGAAACGTCAGCGCGAACTGGAGGCCTTCATGGAGAGCGTCTACCTCCAGTCGCTCAGCTGGACGGACGAGATCGCCGACAGCGTCGCCATGAGCCAGGAGCTCGACCAGCTGGAGCCGGTGGCGCAGCAGATCATGCGGCTCGCCTTCTACGATCGGCTGACCCATACGCAGATCGCGGCGAAACTCGACCTTCCGTTGGGTACGGTCAAGAGTCATATCCGGCGCAGCCTCCTCCGGCTGCGGGCACGGTTGGAGGACGCGGATGACGCATAGCGACCCGGATGTCCTCGCGATGCTCGCCCTCGGCGAGACCGACATCGACGCGAGAGACGTCGACCACGTGATGACCTGCCCGCAGTGCAGGACGGAGCTGGAGCGCCTGACGCGTGTGACGCGTGCGGCGCGTGAGAACGGCCCGGTCGACTTCGCCCTGCAGGAGCCCTCTCCCCGCGTGTGGGAGAACATCAGCGCGCAGCTGACACTCGACCCGCCCGCGACCTCCAGCGTGGCGGCCGACGACGGCATCCCCTCGGCCACTCGGGCTGATGCTTCCCCGACCCGGGATGTCGCCCCGCGTCGCCGGGGACGCGGCCGTCGTCGCTGGCCGTACCTGGTCTCCGCCGCAGCGGTCGTGCTCGTCGCCGTCGCTGTGGCTCTCGTCGTGTTCATCCGTCCGGCGCCCCAGGTGGAGGCGCAGGCCACGCTGGCCGGACTGCCCGCGTGGTCGACCTCCAACGGTCAGGCCACCATGGAGCGGGAGCCCGACGGCACGACGGTCCTGGCGGTCGAGCTGGACTCCCCGGCCGTGCACTCCCCGGGCACCGCGTACCGCGAGGTGTGGCTGATGAACAGCGACCTCACGAAGGCGATCAGCGTCGGACTCCTGGATGGAGGCACGGGTCGCTTCGTGATGCCGCCCAACATCGCCGCCGCCGACTACCCGGTCGTCGACATCTCGCAGCAGCCGCTCAACGGCGATCCGGCGCACTCGGGCGACAGCATCGTCCGGGGCACCCTGTCCGCGGCACGCTGACCCGGCCCAGCTCCGCTTCCTCTGTTTCCTCCGGTTCCCCCGCGAATCCGTAGGAGGTGCATCCGATTCGCCCTCCGCCCGGAATGTATGGGCATGCGACGCGATCCCGCGTCCGACATCCCTAGGAGGATCGATGAAGATCAGAGCAGTTTCCGCTTCGGCCGTGGTGATCGCCGCGCTCGCGTTCGCGGTGAGCGCCGCCCCCGCCACGGCTGCCGAGTCGGACGTCCAGCTCTCCGTGATCCACGGAGTGCCCGGCACGCCCGTCGACGTGTGGGTGAACGGCACCGACACGATCAAGAACTTCCAGCCCGGCACGATGGCCGGTCCGCTGACCCTGCCGGCCGGGACCTACAGCGTCTCGATCACCAAGGTGGGCGCCACCTCGGCGACGGACAGCCCGGTGATCGGCCCCATCGACCTGCCGCTCGCAGCGGGCGGCGACTATTCGGCGGTCGCGCACCTCGACGCATCGGGCAAGCCGACGGCCACGCTGTTCACGAACGACATGTCCGCCACGGCGGCCGGCCAGGGCCGCCTGACCGTCCGGCACGTCGCGGCGGCTCCCGCGGTCGACGTCGTCGCCGGGGGCAAGGCCGTCGTCAGCAACCTGACCAACCCGAACGAGGCGAAGCTCGACCTGCCCGCATCGACCGTCTCCGCCTCGGTGACGGCCGCGGGCACGACCGAACCCGCCCTGATCGGCCCAGCCGACGTGACGATCGCCGACGGAACGAACACGATCGTCTACGCCTACGGCAGCGCCACCGACAAGAACCTGGCGCTGATGGTCCAGACGATCGACGGTCTGGGCACGCCGCCGAACGGCGTGCAGGCCGGCACGACCGGTGCCGCGTTCCGCGCAGACCAGGCGGCCCGGTCGGAGCAGATTGCGCTGTGGGTCGGCGCCATCGCGCTCCTGCTGACAGCCGCCGTCGCGGCCGGTCTCGTCGTCCGCCGCACCCGTGCGGAGTCCACCCGGGGATGAGTCCCCACACCACAGCCCACGCGAGGGCGGCCGCCGTGTTCGGCGCCGCCCTCGCGTTGGTGGCGCTCACGGGGTGCACGACAGGCGCGAGCGTTGCACCGACGCCGACGGCTCCGACTGTCGGCCCCACTTCGTCGCCGCCCGCTGCGTCGCCCCCGGTGCCCGACATCCCGCGCACGACCATCGACACCAGATCTGCTCCGCCCGTCGCGCCGGAGCAGCCGCCCGCGCGCGTCGCTGTCGCGTCGCTCGGCATCGATATGCCGGTCGTCCCCGTCGGCCTCGATCCGACGGGCGACGTCACCATTCCGTCCGAATCGCACACCGCCGGCTGGTACCGCTACTCGTCCGGCGTATCCGCCACGACGGGCTCGATCGTGGTCGTCGCCCATGTGGATGCCTGGGACGGCATCGGGCCGTTCAGCCGTCTGAAGGACGTGGCGCCCGGCGCGGAGGTCGTGCTCACCGGTGACTCCGGCGCTCGCAGCTTCCGGGTCGACGGCGTCGCTCAGCCGCAGAAGGCGCCCGGGTCGCTGAAGGACTTCTTCGTCGAGACCGGCCCGGCGAAGCTCGTGCTCATCACCTGCGGCGGCGTCTTCGACGACGCCACCGGCCACTACCGCGACAACGTGATCGTGACGGCGACCCCGCTCGGGCCGTGACGCGTGCGCCTCCATAAGGCGTCATGTGCAGTCACTGCACCATCTGTTACAGTGACTGCACTAACGACAAATGGAGGTGTGCTGGTGGAAGCGATCTTGAGCGCCAAGGGTCTCTCGAAGACCTACGGGACCGGAGAGAGCCGGTTCGAGGCGCTGCGCGGAGTGGATCTGGACATCGCTCCGGGAGAGAGCGTGGCGATCGTCGGCAGGAGCGGGTCGGGCAAGTCGACTCTGATGCACCTGCTCGCCTTACTGGATCGTCCGGACGACGGGGAGATGCTCATCGATGGTCGGCCCGCGTCGCACCTGGGAAGGCGGGAGCTCGACAACCTCCGGAACGAACGATTCGGCTTCGTGTTCCAGCAGTTCTTCCTCATCCCGAACCTGACCGTCCTCGAGAACGTGACGTTGCCGCTGGCGATCCGCGGGGTATCACGGAAGGAGCGAGCCCGGCGCGGAATGGAGGTTCTCGAGCGTCTCGACCTCGCCGACAAAGCGAAGAATGCGGCAACGGCGCTTTCCGGAGGCCAGAAGCAGCGCGTGGTCATCGCCCGCGCTCTCGTCGGAGATCCCAGCGTCATCTTCGCCGACGAACCGACCGGCAACCTCGACAGCACCACCGGCGCCCACGTGGAGGATTTGCTGCTGTCGTCGCGGGAGACGGACGGGATCACCCTCGTGCTCGTCACCCACGACGATGACCTGGCGGCGCGATGCGACCGGCGGGTGACCATCACCGATGGCCGCATCGCTGCGGAGGTGGCGGCATGAGAACGGGCGAACTCATCCGGACGGCGGCGCGCAACGTCTTCCGGACCAAGACGCGGGCGATCCTCACCGTGCTGTCGCTCTTCGTCGGCGCGTTCACCCTCACCCTGACCACGGCGCTCGGTTCGGGGGTCTCCGACTACGTCACCAAGCAGCTGGCGTCGCTCGGCTCTCAGGACGTCCTCCTCGTCCAGCGATCCGCGCCCACGGGCACCGGACCGCAGAAGTACGACCCGGAGGCGGGGGGCGCGGCGGCCGCCGCAGGCGGTGCTCCGAACCCGCTCGGAGCGAGCGGCGGCACGCTCTCGGACGCCGATGTGGCCGCGATCGGGAAGATCGACGGCATCGAGCGGGTCGCCCCGATCCAGAGTGTCGCGGTCGACTACATCGCAGCCGCCGACGGCGACCGGTACCAGCTCTCGATCAATCCCACCTCTTCCATCACGCGGGCCGATCTCGCCGCCGGGGACCAGCTTGATCAGAACGCCTCCGCGCATCAGCTGGTGCTGCCCGAGTCGTATCTGGAGCCGCTGGGCCTGAAGTCGGCCGCGGACGCCGTCGGTACCGAGGTCACCCTCGGCCTGACCGACGCGATGGGCAGGCCTCAGACGGTCACCGCGACGATCGTCGGCGTGGCTCGCACCAGCCTGCTCGCCAGCGGCGCGGGCGCGAACAACGCCCTCCTTGACGCCCTCGTCACCTCCCAACGGGCCGGCCTGGACACCCGCGCCGGGTATCCGCTCGCCATCGCCTACCTCGACGGAAACCCTGACGCGCAGCGAATCGACGACCTGAAGGGCGAACTCGCGGACGCGGGATTCAGCGGCCAGACGATCGCGGACCAGCTGGGCACCATCCAGACCGTCATCAACGGCATCATCGGCGTGCTGAACGCTTTCGCCGTGGTGGCCCTGATCGCCGCCGCCTTCGGGATCGTGAACACCCTGTTCATGGGTGTACAGGAGCGCACCCGAGAAATCGGACTCATGAAAGCCCTGGGGATGCCGAGCCGGCGGGTATTCGCCCTGCTCAGCGTCGAGGCCGTCGTCATCGGGCTGCTGGGCAGCGCGCTCGGGGCGGTCGTGGCGATCCTCCTCGGCAGCGGGATCAGCGCCGCCGCGGCGGCCGGTCCGCTGTCGCAGCTGCCCGGGCTCACGCTCCTGCTGTTCCGGCCGGAGTCCGTCCTCGTCGTGGTCGTTGCTATCATGCTCATCGCGTTCCTGGCCGGCGTCCTCCCTGCACGTCGAGCCGCCCGGCAGAACCCGATCGACTCGCTACGCTACGAGTAGGACACCGGGAGGACCATGTCGACCGCTGACGGAGCGCGGCGCCGCAATCGTGCCGAGACGACGGCGGCCATCGAGTCCGCCGCCGTGGCCCTCGTCAACGAGCGGGGCTACGACGCCGTCACGGTCGACATGATCTGCGAGAGGGCGGGCATCTCGCAGCGCACCTTCTTCAACCATTTCAAGACGAAGGATGCGGCCGTCATCGGCACGGACGGCCCGCGCGTCGACCAGGGCCGTGCCCGGCGCTTCATCATCGAACGCGAGCCGCTGCTCCCGTCGGCACTGAGCCTGATCGCGCTACCGGCGGTGGCAGATGACGCGGACCGCGCCGCGCGGCTCCGCGCGGTCGGGAGCCACCCCGACTTGGTCGCGCGCCAGCTCGAGCAATTCGGAACCATCCAGTCCGAACTGGCAGAGATCCTCCGACTGCGGCTCGAGAACGAGAGCCCCGACGCCGACCCCGTCGATCTGGCCGACCAGGCAGCGCTGGTCAGCCACATGCTCGCCGGGACGTTCCGGTACATGGCGGAGGCGGCGGCGGCCCCCTCCCCCGCGAACCCGGCCGAGATCGGGCAGCGGATCGGGCGCCTGCTCCGCGACCTGAGGCCGCCCCTGGCGTGACGAGAGCAGTCCGCTTCGGAACGACGTCTGGCTGACGGAGCGGACCGCCGACCGAGCTATCACGCGCTCAGCTGCTCCGCGCCCGGCTCCTCCGCCAGCCGCTCGAAGACGAGCGCGAGCACGGCGCGCTCACGGCGACTGAGGCGGGCGACGATCGGAGCCAGTTGCTCGACGGTCGGCGCGGCGGGGAGGCGGACGGCGAGGTCGCCGAGTGCGGCCGCGATATCGTCCGCGGTGGCTGCAGACATGATTTCTCCTACTGGGGTGGTTTCTGTGAGATGCCGGGTGCGGCGGTCGTGCGTCCCGCGCCGAGCAGCAGCCGGGTGCGGCCGCCGTCGGACTGCAGGAAGCCCAGCCGCCCGGGGACGCACGAGATGAGCGCGCCCTCCCGGGAGAGGAAGACGCGGTGCAGGGCGGAGGCGAGGGTCGTGATCTCGTCCTCCACGAGTCCGTCCTTGACCAGGACGCAGGTGTCGGGCGCCCCGCGGGCGACGAGCAGGGCGTGAACGTCGCGCTCGGGCAGCGCGCTCACGTCGAGCGCGCTGCCCTCCTTCAGGGCGACCGGGCCGGTGAGCCGGCTCCGGAACTCTCGCCGGCCGCGCGTGGTCACGCGGCCGGCGAGAAGAAGGACCCACTGCTGGGAGAAGAACTCGTGCACCGTCGCAGTGATGTGGGCCTCCACGACTCGCACAGCTTCCTCCTCGACGATCAGCGATGCAGCATCCACGGGACGTCGAACAGGCGCCCCTGCCGCAGCGTCTGGACGGCGACCGTCAGGGTGCCCGCGCTGGCGCTCCCCCAGGCGTAGACGATCGTGTCGGTCTTGGCCGTCACCGGGACCGCCGCCGGTCCGATGACCGGGGCCGTCGTTCCGGCAAGCGCCACCGACGCATTCACCGTGCCCGCGGGAAGCACCAGTGCCGCCTCGTTGGGATTGGTCAGACCGGTGATCACCGGAGTGCCACCGGCGAGCACATCCACCGCCGGAGCAGCCGCGGTGTGCCGCACAACCAACCGGCCGGTGCCGGACGGCGAGACGGACAGGTCGTTCGTGAAGACGCTCGCCGTCGGCGTCCCGGTCGGCGTGAGGTGCGCGGCCACGGTGTAGCTGGTGTTCCGAGCGAACGAGACCGTCACCGGTCCGATGACGGGATTCCGGTCGTTACGCGCATCGGCCGCGGTGATCGCCAGGCGGTAGGTGCCCGACGGCAGCAGATACGGGCCGGCGAACGTGCCGGGCTGGAAGTCGTTCAGCACCCGCAGGCCGTTCACGTACACATCCACCGGCATTGCGGGAACGCCGTGGAAGACCGACACCTGCGAGATGCCGAACGGGCGCCAGGTGGATGGATGCGGCGCCGCGTTCGCGGGCGCCGCCACCCCGATCAGGGCAAGCGCTGCGCCGATGGCGACGCCGATCCGCCACTTCCGAGTCCTCGTCATGATGAACCCCTTCGTCTCCGCGGAAGAACCGTGTGTGCTCCCACGGGTTCATTCGGCTGAAGAGGGGCGATCGGATGCACCCGGTCCGGAGAAAATCCCAAACCGGGGAGAGAAGGACTCGGCTGCCGGCCCCGATGACTCGCCGGCAGCCGAGCGTCGTCAGCCTGCGGCGGGGATCCACACCCGCATCAGGCTCGGTCCGCGGTTCGCCCAGTGGGCGTAGGGGATGAGGCCCGCCGTGACCGCCTGGCCCGACCGGGCGGTCACGGCGGAGTCGAGGCGGAGGTACGGCCAGTCGTCGGTAAGGTTGCGGTCGGCATCGTCGCGGTCGTCGTTGCGCCCATCTTCCACGATCAGCCGCACGGACGCACCGTCTGCGGTGGAAACCGGCGCAGTTCCCGTGTCGACCCGGACGCGATCGAACCCTGTCGTGCCGGGCAGATCCACCGACTCCAGGCACAGCACGAGCGGCCCGCGCTCGACGGCGACGGTCCCGCGCACGGCGTCGACCGCGTCGGGTGCGACGGTGAACCGCGGGGAGGTGTCGAGGTCGAGCACCAGCTCGTCGCCCGGAGCGAAGGCGCGGCGCAGACGCAGGGTGTCGCCGTCGACAAGGACGGGTTCGCCGTTCAGGCTCGCGCGCGCCCGGCCGCGAGACCAGGCGGGGATGCGCAGGCTCAGGGTGAACTCCGACGCTTCGGCCACCGAGACGACCACTCGACCGTCGAAGGGGTAGCCCGTGCGCACCGCGAGCGCGACGTGCCTGCCGTCCGGGAGGGCCGTGTCCACATCCAGATCCGCGTACTGGTGGAGTTGGACGCCGTCGCCGTCGGCCGTCGCGAAGTACGCGCCGACACTCGCCAGCGTGCGGGCGACGTTCGTCGGACAGCAGGACACCTCGAACCAGGGCGCGCGGAGGTTGGCCTCTGCGCGCTCGCTCAGCTCGTCGTCGTGCGTCTCCGACGCCAGCTCGCGCTGGTGCAGAGTGTTGGCGTAATAGAACGCGCGGCCGTCCTCGCGGGGAGAGACGAGCACCGCGTTGAGGAGGGTCCGCTCGATGAGGTCGGCGTGAGCCGGGTCGGCGGTCTGCAGGAGCAGGCGCCAGCTGACCATGACGGAGCCGATGGCGGCGCAGGTCTCGGCGTAGGCGCGATCCGGCGGCAGTTCGTGGTCGGCGCCGAACTCCTCGTTCTGGTGGTGCGAGCCGATCCCGCCTGTGAGATAGGTGCGGTGCGCGACCGTCCGTCGCCACTGGTTCTGCACGGCGGCGAGCAGGCCGTGGTCGCCGGTCTCGACGGCGACATCGGCCGCCCCGGCCGTGAAGTAGGCGGCGCGGACCGCGTGCCCGCGCAGCACGGTCGCGTCGCGGACCGGCACGTCGTCGAGGAAGTAGTCGCTGCCCTGGAACAGGGTCGTGGCGAGGGTCCGCCGGCCGCGCCGCTCGACGAAGATGCGCGCCAGGTCGATGTACCGCTGCTCACCGAGGGCGCGCCCCAGCTCGACCAGCGCCGGCTCGATCTCCGGGTGACCGCAGATCGCATCCCGGCCGCCCTCGCCGAACTCGCGGGCGACGTGGTCGGCCAGCCGCCGGGCGGTCCGGACGAGCACGTCGTCGGGATGCCCGCTCCTGGCACGCGCGACCGCCGCCTGGAAGAGGTGGCCGAAACAGTACAGTTCGTGGCCCCACTCGAGATCGCTGTACCGCGGACGCTGACCGGGACGCCCGAAGGCGGTGTGCAGGTAGCCGTCAGGCTCCTGCGCCGCCGCCACCCGGGCGACTAAGGCCGAGTAGCGCGCCTCGAGCCCGGCATCGGGACGACGGCCGAGCTCCCAGGCCATCGCCTCGAGCAGCTTGTAGACCTCCGAATCGACGAACTCGATCCCGTCGTGGTGCTCGGCGACCGTGCCCGCGGCGGCACGGTCGAAGTTGCCGATCCAGCCGATCCGCTCCATCCACGTCTCGCAGTGGTCGAGGATGACGGTCGCGTTGAGCTGCTGCTTGTCGGCCCAGAATCCGCCCGAGATGCGGACCTCGTCCGGTCCGAGCGGCCGGAGGAGGCTGCGGGAGGGGACAACCGGTCCCCCGGTCAGAAGGGCGGTCGAGGTGAGGGTCATCGTTCTCCCGACGGTCGGTGGCTGGCGAGCAGCAGATAGACCGCCGCCGTCCAGGTGTAGGCGCGGTCGCGCAGGCCGTCGCCGGTGAGGGCGTCGAAGTTCTCGGCGAATCCGGAGCGCTCGCAGGCGGCGAGGAAGGCGTCCGCGACCCGGTCGGCCAGCTCGCCGTGCCCGGCGCGGCGCAGGCCGTCGACGATGAGGTGGGTGCTCGGCGCCCAGACCGGTCCGCGCCAGTAGCCGTCGGCGGTGTACTGCGCAGAGTCAGGCAGCTCGGTCGCCGGTCCCCACGGTGTGAGGTGGGCCTCGACCGCGGCGGCGAGCGCGGACGCGATGTCGGCGGGAAGACGGTCTCCGAGCACGATGGGGAGCGACCCGAGCAGGCTCGTGGAGGTGGACGGCCGCCCCGAGGCGACCGACCGGGCGACGAAGTGATCGCCCGCCCACAGCTCGTCGAACAGCGCCCGCTCGATCGCGATCCGCTCGTCCTCCCATTCGGCCGCAGACTCTCCGAGCTCGACCGCGAGGCGGCCCAGCTCCTCCAGCTGCAGGATGAGGAACGCGGCGAGGTCCGGCGACTCGACCACCCGATCCCGGTCGAAGAGCGTGGAGTTGTCCCACCCGCTGTCGTTGCCGTGCTGGTAGTACGGGAGCGCATGACCGGGTGCGCGGCGGCTGTCGAGCCAGAACCGCGTCCAGGCGGAGAGCCTCCGGTACACCAGGCGCAGGGCGCCGTCGTCGAAGGGTGTGGAGACGCGCTCCCGCAGGAGCCGGAACGCCCAGCCGTGGATGGGCGGCTTCACGAAGTTGTAGAGCACCTCGGAGTGCGTGACCGAGTCGGGCAGCGCTCCGCCCGCGTCCTGGTGATCAAAGGGCAGGAGCAACTGGTCGAGGGCGGCCTCCGCATCGAGCGGTGCGAGGGCGAGGGCGTTGAAGCAGTGGTCCCACGACCAGACCTTGTCCATCCAGTGCTTCGACATGAGCACCGCCTCGCGGCCGACGAAGCCGCCGGGCTCGACGGTGGCCGACCAGAGCACGTACGCGGCCTTCACCGCGGTGGGCGTCGCCTCCGCCCCGGCCAGCAGGCCGGAGCAGTACGCCGCGAACTCCGCTCGGCGGTGCCGCACCAGGTCGTCGAAGGAGGTGGTGGCATCGAGTGGACGCAGACCCGCCTCCGTCTGCTCCAACCGGACCTCCCACAGGTCGTCGGCGCCGAACGCCACCTCCCGGGCTCCGCTGCCGAGCAGCCCGTCGCCCACGATCTCCGCCGAACCGGCCAGAACCGTGAACCGGTAGCGCCGGCCGGTCTCGTAGCTGGTCAGCGTGATGGCGCCGTCGACGGGATCGGTGAACAGGTACCCGCCGGTGAACGGCGTCAGCTCGTCGGAGGCGGCGAACCGCATCCCGAGCCCCCGGCCGCGGAAGCGTATGGCTCCGGGATGCTCGAACACGGCCTCGACGATCCCGTCGCCCGCCGTCCAGGCGACGCGGGAGGCTGTGGCCTCGACACGGGCCGCGGTGGCGGCGCCGACGACCGGCGTGAGCCGGAGCACGGCGTGCATCCCGGTGACATGGCTGACGAGATGGAGGTCGTCCGAGACCTGGTGCGTGCCGATCACCGGCGAGATGTCGAGCCAGCTGCCCCGGACGGAGAACGGGATCTCGGACAGGTCGACGGCGACGTCGGTCGACGCGATGGTGCTGAGGTTCGTCACGGTCAGTCCTTCACGGCCCCGGCGGTGACACCGGCGGCGACGTAGCGTTGCGCGAGAACCAGCAGCACGGCGGCGGGCACCGACGCGACCACGGCGGTCGCCATGATGGCGTTCCACTCCTGGTTGTTGTTGCCGATGTACTTGTAGATGCCGAGCGTGATCGTCTGCAGAGCCCCGCCGCTGTTCAGCGTCGACGAGAACACGAAGTCGGACCACGCCCAGAGGAACGCGAACAGCGACACCGTGACGATGGAGTTGCGGCTCACCGGGAGCACGATCGAGCGGAACGTGCGCCAGGTGCTCGCGCCGTCGATCTTCGCGGCGTTCATCAGCTCGTCGGGGATGCCGGACATGAACGCGCTGAAGATCAGCACGCCGAACGGCACGGCCAGCGTCGAGTCCGCGATGATCAGGCCCCACAGCGTGTTCAGGATGCCGAGGTTGAGGTAGATCGCGTAGAACCCCATCGCCATGATGATCCCGGGGATCATCTGCGCGATGAGCAGCAGGAAGTTGAGGACTCCACGGCCGCGTGGGCGCAGCTTCGCCAGCGAATACGCGGCCGGAGCCGAGATCGCGACCGTGAGGATCACGGTGCCGATCCCGACGAGCAGGCTCGTGCCGAGGTACGGCAGCTGCTGGTCGAGCACGGCCTGATAGCCCTCGAAAGTGGCGTGGATGGGGAACAGGTCCGGCGGGCTCTTCCGCATCAGACTCGTCGGAGTCAGCGAGACGTTGATCATCCAATAGACGGGGAAGAGCATCACCAGCGTCAGCACCACACCGACGACGGTCTTCCACCAGGGCCGCTTGCCGTTCATGCGAGGTCCTGCTTCCTCTGGGTGCGGATGTACACGAAGCCGAAGACGAGCGCGAGGATGATCAGCAGGTTGCCGACCGCGGCCGCCGGGCTGAAGTCCGGCAGGGTCGAGGCGAACCCGAGCTGGTACGACCAGGTCGCGAACGTCGTGGACGCCGTTCCGGGCCCGCCGCGCGTCATGATCCAGATGATGTCGAACACCTTGAGCGTGTAGATCAGCCCGAGCAGCAGGGTGATCGCCGACACCGGGCGCAGCAGCGGGAAGGTCACACGCCAGAAGCGCTGCCATCCGTTGGCCCCGTCGATCGACGCCGCCTCGTAGAGCTCCTGCGGGATGTTCTGCAGGCCCGAGTAGAGGATGACCAGGTTGAAGGGGATGCCGATCCAAATGTTCGCGATGATGACGCTGGTCAGCGCCCAGTCCGGCGAGGTCAGCCAGTTGATCCCGGGCAGCCCGAACGCCTCGAGCGCCGCGTTGACGACGCCGGAATCGCTGTTCAGCATCCACGACCAGGTGGAGGCGGAGACGATCAGCGGAAGCAGCCACGGCACCAGGAAGAGGGCTCGCAGCGTGGCCGAGAGGCGGAAGTTCTGGTGGAAGAACACCGCCAGCGCCAGCCCGATCGTGAACTGGAACGCGATCGAGACGAGGGTGAAGACGGCGGTGTGCCAGAACGCCGGCCCGAAAGTCGGATCCTGCAGCACCTTGATGTAGTTGTCGAGCCCGACGAACGGGGCGTCGCCCATCACGAACGACCGGACGGTGTAGTCGCGGACGCTGAGCTCGACGTTGCGATAGAGCGGCCACGCGTAGAACACGACCAGGTAGATCACGACGGGGGCGAGGAACGCCCACGCCGTCCACGAGCCGCGCCGACGCCGGCGCCGGGGCGCGGGCGGGACGGCGGCTCGCACCGTCCCACCCCCGTCCGTGGCCGTGCCGCGCGACGCTGTCTGAGTTGTCGTCATCGGTGTTTCCTCAGTTGCGTTGCTGGTCGTGCTCGGGTTACTTGGTGGCTGCGGCCGCTGCCGTCTGGGCCGCCTTCAGGGCGTCCGCGGGCGACTGCGCTCCGCTGAGGGCGTTCTGGACCGCGGTCCAGAGCTCCTTGGAGATCTTCGGGTACTTCGTGCCGAGGTCGTCGCTGGTGCGGCCCTTCGCTGCGGCGACGGCGTCGACCCACGGCTGCAACTCCGGGTTCGCGGCGACCTGCTCCTTCTGCGCCGCCTCCGTGGGGGCGATGTAGGAGAGCGTGGTGTCGGTCTTCACGAAGCTCTTCGTGCTGGTGAGGCACTCGGCGATCTTCTTCGAGGTGGCGTAGCGGGCGGTGTCCTTCTGCACGGGGAGCGTCATGAACTCGCCGCCGGTCGGAGCGGGAGCCGCTCCCCCATCCATCGCCGGGATGCTGAGGATGCCGTAGTCGATCCCGGCCTTCTTCACGTTGCCCAGCTGCCAGGTGCCGTTCTCACCGAACGCGAAGTCACCGGTGGCGAACTCCTGCCACGACGTCGTCTGCGTGTTGTTGATGACCGAGTTGGGGGCGTATCCCTTCTTCACCCAGTCCGTCCACAGCGAGAGCGCCTGCTCGGCCTTGTCCGAGTCCAGCTTCGTCAGGTTGGCGCCGGAGCCCCAGAACCACGGCAGGAACTGGAAGCTGCCCTCCTCGGTCCCGATCGCCGAGAAGGTGATTCCCTTCTTGCCTGCGGCCGTGACCTTGGCGAGGGCGTCGGTGAGCGTCGACCAGTCCTTGATCGAGCTCGCGTCCACACCGGCGGCCGACAGCACGGCCTTGTTGTAGTAGAGCGCCAGGGTGTTGGCCCCGATCGGTACGCCGTACGTCTTCCCGTCGAGCTGACCGGCAGCCAGGATGTTCTTCTGGATGTCGGACGTGTCGAGCTTGTTCTCCGACGTGGTGGTCAGGATGCCGGCCTCGGCCAGCGTCGAGACGACCGGGTTGTCGACGAGCAGCAGGTCGGGGGAGCTGCCCTGCTGGCCGGCGAGCAGCGCCTTGTTGGTCAGGTCGCTGGTGTCGTAGCCGGTGCGCTTCACGGTGACTCCGGCCTCCGTTCCGCACTGCTCGACGAGCTTCGTCCAGTCGGCCGATGCGTCGAACTGCGGGTACGGATCCCAGAACGTGTAGGTGCCTCCGGCGCTTCCGCTCGAGCCGGAGCCCGAGCCCGAGCAGGCGGCGACGCCGGCGACGACCGCCGCGGCGACGACCGCTGCGCCGAGCAGGCGCGAGGTCTTCTTGGTGATCACAGTATTCCTCCTTGAATCGTGCACTGGGGCGAGTCCGGCCGGGGGCGCTGAGCGTGCTGCGTGGGGCGGTTCATCGGGTGCTCCCACGGTCGGTTATTTCGGGGGCGACGAATCTCGTCACCGCCGGACCGGCGAGATCGGGTGAGGTGATCCGCCGGACGAGCTGCCGGACCGCGGAGCGGCCCAGCTCATCGGGTGAGCTCTCGACTGCCGTGTACGGCAGGGAGAACGCTCGGCCGAAGTCCTTCGCGTAGAGGCTGACGACCGAGAGGTCGTCGGGCGTGCTGACGCCGCGTGCGGTGAGCACCGAGGGCAGCGCCGCGATCGTCGCGTCGTTGTGCACGATGAGCGCGGTGGCGGTCGGCCGGGCGTCGAGCATGGCGTTGATGCTCCGGCCGATCTCGGGCTGCCGCGCCTCGCCGTAGTACGGGTGCATCTGCAGGCCGTAACGGGCGGCGCGCTCGAGGGCCGCATCCCGGAACCGCCAGCCGTAGGCGCCGCCGCGCTCGAAGACGTGGAGCGGGGGCGACACGACGATGATCTCGCGGTGACCGCGCGCGTACAGGTGGTCGACCAGCATGCGGGCGGACTCGCCGAAGTCGAGGTCGAAGACGTCGAGGCCCTCAGTGTGCTTCGGGAGGCCGACCAGGGCTCCGGGCTGCGCGGCGTCACGGAGGGTGGCCAGGCGCGGGTCTTCGTGGACGACGTCGAGCAGGACGACGCCGTCGACCATCCCGGAGCTGGTGACCCGGCGCAGGGCGGCGACGCTGTCGAGTTCGGTGACGAGCAGGATGTCGTAGCCGAGCTCGCGGGCCGTGTCGGACACCGGGAGGATGTACTCGAGCATGGCGGGGGCGAACTCGTCGGCGTGGAACTGGGTGAGCAGGCCGATGACCATCGTCTGCGAGGTGGCGAGCGCGCGGGCGCCCGCGTTGACGATGAAGCCGAGGTTCGTGATCGCCTCGTCGATGCGGCGGCGGGTGTCAGGGGAGATGGAGCGCTTGCCGGAGAGGGCGTACGAGACGGTGCTCGTGGAGACGCCGGCTGCACGTGCCACGTCGGTGATGGTGACGGCCATCGCGCCCCTCCTTCGCTCCATCGGGAAGTCGTCGGCCCGACTGCTGTCGAACCGCTTCGATGAAGATAGCGCGCTCGCGCGTGCTGCACAAGTCGAACCGCTTCGCTCCCGCGCGAATCGGCACATTCTCGCCCCGATTCAGGCCGCAGACGGCCCGTTATACCCCCTCTCCGGGCGTGCCTGACCTCGTCACCGAACCGCTTCGACGCATCCCCGCCCCGCGAGATTTGGCGCAAATCGCGGGAAACGCGCCGCTATTACCGAGATTTGGCGCAAATCGTGGGAAAGCGGCCGCGATAACCGAGATTTGGCGCAAATCTCGCGCGGGGACGGGCGGAGATTCGGCACGAATGTGCGGAAAGGAGCGCTCAAAACGCACATTCGGCACGAATGTGCGTGGCGCGGCTCAGACCGCGCGCGTGCTGCCCCGGTCGACGAACCCCGGCTCGATCAGGCGCACCTGCGGCGCCTCGGCGCCCTCGGGATCGGCGATGCGCTCCACGAGGCGGGACACCGCCCACTCCCCCAGCAGCTCCGGACGCGTGTCGACGGAGGTGTACGGCAGCGAGAACGCCGTCCCGAACTCGGCGGAGAACATGCCGACGACGGAGAGGTCGTCCGGCACCGAGATCCCGCGCTCATGCAGCAGCGACGGCAGCGCGGCGATCGTTGCGTCGTTGTGCACGACGAGAGCCGTCGCGGACGGATACCGGTCGAGCGCGGCCGTGACGGCCTGCCCGAGAGCGGGCTGGCGCGACTCCCCCTCCACGATGTGCAGCTGCATGCCGTGGCGCGCCGCCCGCTCCGCCGCCGCATCGCTGAACCGCCAGGCGTACGAGCCACCGCGCTCCGAGACGTGCCGTGGCGGCGTGACGAGCACGACCTCCCTGTGCCCGAGGCCGTGCAGGTGATCGAGAGCGTTCCGTGCCGCCTCGCCGAAGTCGAGGTCGACCGCGTCGAAGCCCTCGGCGTTCTTCGCATACCCGATGAGTGCGGCCGGCTGGCGGGTCTGCCGCAGCGGTTCCAGTCGCGGGTCGTCGTAGGTGACGTCGAGGAGGACCACTCCGTCCACCATCGCCGACGACGTCGTGCGGCGGATGGCCGCATCCACGTCCGGGTCCGTCACCATCAGCAGGTCGAACCCGTGATTGCGTGCCGTCGTCGACACCGGCAGCACGTACTGCAGCATCGCGGGCGCGAACTCGTCCTCCTGGAACTGGAGGAACAGCCCGAGCACGTTCGTCTGCGACAGTGCCAGGGCGCGGGCGCCGGCGTTGGGCGTGAAGTCGAGCTCCACGATGGCCCGCTGGATGCGCTCCCGCGTCTCCTCGGAGATGGCCCGCTTGCCGGACAGCGCGTACGACACCGTGCTCGGGGTCACCCCCGCGACCCGTGCCACATCCCGGATCGTCGCCGCCATCGCCCCTCCAGCCGTTCGCCGTGTCAATTCTCACACGGGCGCGCGAATCGAACCGATTCGAACCTCGTCGCGCGTTGGCTCAGTGCGTTGGCTCACTCCCGCGTCGGCCCCGGCCAGACGTAGGGCAGATCGTCGGGCACCCCCGGAAACAGCGGCCCGTAGAACTCGGCGTCCTTGCGGACCAGGTTCGACTGGTGGCTGCGGTGGAAGTCCGGGTCGCCGATCCACGGCGGCAGCTCCAATTCCTCCTGCGACAGCGCCTCGACCTCCGGCGCGAAAGCCAGTACCTGCGGCCGCACGGTGTCGGCGTGGCCCTGCTCGATCCACGCGTCCGTCGACTCGAGCGCGTACTTCGTCAGCGCGGGGAGGTATCCACGCCACATCTTCGCGACGGGATGGTGGCGCCAGCCGTACCCGGGAACGGTGATCGCCCGCAGAACCTGCAACGCCTCGACGCGCTGCTTCCCCATGCGCGCGCGGTCGAGCACGCGAACGCTCCGGGCGAAAGACGGATAGGGCAGGAAGGTCTGCACGCCCGTCACGGTACCCGCGTCAGCCCCTGGCACTCGCTCCGTACCGACGGCTAGGTTGAGAGCGCGCCGAACGTTCCGCAGCACCGTCCCACAGCACCCCGCTTCGCCACTCCCGGAGGGAACCATGGGCACTGTCACCACGTCAGATGGCATCGAGATCTACTACAAGGACTGGGGAACCGGTCAACCCATCGTCTTCAGCCACGGCTGGCCGCTTTCGGCCGACGACTGGGACACCCAGCTGCTGTTCTTCCTGCAGCACGGCTACCGCGTCGTCGCCCACGACCGCCGGGGCCACGGCCGTTCCACGCAGTCCGGCGACGGGCACGACATGGACCACTACGCCGCCGACCTGCGGGCCGTGGTCGAGGCGCTCGACCTGCACGACGCCATCCACGTCGGCCACTCCACCGGCGGTGGCGAGGTCGCTCACTACATCGCGACCTACGGTGAGGACCGCGTCGCCCGGGCGGTGCTGATCAGCGCTGTGCCGCCGATCATGGTGCAGACCGAGAACAACCCCGGCGGTCTGCCGAAGAGCGTCTTCGACGACCTGCAGGCGCAGCTCGCCAAGAACCGGTCGGAGTTCTACCGGGCACTGCCGTCGGGCCCGTTCTACGGCTTCAACCGCCCCGGCGTGGAGTCGTCCGAGGCGATCATCGAGAACTGGTGGCGCCAGGGCATGATGGGCGGCGCGAAGGCGCACTACGACGGGATCGTCGCGTTCTCGCAGACCGACTTCACCGAGGACCTCAAGAAGATCTCGGTGCCCGTCCTCGTCATGCACGGCGAGGACGACCAGATCGTGCCGTACGCCGACTCGGGCCCCCTCTCGGCGAAGCTCGTCCAGAACGGCACGCTGAAGTCGTACCCGGGCTTCCCGCACGGGATGCCGACCACGCAGGCCGAGACGATCAACGCCGACCTGCTGGAGTGGCTCCAGTCGTAGCGTCCGCCGACGCGAAGGATCGGGCCACCCGCCTTCCGGCGGGTGGCCCGATGTCGTCAGCGCAGGTGCCGGGCGAAGAACCGGGCCGCGCCCTCGCCGGCGAACGCGGGGACACCGCGGTGGCCGCCGAGGTTCGCCTGCAACGTCTTCTCCGTCGAGCCGAACGCGTCGAACAGGTCGAGCGCCGCCTGCCGGTCGTTGCCCTCGTCATCCCATTGCAGGAGCACGTGCAGCGGGATGGTGACCTGCCGTGCCTCCTCCTGGATGACGGACGGGATGTAGCTGCCGGCGAAGAGCCCGGCCGCGACCACCCGTGGCTCGGTGAGAGCCAGCCGGACGCCGATCGAGATGAATCCGCCGGAGTACCCGACCGGACCGGTGATCTCCGGCAGTGCGAGAGCCGCATCCACCGCCGACCGCCATTCCGGGACGGCGCCCTCGACGAGCGGGAGCACGAGACGGTCGACGAGGTCAGGGCCGACCGGGTCTCCCGCCGCGAGCGTGCGACGGAGGTCGGCGCGCGCCTCCTCCGTCACCGCCGATGGGGGGCGGTCGCCCGTCCCGGGCAGCTCGATGGTGAGCGAAGCGAAGCCGTCGGCCGCGGCCTGTCGCGCTCGCCCGACGAGCCGCGGGTACATCTGCTCGACGCCGCCGGGATGCCCCAGCAGGATCAGCGGGACGGGCGCGGAGGAGGATGCGGATTCGGGCGCCCACAGGATGCCCGGGATTCCGCCGAGGGTGAATCGGCGCTCGGTGACGCCGTCGACGAGGTGTGGTGCTGAAGTGAAGTCGAAGTGCATGGTCGTGCCTTTCGTGGAGTGCCTGAAGGGCGCTCCCGGACGACCTATCGCCCGACCGTGTCCTCAGAGAAGAGCACCCACGTCGTTTCGTTCATGGGTATCACCTCCTCGATCTGCTGCACGGACGCCGGAAGCCTAGCACCGGCTCGCCCTGCGATCATCCCCGAGCCCCGATCGACTCAGCCGCCCATCCTCCGCATCGCCGCGGCGGTGAGCCGGGTGTGCACCTGGAAGGCGACCGTTCCGGGGACGTAGCGGTCCTCGCCGTACTCGATCGGGCGGCCTCCGGCGTCGGAGCTCTCCCGGCGAAGCCGGAGCAGTGGGGACGAACGGCGCACGCCGAGCAGCTGGGCGTCCTCGCTCGTCGCGGCGGTCGCGTCCAGCGTGTTGTCGGCCTGGCCTGTGACGATCCCGAAGCGGTCGAAGAGCACCTGCACGACCGAGGCCTCGCGCGGTGAGAGCGACTGGATGATCGGGATCATCCAGGTGGCGTACGTGGTCCGCTCGAGCATCACGCGCCGGCCGTCGAGTGTGCGGAGCCGGACCACCCGCAGCACCTCGTCCCCCTCGTCGAGGTGGAGGCGGCGGCGTTCGGCGACGCGGGCGGGCGCGGTCTGGAGCGACACCACCTGGCCGCCCGGTGTCATCCCCCTGCTCCGTGCCCACTGGGCGAAAGAGCGCAGCTCGTCGAACTCCTGCCCTTGGCGCGCCGCGGCGACGACCCACGAGGAGCCCTGGCGCGAGGTCAGGTCGCCGCGGGCGCGCAACAGGGCGAGCGCCCGCCGCACGGTGCCGCGGGCGACGCCGTAGGTCTCCGCCATCCGGTTCTCCGACGGCAGCGAGGTGCCCGCGCCGAACTCGCCCTGGAGGATGCGCGCGCCCAGGTCCTCGGCGATCTCTCGATACAGCGTCGGCATGTTCGGTCCTTCCGCTCATCCTGGTCGCGTGCGTCCGCCCGGGTGCAAACACTTGTACAGACCAGTGTGACCGCTCTCCCCGGTATCCCGCGCGTCCGTGCCCCTACGCCACGCTGCTGAGTGCGCAGACGGTGCCAGGTGGACGGCTCCGGTTCGACGGCCGTTCACCCGTACGTCGCGAGCACGCAGGGTCCGCGACCGCTGCGGTCGGTTGGGTGGGGACCTGTGCCGACGGGCGCGGTGCGGGTTCGGGATCCCGCCCCGCCCGCGGCCTCACCCGAAGGAGCACCCGTGCGCAGGATCACCCGGTCGACCGTCGCCGCAGCCCTCATCGGCGCCGTCGTCGCTGCGACGGCGGCACTCGGCGTCGTCGCCCAGCCGGCCGCCGCGGCGCCCGCTCCGAACGGGACGCTGACGCTCACGAACACCACGCCGGCGCCCGGCGATCCGCTCACGTTCTCGTACACGACGGACAAGCCGAACACGAAGAACTGGGTCGCGGTGTACAACGACCCTGCCACCGGCCCGACCGACGAGAAGAGCCACGGCTCCTCAACCGACTGGGCGTACGTCAGCGCAACGACGCCGGCCTCCAGCGGCACGGTCACGGTCGCGAGCGCGGGGCTCACTCCTGGCCACGACCTCGTCGCGTACTTCCTGTACGCGGACGGCTACACCTGGCTCGCGCAGCCCGTCACCTTCCACGTCGGGTACGCCACCGGGGGTTCGCTCGCCCTCACGACGGCGACCCCGCGGGTCGGCGGCGACCTGACGTTCTCCTACTCCACCGGTGACGCGAACGCGTCCGGGACCGACTGGGTCGCGATCTACAACGACCCGAAGAAATCCCCGCTGAACCAGACCTACCCCGGAGCCGGCTCGACCGCGTGGTCATACGTGTCTGGCACCTCCGGCACCGTCACCATCCCGGCGGGCGCACTCACGTCGGGACACGACGTGATCGCGTACCTGCTCGCAGACGACGGCTACACCTGGCTCGCGCAGCCCGTCGTCTTCCGGCTCGCCCCAGCGGCCTCCGGACCGACCGATAGCGGGACGCTGACGCTCCTCACACGGGATCCGATGGCCGGGAAGCCGCTGACCTTCTCGTTCACCACCGCCACCCCCAACGCGAAGAACTGGATCGGGATCTACGACGATCCCGCAACGGCGCCGAGCGGCGGCGCGTCGCACGGAGCATCGACCACCTGGGCGTACGTGCCGAACGCGACATCGGGGACGGTCACGATCCCGGCGGGGGCGCTCACCGGCGGCCACACCGTCGCCGCCGTCCTGCTCTACGACGACGGCTACGTGAACCTGGCACCGCCCATCACGTTCGCCCTGAAGGCCGAACCGCCGCTCACCGGGTCCACGGAGCCGACCGTCGACCACTTCCTGACCGACGACATCGTCCGGCCTGCCGCCGCGCCGTCGACGGCCGTGCGCTTCTCCATCGCCGGGATGTGGACCGGCGTGCGCGGCGCAGCTCCCGCCGCGGCGACGTTCACCGCACAAAACGGCCCGGACTGGCTCGCGGTCGCGCCCGACGGGACGGTGGCGGGCACGACGCCCGCGTCGATCCCGGCGCAGACCCCGTTGCTGACGGTGCTCGCCACCGAGGCCAGCGGCCTGACCGCAACGCTGACGATCGAGCTGCCGATCAGCGAACCCGGTGCACCGCCGGCCGTGCACGCCGCGACGCTGAGCATGTGGGATGGCGGGACCCACGTCGACGACGCCGTCGGCAAGCTGGCGCGGTCGGTGCTCGTCAACCGCTTCGACCTGATCGCGCTGCAGGAGACCGGCGGGACCGCCACCGCGGTGGCGCAGCGGCTCGGCTGGAACGTGGTCGAAGACCCAACCGGCCTCGCCGTGATCGCGCCCTTCCCCCTGACCGCGCTCCCCGCGCCGGCCGGGGCCGTCGTCGCAGTGTCGGCCGCCATCGGCGAGACGGACCTGCCGGTGTGGGATGTCGCCCTGGACGCCGGCGGCCCCGACCGGGCAGCGGTCTGCACCGAGGGAGCCGCGGCCGCCGTCTCCGCCGAGAAGGCGAGCGCGCGGTACGCGCAGGCGCAGGCCATCGCCCGGGCCGCGCGCGCCGCCCATGCCTCGGCGCCGGAGGGCCGGCTGCTCCTGCTCGGCGACCTGGAGTCGCCGTCGGACGTCGACTGGGCCGGCGCGGCCTCGGCAGCGAACTGCGCAGCGGGCCCGGTGGCCTGGCCGGTCACGTCGGAGCTCCACGCGGCCGGCCTGGTGGATGCGTTCCGCACAGCCCGGACGGACACCGCCGCCGACCCCGGCGCGACGGCCGGCATCCTCGGCGGCACCGCGAGTGCGGCGGCGGCACGACCAGCCCTCCTCGACCGGCTCGACTACGCGTACGTCGCCGGAGCGATGACCGTGCGGGACGCCAACCTCGTCATCGACGGCTTCCCGCAGGCATCGCCGTCGAACGCCAACCGCTGGGTATCGGATCGGGCGGCGGTGGAGGCGACCATCGTGCTCGCAGCGCCCCCGGCCGGCGGAGGCGGGGCGGGCAGCGGAGGCGGAGCCGCGCCTGCCGACCCGGGCACGAGCACCACCGCCCCGCACACCGGCCTGCCCGGAGCGCTGGCCCGCACCGGCGACGTGCTCGGCCTGGTGATGGCCGGCCTCGCGATGGCGGCCGTCGTGATCGGCGCCCTGACGATCCTGATCCGCCGCCGGATGGACGCATCCACTCCCTCCGGCATCGCAGCAGCAGAACCGAACGCACACCCGGAGGAAGCGAACCCATGAGCCGATCCAAGCCGGAGCGCCACGCGCCCGAAGTCACGTTCGATGCGGCGCCGCCGCTCGACGAGAACGCCGCGTACGTCAGCTCCGTCCCGCGTGGGGTGAGCCGCCGGACGCTCCTCCTCGGCGGCGCCGCGGCGATCATGGCCGGTGTCGCCTACGGGACCGCCGGCCGGGCCGCCCTCCCCGCCGCCGCGGCCGCGAAACTCACCGGCACCTATAAGGACATCAAGCACGTGGTGGTCCTGATGCAGGAGAACCGGTCGTTCGACCACTACTACGGCACCCTCCCGGGCGTCCGCGGGTTCGCCGACAAGCAGATCCTGGAGTACCCCGGAGGCGGGGACATCTTCCACCAGCCGGATGCATCGCGCGCCGACGGGCAGGTGATGCTGCCGTTCCGCATGGACTCGACGAAGTACAACTCGCAGAACGCGGGCGGTCTCGATCACAGCTGGAGCGGCGGGCACACCGCGTGGAACAAGGGCGCCTGGAACCGCTGGGTCGCCGCCAAGGGCGAGCAGACCATGGGCTACTTCACCCGCGACGACATCCCCTACCAGCACGCCCTCGCCAGCGCCTTCACCGTGTGCGACGACTACCACTGCTCGCTCAACGGCCCGACGACGCCCAACCGCCTGTACCAGTGGTCCGGGATGATCAACCCGGCGGGCGGTCTCGGCGGCCCGGCCATCGACAACCCGGCCGACTACAACCCGGTGTACCGCTGGGGCACCTACGCCGAACGGCTTCAGGCGGCGGGCGTGAGCTGGAAGACCTACGCCAACGACGAGGTCGGCGACAGCGGCAGCCACCCGTACGTCGGCGACTACGGCGACAACCCGCTCTGGCTGTTCCAGCAGTACCACGACGCGCTGGCCTCCTCCGATCCGGCGACGCGGCAGCTCGCGCTCAACGGCGGGCTGCACGACGGCTGGAAGGCCGACTCCGGGCGCGGGCTCGACGTCACCTACCTGCTGTCCGACTTCGGCCGGGACTGCGCGACGAACTCGCTCCCCACCGTCTCGTACGTCGTCGCCCCGTACGGCTGGTGCGAGCACCCGTCGGCCAGCCCCGACTACGGCGCGCACTACACGAACGCCGTCGTGCAGGCGCTGTTCAGCAATCCGGAGACCTGGGCCTCGACCGTCCTGCTCATCAACTACGACGAGAACGACGGCTACTTCGACCACGTGCTGCCGCCGTTCCCGGAGGCGGGGACCGCGGACGAGTTCGTCAACGGCCTGCCCATCGGGTTCGGCTCCCGCGTGCCGCTCACGGTCGTCTCGCCGTGGTCGCGCGGCGGATGGGTCAACTCGCAGACCTCGGACCACACGTCGATCATCCGGTTCCTGGAGGCGATCACCGGGGTCACGGAGCCCAACATCTCGCAGTGGCGGCGGACCGTCTCGGGCGACCTGCTGAGCTGCTTCGACTTCGCGCATCCCGACTTCAGCATCCCGGGGACGGACGTCGTGCCCGGCCTCGCGCAGACGCAGCAGCTGGTCGCCGCGGCGGACGCGGACCGCAGCAAGCCGCCCGTGGCCGTACCGGCGGTCGGCGCCCAGTCCATGCCGGGACAGGATGCGGGCGCGCCCCGCCACCGGACGCTCCCCTACCGGCAGAGCGCCGACGTCGCGGTCGACCGCACGAGCGGCCGGGTCACCCTGACCATGCGCAACCAGGGCACGGTGGGCGTCAACCACCAGGTCTTCCCGAACATCGCGCTGCCCTTCCAGGCCGACCCGCACACGCTGGCGGCCGGTGCGACCGCGGACTGGGTGTGGGACGCGGCGGCGACCGACGGCCTGTACGACGTCAGCGTCTATGGTCCCGACCGCTTCCTGCGCCGGTTCGCCGGAACCGTCGTGCGCGGCGACCGCCGCGACATCGGCATACCGCACGCGACGGCCGCCGTCGGTGCGGTCGGGTCGCGCAGCCTCCGCCTCACGCTCACGAACGAGGGTGGAGCGGCCGTCCGGTTCTGCCTGGTGGGGAACGACTTCACCGACCACGCAGAGCAGGTCACGGTGCCGCCGCGCGGATCCCGATCGGTCGACTGGCCGGTCGACGAGTGGGGCTACTACGACGTCGTCGTGACCGCGGGGACGGGAACGGGCTTCCGCTACCGCTTCGCCGGGCGGGTCTGACGCGCGCAGCTCGACGGCCCTCGAGCAACTATCGTGGGGCGACGACGTCGAGTGGATCCGAGGGCAGGTCATGGCGGGCAGCGAACCGAAGAAGCTGAGAAGGGATGCGGCGGAGAACGCCGACCGGCTAATCGCCGCGGCCGTCCGCTCGGGCCTGGCCGAGGGCAGGTTCGTCCCGCTCGAGAAGATCGCGGCCGACGCCGGGGTCGGCATCGGCACCCTGTACCGCCGGTACCCGAACCGGGAGGCGCTGCTCGAGGCGATGGCGGTGCGCGCCTACCGCCTCATCCTCGCCGAGGCGGAGGACGCGCTCGCGTCGGGCGAGACGGGTCGGGATGCGATCGCCCGCTTCCTGCGGCAGTCGTTCGAGCACCGCGACCAGTTGGTCCTCCCCCTACACGGCGGCCCAATGACCGAGGGGACGGAGTCGGCGGAGCTGCGGGGGCGGATGCAGCGGACGATGGCCGCCATCGTCGCGCGCGGCCATGCCGACGGCTCCGTGCGGCGGGAGGTCGACGCGGGCACCGTTGTCCGCTTCGGGGCCATGCTCGCGCAGCCCATGCCGAACGTCTCCGACTGGCCGCGGGCCGCCGAGGAGCAGCGGGCGATCTTCCTGCGCGGGATCTCTCCCGATATCGGGGAATAAACGGATGATTTCCTCCGCTTGATGAGAGTGCGACGCCGAGGACGGGTGCCGCGACCATCTGAGAGGAAGTCATGACCATGAAGGCAATCCGTTTCCACGAGACCGGCGGACCCGACGTGCTCCGCTACGAGGAAGCCGAACTCCCCGTCCCGGTCGCGGGCGAGGTGCGGCTCCGCGTCGCCGGCTCGGCGTTCAGTCCCGCCGACAACGGCATCCGCGCGGGCAGCCTGCCGATCCCGATCACGCTGCCGCACATCCCCGGCTACGACGTCTCGGGCACGGTCGACGCGCTGGGCGCGGGAGTCGAGGGCCTCGCCGTCGGCGACGAGGTCGTCGGGTTCCTGCCGATGACCGCCGACGGCTCGGCGGCCGAATACGCCATCGCCCCCGCCGAGGTGCTCGCCCGGGCGCCGCACTCCATCCCTCTGGCGGATGCGGCCGCCCTGCCTTCCGTCGCCCTGACCGCGCGGCAGGCGCTGTTCGACGACGCGGGACTCACGTCGGGCCAGCGCATCCTCATCACGGGTGCGGGCGGGGCCGTCGGCGGCTACGCGGTGCAGCTCGCCAAGCGTGCCGGCGCGTACGTCATCGCCACAGCGAGCCCGCGCAGCAGCGCGACCGTCCGTGAGGCGGGCGCGGATGAGGTCATCGACCACACCGCACGCTCGGTGCTCGACGCGGTCGACGAACCGGTCGACGTCCTCCTCAACCTGGCCCCGCTGGAGCCCGACGAGTTCGCGGCCCTGGTCGCACGGGTGCGCGACGGTGGCGTGGTGGTCAGCACGACCGCGTGGATGGCCGCCCCCGACGACGCGGAGCGGAATGTCCGCAGCGTGGTCGTCTTCGTGCGGAGCGACGCGGAGCAGCTCGCCGAGCTCGTCTCCCTCGTGGACAGCGGCGACCTCCGGGTCGACGTCGCCCGGCGCGTGCCGCTCGCCGAGCTTCGCAGCATCCACGAGCAGGCCGCCGCCGGCACGCTGCGCGGCAAAGTGGTCGCCCTCCCGTAACCGGCTCCGCCTCCCCGCCCGCTCCCGAGCCCTCGCTCAGGGAGCGGGCTGCGGGCGCGCGAACAGGTTGACGAGGGTGCCGTCGGGGTCGCGGAACAGCGTGGAGCGGTTGCCCCACGGCATCGTCGTCGGCTCCAGCACGATGTCTGTGAGCGCGTCCCGCAGGCGGTCGAACTCGCCGTCGACGTCGTCCACCTCGAACTCGACGATGGCCGGTCCGCCACGCGATGGCCGGGGAGCGTCGTCGCCGAGCATGGCGACCGTCGCGACGTCGGCGATGGCGAGCGCCACCGTTCCCTCCCGGAACTCGGCGAACACCGGGGCGGGACGGGACGCCGTCTTCCCGGTGACGAGTTCGTAGAACTGCACGAGTCGATCGACGTCGTGGGTGATGATCCTGATCGAGCTGAAAGCCATGGTGAACCTCTCCGCCCGGGCCGCTCGACCCGCGCAGAACCATGGTCGCGTGCCCCGGCGACAGCGTCCTGTCGGTGTTTCCAGGATTCAGGGTCCGAGTATCGGGCGCAGGTCTCCGTACGGGATGTCGAGGTCGGCGGCCGTGAGCTCCCGCCGCGGCGGCCTCTCGCCCGTCGGCTCGGCGGCGACGATGCGATCGCCGCGGAACGCCCGGATGGCACCGCGCGTGCGGCACCAGGCGATCAAGTACCAGGTCCCGTCCCGGCCGACGTATCCCTGCGGCTCGACCTCGCGTTCCGTCTCGACGCCCGCCCGATCGCGGTAGCGGAGGCGGAGCACCGTCCCGGCGCGCAGGGCGTCCGAGAACCCGATGGGCGCAGGCGCGGGCGGGTCGCCCTGGAGCAGGTGGACGCGCGCCGCGAGCGCCCGCGTCTCCTCAGCCCTGCTGCCGTCCATCACCGCGAGCACTTTGCCGAGCGCCGCTGACGCTTCGGCTCCGAACGGGCTGGACGCGAGCATCCCGAGCCCGATCGTGACGGCGAGCGCCTCCTCGACCGTCAGCCCCAGCGGAGGGAGCGTGTGCGCGGTGTCGAGGCAGTAGCCGCCGGTCCGGCCGGGCTCCGCCCAGATGGGGACGCCGGTCTGCTGAAGCGACGACAGGTCGCGCTCGATGGTGCGGGTGCTGACCTCGAACCGCTCGGCCAGCCGCCGCGCACTGAGCGGGCGCGGCGCCACGGCGCGAAGCGCCTCCACGATGGCGTACAGCCGGTCGGTGCGGTTCATCCGTCGACTCTAGCGAGACCGTGCGCGCGGGCGCCGGACCCGGCCGCGAACGACGAAGGGCCCAGCGGATGCGCGTGAACGCGTCCCGCTGGGCCCCGTGAGGCAGCGGCGGTCAGGCCCGCAGCTGCTTGCTCGCCTTGACCTCGCGGAAGTAGTCGTTCGCGGGCTTCAGGAAGATCAGGATGGTGGCGATGACGCCGACCACGAAGCGGGCGGCGCCGAGGCCGAAGCCGCCGAGGACTTCGAACAGCGACAGCACGGTCACGACCAGGAGGACGATGCGCGCCCAGTTCGCGCCGCGACGCATGAAGAAGGCGAAGAGCACGTAGGCGGCGATGAAGAGGATGCTGAAGATGACCGCGAGCGTGACGGAGACCGCCACGCCGGCGTCCACGGCGCCGGCGGGGACCTGCTGGCCCTGCGCGGCGAGCTGACGCTGGATCTGATCCTTCAGCGAACCGACCGTGGCCAACGAGACGATGAGCGAGATGAGGCTCAGGGCCGCACCGACGATGTACAGCCAGAACGCGATGTTCACCTGCTGCGGAGGGGTGACCGGACCGCCGGCGGCAGGGGCCGGCGACGACGAGGCGGGGTAACTCGGGGGCAGGTTGGAATCACTCACGGTGGTCTCCTTCTGAAGCAGATGGTTCTGGAGCTGATGGATGCGACGGCCGCTGGGCCATTGCATTTGAGCGCCGCTCACGTTATCCCTTCACGGCGCGGTTAGCAACGTCCCGCGCCGCGACGGAGCGCGCGGCCGGGGGTCGCGAGCGTCCGCTCGCCATCCTCGATCACCGGTTCGCCGGCGACGAGGACCCACGGGATGCCCTCCGCAGGGCGCCGCGGATCGTCGAACGTGGCGGCGTCGGCGACCCGATCCGGATCGAACAGGACGAGGTCTGCGACGAAGCCCGGCGCGATGCGGCCGCGGTCCTCGAGTCCGAGCCGACGAGCCGGTCGTGCCGAGAGGTGCACGATCGCCTCCTCGAGGGTCAGCACGCCCTCCTCCCGCACATAATGGCCCAAGTAGCGCGGGAAGGTGCCCCAGGCGCGGGGATGCGGCCGGTCGCCGACGAGGATCCCGTCGCTGCCCGCAGTGTGGCGGGAGTGGCGCATGACCGCGCGGACGTTCTGCTCGTCGCCCACGTGATGCAGGATGGTCGTCCCCAGGCGGTCCCGCTCCAGCAGGTCGACGTACACCTCCCCGGGCGGAAGACCGGCGTCGCGAGCGAGATCGGCGATGGTGCGGCCGACCCGGTCGGCGAGCGATCCGTCCCGCACGCCGGCCACCTGCACGGCCGCCCAGTCCACCGGGACACCGTGGCTCCCATCGCTCCCGGTCGTGTCGAGCTCGTGAGCGATCCGGACCCGCACCTCCCGATCGCGCAGTCTCTGCAGGGTGGCCTCCGGGCCGTCGGTCTGCACCCAGCTCGGCAGGAGCGCGGCGAGCGTCGTCGACCCGGGGAGGTAGGGGTAGCTGTCGAGCGTCACGTCGGCGCCGGCGGCCACCGCCCGGTCGACCAGGTCGAGCAGCTCGCCCGCTCGACCCCGGTTCACGTCGAAGTTCATGGTGGCGTGCGTGAGATGCAGGGCGCTCCCCGACCGTGCGGCGATGTCGATCATCTCGGCGTAGCCGTCGAGCGCGCCCGCTCCGTACGACCGCTGGTGCGGCGCGAAGAAGCCGCCGTGGCGGGCGACGACCGAGCACAGGGCGACGAGTTCATCCGTACTCGCGAACATCCCCGGCACGTACGACAGTCCCGCCGACAGCCCGAAGGCGCCGTCGCGCATCCCCCGGTCCACCTCCGCGCGCATCGTCTCGAGCTCCTCCGCCGTCGGCGGCCGACCCTCCGTTCCGATAACGTTCATCCGAATGGTGCCGTGGGGAAGCAGGTAGGCGGCGTTCACCGCGAGTGGATGCCGGTCCAGTTCATCCAGGTAGTCGGCGGCACGGCGCCAGCCGACGTCGCTGCCGGAGGGCAGGCCGTTCCAGCCGGCGAGCTGTTCGCGCAGGATCCCCCGCGTCCGTTCGGTGGCGGGTGCGTAGGAGAGTCCGTCCTGCCCGAGGACCTCGGTGGTGACCCCCTGCGTCGTCTTCGCCCGATGCTCCGGATCGGTGAGGACCGCGAGGTCCGAATGCGCGTGCATGTCGATGAATCCGGGAGCGACGGCCAGTCCGTCCGCAGCGACGATGCGGGCGTCCCCGGCATGGATGCGGCCTCCCACCCCGGCGATCCGCCCGTTCTCGACCAGGAGGTCGCCGACGACGCCCGGGCGTCCGGAACCGTCCAGGATCAGGGCGTCGCGGAGGAGGATGCCGCTCACGCGCTCAGCGCCGCCGTCGAGAACTCCCGCGCCCGCGCGGTCACGGTCGCCCAGTCGGCGGCCTCGACCAGCGCGGCGCCAACCACGCTGGAGCCGGCCGTGACGGCGAGGGCGCCCGCGCGCATCCAGTCGGCCGCATTGGCGGCATCGAGGCCGCCGGACGGCACGACGGGCACACCCGGGAACGGGCCCCGCAGGTCGGTGAGGTAGGCAGGACCGACGAGGCCGGCCGGGAAGATCTTGACCGCGGCGGCTCCGAACGCCAGCGCGCGCATCACCTCCGACGGCGTCAGCGCGCCGAGCAGGATCGGGATGCCCGCCTCGCGCGCGACCCCCGCCGCGCCCTCGCTGATGCCGGGCGTGACGAGGAACTGCGCACCGGCCGCGACCGCCGCCTCGGCCGAGCGCGCATCCGTCACCGTGCCGGCGCCGACGATCACGTCGTCGGCACCGCGGACCGCCTCGGCGATCACCGCTTCGACGCCCGGCGTCGTGAACGTGAACTCGACCGTGCGGATGCCGCCCGCCGCTAGCGCGCGGCACAGGGCTGCCGGGTCGTCGACGCGTGGTGCGCGGACGACGGCGAGCGCGCGGTCGCGCTCGAGGGTGGGGATGAGCATCAGGACTCCTAGCCGAAGAAGGTCTCGATCAGCCCGATGACCCGCGGGTCGTCGGCGAGCGCGTCGTCCACGAGCGGCAGCGCGCGCCACTTGTCGAACGCGGTGCAGGGATGCGACAGGCCCAGCCGGACGACATCGCCCACCTCGACGAGCGCGTCGGCGGGGACCCGGATGAACGTGTGCTGATCGTTCATGGCGGTCACCTCCGCTCCCTCTACGGGGGCAGCGGGGCCTCCGCGCAGCGGCCGCACAGCCTGAACCTCCGGAAGGCCCTCGTCGTAGGGCAGGTCGCGCTTGCCGGCATCCACCAGGACGAGGCCCGGTTCCGGCCGCGACAGGACCGTCGCCCAGCCGTGGATCGCGGAGCGGAGCCGCTCGCCGGAGCCACCACGGGAGAACGGTGTGATGCCGCGGTAGAAGCCGTCGTCATGGGTGATGTACGCGCCGGACCGGAGCACCACATCGACCGGCCGCCCGTGCTCGCCCTCCGGGGCGCGGAGCGGAGCCAGGACCGCCGCGACATCGTCGAAGTACGCACTGCCACCGGCGGTGAGCAGCACCGGGCCCTCCGCCGGGTAGAGATCCTGCGCATCCAGTTCCTCGTGCAGCCGCACCATCTCGGCGAGGTACGACCGGACACGGTCGAGCGATGACGTCGATGCATCGTGGGCCAGCGCACCCTCGTACCCGCCGACCCCGGCCAGCCGCAGCGTGGGAGCAGCGGCGATGGCACGCGCGACCTCGAGAGCCGCGTCGACGCCACGTGCCCCGGTCCGGCCTCCCGCGCTTCCCAGCTCGACCAGCACCGCCAGCGGCACGGGAGCATCCACCTCGTCCAGCACGCCCGCGAGAAGTTCCACGGCACGCACCGAGTCGGCCCAGACGGTCAGCCGGGCGGCGTACGGGGCGAGAGCGCGGATCGCCGCCGGCTGAACGAGCTCGTTGGCCAGCAGGATGCGCGGGACGCCCCAGTCGAGCGCCACCGACGCCTGCCAGGGCGTTGCGACCGTGATCCCCCAGGCGCCCGCATCCAGCTGCCGTTGCCACAGCACCCGGCTCATGGTGGTCTTGCCGTGCGGCGCCAGTCCTACTCGCGCGGAGGCGCACCAGGCCGCCATCGTCCGGACGTTGTGTGCGAGCGCATCCTCGCTGAGGGTGACGAGAGGGGTCGGGAAGTCGGACAACGACGGGCGATCTGCCGCGAGGGTGTCGATGGCGGCGGGTGGCCCACCGAGGGGCATCCCTTTGAAGTCCGGCACAGGCCTCCCTCGCTGGTTGCACGATATGCAACGGTCATTGCGTCTTGTGTGCATCCCTGTCTAGCATGGAGTCCGTCGATCGAGGAAGGGCACACCGCATGCGAAGCGCCGGTCTCCAGGTCACGATCGGCGAGGCGATGGTGGTCCTCTATCCGGACGCGCAGCAATCGCTGGCCGACGCGAGCACCTTCGGCTCCGACGTCGGCGGCGCGGAGTTCAACGTCGCGACCAGCCTCGCGCGCCTCGGCGTGCCCACGTCGTGGGTGTCGCGGCTCGGAACCGACGGGTTCGGCGAGCGCATCCGTCGTGTCGCGGACGAGGCGGGAGTCGACACGTCCGCCGTCGAACTCGATCCCACCCGCCCGACGGGGCTCTACATCAAGGAGACGATCCGGGCCGCGGAGGGCGTCCGCACCCGGATGCACTATCACCGCAGCGGATCCGCGGCCTCTGCCCTGTCGCCGGACACCGTGGCCGCTCCGCCCGTCGCCGCCCTCCTCGCCCGGGCCGAACTCGTGCACACCTCGGGCATCACGGCGGCGCTGTCCCCCACTGCGGCCGACGCCGTCTCGGGCTTGCGGCAGGCGCTCGGTGCGAACACCCGGCTCAGCGTGGACCTCAACTTCCGCCCTCAGCTCTGGAGCGACGGCGACACCTCCGCGCTGACCGCCCTGGTCGGCCAGGCCGACCTCCTCTTCGTCGGTCGCGACGAGGCCGAGGCGTACTTCGGGCACGGCGACGCCGGTCGGCTCTTCGCTGCGCATCCCCGGCTGGACACCATCGTCGTGAAGGACGACGTCCGTCGCGCGTCCGTCCACCGGCGAAATGGCGTGGAGGTGCACGTCCCGTGCCTCACCGTGGACGTGGTGGAGCCCGTCGGCGCCGGCGACGCGTTCGCTGCCGGCTTCCTCTGCGGAATCGCGGAGGGACGCGACGACGCCGCCAGCCTCCGCCTCGGACACGCGCTGGCGGCGCTGACCCTCACCAGCCGCGGAGACCGCCCGCCCGCCGTCCCGAACGAGGCGGAACGCGACAGGATCGTGCGCGCGTCCGACGACGAGTGGGCGAGCTGGTCCGTCGGTCCGGGCGCGATTCCCTGGATCGTGTCGTCGTGAGCCAGTCGCTCGGCCGCGCACTCGACGTCCTCGGGCTCATCGCCCGGGGCACCACCACCCTCGACCCGCTCGCCACGGAGCTCGGCGTCCACAAGACGACGGTCCTGCGCCTGCTCCAGACGATGGAGCAGCGCGGCTTCGTCGGCCGCGACAGCCACCACCGGTATCGGATCGGCCCGGCCGTGCTCGCCCTCGCCTCCGGTGCACTGGATGCGCTGGATGTGCGCGGCGCCGCCGGCCCGGAGCTCCGGGCACTCGCCGCCGAGACCGGGCAGACCGTGCACCTCGCGACCTACGACGACGGCGTCGCGACCTACGTCGACAAGGTCGAGTCGCGGCAACCGCTCCGCATGTACTCGCGGATCGGCCTCCCCGCCGCCCTGCACGCGACCGCGGTCGGCAAAGTGCTGCTGGGAGGACTGGATGCCCCGGAGCGCCGCGCGGTCGTCGCCGGCCTCGACTTCGAGCGCTTCACCGACCGGACGATCACCACGCCCGAGGCCCTGCTCGCCGAGGTCGAGCGCAGCGTGCGACGGGGCTGGGCGCAAGACCACGAGGAGCATGAGACGTTCATGAACTGCGTCGGCGCGCCCGTGCGCGGCCCCGACGGTCGTGTCGTCGCCGCCATCTCGATCTCCGTTCCGAACGTCGTCCTCCCGTACGAGGGCGTCGTCGAGCTCCTCCCGGCGCTCCAGGCCGCGGCCGGGCGCGTCTCCGCGGAGCTGGGCGCCCGCGCCGCCTGACCGCAGCCACCCCCTTCGAAAGGAAGCCATGTCCGAACGCATCGCCGTCTTCACCGCCGAGGCCCCCGCCCCCGCGCACGTCTTCTCGCAGGGGGTGCGGCGCGGTCCGTTCCTCCAGGTCTCGGGGCAGGGGGCCGTCGACCCCGCCACCAACGCGTACGTGCACGAGGGAGACGTGAAGGGCCAGACGATCCGGACCCTGCAGAACGTGGAGGCGATCCTCACGGCCGGCGGCGCGACCTTCGACGACGTGATGATGCTGCGCGTCTACCTGACCACGCGCGACGACTTCGCGGCGATGAACGAGGCGTACGGCGAGTTCCTCTCCTCGCGCGTCCGCTCGGGCGTTCTGCCGGCGCGCACCACGGTGTTCACCGGGCTCCCCCGCGCGGAGATGCTGGTGGAGATCGACGCCCTCGCCGTGCTCGACTGAGCCGGCCTAGGCGCGTCCGGTCAGCGGCCGGACGGTGAGGACCTGCTCCGCCCGGCCGACCGGCCCGGACACGTCATGGAGCGCGGTGCTGGTGAGGCCCTGCCCGGTCGACCCGAAGGTGACGGTCGTGTCGAGGCCGACCCACTCCCCTGTCGGATGCGCGAACAGGTGGATGGTCAGGTCGAGGTTGGGGAACATCCACTCGGTAGGATGCCGGCGCACGGCGATTCCGTTCGCTGTGTCGACCAGCGCGATGAAGGCGGCGTGGGGGCTGGCCTCCTCACCGGCGACGATCGCCCGATCGGTGCGCAGCCACGCGGTCGCGCGGCCCGGGCGCGGGTCCTCGGCCGCCCGCATCTCGAGCGAGGCCACGTAGCCGCCGGGCCAGGTCTCCGTCATCGGCCAGCGCCGGTCGGGACCGGGAACGGCGATCCGCTCCGGCTCGCCTCCCGCCACCTCGCTGGTGTCGCCGTCGACGGTGTACCAGGCCCGCGCGAGCACAGCGGTACGGCCCGCGATGACGACGGTCGCCTCCACCAGTTCGATGGTCCGGCCGGGACGGATGGTCTCCACGGCGATGTCGCACACGTCGGCGGCGAGGAAGCCGAGGATGTCGAAGCTCACCCGCGCGAGCGAGAGCGGAGCCGCGTCGCGGTCGGCGCGGTGGCGGTCCATCGCGTGCACGATGAGGCCGCCGAGCGGGCTGAAGTGGATCTCGCCGTCGTTCCAGGCTCCCCCCGCATCGACGGTCGGGCGGAAACGGGTGTCGTCGATGCGCTGGAAGTAGGAGTCCATCCCCCGATTATTTCGCGCCCACCGTCGCAGCGGTTCGTTCCACCGCCGGGCGCAGCACCTCGCGGCACCAGGTACGGAAGTCGGTGGGGGCGATCTCGGCCGTCGCCCAGTCCGCGTCGTAGATGCCGGCATCCTGTGCGGCGAACATCTCGATCGTGTCGGTGATCGCCCGCTCGCTCGCCCCTCGGGACCGCAGGAGCGCGGCGAAGTCGTCCATCGCGATCGGCTCGTAGGAGACCGGGCGTTCCAGCTCCTCGCTCATCACCCGGGCGATCGCGTCGGGCGCGAGGCGGTCCGGGCTGAACAGCGGAAGATTCTCCTGCCCGTGCCAGGTGGGATCGGTGAGCAGGTCCGCCGCGCGTTCGGCGATGTCGCGGGTCGCGACCATGGCGAGCGGCTGATCGGCGGCGAACGTGAGCGAGAAGGCCCCGCGGCGCACGATCGCGTCGGCCTGCCCGAGCAGGTTCTCCATGTAGAACGGCAGGGACAACGCCCGGTAGGCCGCGCCGGACCGGGCGAGTTCCGCATCCATCGCGAACGCCGCGGACAGCACGCCGGCCGGCTCCCGGAAGTCGTGTCCGGCGCTGGTGACCCCGACCACGCGGCCGACTCCGTGACGACGGATGGCGGCGGAAGCGGCGCGCGCGAAGGCGAGGTAGTGCTCCTCGGCGCTCGGTGCCGCCGGGTTCGGCGGAACGAGCCAGAACAGCGCGTCCGCGCCGGGCAGGGCCGCGTCGAGGACGGCCGGGTCTGCGTGCGATCCCTCCACCACCTCGACGCGGGTGCGGACGGCGTCGTCGAGCTGGGATGCGTTCCGCACGATGACGCGGACGTCGCTGCTCCGCTCAAGCAGCAGGGTGACGAGCCGGCTGCCGATCCGGCCGGTGGGAGTGGTGACGACGATCATGAGACCTCCATAAGATGAACCTGAATTCCGGTTCCGAATGTAGCCCCGACGCCTCCCTGACGTCAACTACAGTGAGGGATCATGACCGCACCGGAACGCTCGCTGCGCGCCGACGCCCGGCGCAACCGTGAAGCCGTCCTCGACGCGGCCAGCGACCTGTTCGCACGCCACGGCGACAACGTGCAGATGGATGAGATCGCCGCGCGGGCGGGGCTCGGCGTCGGGACGCTCTACCGGCATTTCGCCGACAAGCGGGCGCTGCGGGCCGCCATCATCGCGCGCCGGTTCGCGGCGGTCACCGAACTCGCCCGGGCGGCCGAACAGCTCGATGATCCGTGGGCGGCCTTCGAGACCCTCCTCGTCGGCTACCTCGAATCGGCGCAGCCCGACGCCGCGTTCCGCTTCGCCATCCTCAGCCCGGAGGAGCCGACCTGGGCCGACATCACCGCCGAGAAGCACGCGTTCTCGGAGATCGTCGACCGGGTCGTGCAGCGCGCCGTCGACGTCGGGCTGCTGCGCCCCGACTTCCGGCCCGACGACTTCATCCTGATCACCCGCGGAGCCATGGCCAACATGTCCGGAAGCGGCGACTGGCGCCGCTACCTCGACCTCCAGCTCGACGGGATCCGCAGCACCGCCGGCTGAGCGCCCGCGGTCAGCCGGCGGAGACGGCGCGGTCGGCCCGGAAGGCGTCGATGGCGAGACCCGCGAAGCGGCGTGCCGCCGCATCCCGCCGCGAGAGCGACACGGACCCTAGGCCGCGGCCGGCGAGCAGCATGAGCACCAGGTCGTCGACGACGAAGTCGGGGCGCAGTCGACCCTGCGCCTTCGCCCGCGTCGCGAGACCGTCCAGCATCCCGAGCAACTCCCGGCGGTGCTGCGCGAAGGCTGCGGAGCTGTGCGCGATCGACAGGAAGGCGTCGACGAAACCCCGGTTCCGCACGTCGAGCGCGGTCAGGCGCTCGATGACCGACGTGAAGCCGTGCCATGGATCGGGATCGGCGCAGCCCTCCTCGACGACCGCGCGGCACGTCCGCATCTCGACCTGGAACGCCTCGTCGATGAGCGACTGCTTCGTGGGGAACCGGCGGTAGAGCGTCGCCGGGCCGACCTCGGCGTGGCGGGCGACCTCCCGCATCCCGACGTCGAGTCCGCGCTCCGAGAAGAGGGTGCGCGCCGCCGCCAGGATGCGGTCGCGGTTGTCCTGCGCATCCGAGCGGAGGATCTGAGTCACTCGTCCTCCCGACGGTCTCACTTCGATCAAGTGGACGGGGGCGTCCACTACCGTGCGAGAGTACCGCAACGAGAAGGAGAAGACGTGCGAGCGATTGCGATCCAGGAATACGGCGACCCGAGCGGGATGGCCGTCATCGACGCCCCCGAGCCGGAAGCCGGTGCCGGGCAGCTGCTGATCGAGACGGAGGCGATCGGCGTCGGGGGCGTCGACGCGGTGATCCGGCGCGGGACGCTCGGTTCGAGCTACCCGCTGGGCATGATCCCGGGCAGTGAGGTCGCCGGGACGGTCGCCGGGGTCGGCGACGGCGTGGACCCCTCCTGGATCGGTCGGCGCGTCTGGGCGTTCACGGGTCGATCGGGCGGCTACAGCGAGCGCGCCGTCGCCTCAGTGGAGGACGTGACCCCGCTCCCCGACGACCTGTCGGCGGTGGATGCGGTGACGATCGGCAGCGCGGCCCCCGTCGCGCGATTCGCGCTCGCCCGCGCCCCCTTCGCGCCCGGCGACTCGGTGCTCATCCGCGGTGGCAGCGGCAGCATCGGGATCGCCGCGGTGGAGCTGGCGGCGCGCGCAGGCGCTTCCGCGGTGGCCGTGACGACCTCGTCCGCCGAGCGGGGTCGTCGGCTTGCGGCGCTCGGGGCGACGGACGTGCTCGACCGGTCCGGCCACGGGCCCGACGGGGCTTCCCGCCCGTTCGATGTGATCGTGGACATCGTCGGAGGCGACGGGATGCCGGCGTTCATCGACCGGCTCGCCCCCAACGGCCGCCTCGTGCTCGTCGGTGCCGTCGCAGGCTTCCCGCCCGCCGACTTCGGGGCGCGCCTTCTCCAGGGCTTCCAGGCCTCGCGCTCCGTCGCCGCCTTCAGCCTCGACTCCATCCCTCCGCTCGCGCGCTCCGCCGCACGCGCCGAGCTGTTCGAGGCCGCCATCCGCGGCGAGCTGCACGCCGTCGTCCACGAGGTCATGCCGCTCGACCGCGCGGCGGACGCCCACCGCCTCATGGATGACGGCGCCGTCTTCGGCCGCATCGTCCTCACCCCCTGACCCCTCGCCGTCGCCCCCTCCGCCCACCGTCGAGTCCGCACAGACTTACCGCTTTTCGCACCCTCAGCGTGCAAAGATCGCGGACTCGACGGTGGGCGGTTGGGAGGAGGGCGGTTGGGAGGAGGGCGGTGGGCGGTATATCGTCGCGGCATGTGCCGGAACATCCGTTGCCTTCACAACTTCGAACCGCCCACAACCGACGATGAGGTGCGGGAGGCCGCACTCCAGTTCGTGCGCAAAGTCAGCGGCTCGACGCATCCCTCCCGGGCCAACACCGCGGCGTTCGAGCAGGCCATCGACGAGATCGCCGAGGCGACCAGACGGATGCTCGACCAGCTGGTGACGAACGCCCCGCCGAAGAGCCGCGAGCTCGAGGCCGCGAAGGGCCGACAACGCCACGAGAAGCGCATGGAGCGCGAGGTGAGGATCCGGACGGCGTCGGCATGAGCGCATCGGACGTGAGAGCAACGACGCACAGCGCGGCTGCGGAGGAGGAGCGATGAAGCGTCACGAACTCATCCCGGTGCCGGAGGAGGCGATCGCCGACCTCCGTTCGCGCCTCGAGCGGTTCCGGAGGGTGCCGCTGCCACAGCGCGACGGACTCGGCGGCGTCGACCCCGAGGTGCTGTCCGACCTGCTGCGGCACTGGGCGGACGACTACGACTGGCGCGAGCACGAGCGCCGCATCGCGTCCTGGCCGTGGGTGCAGACCGAACACACCGCGGTGCCCATCCGCGCGATCGTCCGGCCCGCCGACCGCGAGGATGCGCCGGTCGTCCTCCTCCTGCACGGCTGGCGGACTCGGTGCTCCGTTTCGAGCGCATCCTGCCCCTGCTCGGTGACGTGACGCTCGTGCTCCCCGCTCTGCCCGGGTATCCGTTCGCCGCACCGGTGGAGGGCGGCGGGATGTCGTCGGTTGAGATGGCGGACGCCGTCGCCGACGCCATGGCCGAGTTCGGGTTCGACCTATATGTGATCTCGGCGGGCGACGTGGGATGCGATGTCGGGGAGGCCATCGCCGGCCGCCACGGCTCCCACGTCAGCGCCCTGCATCTGACCGACCTCTCGCAGTACCACTTCCTCGTCGGGCTCCCCGACGACCTCGACGAGACGGAGCGCGCCTACGTGGAGCGCGGCCGCGACTGGCAGCAGCGCGAGGGCGGGTACATGCACGAGCAGTCCACCCGCCCGCGCACGCTCGCGGTGGGGCTCGGCGACTCCCCCGCGGGGATGGCCGCGTGGATTCTGGAGAAACTCATCGACTGGACGGACTCCGGCGGCGACCTCCGCCGGGCGTTCACGCCCGATGAGGCCCTGACCTGGATCTCGGCGTACTGGTACACCGGCGCGATCGGTACGTCTTTCACTCCGTACGCGGCTGCGGCACCGAAGGACTGGCCAAGGATCGAGATCCCGACGGTCATGACGGTGTTCCCGCGCGACCTCGTCAACGCGCCGCGGCAGTTCGTCGAGCGGTTCTTCTCCGTCGTCGACTGGCTGGAGTTCCCGCACGGCGGTCACTTCGCCGCCTGGGAGCAGCCGACCGACTACGTCGAGGGTGTCCGGCGGGCGCTGGGCGCCGTCCGCTGATCCGCCGTCCGCTGATCCGCCGTCAGGCGCGCTCCACCGGCAGCCACAACTCGCAGGTCGCCCTGGTGAAGTCCGCCGATCGGTCGAGGACCGCGACGATCGACGGGCCCGGCCGCAGACGCCACGGGTTGGAGGGGAACCACTCGCTCGCCGTCGCGGCCCACGCCGACTGGAGCGCCGCGGGGTAGTCCCCCTCGATGCGGAACACCGCCCAGGTCCCGGCCGGGACCTCGATGGCGTCCAGGTCGTCCGGTGTCGGCGAGTCCACCGTTCGCGCGACACCGTGGAGATAGGTGAGCTCGGTCCCCTCGGTGTAGTCGGGGTCGACGTCGGCGCTGACCTGGAGCAGGCCTGCGGGCTCGGTGTCGCTGAGGCCCCTGAGGCGAGCATGCTCGTCCGGCTCGATGGATGCGACGAGGGCCTGGATGTGCGGGTTGACGCCTTCGTGGATGAGCGGCACGCGGGCTGCGTGGCCCACGAGCCGGAAGGCCGGTCGGTCGGTGATACGGGTGTCCATCGGGGTGTTCCCTTCTACGGTCAGGCGGAACCTGAGCTGCGGTTGCGTGCGAAGGGGGCCGCCATCCCGTCTCACGGTGATGGGACTCGCGCCGTGCACCGACCGGAACGCCCGGTTGAACGCCTCCGTCGAGCCGTAGCCGTGACGAACGGCAACGTCGAGCAGGTCGTCATCTCCGAGCAGGTCGGCGACGGCGACGGTCATGCGACGACGGCGCACATACTCTGACAGGGGCATCCCGGCCAGCGACGAGAACATGCGACGGACGTGGTACTCCGTGGTGCCGAGTTCGCGGGCAACCCCGGCGAGGTCGAGGTCGTCGGCGAGGTGGTCTTCGATCACCTCGACCACCCGGTTGAGAATCGCGATCACGGTCCCTCCTTCGCCTTTCAGCCTGGTCGGCCACGGGCCGCCGCACCCGACTATCGCGGTCCGAAACGATCGGCGCCGGGTCGGCCTGGTGTACCCGCTCGGCCGAGCTCATCCCGGAGGCTGACGCCCGCAACGGGCCACCGCATTAGCCTCGAGCCTATGCTTCGCCGCGCCGCCACCATCCTGGCCATCGTCTGCGCTGCCGCCCTCATGTCCGGGTGCTCGATGATCGAGGGGCTGGCGCGGGATGCGACCGGCCGGGATTCCGCCGCGCCTGCGGAGGCCTGCCTTCCCCGCGGCGCCGAGCCGGATCCATCCCCGACGCCGGCCCCGACGCTCGATCCGCATGTCGCCGGAGAGGTCCGGGAGGCCGTCGCCGCCGTCCGAAAGCTCGCGGGCGTCGACACGGTGAGCGAGCGCACATCGAACTCACGAACCGCCTCGGACGATCGGAACCGACCGGACTGCCGGATCGTCTCCAATCACTTCTCCAGCCAGGTCGACGTCGTGATGGAGGCGGAGGCGACACCCGCACAGGCGGCGGCAGTTCCGACGACGATGGCGCAGCACCTCGCGTGGACGGGTGTGAGCCTCTCCTTGACGGTGCCGGCCGGGCCCGGGCACATCGAGACGACGGTCCATTACAGCCGGACCTTCGACCAGGCCATCCCGATCGAGACCTCCACGGACGTCTCCGAGGGCCTCGCGCGTCTGGCGGCGACGCCGCATGTCACCTCGCTGGAGGCGTCCATCCCGTACACCATGCGCGTCGAGTACGGCTCGCTGACGGTGCTCGTCGACGGCGCGGACCCGGCGACGCTGGATGCGGTCCGCGCGGTCATCGACACCACGGTGTTCGCCGACACCACCCTGCACGGTTCGTTCAGCAACGGCGCCAAACCCTGACCACGGGTTGACGAACGAGGTCGTCGGGGCCACACTTAGGCATGTGCCTAAGTATTACGACGAGCTCGACGCCGTGCTCCGCGCCCTCGCGGACCCCACGCGGCGAGCCGTCGTGGAGCGGCTGGCAGCGTCACCGGCGGTGGTGAGCGAGCTCGCGGAACCGTTCCCGATGGCGCTGCCGTCGTTCATGCAGCACCTGAGCGTGCTCGAGAACGCCGGAGTGATCACCTCCGAGAAGCACGGGCGCGTCCGAACTGTGAGCCTGCGGCCGGGCGCCCTCGACATCCTGCACCTCTGGCTCGGCGAGCAACGCACGCCCGCCGAGCACCAGGCCGACCGCCTCGGCATCCACCTCGCCCGCGCCTCGGCGCCGACCCCGAAGGACACCTGACATGACCCGCGTCCGCATGAACCTCTTCGCCTCGCTCGACGGCTACACGCCGTCCGATGTGTCGCCCGACAACCCGATGGGCGAGGACTGGGGCCGCCTCACGGCCGCTTGGGCATCGACCCGGACGTTCCGCGAGCGCATCTTCGGCGACACGAGCGGGGCCGGCACGACCGGCGTCGACGACCGGGTCGGCCGCGAGTTCTTCGCAGGCGTCGGCGCCGAGATCCTGGGCGCCGGGATGTTCGGCCTCCACTCGTTCCCCGACGACCCGGAGTGGAAAGGATGGTGGGGAGACACCCCGCCCTTCGGAACCCCGGTCTTCGTGCTCACGAGCACCGCTCCCCGCCCCGCGATCGAGATGGACGGCGGCACGACCTTCCACTTCCGCAACGCCTCCCCGGAGGACGTGCTCGCCGAGGCGACCGAGGCCGCTGGCGGCCAGGACGTCCGGGTGGGCGGCGGGTACCGCACGGCCCGCGCCTTCCTGCAGGCCGGACTGGTGGACGACCTCCACCTCATGATCACGCCGATCTTCCTGGGCCGCGGCAATCGGCTCTTCGACGACCTGACCGGCATGGACTCGACGCACACGGTGACCACCGAGGTCGCCGAGAGCGGCACCATCCACGTCAGCCTGACCCGCTAGGACGCAGCCATGACGATCGAACGCCGCCTCGCCCGCGCCGGATTCACCCTCACCCGCGACTACCCGGCCCCGCCCGAGCGCGTCTGGGACGCCTTCTCCGACGAGCAGCAGAAGCTCAGCTGGTGGGGAGCCGGCGACGCCATGGAGCCGCGCGAGTGGTCGTTCGACTTCCGCGTCGGCGGACGGGACGTCGCCGAGGGGAAGTTCCACCACGGCCCGGTCTCTCGGTACGAAGCGACCTATACCGACATCGTCGAGCACGTCCGCATCGTCACCACCTACGACATGTGGATCGACGGAGACCACATGTCGACGTCCGTCGCGTCGCTGGAGTTCGACCCGACCGAGCAGGGCACCCGCTTCACGCACGTGGAGCACGGCGTCTTCTTCGACCGGTTCTGGGCCGACGGCCCCGGACGCGAGAGCGGCACCCGGGGCCTGCTCGATGCCCTGGGCGCCTATCTCGAACGCTCCGCCGGTTAGGCCTCGGCGACCTCCAGCTCCGGCATCGCGTCTGCGGTCGCGGCGGGCTTCCGGACGAAGAGCGCCAGCACGACCACCCCGAGCGACAGGACGCCGCCAGCGAGGAACGCGAGGTGCGAGCCGTGCGCGGCGGCGGCCGCCGTCGGCAGGTCCGGGTCGGCGCCTCCGGTCGAGGCCACGCCCGTCGCATACAGGGCGACGAAGATGGCCGTTCCTGCGGCGCCCGCGACCTGCTGCAGAGTGGCGATGGTGGCGCTGCCGTGCGAGTACAGCCGCGGCGGGAGCGAGCCCAGCGACGAGCTGAACGCCGGCGTGAAGAGGAACGCCAGAGACAGCATCAGGACGATGTGCGCCCCGAGCAGCACGACCCACGACGACCCTTCGCCGAGCCCGAGCGCCAGCGTCCAGAGGGCGACGGCGAGACCGATCGACCCGGGGATCACGAGCGGCCGCGGCCCGAACCGGTCGTACAGCCGGCCGACCGTCGGACCGGCCAGCCCCATCAGCAGGCCGCCGGGGAGCAGGATCGCGCCGACCCAGAGCGGCTCGAGACCCAGGGTGTAGCGGGCGAACTGCGGCAGCACGATGAAGGCGCCGAAGAGGGACACCATGGCGGCGGTCATCATCGAGACCGAGACCGCGAAGTCGCGGGAGAGGAACGTGCGCAGGTCGAGCAGCGCCGAGTCCGTGCGCTGCAGCACCAGCTGCCGCCACACGAAGAACGCCAGCGTGATCAGGCCGACGACGATGGGGATCCACGGCTGGACCGCCGCCGAGCCGACCGCCGCGGCGCCGATCTGGCTGAGGCCGAACACGAGGGCCGAGAAGGCGAGCGCCGAGAGGATCACCGACGGCGTGTCCAGGCGCACCTTCCGCGTCTCCGACACGTTCGGCACCCGGCGCACGCCGATGGCGAGCATGACGAGTCCGATCGGCAGCATCACCCAGAACAGCCCCTGCCACGGGAGCACCTGGATCAGCGCCCCGGAGACGATCGGACCGATCGCGGGAGCGACAGACATCACGATCGAGACGCGCCCCATGACGCGGCCGCGCTGCTCCTCCGCGACGATCGTCATCACCGTCGTCATCATGAGCGGCATCATGATCGCGGTGCCGACCGCCTGGACGACCCGGCCGACCACCAGCGTCTCGAACACCGGCGACAGGGCCGCGATGAGGGTGCCGATCACGAAGCTCGACATCGCGACGATGAAGACGGGCCGCGTGTTGAGCCGCTGCATCAGCCAGCCCGTCACGGGGATGACCACGGCCATCGTGAGCGCGAACGCCGTCGTGAGCCACTGCCCCTGGGTGGCGTCGATGTGGAGGGACTCCTGGATGCGCGGGAGCGCGACACCCATCATCGTCTCGTTGAGGAAGACGACGAAGACGGCGGCGAGGAGCAGGGCGAGCGCGGTGCGGTTGCGTGCTGCGGTGGCGACCGGGGTCGGCTCGCTGGCGAGCTCTGCGCGGTCGATGGTGTCGGTCATGGCGTTCTCCTTCATCGGATGTACTTCAAAAAATAAAGCACACTGCAAATAATGAAGTCAAGTGCTACAGTGAGATTCATGACGAACCAGCACTACGGGCAGTTCTGCGGTCTCGCACGCGCAGCCGAGATCGTCGGGCAGCGATGGACCCTGCTGATCCTGCGCGATCTGAGCGTCGGCCCGCAGCGCTACTCCGACCTGGTCTCCGGCCTCCCCGGCATCCCCACGAACACCCTCGCCTCCCGGCTGAAAGAGCTCGAGGAGGAGGGCATCGTCGAGCGGATGGCTCCGTCAAGCGGTGAGCGGGCGGTCGTCTACCGGCTGACCCCGCGCGGCGAGGAGCTCGGCCCGGCGATGGACGCGCTGTCGCGCTGGGGCGCCGGCGGGATGCGGACTCCGCGCGACGGCGAGATCGTGACGACCGCATCCATCGCCTCAGCGCTGAAGGTCGCCGCGGGCGAGGGAGTCGTGCCGAAGGAGTGGGACACGGCCTACACCGTCCGCGTCGGCGAGGTGGTGACGCACCTGATCATGCGCGACGGCGTCATCACCGTGGGCCCTGGCGCGGCCGAGGCACCGGACCTCGTCATCACCGCGGGCCCGCAGATCCGCGACCTCCTCGCGGGAGAGCTGGATGCGGACACCGCGATCGCGACCGGTGCGGTGCAGCTGGAGGGCGACGCCTCGCTGTTCGCCCGCTTCGCCGACGCGCTCCACGTGCCGTACAGCCCGAACGTGCCCGCCTAGAGCCGGCCGCGAGCCGAACGGGACACTCCGAGACGGCTCACCGCGAGCCCCAGGACGACCAGCGCGAGAGCCGCGACGAACGGCAGGACGGGGTCGCTCCCGCTGTCTGCGAGCGATGCGGTCGCGCCTTCCGAGCCGATCGCCAGCACCCCCTCCGTCCCGACGAGCACTGCCGCGGGCGTCGTCACGAAGGTGTACGTCGCCGATGCGTCGGGGCCCTGTCCGTTGGATGCGGTGATGGTCACGGTCGACGAACCCGGGGTGGTCGGCGTCCCGGAGATGACTCCGGTGGTGCCGTTCAGGGTGAGACCGACCGGGAGAGCGCCGGCGCTCACGGTGAACGTGGGTGACGGCGTGCCGGAGGCGGTCACGGTGAACGCGTACGGTGTCCCGGCGACCGGGGCGGTCGGCGTTCCGGAGGTGATGGACGGGCTCGATGTCGTGACGGGTGTGCCCGGCGGCGGGCATCCCGTCGGGGCCGTCACGGTGTTGGTGTCGAGGGTGACCGCCGCGTTGCTCGCCAGCAGGCGGCCCACGATCGTCGCGCCGGTCGTCGCGGTGATGGACTGGTCGGCGAGCACGGTCCCGATGAACTGCGCGGCCGTGCCCAACGTCGCCGACGACCCGACCCTCCAGAAGACGTTGCAGGCGGTCGCGCCGCCGGTCATCGTGATGTGCGTCGCCGATCCGATGGTCAACGTGCTGGCCGCCTGGAAGACCCACACCGATGACGCACTGCCGGCGAGGGTCAGCGCTCCGTTGTCCGCGAGCGAGAGCGCGCCGCCCGAATAGACGCCGGGTGTCAGCGACAACCCGTTGAGCTCGCCGATGCCGGAGGTCGTCGGCGTGAGCCCGCTGGCGGTGTTGAAGGCCGTCGTCACGTCGCTCTGCGCCTGAGCTGCGACGGCGTCGGTCTGATGCAGGGTTCCGGTGAACGTGCCGTCGGGAGCGCCCCCGAACCCGGTGATCGACGAGCCAGGAGACACGCCCACATCGCCGTCGACGACGGTCGGCCCGGTGTTCGTCACCTCACTCGCTCCGAGCACGCCGAAGGGCGCGGCAGTCCCGATGTCCACCGGCCCGTCGAGGGTGGTGTCCGCGTGCGCCGCAGCCGGGCCGAAGCACAGGGCGAGCAGCGCCAGAAGAGCTGCCGCTGTCGCCCCGACGCCGATGCGCGCGCCGAAAGAACGTGAAGAAGAAGTGGATGTCGAATCGGCCACGAAGGCCCCCGCCCGAATCGGGGGGTCCTGGCATACGACGAGATTCGTCTTCCATACCCCTTGCCGCGGAGTCTGACACACATCCGGGCCCGGTGCCGGATCCGGCCGAACGGGGGGTGAGCGGTTTTCGGCTTGACGCCCGCTCCGCCGCCTGCCTATACTCCCATTTACAACGTTGATTACATCGTTGTAAACCCGATCCGATCGACGATGAGCGGTCGGTCCCATGAGAGGCATTCAATGAAGAAACTGCTCGCGACGCTGGCCGTCGCGGCCGGCGCTTCTCTCGCGCTGGCCGGCTGCTCCACCTCCCCCGGCTCCGCCGACTCCGGCCCCGTCACTCTCACCTTCTGGCACGGCTACACCGAAGCAGACGGCAAGGTGCTCGACGCGATCGTCGACGACTTCAACAAGTCGCAGGACAAGATCACGATCAAGACCACGACCAAGACCTGGGCCGTCATCGGCGACACATTGCTCCCCGCGCTCTCCGCCAAGAAGGGGCCGGACATCGTCGCGATGCCGGCCGAGACCCTCCCGGTGTACGCATCCAAGGGCGCGTTCGCCAAGCTCGACGACTTCTACGCGAGCAGCGCCACGAAGAGCGCGTCGCTGCGGCCCGCAGCGGTCGAGATGGAGAAGGTCGACGACTCCTACTACGGCATCCCGACCGGCTTCGTGCCGCTCTCCGTCATCTACAACAAGGCGCTCTTCGAGAAGGCCGGCATCACCGAGTTCCCGAAGACGTGGGACGAATGGGTCGCCGACGCCAAGAAGCTCACCGTCGACGAGAACGGCGACGGCACCCCCGAGCAGTACGGCCTGGCCCTCCCCGACCACGCGACCGTGGGCAACGGCGTCTGGGCGAGCCTGTTCTACGGCAACGGCGGGAAGATCGTCGACGGCTCGAAGTCGGTGCTCGACTCCTCCGAGAACGCCGAGACGCTGTCGTACTGGGCGAAGGCCGTCACCGCCGACAAGATCTCGCCGACGGGCCTCGACGGCGTCGCCTCCGACAAGCTCTTCTCCTCCGGCAAGGCCGCGATGGAGATCGGCGGACCGTGGATGGCGGGCGTCGCCACCGAGAACAAGATCGACTACGGCATCGCCGGCATCCCCGCCGGACCGAAGGGCGCCGCCGCCTCGGCGATCGGCATCTCGGCCGCGGTGACCGCACAGGCAGACGCGGCGAAGAAGGCTGCGGCGGAGAAGTTCTTCGCCTACTTCTTCACCAAGGAGGTCGCCACGAAGTGGTCGCTCGGCTCGGCGTGGCCGCCGCTGCGCACCGACATCCCCTCCTCCGACGTGTCGTCGAACCCGGTCGTGGCGACGCTCACCGACCTGGTCGGGGATGCGCGTCCCCTGCTCCCCGGCGTCGCCAACAGCACGGATGTCCTCTCGGCGGTCGACGAAGCGACGCAGAAGGCCCTCGCCGGCGGCGACCCGGATGCGTTGCTGAAGTCGGCATCCACCCAGGTGCAGCAGGCACTCGGCAAGTGATCCACCCGGTGGACCGCCGCACCCCGGCGGTCCACCACCCTCTTCCGAAAGCGACCATGACCACACTCACTCGCTCCCGCACGGGCCGCAGGCCGTATCGCCCGCCCGCCCCGCTCGGCGGCCGGCCGCGTTCGGGCCGCCGCCGCGGACCGATGGCCCTGCTCTTCATGCTCCCCGCGACGGTCGTCCTGATCGCCTTCGTGGGATGGCCGATGCTGTCGGCCCTGCGTCTCTCGTTCACGAACGCGAGCGGCTTCGGCCTGGAGGAGTGGGTGGGCTTCGACAACTACGTGCAGGTCTTCACCGACCCACGCGTGCTCGCCACCCTCGGCAACACCGCGCTCTACACGGTGCTCTTCACCCCGACGGCGCTGATAGCGGCACTGCTGCTCGCGCTCCTCCTCACCAACCGCCGCCTGCTCGGTCGCGGCTTCTTCCGCACGGCACTGTTCCTCCCGTTCATCGTCTCCCTCGCCGTCGCCGCCTTCGCCTGGACGTACCTGCTCGACCCGCAGGTCGGCCTCCTCAACTACTGGCTGCGCAGCGTCGGCATCCAGCTCGGAAACGTGCTGCAGGATCCCGCGCTCGCCATGCCGACCGTCGTGCTCGTGGCCATCTGGAAGAGCTTCGGCTTCTACATGGTGATCTTCATCGCCGGTCTGCAGGAGATCCCCGAGTCGCTGTACGAGGCGGCGAAGATCGACGGCGCGGGAGCCTGGCGGCGCTTCATCAGCATCACCCTCCCCCAGCTCAGCAACACCCTCGCGTTCGTCGTCGTGTTCGCGATGATCGCCGCCCTCCAGGCCTTCGACCAGATCTACGTCATGACGGGCGGCGGTCCGTACCGTTCGACGCAGACCGTCGTCATGGAGATCTACCAGGAGGGCTTCAAGAAGCTCGACCTCGGGCTCGCGACAGCGCTCTCCTACGTGCTGCTGGCCGCGACCCTCATCCTCAGCCTCATCCAGTTCCGCTTCTTCGGACGCCGTGAGAAGGACCTCGCATGACCGCCACCCTCGCCCCCGCTGCGCCGGCCCGGGCCGCAACTACGACCCGCCGCCGGCGCGTCGGCCGCACCGCAGAGCGCTGGCTGCTCTTCGCCGCCGCCCTTGTGCTGACCGCCATCGTGCTGCTCCCCGTGATCGTGATCGTCCTCACGGCGTTCAAGCCGGCGTCCGAGATCAACGCCTATCCGCCGACACTGCTCCCCGGTACGTGGACGCTGGACAACTTCACCAAGATCTTCAGCGACCTCCCGTTCGGGCGGCTCTTCCTCAACAGCCTCGTCTTCGCGGGCGGGGTGACGGTCTTCGCCCTCGTCTTCGACTCGCTCGCGGCCTACGCCCTCGCCCGCATCGACTTCCGCGGCAGCAGGGTCGTGCTGATCGTGATCGTGGCCAGCCTGATGATCCCGTTCCAGGCGACGCTCATCCCCGTCTACCAGCTGGTGGCGCAGCTCGGGTGGGTCAACACGTTCGCCGGGCTGATCATCCCGCGGGCGGCCGACGCTTTCGGCATCTTCTTCCTGCGCCAGTTCTTCATCGCCCTCCCCCGCGACCTCGACAACGCGGCGCGGATCGACGGAGCCGGCGAGTTCCGCATCTTCCGCAGCATCGTGCTCCCGAACGCCGTCCCGGCCCTCCTCACGCTCGCCATCTTCACCTTCGTGAACAACTGGAACGACCTGCTCTGGCCGCTCGTCTTCACCACGTCGCCGGAGATGGGCACGATCACGTCGGGCCTCACCCTGCTGACCGGGCCGAGCGGCATCATCCCCTACGGCACGATGATGGCCGGATCGCTCATCGCGGTCCTGCCGCTCGCCGTCATGTTCCTGATCATGCAGCGCCGCTTCATCGAGAGCGTCGCGACCACGGGGCTCAAGTGACGTCCCCGCGCTGGTTCGAGGACGGCCGCCTGCACCTCGGACTCGGGATCGAGGACACCTTCGTGCCGCAGGAGCGGCCCGGCGAGCGCGCCATCGACGAGTACGAGCTCACCGAGCACTACGACCGGTACCGCGAGGACTTCGCCCTCGCGGCGGGCGTCGGCGCCGAGGTGCTGCGCTGGGGCGTTCCCTGGTACCGGATCGCGCCGGAGCCCGGCCGCTGGGACTGGGACTGGACCGACCGGGCGGTGGATGCGCTGCTCGGCGCCGGCCTCCGGCCGATCATCGACCTGCTGCACTACGGCACCCCCACCTGGCTGGCCGACCAGTTCGCCTCGCCGGACTACCCGCAGCATGTCGCCGAGTTCGCGGACCGCTTCGGCGAGCGCTACGGCGACCGGGTCGTGGACTACACGCCGGTGAACGAGCCGGTCATCCACGCGCTGTTCTCCGGGGAGTACGGCTACTGGCCGCCCTACCGGACCGGCGCCGAGGGCTTCGCCACCATCGCCGCGAACCTGGCGCGCGGCTTCGTGCTCAGCCAGGAGGCGCTGGCCGCCCGCATCGGCGACCGCGCGACCTTCGTGCACGTCGACGCCGCCATTAGCTACGTCGGAGACGACACCGCACCGGAACACCACGCGGAGGCCGAGCGGCTGCGCCACCAGGTGCACCTGGTCGAGGACCTCGTCACCGGCCGGGTCGACGACGCCCACCCGCTGCGCGACCGGCTCGCCCCGGCGGTCACGGACGCCGAGCTGGACTGGTTCGCCGCCCACGCCGTGCGCCCCGACATCATGGGCGTCAACTACTACCCGCGCCACTCCACCGAGCTGTTCGAGGCGGGCGTCCGGCACGGCGGCGGCTTCGCCGACCCGCGGCCGAGCGTCGACCGCGGAACGCAGGGCCTCCGCGAGGCGCTCGAGCGGTTCGCCTCGCGGTACGGCGCCCCGGTGATGGTCACCGAGACGTGCGTGACGGGAACGGTCGAGGAGCGCATCCACTGGCTGGATGAGTCGCTCGCCCTCGTGGAGAGCATGCGGTCCGAGGGCGAGCCGGTGGTCGGGTACGTCTGGTGGCCGCTGTTCGACATGTACGAGTGGACGTGGCGGCACAGCGACCGGCCGCGCGCCGACCACCTGCTGACCATGGGGCTCCACGACCTGGTCGAGTCGCCCGCCGGGTTGCTGCGGCGGCCGAACCCGGTCGCCGACCGCTTCCGCGAGTACGCCGCCCGGCTCGCCCCTCTGCCTGCCGATGACGTCAGCCTGCTGACCTGACGTCCAGACGTGACGACGAGCCCGACGTCGTGACGGCCCGCCCGCGCCCGCGGACGGGTCACCAGTGAGAGAAGGAACCGACAATGTTTCCATCACGCACCACATCGGGCACGTCGCAGCGGCGACGACTCCGGGCACTCGCCGTGGCCGGCGCCGTCGCCGGCGCACTCGTCGCGACGACGCTGACCGCCGCGCCCGCCTCCGCCGTGACGACCGGCAACGGATCGCTCGTCTACTCCCCCGCCGCCGGCACGTCGTTCAACCCGGAGGGCGGCCGCGCGGCCGGAACGACGTACGCGAAGAACATCGTGCTCAAGAACAGCGGGGCGGCGAACGGCACCCAACTGGTCACCTACGACCAGCTCGTGCTCGTGAACGGCGTGCAGGTCTACCCGATCTACCGCAGTACCGACGACGGGACCAGCTGGACCCACGTCACGGACGTCGTGCCGAGCGCGACGTTCCCGACGCTGACCCGCACCTCCCAGCCGTTCCTGTTCGAGGTCTCGCAGGCGACGGGCGGGCTGGCCGCCGGCACCATCCTGCTCGCCGGGATGATCATGCCGGAGGACCGCTCGAGCAGCCGCCTGGTCGTCTACAAGAGCACGAACCAGGGCACGTCGTGGTCGTATCTGAGCACCATCGACACCGGCGGGCCCGCCGTCTACGACCCGAGCCCGACCTCCACGACCTCGACCGTGTGGGAGCCGTCGCTGGCCATCGACGGGCAGGGCGGCCTGGTCGCCTACTTCTCGGACGAGCGGCAGAAGGCGAGCGGCGTCCTGCAGGCGGTGTCGTATCGGCGGTCCACCGACGGCGGCGCGACCTGGGGTGCTGAGTCGAACGTGTCGGCCCCGAACAACCAGTCCGACCGGCCCGGCATGATCACGGTGACCAAGCTCCCCGACGGCCGCTACCTCGCCACGTTCGAGGTGGTCAACCGGCCGTCGCAGACCAAGAACACCGCGCCGGTGTACTTCAAGACGTCCCCCGACGGCCTGAACTGGTCGCCGACGACCAGCATCGGCACGCCCATCACTCTCGCCAACGGTCGCGGCATCGGATCGTCGCCGTATGTGAAGTGGGTCCCGGGCGGCGGGCCGAAGGGGATGGTCGTCGTCGCATCCAAGTGGTCGCTGGATGCCACGGGCACCATCGACGGCGGTCAGAACTTCTACGTCAACTACAACCTCGGCGACGGGCCGTGGGAGCGACTTCCGATGGCGGTCACGTACGACGGACCGGACGCCGAAGGCGGCACCTTCAGCGGCTTCGCCCAGAGCATCGACTACTCGGTGGACGGCCGCACGCTGTACCAGGCGACCAACGTCGAGAACCTCACGACCACCTACAACGACATCCGTGTCGGCTCCATCCCGCTGGACGCCCAGCAGTACGAGGCCGAGAAGGCCGCCCGCACATCGGACACCTCCCTCGTCACGGATCCGGATGCGTCGAACGGCAGCAAGGTCGGCAACATCAACAACACGACCAGCTCGGTGACCTTCACCGTGCGGGTCCCGTCGGCCGGCTCGTACACGATGAACGTCCGCTACGACAACGGAACGGGCGCGGCATCGACGCACAACGTCAGCGTCAACGGCGGCACCGCATCCACCCTCAGCTACCCGGCGACGGTGAACTGGGGACGCTACGGCTGGGTGCAGAAGACGGTCACGCTGAACGCGGGCGCGAACACGATCGCATTCACGAAGGGCACCTCGTTCGCCGAGCTCGACGCCATCCAGCTGTACAAGCCGGGGACCGCCCTGGATCCGCAGTTCCGCGTCGTGAACCGCAACAGCGGCAAGTACCTGGAGATCGCGAGTGCGTCCCTGGCGGACGGCGCGGGAGCCGGGCAGTGGGGTGACACCGGCAACGCGTGCCAGGTGTGGAACGTGCACCCGGTGTCGAACGGCCTCCAGCTGTTCAATGTGAACAGCGGCAAGCTGCTCGAGATCCCCGGCGCTCAGACCGCAGACGGTGTGCGGGCGGCGCAGTGGGGTCCGACCGGCAACGCCACGCAGGTGTGGTCGCCGAGCACCTCGGGCGGCTGGTGGACGCTGACGAACGCGAACAGCGGCAAGCCGCTCGAGATCGCCGGATCGTCGACGGCCGACGGCGCCTTCGCCCAGCAGCGCACCGCCGACGGCAGTGCGACGCAGCAGTGGCGGCTCGTGCGCGAGGGCATCCAGTAGTCCATCCGACCGGGGCGACGGCGATCGGGCCGCCGTCGCCCCTCCCGGCGCGTCGACTCTTCGAGTGCTCGGCGCGGATCACGTCCGGCGAGGCGCCGCCTGCCAGACTCGCTGCGTGGGGACCCTACTTACGGCGGGCGGTCTCGCCCTCGCCTTCTCGCTCTTCCTGACGCCGCTCTTCATCCGATTGTTCCGACGGCTGGAGTGGGGGCAGTTCATCCGGGACGACGGACCCCAGTCGCATCACGTCAAGCGCGGGACCCCGACGATGGGCGGCATCGTCTTCATCCTGGCGACGCTCTTCGGGTTCTTCGTGTCCGCCCTCCTCAACGGCGGGGACGGCATCTCCCCGTCGTCGCTCCTGGTGCTGCTGATGTTCGTCGGCATGGCGGCGGTCGGGTTCATCGACGACTTCCTGAAGGTGCACCACCAGCGCAGCCTCGGACTCGGCGGATGGGCGAAGATCGCGGGGCAGGCGATCGTCGCGACCGCGTTCGCCGTGCTCGCACTCCAGTTCCCCACCGCCGACGGCACGACGCCGGCATCCATGGCCGTCTCGGCGATCCGCGACATCCCCGCACTCGACTTCGCCCGGATCGCCACCGTGGTGCCCGTGGTCGGCTTCGTCCTCTACCTGGTCTGGATCAACCTCCTGGCGTCGGCGACCACCAACGGCGTGAACCTCGCGGACGGTCTGGACGGACTGGCGACGGGCGCATCGGTCCTCGCGATCGGCTCGTACACGCTGATCGGCTTCTGGCAGTTCAACCAGTCCTGCTTCAACCCCAACATCAACCCGGCGAACGTGGCCAAGTGCTATCCGACGAGCGACCCGCTGTCTCTGGCCATCGTCGCTGCGGCGATCTGCGGCGCTCTGGTCGGGTTCCTCTGGTGGAACACCAGTCCCGCCAAGATCATCATGGGAGACACCGGCGCGCTCGGTCTCGGCGGAGCGCTGTGCGCCCTCGCGATCCTCACCCACACCGAACTGCTCCTGATCCTCATCGGCGGCCTCTTCGTCATCGAGGCGGGCTCGGTCATCGTCCAGCGCGCGTACTTCAAGGCGACCCACGGCAGGCGTCTCTTCCCGATGACGCCGATCCACCACAGCTTCGAGCTGAAGGGATGGCCCGAGGTCACGATCGTCGTGCGGTTCTGGATCATCGCGGGCGTGCTGATCGCCGTCGGCGTCGGGTCGTTCTACTTCGAGTGGCTCGCCTAGCGCGTGCGGTTGACTGATCCCATGCGCGAGCAGGCACTCTTCCTCAACGGCACGGTCGGCGTCGGCAAGAGCACGGCGGCGGATGCGGTCAGCGCGCTCCTGATCGAGCGCGGCGTCCCGCACGCGATCATCGATCTGGACGCACTCCGCGCGGGCTGGCCAGCCCCGGAGGGCGACCCGTTCAACTCCGCGCTGGAGCTCGCGAACCTCCGCCCGGTCGCTGCCAACCACCGCGCTGCGGGCGCTCAGGTCCTCATCCTCCCCGGCGTCATCGAGGACGCCGCAGAGCTGCCCCGCTATCGCGACGCACTCGGCGGACTCCCTCTCACGGTCGTCCGCCTCACCGTCGACCCGGTGATCGGCGAGGCCCGGCTGCGCGCACGGCACCGCGACGACGACTTGGCGGCCGCCTGGCACCTGCACCGCTTCGGAGAGTTGGATGCGGTGCTCGACGCGGCGCGCATCCCCGGTCCGGTGGTGGACACGAGCCGGCTCACGCCCCGCGAGGCGGCGGCGCGGGTGCTCGACGGCGCGCTCTGACCGTGGGGACTAACGCCGCGCGGAATCCGACGGACCGGCCGTCGCTCCGGCCACGGCGTCCAGTTCGGCCAGCTGCTCCGCGGTGAGAACCAGCGCGCCGGCGGCCACGTTCTCCTCCAGGTGCGGGACGCTCGCCGTGCCCGGGATGAGGAGGACGTTCGCCGCGTGCGCGAGCAGCCACGCGAGGCCGACCTGGGCAGGTGTTGCGCCCGTCTCCGTCGCGATGCGCCGGACCGTGGGGTCGTCGGCGACCTTCGGGTACTGCGCGAAACCGCTGCCGAGCGGGAAGAACGGCACCCAGGCGATCCCTTCGGCGAGACAGAGGGCGAGGAGGTCCTCGTGCTCCCGACTGAGCAGGGAGTAGGCGTTCTGCACGCAGGCGATCCCGGCGGGTAGGGCGCGGCGTAGGGTCGACGCACCGACGGCGCTGAGCCCGATCGCGCCGATCAGGCCGTCGTCTCGCAGCGCGATGAGCTCGGCGAGCTGGTCGTCCAGGTCGACCAGCTCCTCCACCGGCACCGTGAGACCCGGCCCGACCTCCGGGCGGCGCAGGTTGACCACGTCGAGTCTGCTCCGCCCGAGCGTGCGCAGATTGTCCTCGACCTGGGCGCGCAGCTCCGCGGGTCGCTGGGCGAGAGCGAGGGGCACGGGCGCATCCACGCGCACGGCACCCACCTTCGTGGCGATCGCGACCGTGTCGGAGTCTCCGAAGGCCCGCCGGATGATGTCGTTCGAGACGCTGGCGCCGTAGAAGTCGGCGGTGTCGACGTGGTCGATGCCGAGTTCGGCCGCTCGGCGGAGCAGAGCGGCCCCGGTCTCGCGGTCGTCCTCGTAGCGCTCCAGGGACATCGCGCCGTAGCCCACGCGGGCGACCTCCCGGCCGCCGAGAGCGAATGTGCCCCCGGGTCGGATCGTCGTGTCGGTCATGTCTCCTCCTAGACTGGGTCAGAAGCGGAGGCCCCTCCGCTGCCATGACGCTACCACTTAAACCGGAGGTACCTCCACTTTGAGCGCCGATCCCGCATCCACTCGCGCGCGCAGACCGCGCGCCGACGCGGCACGCAACCGGTCGGCCATCCTCCACGCCGCCCGTGAGGCGCTCACGACAGAGGGCCCGGAGGCGTCCCTCGAAGCCATCGCACGTGCGGCCGGGGTCGGCATCGGGACGCTCTACCGCAACTTCCCGACCCGCGAAGACCTGGTCGCTGCGGTCTACGAGAACGAGTTGGACGCCGTCCTCGACCGCGGCGCCTCGCTTCTGCCGACGGAACAGCCGGATGTCGCACTCCGCGAGTTCATGCGCCTCTACTCCGGGTTCATCGCCACCAAGCGCGGGATGGCCGAGTCGCTCCGGGCGGGAGGCGCACGAACCGCCGCCGCCTCGGCGCAGACCCGGCAGCGGGTCGACGCGGCCGTGCAGCCCTTCCTCGCCGCCGGCATCGAGCGCGGGCTCTTCCGCGACGACGTCTCGGCCGACGACGTGACCGCCGCCATGGTCGGCGTCTTCCTCACCACCGCGGAATCGACAGACAGCGCGCAGGTCGAGCGCTTGCTGGATCTCGTGGTGCGGGGGCTGCGGACCGCATAGAGTTGGACCACCGACGCCCCGGGAGCCCCGCATGGACATCGACACGATCGACCGCAAGATCATCGATCAGCTGCGCGTCGACGGGCGCCGTTCGTTCGCCGTCATCGGCCGAAACGTCGGCCTCTCGGAGCCGAGCGTCCGAGCGCGGTACCGCCGCCTCTCGAAGGCTGGGATCGTCCAGGTGGTCGGAATGCCCGACGCCCCGAAGCTCGGCGAGATCGAGGTGCACATCGCCATCCGCATCCGCGGTGTCGCCGTCGCCGCGGTCGCGAAACAGCTGGTGACGGTTCCGGAGATCAAGTTCGTCGCCAGCGCGGTCGGAGCGTACGACCTCATCGCCGATCTGCGCTGCGACGACGTCATCCACCTCTCCAGCATCCTGAACGAGAAGGTGCGGAGGGTCAACGGCGTCCAGCACGTCGAGACGATGACCGTGCTCGAGGTGATGAAGGACACCTACCTCTGGGCGGGCTTCCGCGAGGACTCGGCGCCGGTCGACGAGGCCATCATCAAGCGGCGGACGGCCCGGCCGCAGCTTCCGAAGCTCTGACGCTCGGGCTCAGTCGGTCTGGCCGGTGCCCTGACCCGCGCTCTGGCCGGCCTTGTCGCGCAGACCCACCCACGAGTAGTCCTTGAACAGCTCCAGCAGCACGAACTGGTCGATGTCCGTCACGCCGGGAACGCGCCGAACGTCGTCGAGCAGGGTCACGAGCTGGTCCAGGTCGCGGCAGGTCGCCTCCACGTAGACGTCGTGCGCGCCCGTCCCGAGGGCGACGTGGTTGACCATCGCCATGTCGGCGAGCGCCTTCGCCACCGCCCGCGGCGAGTGGCCCCCGACGCCGATCATCAGGCGCACCGACTGGTGACCGAGCGTCAGCGGGTTGCAGAGGGCGACGATCTTGAGGATGCCCGACTCCTGCAGGCGCGCGACCCTCCCGCGCACCGTCGCCTCGCTCACCTCGAGCTCAGCCCCGAGCTCGGTGAACGGCCGGCGCCCGTCGCGCATGAGCAGCTCGATGAGCTTGCGGTCGGTGTCGTCGATCATCGCAAGCACCCTAAACGCTCATCCTGAGAACGCCGGAGCCGGAGCACCCTCAGGCGATGATCGGCTCGAGCGCACGCACGGCGCCGATCAACTCCACGTTGCCCGCTGTCGGAGAGCCGTCCTCGCGGGTGAGCCCGTCCTCGAGCCCCACCCGTGTCTCGCAGCCGTCCTGGATCGCGGCGCGGACGACGGGCCAGACGGTCCGGTCGGCCCCGTGGTAGAGGATCGGGGCCTCCACGCCCGCGTCGCGCAACACGTGGGCGATCGTGCGGCACGCAGACACCGCCTCCTCCACGTCCTCTGTCTCCGGTTCGATCAGGATGCGCACGTTGCGGTGCAGCGTCGGCGAGGCGAGCAGCGCCGGCACGTCGGCCATCGACCAGACCGCGCTCTCCAGCACCATTCCGCGGTCGAGGACCAGCTGGGCCGCCTCGGCCGCGCCCTCCTCACTGAACGCGACCGACGCGAAGTCGGGCAGGGCGTCCTCGGGCCACGCCGCGATCAGCCGCATCCGCTCCGCGTGCCCGGAGCACGTCCAGAGTCCGGTCGTCGTGCCGATCACCCCGTCCGGGACCTCCGCGCGGAACGCCCGCACCATCGCACCGATCGCCTCCGGGTCGATCGTCTGGGCGCCATCCGCCGCGCGGGCGTGAGCGTGGACGACGTCGGCGCCGGCCGCGAGCACGGCGGCGGACTCCCGGGCGATCTGCTCCGCGGTCAGCGGGACTGCGGGGAACTCGTCGGGAGTCCTCCCTCCGTTGATGGCGGCTTTGAGGAGCATGGGGTCCTTTCGGTGGCGGGAGGGAGAGTGAGGGGAGTTCAGGACGCGAAGCCGGCGATGGTCGCGCTGGCGCCCGTGAGGTCGCCGAGGCGTCCGCCGTCCCGCAGCGCCTGCACGAGATCCGGCTCTTCCGCGTCGTCTTCGAGCGCGGTGTCGATGAGCTGCTCGAGCACCGCCGCGGGTGCGAAGAGCACCCCGTTCGCGTCCGCGAGCACCACGTCGCCCGGGCGCACGACGACGCCACCGCAGACGACGGGGATGTTGAGTCCCCCGGCGTCGATGTCGTGGAGTTTCGTGGTTAGCATGCTCAACCCGCGCCCGTACACCGGGAGCCCGAGTCCCGCGATCTCGTCGATGTCGGTGGCCGCGCCGTCGACGATCGCTCCGGCCGCTCCCCGGAAGGAGAGCGCAGAGGCGACGACCTCGCCAAGAGGTGCATGGCGGACGTCCCCGCCAGTGTCGACGACGATCACGTCCCCGGCCTCCACCAGGCCGGCGGCGTGGTGGAGCATCGTCGAATCGGTGGCCGTCGTCCGCACCGTGACGGCGCGACCGATCACGCGCGTCGTGCCGGCGAGCCGGACGATCCCCGGGTCGGCGAACCCCTCCTCGAGGTAGTGGCCGAGTGTCGGGAACGAGACGCGGGCGAGCTTCTCGAGGAGCTCCTGGGGAAGCGCGGACGGGGTGGGGCCGATGGTGACGGGCATGGATGTTCCTCGCGAGGTGGGGCGGACGGGGTCAGAGGCTGATGGATGTGTTCAGCCGGCGGTTCTCGAGCACCGGCAGCACGGCGCGGACCTCGTCCGTGCGGCGCTGGGACACGGTGGACACGGCCAACCCGTACGTCTCACCGCCGAGCGACGAGCGCACGATGCCGAACGGGTCGACGACCATGCTCTGGCCGATGCAGTCCGGTGACGCCGATCCGGCAGCGACGACCCAGGTGGTGGATTCGATGGCCCTGGCGCGCAGGAGTGTGCGCCAGTGGTCCTCCTTCATCGCGCCGGAGACCCAGGCGGCCGAGACCGAGATGAGGTCGGCTCCCTGGTCGATGAGGTTGCGGGTCAGCTCGGGGAAACGGAGGTCGTAGCAGTTGACGAGCCCGACGGAGGCACCGGCGAGCTCGACCACGACCGGGTTCGCGTCGCCCGGGGTGACGTAGTCGGACTCCCGGTACGCGAACGCGTCGTACAGGTGCAGCTTGCGGTATCGCGCACGTTCGATGCCGCGCTCGTCGATGGCGACGATAGTGTTGTAGGGGCGGTCGCCGTCGGTGCCCTCGTACCCGGCGGCGATGATGGCCATGCCGGTGCGCTTGGCGAGCCCGGAGACGAACTCGACGAACCCGCCCCACTCCGCCCGCGCGATATCGCCCAGCGGGAGGTCGACGCCGTCCGCGAGGAGCATCGCCTCCTCTGGCAGGACGAGGAGGTCGACGTTGTCCGCCGCGGCCTCATCGACCAGGGTCTCGATCGTCCGGCGGTTGGCGGCCAGGTCCGTCGTCGGTGCGAGCTGGCCTGCTGCGACCTTCATGGTGATCCTTTCGGGGAGGAGGAGCGGGGTTCGCGCGCTCAAGCGGCGAGGATGTGGGCGTCGTCCGCGTGCCAGGAGACGGTGACCGCGTCGCCGGGCACCAGCCGGGTGAGTGCGTCGTCGCCCGGGCCACTCGGCCGCGTGACGACCAGCTCGGCGCCCTGCTCGGCGCGGACGATGTAGCGCCACTCGTCGCCGAGGAAGACCGCGTCGAGGAGCGTCGCCGCGACCGCGCCGCTGCCGGCCGGCGACGGCTCCGTGCCGGAGCGCAGGGCGACGCGCTCGGGACGGACGGCCACGGTCACCTCGGCGCCCGGTCCCGCCGCGTCGGTGCGGGCCGGCACGATTCCGAGACCGGCGATGTCGACCGTCGCCCCGGCCGGAGTGCCGTGATAGACGGCATCGAAGAGGTTGCACGTGCCGATGAAGCCGGCGACGAAGCGGTTCGCCGGCCGGTCGTAGATGGCGCGGGGCGCATCCACCTGCTGGACGCGTCCCTCCGACATCACGGCGATCCGGTCGGACATCGTCAGCGCCTCCTCCTGGTCGTGGGTCACGTAGACGAACGTGATCCCGACCTCGCGCTGCATCCGCTTGAGCTCGACCTGCATCTCCTTCCGGAGCTGCTGGTCGAGGGCGCCGAGCGGCTCGTCGAGGAGCACGACGGCGGGTCGAGAGACGATGGCGCGAGCCAGCGCGACGCGCTGCCGCTGGCCGCCGGACAGCTCGTTCGGCTTGCGGTCGGCGAAGCGCTCCATCCGCACCAGGGCGAGTGCGGCATCCACCGCGTCCTCCCGGTCGGGGAAGCGCTTGCGACCGCGCACCTTCAGCTCGAAGCCGATGTTGTCCCGCACCGAGAGGTGCGGGAACAGCGCATAGCTCTGGAACAGCATGTTGAGGTCGCGCTTGCGGGTGGGGAGCGACTCCACTGACCGGCCCGCCAGCTCGATCGAGCCGCCGGTCGGCGCCTCGAAGCCGGCGATCATCCGCATCAGCGTCGTCTTGCCGCATCCCGACGGACCGAGGATCGAGAAGAACTCGTTGTCCCCGATCGTCAGGTCGACGGGCTGCACGACGGTCGTGCTCCCGAACGTCTTCGTGACGCCGGTGAGACGGATGGCCGGAGTCTTCCGGTCCGCCGCTCCCGCGAGTGTCGGGGCGGTGACGGTCGGGCTGGCGGGCGTGGTCATGGTGTCGTCCTCGTGGTGTCGTCCGTGTGGTGTCGGCGGCCTGGCCTCAGGAGGCCTTGACCTTCGTCCAGCCCTGCTGGAAGTAGGCGAGCGCCTTGCCGGGGTCGACGATGAACTCGCTCTTGGCGAGCTGTTCGTCCGTCGGGTACACGGCGACGTTCTCGAGGAGCGCCTTGTCGGTGATGTGGGCCTTGGCCGCCTCGTTCACCGAGGCGCTGCCGCCGTCGTTCGTGGCCATGGCCGCGATCTCCGGCTGGAGGGTGAAGTTCAGCCACTTGTACGCCGCGTCGGCGTGCGGGGCGTCCTTGGCGATCGAGAAACCGTCGACCCACAGGGTGCCGCCCTCCTTCGGGATGACGAACTTGACGTCGGGGTTCGCGGCCGTCACCTTCGCGATCGCGCTGCCGCCGTACGCCTCCGCGACGCAGGCGTCTCCGGACGCGAGCAGGTCGGAGTAGTTGGAGGAGTTGTATCCCGCCAGCAGGGGCTTCTGGTCGAGCAGCGCCTGGGTGCCCTTCTCGATGTCCTTCTCACTGGTGGTCGTCGCCTTCAGGCCCTTGTACTGCAGGGCAGGGATGTATGCGCTCAGCATGTTGTCGAGCATGTAGATCTTGCCCTTGTACGCCGGGTCCCACAGGGCGTCCCAGCTGTCCACGGCCTTCCCGGTGCACGCCTGGTTGTAGGCGAGCCCGGTGGTGCCCCAGATCCACGGGACGCTGTACTCGTTGCCCTTGTCGTAGCTGGGGTCCGCGAACTTCTTGCCGAGGTTGTCGAGCCCGGTGATCTTGGAGTGGTCCAGCTTCTCGACCAGCTCCTGGCCGACCAGCTGTTGCACCGCGTACTGGCTGGGCTCGACGATGTCGTAACCGGATCCGCCGGCCGCGAGCTTGGAGATCATCGTCTCGTTGGCGTCGAACGTGTCGATGGTGACCTTGATGCCGGTCTTCTTCTCGAAGGCCGAGATCACGGACTTCGGGATCTCGTCGGCCCACGCGTAGATGTTGAGCTGGGTGGAGGGCGCCGAGGACGAGCCGCCGGAGCCGGACGAGCAGGCGGTGAGGCCGAGTGCTGCGACCGCGGCGACCGCGATGAGGGCGGAGGTGCGCTTCATGAGGGTTCTCCCGTTCTGGGGGGGTGCGGGGGTGAGGGCTAGCGGGTGCGGATGGAGGTGGTGCTGGTGTCGGGTAGTGCGGCGGCGCCGGATGGGCTCGCGAGGATGCGTCGCATCTGTTGGATGCCGACGGAGAGGACGACCACGAACGTGAGCACGATCAGGAGCGTCCCGAGCGCGTTCAGCTCCGGGGTGAGTCCGGACTTGAGCAGCGAGTAGACGCGCAGCGGCATGGTCGTGGATCCCACTCCGCTGACGAAGGTGGAGATCACGATGTTGCCGAGCGAGACGGTGAAGGCGAGCAGCCACGACGCGAGGATCGAGGAGCGCAGAAGCGGGAAGAGGACCCGCGTGAAGGTGCGCCACGGCGTGCAGCCCAGGTCGGCGGCGGCCTCGATGAGGCTCGGGTCGAGGGTGCGGAAGGCGCCGATCAGAATGAGCGTGGTCAGCGGCAGGGTGATGATCATGTGGCCGAGGACCAGCGTGAGGATGCCGAGCGGGACGTGGAGGAAGCTGAAGACGCTGAGCAGGGCGACGCCGAGCACGATCTCGGGCACGATCAGCGGAAGGGCGATCGCGCCGAGGATCGCGGCCGACCCGCGGAACGGGAAGCGCACCATCCCGATGGCGGCGAGCAGGCCGATCACGGTGGCGACGGATGCGGCGAGGACGCCGACGATCACGCTGATGAGGAGGGTCTGGAGCAGGGCGCCGTCGCTGAAGAGCTGGCCGTACCACTGGAGGGTGAATCCCTTCCACTGGTACCCGCCGGACGCCGAGTTGAACGAGTACACGATCACGGCGACGATCGGGATGTAGAGGAACACCAGGACGATGCGGGCGATCCAGGAGGTGACGCGATCCATCAGGCGACCTTCTTCCGTCCGCGTCGCGCGATGAGACCGGCGACCACCATGGCGAGCAGCATCAGCACGAGGAGCACCATGGAGACCGCCGCGCCCATCGGCTGGTTGCGGAACTCCGTGTAGAGGGTGACGATCAGGTTCCCGACGAGCTGGTCCTTGCCGCCGCCGAGGAGCACGGGGATGACGAAGACGCCCAGGGTGGGGACGAACGTGAGCATCGCCGCGGCGACGATCCCGGTGCTGCTGAGCGGGATCAGCACGCGCAGGTGGGTCTGCCACCACCCGCAGCCCAGGTCGGCCGCTGCCTCTTTCACCGAGGGGTCGATCGCCCGCATGCTGGCGTAGATCGGGAAGATCGCCGTCGGGAGGAACGCGTACAGCAGCCCCATGACCACGGCGCCCTGGCTCGGGATGAGCGAGAGGCTCCCCGTGTCGACGCCCAGCGCTCCGAGCACGCCGTAGACGGGACCGCCGCGGCCGAGCACCGAGATCCAGGCGAACGTGCGCACCAGGAAGTCCGTCCAGAACGGCACGATGATGAGCAGCAGGAGCAGGGACTGGCGCTGCGGCGGCCGCGAGACGATGTAGTACGAGACGATGTAGCCGATCACCAGGCACACGACGGTGTTGATCGCGGCCATCCCGAGGCTGTATCCGAGCACCTTGGCGTAGGCCGGATCGACCAGCTGCGCGTAGTTGGCCCAGGTGAATCCGCCGGTGATCCCGCCGTACAGGTTGCTCTCGGCGAACGAGTTGCGGGCGACGATGACGATCGGGATGATGGCGAGGCCGAGCACCGCGACGATCGCGGGGGCGAGCAGGAGGAGGCCTGTCGCGGTCCGACGACCCGAGCCCCGCACGCGGCGGGAGCGTGGTCCCGCGCTCGGCGCGTCCGCGGGAGTCGCCACGTCGAGTGTGTCGTCGTCGGCGGGGACGAAGGTGTCGGTGGTCGTCACTGCGCTCCTCCTTCGTGGCATCTCAGCGGCGTGAGCGGGGTTGATCCATTGTTGGTGTCCCGTTCACCTGCTCGATACAGGAGGGTGCTGCGAGATCAGTGGCGTCCCCGTTACATGCTTTCGCATATCGCAGCCGTCGCCGGCGCCCCGGCGGCCGGAGGAGGCGCTCAGCTCGCGAAGAGCTCCGCCCGCGGAGTGTCGATCAGCGCGGTGATCGGCATGAGCGCGGAGCCGAGGGCGACCGTGTCGCCGCCGAAGGTCGCCGGCACGAGCTCGAACTGGGCGCCGAGGCGGTCCAGGCAGTTCCGGCGCACTGCCGCCGCGATCTGGTCCGCATGCTGCTCCATCAGGCGCATCCCGACCCAGCCGCCGATGACCACGCGCTGCGGGTTGGTCAGGTTCACCACGCTGCCGAGCGCGGCTCCGAGCGCGTCGATCGTGTCGTCCAGCACGGCCGTCGCGTCCGGGTCCGAGGAGGCCGCCGCCGCCAGAAGCGCGCCGAGAGCCTGCCAGCCGCTGCCGTCGAAGGAGCCGCCGCGGGCGCGCCACGCCTCGAGGATGGCGTCGGCGCCGAGGTACGCCTCCACGCAGCCGAGCTGACCGCAGCGGCAGAGCGCGCCGCCGTAGCGGATCTTGGTGTGGCCCCATTCGCCGGCGCTGCTGTGCGCGCCGTGCGCCAGCTCGCCGTCCGTGATCACGCCGAGACCGACGCCACGGCCGAGGAGAGCGACGACGGCATGGTCGATGCCCCGCGCCGCGCCGTACCAGAGCTCGGCTCGCGCCTGCGTCTTGGCTCCGTTCTCCGCGTAGACGGGGAGGTCGGGGTCGAGGTCGAGCGGGATCGGCCGGGGCGCCCAGCCGAGGCTCTGGGCGTACAGCACCTGGGTGCCGTCGGCCTCCGTCTCCACCACGCCGGGAAGGCCCAGCCCGATGCCGAGGACGCGCGGCCAGCGCTCGCGGTTGCGCTCCCGCAGCTCGGCGATCGCCTCGCTCAGGTCGCGGTGGATGTCGTCGGGCGATTCCTCCCGCCGGCCGCCGCGGAACTCGCGGTCGACCATCGTGAGCGAGAGGTCGAACAGCTCGACGGCGACGCCACGCTCTCCGACGTCCACCCCGATGGCGTACGCGCCGTCGGCGCGCGGTGCGAGGAGCGAGATGGGGCGCCCGCCCCGGGATGCGACAGAGCCGACCTCGGCGATCAGGCCGTCCTCGATCAGCTCGGCGGTGATGTTCGCGGCCGAGGCCGAGGAGAAGCCGCACCGGCGGGCCAGTTCGGCGCGCGTGGTCTCGCGCTGCTGCAGCACGAACCGCAGCGCGGCGGCACGGTTCTGATGGCGCAGTGACGTCACGGTGGCGGACTCCCGGATGCCGGGTGCCGCGGGCCGTGACTGTGCGCTCATGGCTCGACGATATCCCGTCATACGCTGACCTCGAGTCTGCGCACCAGCACGCGCTCGGCGACCGCGAGGATGAGCGCGCCGTCGTCCCAGCTGGCGGTGACGGCGTGCGGCCGGTCGGCATCCACGGTCCACGATCGCGGCGGTGCCGAGAACCCGAAGGAGAGCCGGGAGCCGGGATGCAACTCCACCGGCACGTACTCGTCGTGGGCGTACGGTCGCCCGGCGGTGTGATGCCAGATGCCGTCCGGCACCACGGACGGAGTGAGGTCGTCGATGGGCGTCTCGGCCGCGTCCCGGACGCCGGTCCAGGCCGGGAGGTGCAGGTCGGGACGCGCGAAGAGCGCGTCCAGCACCGGTGTGCGCACGTCGCAGCGATCCGCCGGCACGGACGCGAGGAACGCATCGAGGGTGCGCGCTGCCTCCTCGGGTTCGGGATGCTCGGCCGGGTCGGCGATCCGGTCCCATCCCTCGGGCGGCCGGACGGACAGCGGAGAGGTGAGCGTGTCGAGCTTCTTCCACGGCCAGAAGTTCCAGCCGATGCCGTGCCGCTCGTACAGGCGGGTGGCCGCGTAGATCCAGCCGGGGGTGTTCTCCCCGCCCTCGCCCATGTAGATCGGAACGCCGAGATCGTTCCGCAGCTGCAGGAAATCGGCGATGCTGGTCTCGTCGGGCGGGCACCAGTAGCGGTGGAACTGGACCGCCTGATTGTCGTCGAAGCGATGGCGCACGGGCTCCGGGTTCGTCGCCCAGTGGCTCCCTTCGTACATCAGCAGGTGCCGGTCGTCGATCGCGCGGATCGCCGCCGTCAGCTCGCGGTAGAGGTCGACGAGCTCGTCGTTGTAGCGGTGCTGCCACTCGTTCGGGAGCGGCTCGTTGAGCAGGTCATAGCCGAGCACCGCCTCCCGGTCGCGATACCGGCGCGCGAGCTCACGCCACAGCTCCACGGTCTGCGCGCGGTAGCGAGGCGACATGAACAGCTCGGGCAGACCGTTCGGAGAGTCGTCGATGTTGGTGCCGGTCTGACCGCCGGGCGCCCCGTGCAGGTCAAGCAGGATGCGCAGGCCGTGCTGCTCGCTCCAGCGCACCGCGCGCTCGATCAGCTCGAAGCCCCCCTCCCGGAGTCCGCCGTCGTCGTCCATCACGCCGCGGGCGTTGATCGGGAGCCGGACGTGGTCGAACCCCCGCTCGGCGATGAGCGCGAAGTCCCGCTCCGTCACGAACGAGTCCCGGAAGCGTCGCCAGAACGCCCCCGCCCGCTCGCTGCCGACCAGGGCTTCGATGCGCGCCTCGATCTGACGCGGGGAGGACATTTCGTCGCCGAACCGCCACATGTACCCCTCGGCCAGCAGCCAGTTGCCGAGCCCCACCCCGCGGAGCAGGAGGGGGCCGGAGTCGTCGACCAGCTGGGTCCCCTCGGCGCGCACGAAGCCGGCCGGGCGGGGGCGGAGGGAAGAGTCCATGGTGTTCCTCATCGGTTCGGGTGGGTCACTTGAGTCCGGAGAGGGCGAAGCCCTGCACCACGTAGCGCTGGAAGACGACGAAGACGATCAGGATCGGAACGACCATCAGCGTGGAGGCGGCCATCTGCAGCGACGGGTTGGTGGCGATCTGCTGGTTGAGCAGCGAGAGCCCGACGGAGAGCGTGTAGAGGTTCTGGTCGTTGGCGATGATCAGCGGCCAGAGGAAGCTGTTCCAGCCGGCGATGAAGGTGAGAACGACCTGCACCGCGAGGATGGGGCCGGACATCGGCAGGATGATGCGGAAGAAGATGCGCCACTCCCCCGCCCCGTCCATCCGGGCCGCCTCGACGATCTCGGTGGGGATGGTCGCCATGAACTGCCGGAAGAGGAAGACCGCGAAGCCCGAGACGAGCATCGGCAGGGCGATGCCGACCAGGGTGTTGGTCAGTTTCATCCCGTTGAGGATGAGGTAGCTCGGGATCATGGTGACCTGGCCCGGGATCATCATGGTGACCAGCACGAGGAAGAACAGCGCGTCCCGCCCGGGGAAGCGGAACTTCGCGAACCCGTAGCCGGCCGCGGCCATGAGCAGAAGGCCCAGCATGCAGATGACCACGATGATCAGCGTGTTCAGGAGGTACCGGCCGAAGTCGAGCTCGGTGAAGAGCTGGACGAAGTACTGGAAGGTGGGCTCCTTCGGCAGCAGCTGCGGCGGGTAGGCGACGGATTCGCTGCGCGGCTTGACCGACGCGAACACCATCCAGAGGAAGGGGAACGCGGTCGCCAATGCGCCGATGGCGAGCAAGGCGCCGATGATCACGGTGCCGACGCGGCCGCGGCGCACACGGCGACGGGGTGCGGCCGCGGGCTCGTCGTCGCCGGGCCCGTCGGTGACGAGCCGGCGGCTTCCGCGGGCGAGCAGCTCAGTAGTCGACATCGGATCTCCTCAGACGCAGCTGGACGACGGTGATGATCGCGATGATCGCGACGAGGACGACCGAGCCGGCGCTGGCGTAGCCGAACTGGCTCGACGAGAAGCCCTTCTGGTACAGGAAGAGCGAGATGGAGGTGGAGGCGCCGAGCGGGCCGCCCTTGGTGAGCACGAACGGCTCGTCGAAGAACTGGAGCCAGGCGATCACGGTCGTGATGGTCACGAAGAAGATCGCGAACCGCAGCAGCGGGATTACGATCGACCACGTGCGGCGCGCCCCGGAGGCCCCGTCGATCGAGGCGGCCTCCAGATACTCCTTCGGCACGCCCTGGAGGGCGGCGAGGAAGATGATCACGTTGAGGCCGAGCCCCCGCCAGACGGCGACGAGCACGACCGAGAACTTGACGACCGTCGGGTCGGAGAGCCAGGGCACGGGTGGCAGCCCCACCAGCGACAGCAGGTAGTTGAAGAGGCCGAACTGCGTGTTGTAGAGGTACCCCCACACGAGCGCGACGGCGACGATGGCCGTGATGGCCGGGACGAAGTAGAAGGAGCGCAGCGCACGGAAGAACCGCCCCTGCGACCGGTTGAGGGCGAGCGCGATGAGGAGCGAGAGCACGATCACACTGGGCACGCCGATGAAGGCGAACAGCGCGGTGTTTCCCAGCGCCTGCCAGAAGGCGGGATCGGCGAACAGGGCCGCGTAGTTGTCGCCTCCGACGAACTGGATGCGCGACCAGTTGCCGAGTCCGGCGAGGTTCATGTCGGTGAAGCTGACGAGGAGGGCGACGGCGATCGGCAGGATGCCGAACGCGATCAGGAGCAGCATCGCCGGGGCGACGAACGTGTAGGGGACGAGTCGGGTCTTCATGGCCTCATGGTCGGCGGTGCGCGGCGACCGGGGCCACCGCGCACCGCCGGGTCTCATTTCGCGGACGTTCCGCTGGTGGTGGTGAACAGGTTCTTCAGCGTCTCGTCGCGATTCGCGCCGGTCAGCACGATGGAGTTCAGCGAGTCGAGCAGGGCCTTGCCGGTCTCACCGTCCCAGTTCGGGACGAGGGGCAGCAGCCGCGACGAGGCGAGCTGCTTCGTGTAGACCGCGACCATCGGGTCGGCGGAGAGCTTCTCGTCCTCCAGTGCCTTCGTGACCGTCGGGAGCTGTCCGTCGGACTCGTACCACTTCACCTGCACGTCGGGCTGGGAGAGGTAGTCGAGCAGCTGAAGGGCACCCGCCTTGTTCTTAGTGGAGCCCCAGACGCCGAGGTTGGAGCCGGCGAGGAGGGACGTGTCCTTCTCGGCCGCCGGGACCGTCGTCACGTTCCACTTGCCGGCGAGCTCGGGAGCCGCCTGCGAGATCGCCGCGGCCAGGTACGGTCCGCTCACCAGCATGGGCGTCGTGCCGGTCACGAACCCCTGGGTCTGGTCGAAGTCGCTGTTGGTGGGAACGCTCTTGTCCGCGTAGAGGCCGGTGTAGAGGTCGACCGCCTTCTCGAACTCGGGCGAGTCGAAGTCGATCGTGCCCTTCGAGTTCACGATCTCTCCGCCCTGGTCCCACGTCATGATGACGGGGAGGGCGCTGTCCCACTGCGGGATGTAGTAGCCGTACGAGCCGTTGCCGCGCGCGGTGAGCTTCTTCGCGTCGGCGCGCAGTTCGTCCCAGGTGGCCGGAGGAGCGTCGATTCCCGCGGCGCCGAGGATGTCGCTGCGGTAGAACAGCACGCGGGTGTCGGACACCCAGGGCACCGAGACGACCTTCCCTCCGATGGCGGTGGCATCGCCGGCGACGCCCTCGACGAAGTTGGATGCGGCGAGGTTCGGGTAGTCGCCGAGGGTGGCGTCGTCGAGGGTCATCAGCGCGCCGCTGTCGGCGTAGGTGCGCAGCTTGGAGAGACCGATCTGGACAACGTCCGGTCCGTCTCCGGAGGCGACGGCCGTCGTGAACTTCTGGTCGACGTTGTCCCACGGGATCGCGACGGTCTTGACGTCGATCCCGCTCTTCTCCTCGAACGGCTTCACCAGCGCGTCGAAGTGGGCGGAGCTGTCTCCCATGACCCAGACGGTCAGGTCCTTTCCGGCGGTCGCGTCGCCGGACGAGCCGGAGGAGGAGCAGCCGGCGAGGGTGGCGGCGGCCAGGGCGGCGGTGCCCAGGGCGAGCCAGCGCATTCTCTTCATCGAGATTTCCTTTCGGGTGTGCAGGGGTGTGCAGGTGGGTGCGGGTGGTGGATGCCGGCTATGGGAGGTCGGCGGTGGTGAGACGGGCGTGCTGCGACACGAGGTCGCGGTACCAGCGGGCGCTGAGCTTGGGGATGCGCTCCTGGGTGCGGTAGTCGACGTAGACGATGCCGAACCGTTTGGAGTAGCCCTCCGCCCACTCGAAGTTGTCGAGCAGGGACCAGACGAAGTAGCCGCGGAGGTCGACGCCGGAGGCGATCGCCCGGGATGCGGCGGCGAAGTAGCCGGCGAGGTAGGCGACGCGTTCCGTGTCGTCCACACCGCCTTCCGGGTCGACGTAGTCGTCGAAGCTGGCGCCGCTCTCGGTGATGTAGACCGGCAGGCCGGAGTACTCGCGGGAGATGCGGAGCAGCACGGCGTGCAGCGAGTCCGGGATGACGGACCAGCCGAACGAGGTGGTCGCCGGCTGCGCGGGGGTCTCGCGCACGCCGAACGGGGTGGCCGGGTCGGCCGTGGCGATCACACGCTGGTAGTGGTTGAGGCCGACGAAGTCGACGGGTGCCGAGATGAGCGCGAGGTCGCCGTCGTGGATGAGGTCCGCGAGCCCGTGAGGATCGAGGAGGGCGTGCACGCCGGCCCCGTACTCCCCGCGGTACACCGGGTCGAGGAACACCCGGTTGCTCACGGCGTCGAGGCGGTCCGCGGCAGCGGCGTCGTCCGGCCCCTCCCCTGCGACGATGTCGGTGACGATGTCCGTCACGCCGACCCGCGCACCGGGCAGAGCGGAGCGCAGAGCGCGCAGGGCCAGCCCGTGCGCGAGGTTGAGGTGGTGTGCGGCCGCGGTGGCGAGCCGGAGGTCGCGCCGGCCCGGCGCGTGTGCTCCGTAGCCGTAACCGAGGAAGGCGGAGCACCACGGCTCGTTGAGGGTGATCCAGTCCTGCGCGAGATCGCCAAGCGCGTCGGCGACGCGGGCGGTGAACTCCTCGAAGCGCAGCGCGGTCTCCCGCTCCGGCCAGCCGCCGAGATCCTCCAGCGGCTGCGGCAGATCCCAGTGGTAGAGGGTCACGAAGGGCCCGATGCCGCGCTCGGCGAGCCCCGTCAGCATCCGCCGGTAGAAGGCGACGCCCTCCGGGTTGAGCGGGCCGCGCCCGCTCGGCTGGAGTCGCGACCAGGAGAGCGAGAACCGGTACGCGGTGAGGCCGAGCGACGCGATCAGGTCGAGGTCGGCGCCGAGCCGGTGATAGTGGTCGCAGGCGATGTCACCCGTGTCCCCGCGATGTGTGAGGCCGGGCGTGTGGCTGAAGGTGTCCCAGATGCTCGGGCCGCGTCCGCCCTCGGCCGCTGCGCCCTCGATCTGATAGGCCGCGGTGGCGACGCCCCAGAGGAAGTCCGGGGGGAAGTCGACCGGGAGGCCGCTCGGGTCGGTGAGAGTCATGGAACTCCTTCGTTCTTTCTCTAGGTCTTAGAATAAGGCATGGATCAGCAGGGATGCAAGAGGCCGGCCCGCAGGCCGGCCTCTTGTCCCCGTGTTCTCAGTACGACGAGTAGACGGTCACCTCGTCGATGGTCCACCACTGCGGCGCGACGCCGGTCTGGGTGATCCGGATGTAGCGCGCGGTGGTCGGGGCGATCGAGATCGGCCGCTTCCAGCCGTACGCGATTCCGGTGGCGGCGGTCGACCAGGTGGAGCCGTCGAGAGACGTCTCCACCGTGAAGCCGCGCGGGTAGTCCCACTTCGAACCGCTCGCGGTCTGCACGGTCACCATGGCGACCGTGCGGTTCGCGCCCATGTCGATCCGGTACCACTCACCGCCGGCCATCGCCTGCCCGCTCTGCCACGAGGTGCCGTTGGCGCCGTCGATCCCGGAGGCCGCGGACGAGCCCGCCGCGGTCGTGGAGGCGGTCGCCGTCCAGCCGGTGTGGCTGATCGCCGTCGGCGAGAAGGTGGACAGGCCACCCGCGTACTTGGCGATCGTGCCGACGAACCGGGTGTTCTGGGTGAAGTTCGACGTTCCGAACTGGGCCAGCTTCGACTGGAACGTGGCGGCGTCGTCGCTGTTGATCACCGGGACCGGCTTGCGGTTGTCGTAGTAGAGACCCCAGTAGGCGAAGCCGTCGTCGGCAGAGCCTTTGACCTTGTACGACCAGTTCGACCACGAGACGCTCGACGCGTTCAGACCGGCCATGAACCGGGCCCAGACATCGTCGTTGTAGTACAGCGAGTACTCGCCGTAGAGGATCGGAACCCCGGGGTCGGAGAGCTTGGCCGCGAGGCCGCCCAGCTCGTTCGTCACGAGCTGGTTCTGCGCCGTCCAGTCCTTCGAGTTCGGCATGTCGTACGGGTGGTACTCGTACGCGACGTTGGTCCAGCCGTACGTCGACGGCGGCGCGATCTTGTCGAGGCCGAAGAACGCCCCGAGGAAGATCGTGTGGTCGGCGTCGATCGCCCGGACGGCGTCGTAGAGGCGGTCGTAGTACGCGCTCTTCTGGGCCACGTCGTCCGTGTCCTCGCCGTAGTCGATCAGCGGCTCGTTGATGAGGTCGTATCCCGCGACGGCGGGGTTGCCGTTGTAGCGCGTCGCGATCTTCTTCCAGATGTCCTCGACCCAGTTCTGGTAGGTGGCACTGCCCCAGAACCCGTTCGGGTTCGGACCGATGCGGCCGCAGGAGCCCCACGGGCAGCCTCCGCCCGGCACCGTGTGCAGGTCGATGAGCGTGTAGATGCCACGGGAGGCGGCCTGGCTGACGACCCAGTCGATCTTCGTCCACGGGTTCGACTTCCACGTGCCGTCGAGGTTGAGGAACACGTTCCAGCCGATGGGCACGCGGATGAAGTTCATCCCGGTGGCCTGGATGTTGTCCAGGTCGGTCGCGGTGAACCAGGTGTCCTGATGCGTGCCGACCACCGAGGCCGTCGTCGCCGTGCCGAACCGCGAGGTCATCGTGTTCGTCAGCGAGTAGTCGTCGTTGTAGAGGCCCGCCGTGAGCTCGCCGATCGACCACCAGTTGCCCGCCGATCCGGTCTGCGTCAGGCGCACGTAGCGCGCGGCCTGGGCCGTGAACCCGATCGTGGTGGCCTTCCGCGTTCCGACGCCGGAGGCCACGGTGCTCCAGGTGGAGCCGTCTCGCGACAGCTGGAGGCTGTAGCCGCGCATCCAGTCGTCCTCATCGGTGGTGTTCTTCGCCGTGTCCGTCGTCACGTTGTTGAGCGTGACGAGTGCGCCCATGTCGACGGTCACGGTCTGCCCGGGCGCCTGGGCCGCCCCGGTCGCCCAGCGGGTCCCGGTGTTGCCGTCGAGCATGGCGGCCGGGGTCGCTCCGACCGACGAGACGACGGACCAGCCGCCGCGGTCGAGGGAGGTGCCGCTCGAGATCGCGACCTCCGCGACCGACCACCACTGCGTGGACGTCCCGTTCGAGACGATCCGGAGGTAGCGCCCGTTCTTGCTGCCCTGGAAGTCCGCCTGCGTGACCCGGTTCGAGCCGTATCCACTCGCCACCTGGGTCCAGGTGGTGTTGTCGTAGGACGTGAACACGTCGTAGATGCGCGGGTAGTCGTTGGCCGTGGCCGCGCCGGCGTCGAAGAGCACCTTGTCCATGTCGACGTTGCGGCCGAGGTCGATGGTGAGGCTCTGGCCGGGCGCCTGAGCGGCTCCCGTCTGCCACACCGTCGAGGTGTTTCCGTCGAGGACCATCTGGGCGTTGGTACCGGGCGCGCTCGCGGAGGCGGTGGCGGTGTGCGTGCCGTTGAAGAGCACCGGGTCGCTGTAGAGGTTGATCTCCCCGACCGACCACGGCGTCGCCGCCGTGCCGGTCTGAGTGGCGCGCACGTACCGGGCGACCTGCGGAGTGAACTTGACGGTGGTCAGGCCGTCCGTCCCCGCCTGGGTCGCGACGCTCGTCCAGGTGGTGCCGTTGGTGGACGTCTCGATGTTCAGGGCGCGCGGCCACTGGCCGGCGTTGGCCGTGTTGTCGACGGTGAGCCGGTTGAAGAGCGTGTTGGCGCCCAGGTCGAGCCGGATCCACTCCCCGCCGGCCTGGTTGGCCCCGGTCGTCCAGCGGCTGGTGCCGGAGCCGTCCAGGGCGTTCGCGGCGGTGCCGGCCGACGCGGTCACGGTCCATCCGGTCCGGTCGGCCGCGAACTCGCCGAGCGGGGACATCCAGTCCTCCTGCGTGAGCCAGCCGCCGATGTTCGTTCCGCGGAGGTTGACGGTGGATCCGGTCCCCGACGCCTTCTTCAGGACGTTCCCGTTGGCCTTCAGGAAGTCGGTGGCGGTGAGAGCCGCGGCGTTGGCCGCGGTGACGGGCAGGACGGCTGTCGCCGCCACGGCCGCGGCTGTCACCAGCGCGGCCACTACGTATCGTTTCACGATCCTCCTTGATCGGTACGCGGAACGTCTGGTCGTTCCGTCGCACGTAGCATCGCGAGGACCGTGCCCCTTTGTCAAGAGCTTAAATTAAGTCAAACCCTAAGCGGCGACGTTACGCCGAGCCTCCAGGAAAGGCCCGGAGCGCGCGCTCCGCGACCGCCATCAGCGCGCGGCGGGATGCGCCGGCGGCGGCCTGCACCGCGAGGCCGGCGCTCACGGTCGAGAGGTAGCGCGCGAGCTCGGTCGGGCTCTCCCCCGGCGGAAGGTCGCCCTCCGACCGCGCGCGCCGGAAACGCTCGGCGAACCTCCGCTCGCCTGCTGCCCTGCTGTCGGCGAGGAAGCGCACGATCCGCTCGTCCTCCGGACTGCCCGCGAGGCCGCCCTGCACCGAGAGGCACCCCGCCGGCTTGCCGGGCCGGGTGATCGCCACGACGTTGCTGCGGAGGTAGTGCTCGGCGACGGCCCGTGCCGTCGGCTGGGCCAGCGCCTCGGAGACATACGCCATGTCCACCGCTGAGTAGCGCTCGACCGCGCGACGGAACGTGGCCTCCTTGTTGCCGAAGGCCGCATAGAGGCTGGGCCGTTTGATGCCCATGGCGTCCGTCAGATCGTCGAGCGTCGTCCCCTCATACCCCTGGCGCCAGAACACCTCGATCGCGCGGTCGAGCGCGTCATCGGTGTCGAATCCCCGGGGGCGCCCGCGCGTCACCGTCATCTGCGACCCCTTTCTGTACTGATCTGGAAAAAATTATCGCTCAGATGGAATACTCGGGCAAGCCCGTGGTTTTCTGTACCAACTGGAACAGAATCCAGGACAGAGAACCGGAGGACATCATGAGCACCGCATCCACCACCGCAGCACCGACCACGCCCCTCACCCTCGCCGGCAAGCGAGCCCTCGTCACCGGGGGCTCCCGCGGCATCGGCGCCGGCATCGCCCGCTCGCTCGCCGCCCACGGGGCCGAGGTCGCGATCACCTATTGGTCGTCGCCCGAGCGCGCGACGGCTCTGGTCGATGAGATCACCGCTGCGGGGGGCACAGCTGTCGCCATCCGTGCGAACAACGGAGACGCCGCGGCGGCCCGGGAGGGCGTCCGCGACGCCGTCCAGGCGCTGGGCGGCCTGGACATCCTGGTCAACAACGCGGGAGGCGGATGGTTCGAGCCGTTCACCGAGACGCCGGACGAGCACATCGAGCACACCATCGACCTCAACGTGCGCGGCACCGTGTACACGACGCAGGCGGCGCTCGAGAGCCTTCCCGACGGCGGGCGCATCATCACGATCGGCAGCGTCAACGCCGAGCGGATCCCCTTCACCGGCGGTGCGGTCTACGGGCTCACGAAGGCCGCGATGGTCGGCTTCACCAAGGGGCTCGCGCGCGACCTCGCCGCGCGCGGCATCACCGCCAATGTGGTCCAGCCGGGCCCGATCGACACCGACGGCAACCCGGCCTCGGGCGAGGCCGGCGACTACCTCGCCGGTTTCACCGCGTTCGGCCGCTTCGGCCACAGCTCCGACGTCGGCGAGCTGGTGTCGTGGATCGCGTCCGACGCCGCGGGTTACATGACCGGCTCCGCGGTGACGATCGACGGCGGCTGGACGGCCTGAGCCGATCGGCCCGCGGCCGAAGTCGGACATCGATCGACTTCGGCCGCAGGCCTGGCGCGGGGTAGACCGCTCGGTACGATGGGGGCATGGTCGTCGACGCGGACTCGGTACAGCAGGCGGAGTTCCGGCGACAGCGGGCGCTCGCGGGCCTCGGCATCCTCGATTCGGGGCCGGAGGCACGGTTCGATCGCATCACGCGGTTGGCCCAGCAGCTCTTCGACGTGCCCATGGTGAGCATCACGCTCATCGACCAGAACCGCCAGTGGCGCAAGTCGCAGCTGGGCCTCACCACCGAGGCGCCGCGTGAAGGCGCGTTCTGCGATGTCACCGTGCGGCAGGATGCCGCCCTCATCGTGAGCGATGCCTCCGTCGACGAGCGGTTCAGTGAGAACCCGTTCGTCCTCGGCGACCCCCACCTCCGCTTCTATGCGGGCGAGCCGCTTCACGCCCCCGGCGGCGACGCCGTCGGCACGCTGTGCGTGCTGGACACCGTCCCCCGCGAGCTGAGCCCGGAGCAGGAGCGCGTGCTGCGCGACCTGGCGGACTGGGTGCAGGCCGAGCTCGACCGCGACGACGAACTGGACCGTGCGGCCATCGCCCAGAAGGGGCTCCTCCCCCGGCGCCAGCCGCGCGCTCCCGGCTTCGACGTCGCTGCCGCGTGCGAGCCGTCCCGCGGCGTCTCCGGCGACTTCTACGACTGGTACGACGTCGACGACGACTTCTGCGTCTCGGTCGCCGACGTCATGGGCAAGGGAATGGCCGCCGCGATCGTCGCCGCCTCCGTGCGCACCGCTCTCCGCAGCGCGATGGACCTCGCCGACCTTCAGGCGTCCGTCGAGGCGGCCTCGCGCGTCGTCGAGGAGGACCTCGACCAGCTGGCGACGTTCGTCACCCTGTTCCACGCCCGCGTGCATCCGGACGGAACCATCGACTACCTCGACGCCGGTCATGGGCTGGCGATCATCGTGCGGCACACCGGGCGGTTCGAGCGGCTTCCCGCCGGATCCCTGCCGCTCGGTCTGCCGGTGTTCGAGCCGCGGACGCCCGGACGCATCCAGCTCGGCCCGCGCGACGCCCTCCTGTGCGTCAGCGATGGCATCCTCGATGCGCTCGGCGGCGACCACGCCCTGACCCGGTTGGAGGCCATCGTGCGCGGATCGGCGACAGCGGCGGGTGCGGTGTCCCGCATCCTCAGCGCTGCCCGGCAAGGCATCCCGATCGACGACATGACGGCCGTGGTCGTGCGACGGAGCGACCGGTGAGGCCCGTGCTGCTGCGCGTCGTCGCGCTGCTCGCCGTCCTCGCGGGCGTGAACTACGTGGTCTGGCGGTGGCTCGCGTCGGTCAACTGGGAGGCGTGGTGGATCGCCGTCCCCCTCGTCATCGCCGAGACGTACAGCCTGGTCGACACCTTCTTCTTCGCCCTCACGATGTGGCGCATCCGCATCCGCAACGGTCCGGACGCCCCGGCCGCCGGCACCGTCGACGTGTTCATCACGACCTACGACGAGCCGGTCGACCTGGTGATGACGACGGCGGCGGCGGCCCGGCGCATCCCGTACCCGCACACAACCTGGGTGCTGGACGACGGCGACCGGCCCGAGATGCGCGCCGCCGCCGCCCGGGAGGGTGTCGGCTACATCACGCGCACCGAGGACTGGACCGACAAGCCCCGGCACGCCAAGGCCGGCAACCTCAACAACGCCCTGCTCCAGACGGACGGCGAGTTCCTGCTCATCCTCGACGCCGACCAGATCCCCGAGCCGGAGATCCTCGAGCGGACGCTCGGCCACTTCGCCGACCCGAAGGTCGCGCTGGTGCAGACGCCCCAGTACTTCTCGAACGTCGACGACGCCGACCTGCTCGGCAACCAGGCGCCCCTGTTCTACGGACCCATCCAGCAGGGCAAGGACGGCTGGAACGCGGCCTTCTTCTGCGGGTCCAACGCCGTGCTGCGCCGCGATGCCCTGATGCAGCTCGGCATCTCCGGCTACGTCCGGGACGTCGAGCGGACCGTGCGCACCTCCCTGCGCGCCGCCGAGCGGATGCTCACCAAGACCGAGCGCGCCTCCCACCTCGACCCGGAAGCGGCCGCCCTCGTCGGCGAGCTGCGCGGACACGTGCACGAGGCGAGCGAGAGCCTGCGCGCCGGACAGAGCGTCGGCGAGGTGACCTTCCGGCTCCGGGAGCAGGTGGATGCGGTCTCGCGCGCCGCCGTGCGCGGCCACCTGACCTCGGTCGAGGCGGACCTCGCGGCGATCGCGCAGCTGCCCGTCCAGGCCGACTCCGAGCTGCCGGCGTTCGTCGTCGACGAGGTCGCCCTCGACCGCCTGGCGGAGCGCGACTGGTCGCCCCTCGGGGCCATCGAGTCGGTGCAGAGCATCACCGAGGCCCTCGCCGTCGACCGTCCGGACCAGGCGCAACCGGTCATGCCGATGGCGACGATCTCCGTCACCGAGGACATGGCGACGGCGATGCAGCTGCACGCCAACGGCTGGCGCAGCGTCTACCACCACGAGCTGCTCGCGACCGGGCTCGCCCCGGAAGACCTCGGGACGATGCTGAAGCAGCGCCTGCGCTGGGCGCAGGGAACGCTCCAGGTCATGCTCAAGGACAATCCGCTCCTCAAGCGCGGACTCGACGCCGGGCAGCGGCTCATGTACTTCGCGACGATGTGGAGCTACCTGGCCGGCTTCGCCGCGATCGTCTACCTGGCGGCCCCCGCGATCTACCTGCTGGCGGGCGTCATGCCGGTGACCGCCTGGAGCGTCGACTTCTTCGCCCGCTTCATCCCGTACTTCGTGCTGAGCCAGCTGATGTTCCTGATCGGCGCGCACGGCATCCGCACGTGGCGCGGCCAGCAGTACGCGCTCGCCCTGTTCCCGCTGTGGATCAAGGCGTGCTGGACCTCCGCGGCCAACGTCTGGTTCAAGCGCCCCCTCGGCTTCGTCGTGACGCCGAAGGAGCGCAACGGCCGTGCGCCCATCCCATGGCGCGAGATCTGGCCGCAGCTGACCGCGATGGCACTGCTCGTCATCGCCGCGATCATCGGAATCCTGCGCGTCATCGCGGGGACGGCCGACGGCGTCGGGACACTGGTCAACACGGTGTGGGTCGTCTACGACCTGGTCGTGCTCAGCATCATCCCCCGCGCCGCCCTGTACCGAGGCCCCGCCGCTCACGCGGCGAGGAAGGAGAACCCCCCACGATGAACATCACGACGACACTCCGCGACGACGGCGTCGCCGTCCTCGCGGTGGAGGGGCGGATCAACCTCGTCAGCGCCCCGGACCTCCGGCGCGCCGTTCAGAGCGTCGTGGACGAGGGCAGCGCGCGCGTCGCCGTCGATCTCAGCGCCGTCGAGTTCATCGACTCCTCCGGCCTGGGCGCTCTCATCAGCGGCCTGAAGACCGCCCGCACGGCCGGTGGCGATCTGCGGCTCGCCGCTGCGACCGAGCAGGTCACCAGCGTGCTGCAGCTGACCAACCTCGACCGCATCCTGCGCGTCTACCCGTCGCCGGACGACGCCTACCGTGACTGAGCCGTTCCGGGATGCGTTCCGGGCGCCGGCCGACCTGGAGACGATCGGTCGCGTCCACGAGAGCTTCGAGCGGCTCGCGGAGCAGCGGCCGGACCTCCCCGCGCAGGTCCGCGGGGCGTTCGAGCTGGCCGTCGTCGAGGTGGTGACGAACGTCGTCACGCACAGCGAGGACGACCGTCCGGTCCGCGTCGAGCTCGTCATCCGGACCACGACCGGTGGCCTGGAGGCGATCATCACGGATGACGCCCCTCCCGCCGATGTGGATGTGGTCGATCCGGCCATGCCGGAGGCGGAGGACCTCGCCGAATCGGGCCGCGGCCTGGCGCTGGTGACCATGCTCGTGGACCGCTTCGAGCACGACACTCTCGACGGGACCGGCAACCGCTGGCTGCTCGCGCTCGGCTAGGCCGCGCTCTGCCGTCGCGCGGGGCTCCCCCTCGCGCCGGTCTCACCATCGCTGGTCTCACCGTGCGCGGGCGAGGAACGGGTCGATGACGGCCCAGGTCGCATCCGGCGCCTCGAGGTGCGGGAGGTGCCCGGCGGCGGGCACTTCGGCGAACTCCGCACCGGGGATCGCGGCGGCGACCGCACGGCCGTAGGCGGGTGTGACGATGCCGTCGCTCTCGCCGAACACGACGAGGGTCGGAACGTCGATCGTCGCGAGCCGATCGAGGAGCGTCGGGTCGCTCATGCTCACCCCGGCGACGGCGGCCATGGTCCGGCCGTTGGACAGCTGCACGGCACGCTGCTCGTCCGTGAGCTGGGCCGGGTCGCGGTATCCGCGGTCCGGGTCGTGCCACGCGGCCTCGGCCAGCCCGCGGGCGTCGAGGGCGAAGAAGTCGGCGACCGGCTCCCCCTCGACGACCGCGCCGACGCCGTCGATGTCGATCACCGCGCCGATCACTCCGGCATAGCGTTCGTCGGCCGCGGCCTGAACGGCCATCTCGAGGGCGATCCACCCGCCGATCGACGATCCGATCAGGACGACGCCGTGCTCGCCGTCATCGAGGAGACGCGCCAGGTACGCGGAGGCGAGGTCGCGGATCGACGCGATGTCCTCCGGGCGGGCGGTTCCCTCCCAGCCCGGATGGGTCGGCGCAGAGGCGTGCATGGTGGCGCCGAGATGGCCGACGATCGGGGCGACGGTCTGCGGGCCGCCGCCACCGTGGAGCACCAACGCGGTGCGGCCGCTCGGGTCGCCGGCCTGGAGGGTGGGCAGATCTTCGGGAAGTGAGGGGTTCATGATGCGCCTATCTAAACATGTTTATCTACGAATGTTGATACAGTAGCACCGTGACCACGGATCTGGAACAGCTCGGCCTCGCGATCAAGCGCGCGCAGTACCGCAACCACCGGACGATGGACGCCGCCCTGCGCGACGTCGGCGTGAGCCTGGTGCAGTGGGACGCGCTGCGAGCCATCGAACGGATGCCCGGCGCGTCCGGCCACGACCTCGCGGTGACGACCTTCCAGAGCGATCAGGCGTTCGGCACTCTGGCGAACCGCCTGGTCGAACGGGGTCTCATCTCGCGCACCGCCGGCCGCGGGCGACGCATCGAGCACTCGCTCACGGAAGCCGGGAGGGATGCGCTGCGCGCGGGGCACCGCGTCGCCGCGGACGTGCTCGAGGATCTCTTCGCACCCCTCGACGAGAGCCAACGTGCCGCGCTTGCCGCCGGACTCCGGCTCCTCACGGAAGAGCAGTAGAGCGCGGGACTCGGCTAGGCGCCCATCGCGCGTCGGGCGATGGCCGTGATGACACGGGCAGGAAGCAGCCGGATTGCCGCAACGGTCACGGCGTTCGCGGCGCCATCCACTACCGCCGGGCCCGCGCCCTCCAGCGCCCGCAGGACGGTGCGCGCCACCTGGGCGGGCTGACGCATCCCCTTCCTCTGCGAGGAGTTCATCGGGGTCCGTGTCGGCCCCGGGCTGACGGCGACCACCCGCACCCCGGCATCCCTCGTCTCCGCCCACAGCGCCTGGGTGAACGAGAGGACGTAGGCCTTCGATGCGGCGTATGCGGCCAGGACGGGCGCGGGAGCGTAGGCGCCCGTGCTGGCGACGTTCACGATCGCGCCGCGCCCGCGCTCCACCATTCCGGCAACGACGGATGCGGTGAGTTCGGTCAGCGCACCGACGTTGAGCTCGACGAGGCGGCGGAGGACCACGGGATCCGAGTCCGCCACGAACCCCCGCGAGCTCATCCCCGCGCTGTTGACCAGGAGCTCGATCTCGATGCCGGCGTCTTCGACGGCCTCGAGTACGTGGGCGACCGCTCCCGGCTCGGCGAGGTCGACGGCGATCGTCAGCACGGCGACGCCGAACCGCGTCTGCAGGTCGGCGGCCGTGACCTCGAGCTGACGCGCATCCCGGGCGACGAGGACCAGGTGGGTTCCGTTGCGTGCGAGCTCCGCGGCGATGGCCGCGCCGATCCCGGTCGAGCCGCCCGTGACCAGGGCATGGCGATCCTTCAGCTGCGTCAGTGATGTCATGAGGGCTAACCTAAACATTGACGTCAATGTCAAGGTAAAGCGGAGGTGGATGGTGCGGATCGGCGAGTTGAGCGCGAAGACCGGTGTCAGCACGCGAGCCCTGCGCTACTACGAGCAGCAGGGTCTCATCCGCAGTCGCCGGCTCCCGAACGGCTACCGGGACTACGGCCCGCAGACCGTGGACGTCGTGCTGTTCGTCCAGGACCTCTTCGCCGTCGGCCTCCCGTCTCGGCTGCTTCGCGACATCATCCCGTGCGTCGCCGAGGGCGGCACGTCCTCCCCGCCCGAGGATCTCCTCGCCCGCGTGATGGCGGTCCGCGACGACCTCCTCCGGCAGGAGCATCGCCTCCGCGAGCGCCGGAAGACGCTCGACGACTATCTCGCCGGCCGGTTGCTCCCGTCCGGGGCCAACGCCGTGCACGAGTCCCAGTCTGTGTAATCGTTCAGAAACACGTTCGCCCGCTCCGCGAAACAGCGGCCCCCTAGCGTCGACCCTGTCGATGGCGCCGCTCTCTCAGCCGCCGGCCCACCCCCGGGGCCGGTACTGGACCGTTCGCCGGTCGTGCTCCTCGACGCCGCGAGTCTCCCCTTCCTGCCGCTGACGGCGGTCGCATCGGCGACCCCACCCGCCCGCGAGCCCCCTCGCCCGCTCAGGAAGGCACTACCCGATGCATCACACCCCCAGGCGACTCGTGCGCCTCCTCGCCGCCGCGGCGGCCGCGCTCGCCGGCCTCGGCCTCGCGGTCGGCGCAGCGGCGCCCGCTGTCGCGGCGCCCGCGGTGACCGGCACCACGGTCTCCGCGCCGTCCGCCGTCACCGCCGGCGACTCGTTCACCGTGACCGTGACCCTGACCGGCGCGACCGACGTCTTCGGCTACGAATCGGTGCTCGCATTCGACCCGGCCGTCGTGGCGTATGTCGACGGCAGCGCGGTCGTGCCCGCCGGAGGATACGACGCCGTCACCACCTCCTCCGGCACCGTGGACGTCATCTACACGCGGCTCGGCACCTCCCCCGCGCTTTCCGGCACCATCGCGTACACCCTGACGTTCACCGCGAAGGCCGCGGGCTCGACGGCGTTCACGCTCCGCTCGCTCTCGCTGGTGGATCCCGCTTCGGCCGTGACGCCGCTGTCGAACGCCGCCGCGAGCCCGGCCGTCGTGGTCTCCCCTGCCTCGGTCCCCGGCCCGCCCACCGGCAGCGGTCCGTCGACCGGGTCGTCGTCCGGCACGGGCTCCGGCTCGGGCGCGGCGACGAGCTCGTCCGCATCCACCTCCGATGATGACCTGGCCTCGACCGGCTCCGATGTCGCTCCGTACCTGATCGCCGGCGCCGTGCTGGTCGTGCTCGGCGCGGCCGTCGTCCTGATCGCAGTCCGCCGCCGCCGTGCAGGAGAAGCCCGATGACCGCCCGCCGACCCGCCCAGAGGAGCGCCACCGCCATGCACACCCGAACAACTGCCCGCCGCGCCACGACCACCGTCGGCGCGGTCGCAGCGCTTGCCGCTCTCGTCGCCACCGGCGCCGTCGTCGCTCCCGCCGCAGCCGCCCCCGCGGCGAGCGCCGCCGAGCCGTTCCTCGCGCCGTACTACACGGCTCTCGACCTGACCGGGGACAAGCAGGTCACGAAGGCCGACCTCGACGTGCTGACCGATCACCTGGGCGCCACCCCTGCATCGGCGGGCTGGTCCACCGTCGCGGCTGCCGACTCCGACACGGACGGCGTCATCACCGTCAAGGACGTCGTCGCCCTGTCGCAGCGGATGATCTACGACGACGGACCGTTCGAGCTGGTCGAGGCCTCCGCTCTGGACATGCAGGCCGCCATGAACGCCGGCGTCACCACGTCCGTGAAGATCACGCAGGAGTACCTCGACCGGATCGCCGCGCTCGACCGGACCGTGGTCGACCCGGGGGCCGGCGGCCGCGCGCTCAACTCGATCATCTCGACGAACGCCCAGGCGCTGACGATCGCGGCGCAGGCCGACGCCACCCGCGCGCAGAAGGGGATGACGAGCATGCTGCTGGGAGTCCCGATCGCCGTCAAGGACAACTACGACACCGCCGACATGCCCACGACCGGTGGATGCGGCTGCTGGGACGCCAACCAGACGAGCGACGACGCGACCATGGTGAAGAACCTCCGCGCGGCGGGGGCCGTCATCCTCGCGAAGGCCAGCCTGGACGAGTTCGCGTACGGGTTCGTCTCCGAGTTCTCCTCGTTCCAGGACCCGGGCAAGACGCTGCTCGTCGCCAGCCCCCTTAACACCACCAAGACCGCCGGAGGCTCCAGCGGCGGGACGGGCGCGGCCATCGCGGCGAACCTGGCGGGCATCGGCTTCGGCACCGACACGGGAGGCTCGATCCGTGTGCCGTCGACCTACAACTCGCTGGTCGGCATCCGCCCCACCGTCGGCCTCACCAGCCGCGACGGCATCATCCCGCTCGCCCTCACCCAGGACACCGGCGGCCCGATCGCCCGCGGCGTCACCGACGCGGCGGTCGCGCTCGACGCCGTCACCGGAGTGGATGCAGCCGACCCGATCACGGCGGAGCAGCAGGGCCACGTCCCCGACTCGTACACCGCAGCTCTCGACCCGACGGCGCTGAAGGGCAAGCGGATCGGCATCGTCACCTCCATGCTCGGCAGCAATGCGACGGTCCTCCGACTGTGGGCGGACGCGAAGGCGAAGCTGGAGGCGAAGGGGGCGACGGTCGTCGAGATCACCACCGTTCCCGCCGCCTTCACGGCGACGCTGAACGAGGGAAGCGGCAGCACCAACGAGTTCAAGCACGACCTGAACATCTACATCCAGAACCACCTGGCCCCGAACGTCACCGCGCGGTCGATCGACGACATCCTGGCCAGCGGGCGCAACGTCACCTCCCGCAACAGCATCTACACCTCGCGCAACAACGTGACCGACGCGCAGTACCAGGCGTGGGCGGGCCCGAGCGGAACGCACACGGCGGCGATCGCCACCGGCAACGCGACCGTGACGCAGCTGATGAACGACAATGCGCTGGACTCGCTGGTGTATCCGAGCGGATCCCCGTACAGCACCATCAGCACGAACATGCGTCTCAGCCCCAACACCGGGATGCCCGCCATCACGGTGCCGATGGGGCAGGCCGTCGCCACCGACGGAACGAACCCCGTCGTCGGCGCCAACGTCAACCTCGAGTTCCTCGGGCGCGACTACGACGAGAGCGGCATCATCGGCCTGGCCTACGCGTTCGAGCAGGCGACGCACGCGCGGGCGACCGCGCCGCTCTATGGCCCGCTGAAGTAGGGCGACCGCCCGTCCGAGACGAGCGCCCCGGCCATCCCGCCGGGGCGCTCGACTCCCCCTGGCCACCGCGGACACCACGAGCCATAGTGAGCCCATGCGCGAAGTGATCAGCATCCCGGATGCACCGAGCTCCCCGTTCTACAGCCAAGGCGTGAAGGCGGGGGACTTCATCCATATCTCGGGCCTGGTGGGGGTCGACGTGAACACGGGGAGACCCGCCGGCCCCACGATCCAGGAGCAGACGCGCCAGGCACTCGCGAATTGTCGCGCTGTTCTCGCGGCCGCGGATGCCACTTTGGACGACGTCGTCGAAGTCGGGATCCTCCTCAGCGACCCGGCCGACTTCGCCGGGATGAACGAGGAGTACCGATCATGGTTCCCGAGCGAGCCGCCCGCTCGGTATGCGGCGAAACTCGGCGCCGTGATCCCCGACGTGCTGATCTCCATCCGCGTGACCGCGTACGTCGGCGGCCGCCGGAACGGCTCCTGATTCGTTTCTCTGCGACGCCACCTCGATAGGCTCGATCGCAGCAGCCGACCGTGAGCAGAGAGGAAGAGACGCATGCATGCCGTGCTCGAGTACACCTACGGCGACGACTATCTGACCGCTCGGGAGGCGCACCGCTCGGCCCATCTCACGGCAGCGTGGGCTGCCGTCGAGCGCGGGGAGCTCGTGCTCGGAGGCGCTGCCGGGGACGGCCCGTTCACCGGCCTCCTGATCTTCACCGGCGAGGACGCGCTCGAGACCGCGCGTTCCTTCGCCGCCATCGATCCGTACGTCACGGAGGGCGTCGTCAGATCCTGGACCGCCCGCCCCTGGCGCACCGTCGTCGGAAACGACGCAGCCACGCCGGTGCGCCCGTAGGCGCAGCTCGGCTCTCAGCTCACCAGCTCTGATCGGCCGCGCGGACGAAGACCTCGTTGACGGCCACGCGCCGGTCGCTCGTCACGATGTACGCCACGGCGTCCGCGATGTCCTCCGGCTTCAGCCGTTCGATGGCGCCGGTCTGCGCCTCGACACCGGCCCGGAGTTCCTCTCGCGTATGTGATGCGAGTTCGGTGTCGACGTTCCCGGGCTCGACGACACTGACGCGGACCCGCTGTGCCTGCATCTCCTGCCGAAGGGCTTCGGTGAAACCGTTGACGCCGAACTTGGTGAGGTTGTAGACCGCCGTCCCCGGACGGGCGACGCGCCCGGCCGAGGAGCTGATGTTCACGAGATCCGCGGTTCGCCGCGGTGCATCGGAGGCCGCCTTCACCAGATGGGGTAATGCCGCTCGCGACATGTACAGGAGCCCGCGGATGTTGACGTCGACCATCCGCTCCCACTCGCCTTCCGGCGCATCCGCGAACGGCCCGACGAGCATCGCACCGGCGTTGTTGACGAGCACATCCAGCCGCCCGAACGCTGCGACCGCCTGCTCCACGGCGCTGTCTGCTCCCGCGCGACTGGTGATGTCCGCGACGACCGCTCTCGCCACACCACCGTTCGACTCGATCTGCTCGACCACCTGATCCAGGCGCTCGCCTCGTCGCGCGACGAGCACGACCGCGGCACCCTCGGCGGCGAGCTTGCGAGCCGTAGCGGCGCCGATACCGCTGCTTGCGCCGGTGACCAGCGCGACTGTCCCTGTGAGTGCGTTCGACATCTTCCTCTCCTGACTGACGGCATGCGGAGCCGACTCCGGTTAATGTAACACAAGCGGAGCCGACTCCGTATACGGAGCAAAACGAGTCAGGGTCGCTGCGCCACCAGCCCGTCGATTAGGAGGGAGACGAGGCGCGAGGCGAGTTCACGCTGACGCTCGTGCTCCGCGATGAGGGTGATGCCGCCGAGCGCCATCAGCACATCGTGGGGAACGATGTCAGGACGGAGCACACCGCCTCGCCGGCCGGCGTCGACGAGCGCGCTCACCGCACCCTCGAGGGCCTCCCGGCTCTGCGCCCTCAGCCCGTCGCGAGCGGCGAGGATCATCGGGAGGGCGTCCGACATCCCCTGTTTCGTGAGCATGTAGTCGACGAAGCGCTCCATCCACGCCCGCAGCGCATCGATCGGCGGTTGCTGTTCCAGCAGCTCTTCGGCTGCTGCGGCCAGCCGAGCGTTCTCACTGCGGTACACGGCCTCGATCAGGTCCTCGCGCGTGGGGAAGCGACGGTACAGCGTGCCGATCCCCACGCCCGCTTCCGCGGCGATCGCCTTCAGCGAGGCGTCCGTGCCCTCCCGCGCGAAGGCCGCCGCGGCGACCTCCAGCAGTCGTTCGTGATTGGCCTGCGCATCGGCCCTCAGGGGTCGAGCCACGGTGTCCTCCTTGCCGGATGGACGCTGTCGTCTCATCCTCCGCCGTAAGCGGATCTAGCTCCGCTTAGATCCTAGGCGACCGACGCGGAGCTACTGCAGGCAGAACTCGTTGCCCTCCGGGTCGCGCATCATGATCACGAACTCCTCGTAGGGGCCCCAGTACCCCAGGAGGGTCTTCTCCTCGGTGGCGCCCAGCGCGATCAGGCGGTCGCGCTCCGCTTCGAGCTCCTCACGCGAGGCGCGGCGGTCGTCGAACGGCGTGATGTCGAGGTGCACGCGGTTGCGCTGCCGTCGCTCGCGCCGGTACCGGCTGAAGTAGAACCGTTGATGCGCCGGGTTCTGATCCCACGCTTCGGCGCGATCCGCGATCTCCTCGTCGGTCATCCCGGAGGCTTTGAGCTCTGCCACATCCTCCGGGTCCCAGCCGGTGGGTTCCGGGTAGCCCATCACGGCGCTCCAGAAGCGCGCCAGCTCGGTAGGATTCTCGGCGAAGAACGTCACGTTCGCAATCCGGGCGGTCATGCGTCGAGGATAGCGATCCGCGGCCACAGCCGCCGCATCGCTGGGAGCCCGTCTCCTCGATGGACCATACGGACGCACAAGCGCCTTGCGATCGAGGATGCCATCGTTGCAAAGCCGCTCCCCACGCGTACCGGCCTCTGGGTTTGTATTATATTTTATTTCATTTACATCTCTTGTCGAGCATCATCGCAGGACAGCTTCGCGCTTCGCCGCTCTGTGGCGAGTACCCGCACGGCGGCGGTCACACGCGTCCACTCGCATGACCGCGTTGTTGAAAAGGATGTCCATGGCTGTGTGTCGGGGCAGGAGCGATGCGAGCCGATCGGCGCTCCCCGCGCCGTTCTGGACGTCGATCACCACCGGGGCAGTGTTGCGGTGGGCTCCGAAGCTGTGCATGAAACCGTCGACCAAGTGATCAGCGCAATGTGGGGGTACGGACCGCCGTGAGGAGCTTCTGTGCGTGACCGATGGCCGGTGCCTCTTGCGAGCACGTTGCGTCGAGGTGGCAACGCCCCTCTCTTCTGAGGGCCTTTGGGTGCGCCTAGATTCTAGAACGACCACTTCAGGTAGGGCATACGTGCTCAGCCCGCCAACCCCCTCCATGCAACGATCACCCCTGCGATCACGATTACTACTCCAACCCCGGCCATTCTGGCAGGCGTCGATAGCGAGCTCGCATTAGGCAGTGCTCCTTCCAGCTTCTGCTCAATGTTCGCCTTATTTCTAGAGTCGACGCGGTCTCGGAAAAGTATGACCGCGACCCCGGCCACGATTGCTCCGAAACCCGCGATTGTCATCACTATTGACTCGATGGACATTACTTCTCCTACCAGAACCACATGATTTGCCCGGAGCAGTTTGCGCCACCGCCATTGGTGGCGCCCACTTCGGGTGACGAGTTTCCTTGCCAATCACGAGAGTATGAGGCGTACACGCCCGCGCCAGCGGCACCAGAGCAGCCCACGGTGAAGCCAAGTCCGTGAAGCTTTCCGCCACTGACTCCTACTTGACCGGTGAACCCTGCGCCGACGGCAGGTCCGATTCCCATCCCAGACGTGCCAAAAGAGCCGCAAATGACAAGTCCACAGTATTGACCTGCTGCTCCACCATTATCGCCCAGCCATTTGAGCCCGGATAGGAAGTTTCGTCCTTCCGGATTGTCGAAGAAACGTGCCCAGGTCCTATTCCAGTTGGCTGCGACCTTATCGCCCCAGGATGGACTTTTCGCGGGCGTCGGGCGCGGAGCAGCTCGGGCAATTAGACGTCCTTTGCTGTAAGTGAGGCTCTTCGATGCGATAGCAACAAGCTGCTTAGGCGTTACCGGAATTCCGGCAGGACCTGCATCACTTAGTCGGACCCCAATGCCGTATTTGCCGCTGAGATCTTCGCCGTTTATTGGATCGTTCGGATAGTTGTACGCGCAGGTGTTGCCGCCGTGAACAGGGTCCACCGAAAGGAAGCGCCCGAGGACCGCGACGTATTGTCTTGCCCCCATCTCGATGGTGTCGATGGTCGTTTCGTGTTCGTAGAGCTTTTGGCTTGATCCCTCCCACCCATAGGTAGCGGTTTGTGGAGTATTGGCCGGGACGGCGTCGTCGGCTATCCCGGTTCCGATTGCCTGCGTGGACGGGTCGATAGGGTTTCCGAACGGGTCGTAGGCCGCTAGCATTCCCAGACGTGTGCCGGCTCCGTCTGTAGCGACTATGGCATCGCCATGAATGTTGGGTAGAGACCACACCGCTGCTCCTGGCTGAAGGGATGCTGTCACACCGCCAAGAAGTCCGACGGTGCGCTCGAGTACTCCTCCGTTGATGGTGAGTGTCCAGTCAGGGCTGTCTCCGTCGCCGCTGAACCCGTATCGCACCGTGGTTGCGGGACCGGTGGTCGGGGTCACTGTGCGAGAAATGATCCGGTCGGTCACATCTCGTTCATAGGTGATCGTCTCGTTGCCGGTAGTTGTGCTTATGTGCCGGTCCGACTGGTCATAGCTCAGGGTCTGGTCGGCGAGGGTGGTGGTGTTCCCGCGGCCGTCGTAAGCCAGCGTGCCGGTACTGGTGGACAGGCTGGTGGTCGCGATCGGTGACCCGCCGGTGATTGCCGGCATGTTGGTGGCGGTGAGCCGGTCCCCGTTGTCGTAGCAGTACGAGCTGGTGAGCACCGTGGGAGTGGTTGCGCCGACGGGCGTGTAGGTGTCGGTGAGGCTTGTCCGATTGCCGTTCTTGCCCGCGGAGGTGTTAGCGCCGCAGCTGGCGGAAGCGAACCCGTACGCGAGGGTGTGGTTCGGGATCACTGCCTGCGTCAGCCGTCCGGCGCCGTCGTAGCTGTAGGTGGAGACAGCTGTGGTTGCGCCATCGGTGGTGGTGTCTTGCAGGATCCGCCCGGCTTGGGAGCGGATCACTGCGTCAGTGATGCCGGGCTGGTTGCTCGGGAATACCCAGCTGAGGGATCGGATGTCGCCGTCTGCAGTGCGGGTCCAGGCACCGGTGACACCGGGGCCGGCGTTTCCAGCACCGGTTGGGTAGTTGACCTCGGCGAGCTCGCCAAGGGTGTAGGTGGGTTGAGCGAGGACACTCCCGGCGAGATCCTTGATCGTTGTGATCTTGCCGTCGTCATCGTAGGTGAACTGTTCGCCCTGGCCAGGCTGCCCGGCAGGAGTAGAGGTCTGGGTGACCAACTGGTTGAGGATGTTATAGCTGGAGGTAGTTACCGTCCCCCACACATCCGTGTACGAGATGGTGCGCCCGAGGAGGTCGGAGACGGTGGTGATGCGGCCGTGGGTCGGTGATCCGGGGACGGCGTCATCCTCCGCCCAGATGGTGAGCGGATCCCCGTTCGCATCGGTGAACCCGAATGTTGCCGTCCGTTGCCCATTGCCGCTGGTGTTTGCGTAGGTCTGCTGGGTCACCCGTCCGCGGGCATCGTAACTGGTGCAGGACCAGTTGGCGTCACCCGTGCGTTTGGTGGCGACCACGCGTCCCATCATGTCGTAGACGTAGTTGGTGGCGATCGCCTGCCCGGTGGCAGGTGTTGCTCCGGTGCTGGTCATCAGCTGCCCAAACTGAGGGGTCGTTGCTGCAAGACCGCATACGGCTGTGCCGCCGTTGACTTGCGTGGCGTATCCCCCGGTTTCGGTGTAGTACGTGTTAGTTGCCACCGTGTTTCCAGCCGGGAGCGTCTGTGAGAGCTGGCGGAGGTATCCGGTGGTGCCGTAGGGCTCGAACGTGTTTGTTGTGGTGAGGTTGAGGCCTGCCGGGTCGACCGAGGTTGATGTGGCGATGCCGAGCCAGGGGGTGGCGTAACTGGTTGCGGTGCGCAGCGAGGGCACCTGCGAGTTGCTGACACCGCTCACTCCGGTGGGTCCCGAGTCATCGGTCTGGCTGCTCGTGGATAGGCCGTAGGCGGGTGACAGGGCAGTTCCGGGGACGAGGACCCGGGACCCGCCCGGGGCTATCCAGTAAAGCGCCAGCCAGGCGCTGGAGGTGAGGTCGGTGTAGTCGATGCGGATCCGGTGGATGTCGCCAGCTGTCTTCGAGGTGATGGTGGCGTTGGGTCCGAAGTGGACAGCGCCGGGGGTTGCGTCGTTGGCGACGAGAACGTCGTCGATGTAGAGGTTGGCTTGGTCGTCGGCGTAGGTGTTGAGGATGTAGTTGCCGGCGGTGGGGAAGGTGATGGTTCCGGTCAACCGCATGGTCCAGCTGTCGGTGGGTCCTCCGCTGTACGCGGCGCCGGTTGACCAGTTGCGGTTGATGATGCCGTCGGTGATGCCGTCGATGCCGGTGGAGTAGAAGCTGGGCAGGCCGGAGAAGGCGGTGTTGGTGTAGTAAGTGGCGTTCAGGCCTTTCATGCCCTCGTCGTACGCGGTCGAGGTGTGGGCGACCGTGATCGCGCAGGAGGCGGGTACTGGGCGCAGTGTGGTGCTGTCGTAGCACCCGGTCGGTGCGGGCCCGTAGGCGTCGGTGGGGCGGTTGAGCTGGTCGTAGATCGTGGTGGACATCCGCCCGGCGGGATCGGTGCTCGAGGTTTGTTGATCCCGGACGTTCCAGGTGGTGGAGGTCGCGAGTCCGGTAGCGGACAAGCTTGTGGTGCGCCGCCATGCGGTGTCGTAGCTGGTGGTAGCGGCGTGCCCGTTTGCGGGTGCGGCAGTGGGCGGTGTGAGCCCGGCCGCGTCAACGTAGGTGGTTCCTGACCCGTCGGCGTTGCGGGCGTAGGTGTAGGTCTTCTGAGGGCGTTGCGACGCCGTGACACCGTCGGGGGCGGGCAGGGTGATGCTGGTGACCCGGTTGCTGGTGTCGTAGCTGATCTGGGTGAGGACCTCGGCCGCGGCGGCGTTTTTGTCCGGGTGGGCCAGGAGCCAGTCGTTCACGGTCGCGGAGCGGATCGAGCTCAGCAGCCCGTTGCTGTATCCGAAGTCGGTGACCTCGTTTCCGGGGTCGATGATGCGGGAGAGGAACTTTCCGCCTGCCGCCTCCGGGAGCGCTGCCTGGGCAGGGTTGTTGGTGGTGTCCGGCAGCGTGTACAGCAGCTGGGTTGTGTCGGCCGCGCCCGCGATGTGGCCCGGGTAGATGATGCGGCAGATCATCCCGGCCGGAGCGGTGGTGAAACCAGACGGGACCGGGCAGGCCAACCCAGACGCGTCGGTGTCGGACGTGGACAGACCGACAGAGGCGGCGGTGTCGCCGGCGTAGGCCAACTTCACCTGCCGGGTGTAGCTGCCTGATACCAGGGAAACCGGGTCAGAGACGCTGTCGAGCTGGTTGGTGCCAGCCCGGTAGGCGAGGACCGGCGTGGCCCGTTTCTTGGTGTCCATAGCCTGGGTGATGGCGGTGATCTTCCCGGCGGTGTTGAACTGGTATACCGTTCCGGCCTCATCGGTCAGCGTGTACGTGTTGTTCCCGTCTTGGGCGAGGATCCCCTGTTCTCCGGGCGGCGGCGTATACCCGCTGCCGGTCTTTGCTTTGGTGTACGTGTGCGGGGTCCCACTGGAGTCGATGAGGGCGATCGAGCCCTCCTTCACCTCGGCGCGGGTGTATATCGCGTCGGTGCCGTTCAGGGCGGTGCTGGATCCCCACCCGGGTGGAAGAGTGTCTACGGCTTTGCTGAACCAGGTCGGCGGGACCACTGTCGGCGCGAGGGTTTGCTGCACTCCGTTCTTGTCGGTGTAGGTGCCCTGCACCCAAAGCTCGAGCTGCGCAGGCCCGGTGTGGTTGAAATACTTCAGATCGAATGTGGTCGGCGCGAGCGGCAGACTCATGGGGCTCCCCCACGACGGCGTGGTCGTGTAGGTGTCGGTGAGCTGGTCCATCACAGCAGACCCGATGGTCAGCTTCGCCCCGTTATCGCGCAGCAGCCCGAAGGTGAACGTCCCGGCACCGGGTGGGGTGATGAACCCGTCCCACTGACCCAGGAAGTTGTTGTTCGGCACTGCTGGCGCCGGCGCGGCCGTGCCCCAGTCGAAGCGGACCATCGGGTCGGTGCGCACCAGCCGCACCCGGCTGGCCAGATCCGACCGCGAGAAGCTGGCGGCGCTGGCCGTTGAATCCGACACGTCGTAATATGTGGCGGTCAGACCCTGCGTGGAGGGCTGCTGCGAGTTGTAGGTGAACGACATCCCCATCGGCCCACCCAGTGTGGACACGGTCGGAGAGGCGAACGAGAGGGTCGCGTTCCCGTTCGCTAGATTCACGCTCACCCCGCCCGCGGAATCTGTGGGCGAGGGCCCACTCGCACCGGCGCGGGCGGTGTACCGCAGGCGGTTCACCCAGGATCCCGAAGACTTGTCGTACCCGTCATCAACCACGACCACCCAGGAGTACGTGACCCCGTCCTGCAGCACACCTGGTGGAACAGTCCACGACAGTGGACTGTTGGTCAGGACGTCGGAGACGGCGACGATACCGCTGGCGCCGTCTGCTCCAGTGGTAATGCGGAACTGGTACTTGAGTTTGTCACCGTTCGCATCCGTGCCCGGCGGAGCGGTCAACGTCGGCGTCGGCGTCACCACCACAGACCCGTCCGCCGGGGTGGTCGGGCCTTGCGCCACGACGCCAGGGGTGTTCGTGCTAAAGGAATACACGGGGCTCACCACCTGTGAGCACGAGTTCGACGGGGTGTTGTTGCAATACCCATCCTTGACGAACACGTGATAGAAGTACTTCGTGTTCGGGGTAAGCACCCCGGGGGCCAGTGTGAGCGGATTGTTTGTAATCCATCCGGACTGGTAGACCACACCCGTTTCCGCGGTTGGCCCGGTAGCAATGCGGTAGTAATATCCCAGCCCTATGCCGGCGGGATCAGTCGAGCTCACCCTGAACGTTGGCGTCAGCGTCGAATACCCGCTGGTTGGGGACGGTGCGACGGCCGTTGGAGTCGCTGGGTAATCAACCCAGGAAACGTAGAGTGCGGCGTTCAACGATTTGAGCGTGTACGCGCCGGCGATCTCGCCACCGGCGAGCATCAGATAGTTCCCGGACGAGCGCGCGTTCACCCAGTTTGAGATGTACTGCGCAAGCCCCGCGCCCCCCGAGTACCCGTCGGTGCCCACCGTGAGTGAAGCCAGGTTCGCGCCGACACCGTAGTAGCTGAACGCTGTGGCGTAATCGACCGCGCCCGGGTAGGTGGTGGACGTTCCCACGATGCCGTTCATCGACGCGTAGATCTGCGCATCCAGAACCTGCTTCCCGAACAGCTGCTCGTACGGGAAATGGACGATCGACCGCCACCAATCATCGCCCGGGTCACGCGCGTTACCGACCAGGATCGTGTCCGTTCGCACGGTGCCGTCGGCCTTGTACGAGTGGATATCGTTCGTGCCGCCACCCCAGGTGGTCGGATCGATGAACACCGGGTACACCCGATCCTTGTCCGTCAGCCAGGTCCGCGACGGGCTGAGCGTGACCTTCCAGTCACTCCCGGCCTTCTTCACAGTCACCGGCACGTTGGTTGTGGCTGGCGAGGACTCCCCCTCGACACCGGCCGAGTCCCACATCAGCGGAGTCGGGATCCGAAACCGGACCGTGCCGTTGCTGTCAGTGAAGTCCACTCCCCCGTCGTTATTCACAGCAAGGGAGAGCCCTGGCGCCTTCACTTTCCACGTGTAAGAGTCCTGGCTCGCCTTCGGAACAGAATCCAGCTTCACCGTCTCTTTCACCGATGACGGCTGCACCTGATACTCCACGTCGGTGCCATCAAACACGTCCGGGTAGGTCACCTCGTTCTCGCCGACATGGTTGCGGGAGGACATCGGCAAGGGACGCTTCATCGACGTCTTCTCCGCACCCAGCAACGAGTACGAGACCGAGTACCCATCCTTCTCCACCGACACCGCATCCGCCGCGGTGACATCGTCCTTGAACGCTGGATGCAGCACGTTCTGCTGCACACTCATCCCGCCAGCAGCGTCATCCTTGAGTGCCGTCGAGGACTCCTGCCACGCCCCATCCTGCTGAACGTTGATAGGTGTTGGCGATACCTCCGTTACGTGCGAACCATCCGGCTTCTGATACGTCGTCGTGAACTCGTCCCGGTCGGTCACCGTTGCGCCGGCGAGATCCGCCGGGGCGGCGGCCGCTGCAGGAGTGTCGAGCTCCGAATCGTGGAGCTTGGATCCTTGTGTCTGCTCCAACGGCCTGGCGCTGAGATCCTCCGCGGTCCCCGCCACGGCCGGCGCTACCGTGGACGGCAACGGCGGCAACTCTGCCACAGATCGGGTCGCTGGCACTGCCGCAGCCGGCGCTGCGGGCACCGCTCCTGCGGGAGCCGCGGATGTCAGCACCAAAGCCCCGGATGTGGCCACCGCGGCCAAAACAGCAGTGAAGCCTCGAGTCAACCGGCGCACTCGTCGTTCCCTTCGCTACCGCCTCCCCCCGACAGCGAAGCGTGAGGTCAAGTTAGCGGCGACCGCGACCACAAAGGAACCTCAAAACCGTGAGAGTTCTCATATGAATGCTGGACAACCAGACAAGATAGTGCGTCATCCCCCATAACTGGGGGTAGGTCCGAGGGCCGGGCGGACGACGTTCCCACCGGTGCGCGCATCGGACCTGGGGCGATACAGCTGCTGAGCCTTGCGAGGTAAGCGGCGTCGGCCGATAAGCGGACCTTATGTCAGATTAATCTTGCGCTGCCGGTTGATCCGACTTCCGCCGGCGCATATCTGCCACTCGTTCTCTAAGGGCCCTAGCACCGGACGTCGGTTGGGATTCGTCAAGTTCTCCGCGAATAAACACGCGCTCAGTGAAGTCCAACACGATGAGCTCCTGCTCGTCGGCGGGCAGGTTAACGATGAAGGGCATGACCCGGCGCAACGCCAGATCCGTGCGCTTTGCCGCCCGGGACTCTCTGTGATGCTGGGCGGCCCTCTTGCCTAAAAGCGCTGCGACGCCCAGTGCGCCAAGCGACGCCGCCAAGCGCGTGATCGAGATCCCAAGGTTGGTGTCCGCATTCGGATTAAGTGTGAATAGATGGAACAGGATCGCGGCGACGCCGACCGCGCCGATGAGTGCCGCACCGATATCGCAGACCCAAGCCGCCACGGCCTTGTTACGAGCGTATTTTCCATAATCCGTGGCGACGGCTGAGGCGGTGGTCGCGTGCACGGTGTCCCGAGCCGTCTCCTCGTGCTTCCTTAGCTGGTCGAGTGCATTTTGTGCTTCGGCCGTATAGCGTGACCGTTCTCTCGTTTCCCGCTCCCGCGCCTCGGCAAGACGCTGATTCTCTTCGGCGATGAGCTCGTCAACCGCCGTCTTCGACACTGTCTTGAAATCAGCGATGGCTTCGGAGATCCGTTGCTTCTCTGCGTCTATGCTGCTCCGAAGCTTGGTCTCATCCTCCGCCATCCCCTCCAATTTCAGGACCAGCGTGTCGTACCGCTGCGTGACATCTTCGAGCATGTCTGCGACGCGGTTCTGAAAGGCCTCGGTTGCAGAACCGATGCCCGCCAGATAGCGTGCCGGCTTCATCGGAGGCCAGCTGGCAAGGGTGTCTAACACCGCATCAGCTTCGTCGATTGCGTCAGTAGCGTTCCAGGAGTGATCCCGCACATTGACTAGGGCGTTGTTCCACTGCAGGGTCGCCTGGTGTGTGCGGGCGAGCATCGATGAGGTCACTTCTCGAGGGTCCGTTTCCTCGTGCCGCTTCTCGAGTAATTCGAGGACCATTCCGATGTGCGCCAGCGCATCTTGCTCGTTACGGTCGCCAGGATCGAGTTCGATCGAATTGACTAATCCGCGGCAATTCGCGACCTCAACCCACAGCTCATGTTTGCGATACCGCTCGCCCCATATAGTCATCGGCTCCCCTAGGTCACCATGAGCTTAGCCATGGCACTCGCGACGGCCCACCAGTCCCCTATCCCCAATCAAGCACACCGGCGATACTCGACGTTATGTCAGATTGCGGGCAACACGAGCCGCACTTCTTCATCTCACTGAGTGCTGAGGCCGACGGCATCCTGGGTTTCCCGCTGGTGCCGTCGACGGGGCGAACGTCGAACATCCTCGTCTCGCCGTCGACGACCCTGGTTCCCCTGGAAACGCCACCCGGTCATCTTGCTGGCGGGATGGGTCAGTGCCTCGTGGATGACCGCCTCCCGCAAGGCGGTGGACTGATCGGTCACCAGGTAGCGCACGCCCTGCCAGACCAAGCGGACGGGTCGACGGCCTTCGGTCCACACGGACACGAGTTCGGGAGCGTGAGTAAGGGTCATCCGCCGGCCTCCATTCATTCAAACATGTGTTCGAATGATAAGCCGGCTCCGGCTGGAATCCAACCGCGGCGGCGTACCGTGCGTGGCGGAAAGGAGCGTCATGGCGAACAACGACGAGGACCGCTATGTCGTCCAGAACGAGAAGCGGGGCGGCTGGGATGTGGTGAAAGAGGACCACAAGCGCGCCTCCGCGCACACCGACACTCAGGCCGAGGCGATCGCCCGCGCCAAGGAGATCGTGAACAACTCCGGTGAGGGCAAGGGCGAGGTCCGCGTGCAGGGCCGGGACGGGAAGTTCCGCGACGGCATCTCCGGGCACCACAACGAGTCACCTGCGCCGGACAAGAAGCACTGACGCTGCATGTCGACGGCCGACTGCCGAGCGAGTTCAAGCGACCGCTGAACGACGACCGCACCGCCTACGAACGCTTCGTGCTCTCCGCTCAGGACGTCGATGCCGCGGTCTACGAGTGGCGCGGCGTCGAGGAACGCTGATGCGTTGCGTTAGTGGCTAGCGGGGCCTTCTACGTCGGAGGGATCAAACGTCCATCGTCGCAAGCCGGCACGGAGCGATTCACGTATTGCTCCCGGTGTGCACGTGCGATCCTGCACCGCGCGCACCGCCCGAAACAGATCTCGCGTGTCAATAAGCATCCCGTGCTGTGCGGCGAGGCCGTCCAGTTCCGCGTCACTGTCGATCGCCCGTGGCCGCGCCGAGGGGTCGATTCGCCGGTGTGCGTTGACCACGTGCCACAAAGCGTCTGGCTCACGATTGTGTTCCCGATGGAAGGCCAGCACTGGCCTGTTGGTTATCTGGCTCAGGTCGCCCACCTTGGCCCCCTTGGTGTACCCCTTGACCTCCACGAGACCCGTCCACTCTTCGCCCGGGGCTTGAACCCTAATGTCTTCCAGCAGAGCCTTCGTGACCGGATCGCGGTGATCTTCACCCATTACGGTTACCTCGAATCCCAGCAGATCAAACGCCTGAGCGACTGCCTCTTCCAGCTCGTGCCCGTCTTCCGTGAGGAGCCGTTGAAGGCCTCGCTGATCTTCCTCGCGACGGGCCTCAAGTCTGTCCAGCGCTTCCCTCTCGCTCTTCACGAACTCGACCCGGGCGTCGGCCCACGCCGCCCGAACCTGCTCCAAGGTGTCCGCGGCCGCGACGGCTGCTGCGCTCGACCACTCCGCGGCTTCCGCCCAACCTGGCGCAGCCGGAAATCGGTCGGAAGCCACGTTGTGAAGGACGGTAATAGACCAGGTAAACCACCGCTCGACCTGGCCGACGCCTGGCGGAAGCGCTAGCACGTACGACCCTCCTCCAAAGTCGGTGGCGATGAGCGCGAGGACCTCTTTCGCATCGCCTAGGTGCAGTAGCGGGATGCACTTATCGTCGAGCGTTCCGGTCTTCACGTAATCGGATCGCCACGCCAGCTTCGGCCCTGGCGGGAACAGGTCGACAAGGGTGTCCTCCACGAGCCGCCTAGCGTCGTCGTTCTCATTAATGGGGTCGGGGATATACAGCTCGCTCGCGTAGGTTTCGACGTCTCGGCTGAACTTCCAGCTCAGCGATTTCGCGCCCACACTGAACGTCGAGAGGCGGCTGAACAAGCGCTGAGGGTGTTCTTCGAAGGTGACATACAGGTCAAACTCGTCTTCATGCACCAGGTCGTTCGGCCCGATTCGAACCGCGTGCGCAACATGCTTCTCTAGGAGCACGTATACGTCGTCAGGGACAGATTCGAACAGCACTCGCGGGTGGGGAAAGTCGAAGAACTGGGCCACTCGATCACCCTATGGGGGCACCGATTTCGACGGGGGAAATCACTCCATTAGACAGGAGTTTTTTACACCGATAACCACCTTATGTCTTTTTGAGCGTCGCTCGATTCTCATTGCGCACGAATACGCCGCTGTAAGCGACTCCGCTGCTAGCTTCTAGCCATGGCGGACGAACCAATCACCCTGCGTCTCAATCTCGGGCCGCGATCGACCATAGAAGCTGTCCAATCAGCAGTCGATGACCTGGGACGACTTCTTACCTTCGCGAGCGAGATGCAGCGGTCAAGCGATCGACTGGCCTGGGAGTACGCAAGATTTGTCAGCCGCAGATCTGCGACGTTCTTCGAGCTGGGCGCCTTCGAAGCACTGGAAGGACTCGGCATCCGCGAAGCCCCCATTAGCCAGCTGACGCTGCGCGAGATCGAGGCGAACGCCCGCATCACCGTCCAGTCGCTCCGCTACGAAAACCCCCTCGAGCTCGTCATCCTCGCGGGTGGCGTCGTTGTCGTGTACATCATCCGATTGATTCGCGATTGGCCGGCGCGCAGGCGCATCAATAACGCAGCGGCGACCGAATATGAGAACGCGGTGGCGTTCCGGCAGAAGTTCCGCGACCGGCTCCTCGACTCCATCGACAAGGGCGAACTGCCTCTGACTCCTGAACTCATCGATTCGCTGCTCACTGACGACGTAGCCAATGCTCTCTCCGCCGTGGCGGACGCTGATCTAAAGGTGCTCGGACTTCCCACGTCATCCCCGGACAAGCGGTAGCACCGCACTCCATTGCTATCGGCCGAGCCCGGCCAAGCCTCCACTGACGCCACGGATCGAGTGGCTTCTTGGCAGCTTTACGTACTGCCTTCTGTTCCTTTATCTAGGACCGATGTCGGCTGGGTCTTGTATCCCTACAGTTTTGAGACGTCTCGCTAAGATGCCGCGGGCTGCCTTTGAGTTCAAGCGAACCAAGTGCCGGCGAATCTCATAAGCCTGTGTCGCAACCCAGGCCGCGGAATCCGCGTCACGAAGATTGCTTACGAGACAGGCACCCCGTTGAGATGAGACAGATCGGCTACGCGCGCGTCCCGCCCCGGCCGCATATGGGCGTCGAGACCCCTCCAAAAGTGCGCCAGCTCAGTGGGGTGCCCGGCGAAGAAGGTGACCTTCGGGATCCGGGCGGTCAGCGTCGAGGCTGGGGACCACAGCCCGCCACATCACGCCGCGGCGATCGCCTCCTCGATGAGCGACGCGGTCTCCGTCCAGTCCCTCACGGCACGCGTCGGGATGCCGAGCGCGAGCACCGGATAGTCGTTGCCGTCCGGGTCGAGACGGTCCCCGACGAAGAGCATGTCCGAGAACGGGATGTGCGTGATCGCCGCGAGCCTCCTCATCCCGTAGGCCTTGTCCACGCCACGCCGCGTGATGTCGATGCTGGTCGAACCGCCCGCACGCACCTCGAGTCCGGGCAGCCGCGACTGCACCGCCGTGCGGAGACTGCTGCGCCGCGTTCCCGCCGGATCCCAGGCGGACTTCTCGGCGACGGGTGCGAACTGGCCCAGCGCGGAGAACGTGATCTGCGAGCCGCGGTCCTCCATGACCGGCCCCCACGTGCCCGCATCCCACAATCCCAGGCGGGACGCCTCCTCCTCGACGACGGCGAGCGCCTCCTCCCGCTCGGCGTCGCTCAGGTTCTCGGCGTACCTGAGGCGCCAGCGGGCTCCGTCCCAGTTCAGGTAGCGCGTCCCGCAGGTCGGCATGAGGTGGAGGCGTTCCAGCGGCGCAGACGCGGGCAGACGGGAGAGCAGCTGGTCCCGGAACTGCTCGAACCGGCCTCCCGAGATCACGCACACCTCCTTCACCTCGAGGAGGTGTCCGAGCAGCGCGGCCATCCGCGGGTGGATGGGCGACTTCGACGGAGCGAGGGTGTCATCGAGATCGAAGGCGACGAGACGGAGCATCAGCGGGACCTTTCGTGGTCAAGTGGGCGGGGTGGCGGGCCGGTACTGCCCCGCACGACGAGTTCCAGGGGAAGAAGCGCGAGTTCGTGGGGTTCTCCACCGCCGATGCGGTCGGCCAGGAGGCGTCCGCATGCCCGGCCCCAGGCGTCCGCGTCATTGCACACGGTGGAGAGGGAGGGTGTGGTCGCGAGGGCGATCGGTCCGTCCTCGAGACCGATGACCGACAGCTCCTCCGGGACGGCCATGCCCCGACGCTGGGCGACCTGCATCCCGGAGGCGGCGAGGATGCCGCTCTCATAGAGGATGGCGGTCGGCGCGACACTCCTATCGAGGAGACGCACTGTGGCGGCCGCGACGGAGGGCGGAGACGAGTCGGCACGGAACACGCGGACGTCGAGGCCGAGGAGGCGGGACTCGTCGACGAACGCGGCTATCCGCCGGGCCGACCGGACGAGCGCTCCGTCAGCGACCAGCGCGACCCGCCGGTGGCCCAGCCCCTGCAGGTGACGGATCGCCAGCCGCATCCCCTCCGCGTCGGCGCCGGACGCCCCCGCGTCGTCGCCCACCACGAACGGCAGACCGAGAGCCGTCAGAACGTCCGGACGCTCGTCGCCGATCCGCATGCCGAGGAGAAGGACGACGTCCACCTGGGACTCGCGGACGAATCCGGAGTAGACCTCCTGCTCCTCCACGCCCGTCGTGACGACGCGGACGACGAGGACGGCGCCCGTCGCGGCGAGCGCATCCCCGAGTCCGTGGAGGAACCCGCCCAGATCGGAGTCCGCTCCCGAACCGTCTCTGCGGATCACTACACCCGCACTCCGCGGCCGGCGCGCCGAGAGCGCCCGGGCGCGGGAGCTCGGCCGCCAGCCGAGCTCCCGCGCCGCCCGCACGATGCGGTCGGTCGTCACCTGGCTGAGGCCGCGACGACCGTTGAAGACGAACGAGACGGCGCTCTTGGAGACGCCCGCTCGCGCGGCGACGTCCGCGATGGTGATGCGCCGCTCCCCCGGCTGCTGGGCGGCACCGAAGGCGGGATCCGGACCCGAACCGGCTCCCACCTCGGCGCCCCGCCCGCTACCGCGCCACAGCCCACGGGCCGTTGACGTCACCCGGAGCCTGGTTGCGGGTCCACCACTTCGCGACGTAGACGACTCCCTTGTAGCTGGCCCGGTCGCCCGCGGTGAAGATGCGCGACGGCGTCCACAACGCGGTGCCGTCCGGTGCGGTGGCCATCTCCTGCCACGGTCCCGTCACCGACCCCGGGACATCGCCACGGCTGTACCAGCCGGCCAGGAAGGTCTTGCCCTGGTACACGACGGTGTCGCCCGCAGCGAAGACGCGGGACGACGTCCACACGGCGGCACCGCTCTCCGTCATCGCCAGCTCCTGCCAGGCTCCGGTGTTGCTGAGCCCGGGCTGCTCGCCCTTCGTGGACCATCCCGCCTTGTAGACGGAACCCTTGTAGCTGACGATGTCGCCCGTCTTGTAGGACGTCGTCTTGCTCCAGGCGGCAGGCAGCACCACGGTGACGGTCAGCGTCGTGCTGGCACCGGCGACCGTGTCGCTGCCGCTGTAGGTCGCGGTCAGCACGTGGTCGCCCGCTGCGAGACCAGGCGGCAGGGTGAACGTGGCGACACCGCCCGTCAGGGATGCGACCCCGCGGTCCTTGTCCCCCTCGGTGAGAGCGACCTTCCCGGAGACCGGGAGTGGAGAGGTGACCGTGACGGTGACCGTCGCCGCCGTCCCCCACTTCGTGCTGACAGCGGGTGCGCTGACGACGGCGGTGGCGCGCAGACCGTCGAGAGCCGCCTTCAGCGCAGCGGTGCTCGCGTCGATCGCGGGCTGTGTGGCGTCGGCCGCCGTGAGCGTCGCCTTCGCGGCCTCCAGCGCGGGCAGCACGGGCGACCAGGTGGCCGGCGTGTACACCGTGCTGTCGAGACCGTTGGCCCGATCCACCTGTGCCTGCAGAGCGCTCTTGTCGACCGCCACCGTGACCGGGCAGCGGACGAACTCGTCCCCTGCACTGTGCACGAGCACGACGGACGTGCTGCCGGGCGCCCCGGTCTTCAGGCCGACGGAGACCGTCCCATCGGCGGCCGCCTGGGGTGCGGACGCCACCGCCGCGACGGACGGGTCGAGCGAGTACGCCGTGAACGAGTCGCTATCGACGAGCGGGGTGACGGTCGCGGCCAGGATGGCGGTGCTGTCCCTGTCCGCGTTCACCGGCGCCGGGCACGCCAGGCTGTATCCGCCGTAGACCTCGAACTCCCAGATGTTGAGTCCGTACTTGGTCGCCGGCGACCCGATGACGCGGACGTACCGCACCTCCGCCGTCGGGAACGAGGTGCTGTCGCGGCGGTGGTCGGCGGTGCCGGTGTTCTGCACGCGGGCCAGCGGCGTCCAATCGCTGCCGTTCACCGATCCCTCGAGCTGGTAGTCGGTCGAGTTGCCGCTCTCCCACTCGACGACCGCCTGAGACACCGGACGGACCGTGCCCAGGTCGACCTGCAGCCAGTTGCGGTTGGTGTACGGCGCCGTGCCGGAGGGTCGGGCGGAAGACCACTTGGTGGTCTTCGAGCCGTCCGTCGCCGCCGGAGCCTGCACGTTCGCGAGGTTGTTGTACACGCTGTCCGCTGTGGTGGGCTTCCCGAGAGCGAGGTTCACCCGCCCGGCCGATGCGGGCGCCGTGGTGATGGCGCTGTCGCCGAACACCTCGAACTCCCACACCGAGACGCCGTAGGTGGTGAGTGCCCGCTTCACGGTCTGCATCCGGACATAGCGTCCTGTCGCGTTGAGCGCGACGAGGTCGGTGCCGCCATCGCTTCCGGCGGCGGGCGTCGTGTAGGCGTCGCGCCAGGTGCTGCCGTCATCCGAGACCTGGATCTTGTACTGGCTGGCGTAGGACGCCTCCCAGAAGAGCCTCGCGGCGCCGATCTTCCGCACGCTGCCGAGGTCGACCTGGAGCCACGAGGTATCCGGCGATCCGGTCCTGTCGGCGATCCAGCGGGTGGTCGCGTTCCCGTCGGTCGCGCTCGCCGGACTCGTCCCATCGGAGGCGGTGGTCGGCGCGCCGAGCGCGAGGTTCGCGCGGGCGAACGCGGCGAACTCGGTCACCGAGTAGGAGCCGCCTCCCGGGCCGTCCAGGGGCAGGATGCGGACGAAGTTCGCCGCGACCGCCGGGAAGTCGACGTGCTGGTGTCCTCCAGTGCCGTTCTGGACCAGCGATTGATCGGTCCAGGTCGTCCCGTCCAGAGAGGTCTGGACGAGGAAGCGCGTGGCGTAGTCGGCGCCCCAGTCGATGTCCGCGCCCATGGCGTACGTGCCGGCGGCGAGCCGCTGGCTCAGCCACGGGGCCGCACCGGACGACTGCCATGCGGTCGTCTGGTCGGCGTCACCCGCACGCGCGGGGCCGTGGCCCGCGACCGAACCGCTTGCCGTGTAGGGCGAGCCGTCCGAGTCGTCCGCCACCAGCGGCTCCGTGACGGTCTTCCCGAGGTTCGCACCGGTGCCGAGCACGAAGGTGCCGCGCGACGCCGACGCGCCTCCGCTCAGCGCCACATCCACGAGCAGGCCGGGCTGGCTGGGGTTCGACAGACTCACGACCGGGGTGCCGGAGGACTCGTCGAGCATCACGATGCTCGGCTGGCTCACCGAGAGCGTGCGGCCGTCGCCGAGGTCGAGCGAGCCGGCGCGGTAGAACGTCGCCATCGTCCGCTTGAGCCCGGGATGCTGCACCGCCTGCACCGATGTGTCGTTGCGGAGGATCTTCACGGCGGGGTTCGCCGCGTAGGCCTGGGTCTGCGCTGCCGACTTCGCCGGCAGCACGATGTACTGGTATCCGGCGCCGCTGGGCGTCGTCCCATGATCGAAGTACAGCGTGAACGCGTCGTGGCTCTCCGGCTGGTCGCCGTAGTAGCTGCCCGTCTGCGTCTTGTCGGACACCGTCACCGCCTGGTCGGACGGGAACACGTACCCGACCTTGTCGTTGTACGCCCACGACGGATCGGCGACGACCTTCCCGTCGGTGCCGGGCGCGACCTTCTGACCGTCGACCGAGGCGTTGTCCTTCGCGGCGACCTGGTTGACGGTGGTGTGGATGGGCGCGGTCGAGGACGACTGGATGCCCGCGCCGAGCGCCACCATCTCGTCGTCGAAGTAGTAGTAGCTCTTCTGCGCCTGCGTGCCCGCGCGGTCGAGGCTCTCCACGCTCGCACCGTAGGTGCCGTCCGAGACGCCGCCGGTGAACGCGCCGCCGTTGGCGGAGCGGCCGTCCTTGCCGAGCGAGGTCTCCTTCACGTACGGCACGGTCGTGCCGGGGTAGTGGTACCAGTCGAACGCCGGTCCGAGGTCGGTGTACTCCTTGTTCGTCACCTGGATCGCCGTCGTGCCTGTGCGGTTCCAGACGATCTCGTTGCCGACGTCCTTGCGGAGGGTGGAGCGGTACTCGCTTCCCACGGTCCGGCTCGAGTTCAGACCGGTCACGATGCCGTAGTCGGCCCGCTGGTGCGAGGAGAACTCGGAGCGCCAGAAGTACTTGTCGCCGGTGACGCCGTTGCCGGCCGTCTTCCCGCGGATGTTGTCGGCCATCTGCCGGTAGGCCGTCGCGTAGAGGGGGTCGGTGCGCGCCATCCGGTCGAGCGGATCCAGGAACACGGCGCCGTAGCTCGTAACCCCGTCGACCGTGGTCGCCGGCCGGTAGAGGAGGTACAGCATCTCGATCTCGCCGCGGATCAGCCAGCGGGTGCCGTCGACGATGTAGAACGCGATCGTATCCAGCTGATCGCGGGTGAAGGCCAGGCTCGTGCCGCGGGCGGAGTCCGCCCACATCGCCACCATGGTGAACAGGGCCATCCCGTAGCCCTCGCTGTAGAGCTGCGCGCCGTGCGCCCAGAACGTCGAGTCCGGCTGCACCGCCTCCTGCACGGTGCCCGAGTCGTCGACGGCCACCGTCTGCACCATCGTGGCGAACCCCGCCGTGATCGCGGCGGCGTCGCGGGTGGCGAGCGCCTTGTACAGGTAGTCGGAGGTGCGCCAGGCGCCGTTCGCGCCGGCCGGGTCCAGCTTGCCCTGGTTGTGCTTGATCGCCAGAGCTGCGGCATCGGCGCTCAGCTCGTCGCCGACGAAGATCGAGATCCGGCCCATCGCGATCGACTCGCCGATCTCGGTCTCCCACCAGTTCGTGTTCCCCGGGTTCACCTGATCCCAGTACGCGAGCGCGCGTTCCTCCGCGGCGATCAGCGCGGGGTCGTGGTAGCCCTTCGCCGACGTCTCGCGGTAGGCCTGCGCGATGGCGACCATCCGGTAGAGAGCCTTGTAGGCATCCCACGTCTTGCCGTTCGCCGAGCTCGTCGTGTCCTGATAGTTCACGTCCGACCACGAGCCGTCCGCGTTCTGCGAGGCGACGTAATCGAGGGCGTTGCTGGTCTGCGCCAGGTAGATGCCGTTGGCGATCTGCACCTCATCCCCCTGGCTCAGGTAGTAGTCCTGCAGCCGGGTGACGATCGTGGAGACGTCCGTCTGCAGGTCCGCCGCCTGGGCTGGCGCTGCGAGACCGGCCGCGCTCAGGAGGGCCGCGACGAGGAAGGCCACGAACGCCGAGAGGCGCGAGCGGCGGAGGAGCGTTGGACGTGGAGCGTTCGGGTCTTCGGGATGACGCGTCATTGCGTTGGACTCCTTGTTCGCTGGAGGTGGGTCAGGGGATGCGGACGAGCCGGGCGACGCAGATCCGCGTGTCGGCTGCGCCGTAGAAGACGACATGCTCTCCGTCGATCTTCTCGATCGCCGTGGGGAACAGGACGTTCGCCACGGTTCCCGCGGTCTCGCCCGCGGTCTCCGGGGCCATCAGGGGCTCGCTCGTGCGGGCGAGCACGCGCGAGGGGTCGTCGGCGTCGAGGAGCATGGCGCCGACCACGTAGCGGACGGTGAATGCCTGGGGCACAAACGATCCGCCCGGCAGGCTGCCGGTGACGCCGTGGTGGAGCAGCAGCCAGCCCTCGGGCACCCGCAGCGGAGCGGGGCCGGCGCCGATCTTCAGGGCCTCCCACTCGTACTCGGGGCCTGCGACGAAGCGGTGGCCGCCGGGACGGGTGAGCGCCGTGATGTCCTGCACGGCGTCGTCCACCGGCACGTAAGAGATCCAGATGCTCGCGCGGTCGTCCGTCACGCCCGCGGGAAGCGGCGGCTGCTCGTCCGGCCGGACGAACCCGAAGTCCCACATCGGCCGGTGCAGCATGGCGAAGCTCGGGCGGCCCTCCGGGTCGGGCACGACCTCCGGGAAGAACACGACGTCCTTGTTCGGAAAGAGGTTGAGGTCGGTGTCGAGGGCGTCGTCGTAGGCGAACTGGATGGGGCCGAGCCGCGTCCACTCGCGGCCGTCGGTCGACACGGCGAGGGCGGGCTTCGGTCCGAGCGGCCCGAACGCGACGTAGCTCATCACGTGGATGCCGAGGTCGTTCAGCGGGGTGATGCGCGGGTCCTCCACGCCGCCGTGCGCCGTGCCGTGCTCCCATCCCCGCTGCGCCTCCAGGGCGATCTCGAGGTCCGCGACGCCGGTCGGCACACCGTCGGTCACGACGACACGCGCCCGCCCGATCCGCGACACGTTCTGCTCGGCGACCAGCCGCGGGAACAGGTGCACCGTGCCGTCCGGGTCCTGCACGGTCGCGGGGTTCAGCACGCCCTCGACCTGGCGCGGGTCGGCCGGGTCGGGCTCCATGACGATGCCGATGCGCTCCAGTGCGTACGGGATGGCGACGGCGGTGGTGCGGGCGGGGGTGGTGGTGGACAACAGGACCTCTCTAGCGGATGGGGTGATGCGTGGACGGGGTCAGCCCTTGACGGCGCCGACGACGCCGTTGACCAGGTAGCGCTGGATGAAGATGTAGCCGACGATGAGCGGGGCCGCGACGATGAAGGTCGCGGCCGCGAGCAGCGGCCACTGGTTGCCGTACGTCCCCTTGAAGGCGTAGAGCCCGACGGTCACCGGGAACTTGGTGGGGTCGGCGAGCAGGACGGTCGCGAGGATGATCTCGTTCCAGATCCACACGGCCTGCAGGATGAACACGGTCACCAGCGCCGGCCGGGCCAGCGGCAGGATGAACGTGAAGAGGTAGCGCCAGTAGCCGACGCCGTCCATCGCGGCCGCTTCGTCGAGCTCGCGCGGGATGGACTTCACGAATCCGCTCAGCAGCAGGGGCCCGACGCCGACACCCACACCGACCAGCAGGATGTACCCGAGCTGCGTGTCGTAGAGCCCGAGCCGCAGCAGCAGCTGGAACTGGGTGATCAGGGCGTTGGGCAGGAACAGCACCAGAACGAAGACGATGGACCAGTACTTCGCACCGCGGATGTACCCGCGTGCGACGGGGAACGCCAGCACCAGGGTGAGGAGGGTGCCGATCGCCGACCCGGCCGCCGTGTAGAGGACGCTGTTCAGGATGTACGCGCCGAAGTCGCCCTTCTCCCACGCGGTCGCGAAGTTGCCCCACTGCGGGTTGGAGACGATCCCGACCGGGTTCGCGACGAATTCGGCCTGGGACTTCAGCGCGGTGTTCAGCAGGTAGAGCAGCGGGAAGAGGAACACGACCATGAGGATGAGCGCGCAGATGTACGCGCCGATCGGCCGGCGCCGGCGACGGCGCGACACCGTGGCGCCGCGTGGGCCGGATGCCTCCGGCAGCGACTCGGTCGTCGGCGTCGTCACCTGTTCGGTGGTGGTCGTCACAGTCTCGCCTCCCGTCGGCGGAGAATCAGCAGAGCGATGATCGAGACGATGGCCACCAGGAAGAACTGGACCATCGATACGGCCGCCGCATAGCCCTGCGACTGCGACAACGTCGTCCCCGAGGCGCCGCCGAAGCCCTGGACGTACACGAGCAGGGAGAGCACCTGGGTTGAGCGGTTGTTCGGACCGCTGAGCACGTAGATGAGCTGGTAGCTCTGGAGCGCGTTGACGATGCCCAGCAGGACGTTCGCGGTGATGGACGGCGCCAGCAGGGGGATGGTGATGCTGCGGAAGCGCTGCCAGCCGCTCGCCCCGTCGATCTCCGCCGCCTCGTTGAGCTCCTCCGGAACGGCCTGGAGGCCGGACAGGAAGATGATGACCGAGACGCCGAGCACCATCCACACCTGGACGAGGATCACCAGGGCAAGCGCCAGCTTCGGGTCTCCGAAGAACGCGGAATGGCCGCCGAAGAGGCCGAGCAGCGATGCGGCCGGTCCGCCGCTCACGTTGAAGATCAGCGACCAGACCAGTCCCGTGACCGTCACGCCCAGGATCGTGGGCATGAACACCACGGCCCGGTAGAAGTTACGACCCCTCAGCCGGCGGTTGAGGAGCACCGCGACGGCCAGGGCGACGACGATCTGCAGCGCCGTGCTCACGACGGCGAAGATGATCGTGTTGCGCAGGGCGTTCGCGCTGTCCGCCCACTTGGCGGGCGAGAAGAAGTCGACGTAGTTCTGCAGGCCGACGAAGTTGATCGGGAGGCCGGGGAGGCCGCGCAGGTCGGTGAGCGAGGCGATCAGCACGCCGACCGCCGGAACGAAGCCGAAGATGCCCAGCAGCAGCATCCCGAGCCCGAAGGTGACGCGGACCGGCGTGCGGCGGGGGAAGGGGAACGATTCAGTCATGTGTCTCTCGACTCCCGGGAGGGTGGCCGGCCGGGGTCGGCCACCCTCCCGACAGAGGGTCAGCCGGCGGCCGACCACGCCTTCTGCGCGGCCTCGGCGGCCTGCTCGGGCGTTGCGGAGCCGAGCGGGCTCAGCGCCGGGTAGTTGAACGGGAAGACCGCGTCCTGGCCCGCCTTGTTGTTGGCGAACCAGACCTGGTCCCAGGCGGGCTCGTACGACTTGGTGTAGTCGCCGATCGACTGGAGGAACGCGCTGGTGGAGATTCCGGGCTGAGCCGACGAGAAGCCCGACTTCTGCAGGAACAGCTCGTAGTTCTTCTTGTCGGAGAAGAACTTCAGCCACGCGAGCGCCGCCGTCTTGTTCTTCGCCGAGGTCGGGACGGCCAGCTGGAGCTCCGTCTTGCCGTTGAGCAGGGCGTTGTCCGCCGCGTTGTCGGAACCCGGGAACGGGAAGTACCCGTAGTCGAACTTCTTGGCGACGGCAGCGTCGATCGTCGGCTGGTCCCAGGTGCCGTCGACCGTCATCGCGAAGTCGCCCGCAGCGAAGCCCGACGGGATGGACGTGTAGTCGGCTCCCGCAGCTCCCTCCTGCGAGTTCTGCAGCACGTACTCGGTCTGCTTCAGCACCTTGACCTCGGTCGGGTCGGTGAGCTTGGCCTTGTTCGTCCAGAGGTCCTTCGCCAGCTGCCGCTTGTCGGCGAGCGTCGGATAGTTCGCCGTGACGGAGGCGAGCATCGGCAGTCCGGCGGGCCAGCTGTCCTTTCCACCCATGCCGAACGGCGTGACGCCCTTGGCCTTGAGGGCGTCGACCACAGCGGTGAACTCGCTCCAGGTCGTCGGGATCGTGAGCCCGTTGTCGGCGAAGATCTTCTTGTTGTAGAAGACGCCCGTGTAGTAGCTGACGCCGGTCGGGACCGCGTACTGCTTGCCGTCGATCGCCTGCGTGTCGAGCAGGGTCGGCGTGTACTGCTTGAGGAACGACTCGCCCGTGAGGTCGACCAGGCCGCCCGCCTTGGCGAGCCGCGCGTCGTCGGTGGCGGCGTCCTTCGCGTACGACGGCGTCTCCATGAGGCCCTTCACGACGAAGAGGTCGAGGTTGCCCGCCGTGAGGCGCGACGACTTGGTCGCGGGGTAGTTGTCGTTCGAGACGGTGGAGAAGACGACGTCCACCTTCGGGTACTGCTTCTCGAAGGCCTCGTTGATCGCCCGGAAGCCGGCGTCCGTGGCGTCGCTGCTCGAGACGAGAAGCTGCAGCTTCCCGTTCGGCTCTCCATCTGTCGATCCGCCGCCGCTGGAGCAGGCGGCGAGTGCGCCGATCGTGGCTGCGGCGACCGCGCCGGCGATCAGCCGCCGGCCCAGGGTCGCGCCGCGCAACCTCTTCGTTGCCATGTGTTGTCTCCTCGTCGAGTTTCGGGATGTGTGCAGGTGTATCGGGTACAAAAACGTTTCGGTTCTACACGCGCAGGTTACCGAAACGTTTCGGTGACGACATGGTGGCACGCCCCGGCATGCAAATGCAAGCCCGACCGAGCACCCCGCCCGATCGCGATCAGCGCTGCGAGCGCGCCGGCCCCGTCGAATCGCGGACGATCATCTCGGCGTCGGGGATCCGGACGTCGTCGACGACGCCCTCCTCGATCAGATCGACGAGCATCCTGCCCGACTCCCTCCCCAGCGTCCGCGGCGAGGTGTGCACCGTGGTGAGGGACGGCCGAACGTAGGTGCCGAGCCGGATGTCGTCGAAGCCCGCCACCGACAGCTGGCCCGGCACATCCACGCCGAGGTGCTGCGCCTGGGCGATGAGGCCGATGGCCGACAGGTCGTTCGCGCACATCACCGCGGTCGGCGGGTCGGCCGAGTCGAGCAGGATGGATGCGGCAGCCGCGCCGCCGAGGTAGGTGAACTCGCCGGGGACCACCGGTCCGGGCTCCAGCCCCAGCTCGCGCAGCCCTGCACGCCAGGAGTTCTCGCGCTCCACCGAGTGCGTCATGTTCGGGCGGCCGCTGACGTAGGCGATGCGCCGGTGCCCGAGGTCGACCAGGTGCCGGAGGGTGGCCCGGATCCCGGCGTCGGGATCCTCGCGCACCGCGGGGATCGGGAAGCCGCTGCCCGGGTTGATGGCGACGGCGGGGAGCCCGAGCCGCTGGACCAACGCGATGCGCGGGTCGTCGACCTCCAGGTCGTTGATGAACACACCGTCGACGCGACGGTCGGCCGCGAGCTTCTCGTACCGCTGGAGCACCTTGTCGGATTCGGCGCTGATCTGGAGGACGAGCGCGTACCCGCGGGGATCGATCGCATCCTCGATGCCGCCGATGAACCCGCCGAAGAACGGGTCGAGCTCGAGCACATCCGGATCCCGGTGCAGGACGAGGCCGACCGTGAACGCGCGCCGCCCGGACAGGCTCTTGGCCCGGAGCGAGGGGACGAAGCCGAGTTCCGACGCGATCCGGATGATGCGCTCGCGCGTGACGTCCGAGACCCCGGGCCGCCCGTTGAGCGCGCTCGAGACGGAGCTGATCGCGACGCCGGCCTTGTTCGCGACGTCGACGATCGTCACCCGCTCATCGCCCACCGACCCGCCTCGCCTTCCGCCCTGCATCGAGCGACGGACATCCTATGCCGAAGAGGGCGGCGGGCGCTCCTCAGCCTCCCTCAGCCGCGCCGCGGCTTGCGCGGCGGCCGGTCGTCGTCCTGCCACGAGCCGGACCGACTGCCGCCTCGCCCGCGATCGGGACGGAGCTGGATGAGCTTGCCGCCGATCCGCGTGCCCGAGAGCCGGGACAGCGTGTCGCCCGGCATGTCGGCCGGCAGCTCGACGATGGAGAAGTCGGGCATGATCCGGATGTGCCCGAAGTCCTCGCGGCTCAGGCCGCCCTCGTTGGCCAGCGCACCGACGATCTGGCGCGGCTCCACCTTCTGACGCTTGCCCACCTCGAGGCGGTACGGCGCCATGGGGGTGTCGTTCCGTTCCCGGCGCCCCGGACGGTCGAGCCGGTCGCCCCGAGCGCCTCGGCCGCCTGCACGATCGCCGCCGGCACGGTCGCCGCGCGTCTCGCGCTCCACCGGCTGCGACAGCTCGTCGCGTTCGCTGAGCAGGAGCGGCTCGTCGCCCTGAGCGACGACGGCGAGCGCCGCCGCCACATCCGTCTCCGGCACATCGTGGTGCTCGACGTAGTGGGCGATGATCTCGCGGAAGCGCGAGATCCGGTCCTCCTGGGCGAGCGCCTGGGTGATGGCGTCGTCGAAGCGGGCGAGACGGGTGACGTTCACGTCGTCGACGCTGGGCAGCTGCATCTGTGTCAGCGGCTGGCGCGTGGCCTTCTCGATCGCGGTCAGGAGCCGGCGTTCGCGGGGCGTCACGAAGCTGATCGCCGCGCCGCTCCTGCCTGCGCGTCCGGTGCGGCCGATGCGGTGCACGTACGACTCGGTGTCGACCGGGATGTCGAAGTTGACGACATGACTGATGCGCTCGACGTCGAGGCCGCGCGCCGCGACGTCGGTGGCGACCAGGATGTCCAGCTTGCCGGACTTGAGCTGGTCGACCGTGCGCTCCCGCTGGGCCTGCGCGACGTCGCCGTTGATGGCCGCGGCCGAGTAGCCGCGTGCGCGCAGCCGCTCCGCGAGCGTCTCCGTCTCGTTCTTGGTGCGGACGAAGATGATCATCCCCTCGAAGTTCTCCACCTCGAGGATGCGCGTGAGCGCGTCGACCTTCTGCGAGTACGACACGACGAGGTAGCGCTGGGTCGTGTTCGCCGACGTCGTCGTCTTCGACTTGACGGTGATCTCTTCCGGATCGTGCAGGTACTTCTTGGAGATGCGCCGGATCTGCGCGGGCATCGTCGCCGAGAAGAGCGCGACCTGCTTGTCGTCCGGGGTGTCGGCGAGGATGGTCTCCACATCCTCCGCGAAGCCCATCTTCAGCATCTCGTCGGCCTCGTCGAGCACCAGGTACTTCAGCTGGGAGAGGTCGAGGGTCCCCTTCTCCAGGTGGTCCATGATGCGTCCGGGCGTTCCGACGACGATGTGGACGCCGCGGCGCAGCGCGGACAGCTGCACCCCGTATCCCTGCCCGCCGTAGACCGGCAGCAGGTGCACGCCCTTCAGGTGGGTCGCGTAACTCTCGAACGCCTCCGCCACCTGCAGCGCGAGCTCGCGCGTCGGGGCGAGCACGAGCGCCTGCGGACTCTTCTGCGACAGGTCGAGGCGCGACAGGATCGGCAGCGCGAAGGCCGCCGTCTTGCCGGTTCCCGTCTGCGCGAGGCCGACGACGTCGCGGCCCTGCAGCAGCGGCGGGATGGTGGCGGCCTGGATGGCGGACGGCGTCTCGTAGCCGACATCCTTCAGAGCCTTCAGGACGGCCCCATCCAGCCCTAACGACGAGAAGGTCGGAGCATCGTCGGCGGTTTCGGAGCCGCTGTGTGCGGAATCTGGCGTGGTCACTGTCCCACGGTAGTCCCCGGGGGCGGATTCTCGGCGTGGCGAAGCACGCCGAGCGGCGTGCGGCAACCGCCGAGTTAGGGGCTTCCGGGTGAGGCCTAGGTGAGCTGACGCGCCAGCGCCGCCGCCTGGTGCCGGTGCCCGATCGTCTCGTATCCGACCACGACGACCGCGGGCGACAGGGCGATGACGATGAGGCTCACCCCGATCGGAGCCCCCGCGGCCGCCAGCCACACCGACGCGACGAGCGCGACGACCGTCCCAACGAACAGCCCGATGTGGAACGGGTCCCCTTCGTGAACGAGATACGTGTACAGCAGGAACAGGACCACCGAGAACACGAGCACTGGCACGGCCACGCTCGCCACAGCACCGGCCACGCCGAGTTCCCCGACCCCCTCGATCTCGTACGCGACGACGTGCAGCCCCGCCCCGGTCGCTGCGATCGAGGCGAAGAGCAGGATGTGGCTGTAGCCCCACGCCACCGCGCGCCGGCGGTGCCGTCGGAGAATCTGTGACGACGGGATGATGAAGTACGTCCACCAGAGCCCGAAGGTCAGCCCGACGCCGGCCACGGCGATCAGGGCGGCCTGGATGCTCCATCCCTGCTTCTCGACGAGCGCCGCGACCGACGTGACCGTCCCGAACAGCACCTCGCCGAGCGCGATGATCGTGAGAAGGCCGTAGCGTTCGGCGATGTGGCCGGCGTTCCAGGGCGTCCCGCCGAGCCGCACCTCGGCGAGGACGGGGCCGCCCAGCTCCACAACATAGAGCAGCGGAGCCACCAGCAGGACCGTCTCGAAGCTGGGCCGCGCGAACGCCAGCAGCACCCAGCCGACCTGGGCCGCGGTGACGAAAGCGGCGTAGACGAGGGCGGTGCGCCGCCGGGCGGGATCCTGTGCCGCCGCGCGCAGCCACTGGGCGACCAGGGCGATGCGCATGACGACGTAGCCCGCCACGAGCACACCGACCTCGAACTCGCCTCCGGCGTCGACCGACGCGAACATCTCCGGCAGTCCGAGCGCCAGGATGACAACGCCGACCATCTGCACCATCGTCGTCACGCGGTAGAACCAGTCGTCGGTGTCGTAGGCCGACGCGAACCACGAGAAGTTGATCCAGGCCCAGCAGATCGCGAACATCGCGAACGAGAACGCGCCGATCGCCGGCCACACGTGTCCCTCCGAGAGCAGGTGTGCGAGCTGGTCCCCCGCCTGCCCGAAGGCGACCACGAAGGTCAGATCGAACAGCAGCTCCAGCGGTGTCGCCGCGCGGTGCGCCTCGCCCGGGTCCCGGCCGCTCATACGCAGCAGCCGGTGACCGAGGTCGTCTCGCGTGGTCTCGGACATGTCGCCTCCCGAATGGACGCCCGGCCCCCGCGGCCGGGTGGCCCTATTCTGCGCCGGGTCTCGTCGGTTCGGCAGGTTACGATGGTCGCCCAACGCCGGGTTCCGCACCGTCGCCGTCCGCGACGCCGAATGACGAGGAGAACCCCATGACCTCCGACACCGATCAGCACACCCCAGCCGAGTCCGTTCCGGACTGCTGCGCTCCTGCAGCTGCCGGAGGCGATGCCCCCTCGGACGGCCGCGGATGACGGACGACAAACGCTTCCCGCGGTCCGTCTTCTCCAGTGGCGACGAGCCGGATGCGCGCTTCTCCCTCGCCAACGAACGGACATTCCTCGCCTGGCTCCGCACCGGCATCGCCCTCCTCGCCGGCGGTGTCGCGCTCGAGGCCCTCGGTTTGGGCATCCACCCCGGGTTCCGCCTCGCCGCGTCCCTCCTGCTGCTGATCGCCGGCGCGGCCGTGCCTATTCAGGCCTGGTACGGCTGGAAGCGCACCGAGTCCGCCCTGCGACACGGGACCCCGCTGCCGTCGGCACCATTGACCGTCGTCCTGAGCGTCGTCGTCACCGCGGTCGGCGTGCTGGTCCTGGTGGGCGTCCTGCTGCGATGAACGCCCCGTTCGACCCGGGCCTGCAACCCGAACGCACCGCTCTCGCGTGGCGGCGGACCGGGCTCGCCCTTCTCGTCGGATCGTTCGTCGCAGCGCGCATCCTGCCCGAGCTGCTCGGCGCCTGGTCGGCGCTCCTCGGGCTGACCGGCGTGGTGATCGCCGGCATCCTGCTCGCCATGATCCATCGCCGGTATCGCGGGCACCACGGACAGCTCACCACCGACGGCGATCGTGCGCCGATCGCCGAGGGTCGCCTCATCGCGGCCACCGCGGCTTTCGTCTTCGGCGGCGCCCTCGTCAGCATCGTCGTCGTGATCGTGCTCGCAGTGAGCGGTGCCCTCGGCGCCTCGCTCCCGCGATGAGGTCGGACGCACCCGCGGAATAGGGTGGTCGGCATGAGCGCAGTCCATCCGCGAGGCGGGACCTCGTCGGTGCCGGAGACGATCGCCCTGATCGGCCCCGGCGCGATCGGCACCACCGTTGCCGCGGCGCTGCAGGAGGCGGGCACCCCCGTTCAGCTCTACGGACGCACGGCTCGAGACCAGCTCGTCCTTCATCGCGGAGATCACGACATCGTGGTCCCTGGACCCGTCATCGCTGACGTGTCGCAGGTCGCCGGTCCGGCAGATCTCGTCTTTCTCGCGGTGAAGACCACCCAGCTCGAGGCCGCGTCACCGTGGCTGGCGGCACTGGTCGGGCCGCAGACCGTCGTCTGCGTGCTGCAGAACGGCGTCGAACAGCAGGCGGCGCTGGCGCCGCTCCTCCCGGAAGGACATGTCGTCCCCGCTGTCGTGTGGTTCCCCGCCGAGACGCAGCCCGACGGCTCCGTACTGCTGCGCGGCGACGCGCGCCTCACCCTGCCGCACTCCCCGGCAGCGTCGGTCGCGGCCCAGGCGCTGAGCACCACGTGGTGCGAGGTCGAGCTGTCCACGGATTTCGCGTCGGTCGCGTGGCGCAAGCTGCTCCAGAACGCCGTCGCCGGTCTCATGGTGCTGACGGGCCGCAGGGCTGGGATGTTCCGGCGAGACGACATCGCCGGACTGGCGCTGGACTACCTCCACGAGTGTCTCGCCGTCGCTCGGGCCGAAGGGGCTGCGCTGGACGACGATGTCCCGGCCCAGCTGCTCGCGCGGTTCCAGTCGTTCCCCGCCGACCTGGGCACCTCCATCCTCGCCGACCGCGAAGCGGGTCGCCCTCTGGAGTGGGACGCACGGAACGGTGTCGTGCAGCGCCTCGGCCGCGCTCATGGCATCCCGACGCCGATCAGCGATGTGCTCGTGCCCCTTCTCGCCGCAGCGAGCGATGGAACGGGAAGGGTCGCCGGGCCGGCGGCGGTCACGCCCGGCTGACCGAGGTGAGTCCCGAGATCATGACGTCGATCGCGAAGTCGCGCCGTCGGCGCTCGTCCGCTCCGGTCAGCGCCGGGGCCAGCCGCCGGACGCGCGGGAACAGCTCCGGGTCCGCGGTCGAGTAGACGGCGAGAGCATCCGAATCGGGGATGCCGGCGACGGCCGAGCGATCACGCACGGTGCGTTCGACGGCGGTCGACGCCGCGAACTGCGCGATGAGGTCGACGGCGAGCGCGGCATCGGCATCGGGGATGCCGCCGGCCTCCATGAGCGCGAGCTCGTGCTCTGCGAGACGCAGTGCCCCTGGGAGCGTCGGGATGGTGCCGAGCGCGACCGCGCCGAGGCCCGGGAACGACTCGAGCGCGTCGACCGTGTTGACGACCGTGGCCGCCAACGCCGCCCGCCAGTCCCCGTCGACCGGAGCGACGAGCTCGATGCCCGCGTAGACGTCGTCGAGCGCGTGCTCGAGCAGCACATCCCGACCCCCGAAGTACGCGTACAACGACGCCGGGCCCGTGTTCACCGCCGCGGCGACGTCGCGGAGCGTCACGGCCTCGACTCCACGTTCGCGGATCAGCCCGAGGGTGGCGTCGAGGATCGAGCGCCGCGACAACGGCGGCTTCGCCGGGCGGTCACGGCGCGAAACGGGCTCAGCGGGCAGCGGCATTCCCCCAGTGTAGCGAGTTGACACGATCGCCATTCTCTACGAACATTGTTCGCGAACGCTGTTCGTCAAGCTCTATGAGAAGGAGAAACCATGTCGGTGCTGGTAGTGGGCGCGAGCGGTGCGGTCGGCGGCCTGGTGGTCGCCGGGCTGCTGGAGCGCGGAGAGCGGGTGCGGGCGACGAGCCGGCGACCGGAGAACCTGACGCTGCCGGAGCGGGTCGAGGTGCTGGCCGCGGACCTGAACGACCCACCGACGCTCGGGCCGGCGCTGGCGGGCGTTGATCGCGTGTTCCTGTACGCGGATCTCGACGACCCGGAAGCCGTGGTCGCGCAGCTGGCGGGCTCGGAAGTTCGGCACGTGGTGCTGCTGTCGTCCTCCGCCGTGACGTTCCCCGGGGCCGAAGAGGACTTCAACGGTGCGAGGTTCCTGCGCGTCGAGCGGGCGATCGAGTCATCCGGGCTGAACTTCACGTTCCTGCGGCCGGGCGGCTTCGCCAGCAACGCGGCGCGCTGGAGCTGGAGTGTGAAAGGCGAGAGCGCGGTGCCGCTGCCCTACCCGGACGCCGTGCAGGTCCCCATCCACGAGGCGGACATCGCGGAGGTGGCCGTGATCGCCCTCACCGGAAACGCCCTGCTGAACGCGACCCCCGTGCTCACCGGCCCGGAGCGGCTGACCCTGCGCCAGCAGGTCGAGACGATCGGCTCGGTGATCGGCCGACCCGTCGCCGTGGTCGAGCAGACGGAGGCGGAGTCGGTCGCGATGTTGTCCCAGTACGTGCCGGAGGTCTGGGTGACGCAGATCGTCACGGACTGGCGGGAGGCCGTCGGAACCCGCCCGGACGTGTCACGCGAGTACACCCGCATCACCGGGCGCCCATCTCGCACGTTCCGCACCTGGGTCAGCGATCACGTCGAGCTGTTCCGCTGACCGCCGCCCACCCGGGGAGCGCATCCCGAGCGCGCGCATCACCTCGGGCGCTGCGGGCTCCGTCCCCGAGCGCGACACCGCGGGGTCGGTGTCCACGATGCCGAAGGGCCCACGAAGGTTCCAGAGCGCCCAGCCGATGCCATGGTCGCCGAGCACGCCAGTGACGGCCTCCAACCACGCGAGGCGGATTGCGGACGGGAGTGTCGCGTAGGCCCCCATCTCGCCGACGTGCACAGCGGCGCCGGCGTCCGCGAGCGCGATCCACGGCTGCAGCACCCGCTCGATGGCGCCCGCATCCCACGTCGCCGTCGTCTCGCCGGGCAGCGGCACGTACCCGTCGCGGCGCGCCGCATCCACATCGGTCTGCAGCGGCCAGTGCGGCTCGGCCGTCGTCGCAGCCACCCACGGCGCTCGGTGATGCGTGATCTCGAAGGGCTTGTACAGGTGCACGGAGGTCACGACCCGGGGATGCGCCGACCACTTCGCAGGAGGTGGCTGCATTCCCGCATCCCAGCCCTCCAGCACCACCAGGCGTTCGGGCGAGATCCTCCAGATCTCCTCCGCCGTACGGCCGAAGACCTCGTCGAAGGTCGCCTCGTCGGTGCGCGGTGGCTCATTGAGCAGGTCGAAGCTCAGCTCCTCCGGCGGTACATCGGCGTACCGCCGGGCGAAAGTCGTCCAGTAGTGGCGGAACAGCTGCTGACGGTCGGCGTCGCGGAAGAGGTCCCCGGGTTCCGGCACGTCGAACTGCGACAGTGAGTTGACGCAGTACCCGGGGGCGCGGTGGAGGTTGAGGCTCACGTGGATGCCGTACTCGCGCCCCAGTTCGACCGCACGGTCGACGAGACCCAGGCGATCGGGATCGATGGACTGCCCGCGCGGGCCGGTGCCGAACCACAGGTACGACAGCGGGATGCGCGCGAAGGTCATCCCGAGCTCCGCCATCATGGCGAAATCCGACTCCTGGATTCCGTGCCCCAGCCGGATCGGGAAGAGCTCCATCCAGCGCGCGCTCGTCGAGAAGAGCTCGATCAGGTTGGCGCCTCGCCAGTGGGAGGCTCGGGATATCGTCGGCATTCACGCTCCTTCGCATGCGCAATCGTTTGCGTGGTGCAGGCAATGCTACTTGCGCACCGTGAATGTATCCAGCAGAATCGCGATGAACAAGCATTTGCGCGCTTTGCTCAAAATGCATTCCAGGACGACCATGAGCATCGTCCAAGACCAAGGAGTTTCAAGGATGAAACCAACGCGGAAGCTGGCTGTGATCACCGCCACCGGCCTCGCCGTCGCCGCTGTGCTCGCCGGCTGCTCGAGCTCGCCGAGCTCCGACAGCGCGAACGGCGCTGTGACCATCACCATCGGAGACCGGCCGGCGTCGTCGGACGCGGACAACCGGGCCTACTACGACAAGCAGGTGAAGGCGTTCGAGAAGGCGAACCCCGGCATCACGCTGAAACCCGTCGAGACCAAGTGGGACGCGACGACGTTCCAGGCCCTGGTCGCCGGCGGGAACCTGCCCGACGTCCTCAGCGTCCCGTTCACGGAGCCGCAGGGCCTGATCGCGCGAAGGCAGGTCGCCGACCTGACCGACGTGCTCAAGTCCTCCGGTCTCGCCGACGAGCTGAACCCGACGGTCCTCAAGGTGGCTCAGGCCGACAACGGACACACCTACGCCGTCCCGACGTCGGCCTACTCGGTCGGCCTCATCTACAACCGTGACCTGTTCGCGAAGAGCGGCCTCGACCCCGACAAGCCGCCGGCCACCTGGGACGAGTTGCGGGCCGACGCGAAGCAGATCACCGAGAAGACCGGAGTCCCCGGCTACGCCCAGCTGACCACCAAAGGCCAGGGTGGCTGGATGTTCACCACCCAGACGTACGCCTTCGGCGGCACGGTCGAGAACGCTGAAGGCACGAAGGCCACCTTCGATGGGACACCGTCGCAGGAGGCGCTGAAGGCGCTGCACGAGATGCGGTGGACCGACGGCTCGATGCCGTCCACGGCCCTCTACGATCTCGACGGCATGGCCCAGGCGTTCGCCGGCGGCAAGGTCGGCATGTTCATGTCCGCGCCCGATCAGTACCGCGCCTCCATCGTGACCAACGGCATGGACCCGAAGAACTTCGGTGTCGGGGGGCTGCCGCAGAACGGCGGCGACCACGGCACGCTCTCCGGAGGCTCGGTGCAGGTGGTGAGCCCGAAGGCCACCGCGGACCAGCAGAAGGCCGCGCTCAAGTGGATCCGCTTCTTCTACCTCGGCCCGTTCGAGAATCAGAAGGCTGCGGTCGACCAGGCGAAGGCCCAGGCGGCGGACAAGCAGCCCGTCGGTCTGCCCGGCCTGCCCGTCCTGAGCGCGGAGAAGCAGGAGACGTACAACGGCTGGATCAAGCCCTACGTCAACGTCCCCACCGCGAACTTCGCACCGTACGTGGCGGTCGCGAAGGACCAGAAGATCATCCCGGAGCCGTCGTCGCACGCGCAGGAGGTCTACGCGGCGCTGGACCCGGTGGTGCAGAGCGTGCTCACCGACCAGAACGCCGACATCCCGGCTCTGCTGTCGCAGGCGGCGAAGACCGTGCAGGGCAAGCTCGGACGCTGACGCCCCGTGGTCCGGCGCAGGGCTGGGAAGCCACGCGCCGGACCACCGCGTCCGGAAGGAGAGATCATGGCGCTGAGGGAGCAGACCCCGACGCTGAAGGAGGCGCCGCCGACGGCGACGTCCGGAGTGAGGGATGCGCGGCGCCGGTCGGCGCCGGCGAGGCGGCGCAACCGTGTCGTGGCGTGGTACCGGAGCGGCGGGCTCACCGTCGTCCTGTTCGCCGTGCCGATCGTCCTGATCTTCCTCTACTTCTCGTGGGGGCCGATCGTCAGCGGGCTCGTGATGAGCCTGCAGCGAACGAACCTGGTCGACCCCGCCACGTGGGTCGGGCTGGACAACTTCACGTACGTCCTCTCCGATCCGGGACTCGGCCAGGCGGCGATCAACACCCTCTACTTCACCGGCCTGGCGATCCTCTTCGGCTTCCCGCTGCCGATCCTCCTCGCGGTGTTCATCGCCGAGCTGCGCGGACGGTCGTGGATGTACACGACGCTCGTGTACCTGCCGGTGATCGTCCCGCCCGTCGTCTCCATCCTCCTCTGGAAGGTGTTCTACGACTCCTCGCCGAGCGGGCTGTTCAACTCGATCCTGGGGGTGTTCGGCATCCCGCCGCAGCCGTGGCTCGACTCGCCTGCGACCGCGATGCCCTCGATCGTGATCGAGGCGACCTGGGCGGGAGCCGGCACGGCGGTGATCATCTACCTGGCGGCCCTGACATCGGTGCGAACGGAGCTGTACGAAGCCGCCGAACTCGACGGCGCCGGCATCTGGTCCCGCGTGTGGCACATCACCCTCCCGCAACTGCGCGGCGTGATCCTCGTGATGCTGCTGCTGCAGGTCATCGGCACGATGCAGTTGTTCACCGAGCCGTTCCTCTTCACCGGGGGCGGTCCGCAAGGGTCGACGACGACGATCCTCCTCCTCATCTACAACTACGCGTTCGTCAGCGGCGACTACGGCGCGGCCACGGCCCTCAGCGTCCTACTGGCCGCCGGGTTGTGCCTGCTGTCGGCGATCTACCAGCTCGCGACGCGGAAATGGAGCAGCGACTGATGAGCGCACCGCTTCCCACCGGCACCCGGCGTCGCAGTCGTCCGGCCGCCGAGCGCAGCGTGATCTCCGACAGCGACCGCAGGCGACCGGCGGTGCGGATTCCACTCACCGTCGTCCAGGTCCTCATCCTGATCGGTCTGATCGTCGCCGGCCTCGGTCCGCTGCTGTGGCTGCTCAAAGCCGCCCTCTCCCCCACCCAGGACATCCTGCGCGACCCGCTCGCCTTCTTCCCGTCCGGCGTCGTCGAGTGGGGGAACCTCGCGACGGCCTGGAACCAGGGACACCTCGGCTTCTACCTCGGCAACACGGCCATCCTCGCCCTGGGCTCGATGATCGCGAATCTCTTCGTGTGCGCCACCGGCGCCTACGTGCTGAGCGTGCTCCGGCCGAAGTGGGGACCCGTGCTCTCCGGCGCCATCCTGGCGACCCTGTTCATCCCGGGAATCGTCTCGCTCGTCCCGCTCTATCTGACGGTGCTGAAGCTCCCGCTCGTCGGCGCGGATCTCACCAACACGTACTGGGCGGTCTGGCTCCCAGCCGCCGCGAACGGCTTCAACGTCCTCGTCATCAAGCGTTTCTTCGACTCCATACCGCGCGAGTACTTCGAGGCTGCGCGTATCGACGGCGCCGGCCATGTGCGGGTGTTCACCACGATCGTGCTCCCGCTGTCCCGCCCCATCCTCGGCGTGGTCGCCCTCCTCGCCGTCATCGCCTCCTGGAAGGACTATCTGTGGCCACTCCTCGTGCTACCGAACCCGGATCTCCAACCGGTCTCGGTCGCCCTGCCGAAGATCGCGCAGTTCAGCCCGCTGAACATCCAGCTGGCGGGCCTGTTCCTGGCCCTGCTGATCCCGGTGGTGCTCTTCATCGTCTTCCAGCGCTCGTTCCTGCGCGGCGTCGGGATGTCGGGAGGAGTGAAGGGATGACGGAGCTTCCCCGCCGCGTGCTGGTCACCGGTGCCGACGGCGCGATCGGCCGAGCCACCACGGAGCAGCTGGTCGCAGACGGCGTCGCCGTCACGGCGCTCTCCCTGAACTTCGATGGCGACAGCGCAGCCGACCGGGTCATCGCCGGCGACGCGCGCGACGAGGCCACCGTCGCGGAGGCGCTGGAGGATGTCGACGCGATCGTGCACCTGGCCGCGATCCCGCATCCGTCGCTCGGGACGCCGGCGACCGTCTACGGAACGAACGTCGTCGCCACGTTCACGGTGCTCGCTACCGCCGCCGAACGCGGCGTCCGGCGCGCCGTCGTGGCGAGCAGCATCAATGCGTTCGGCGTCCCGATGAACAGCAACGACGTGGAGCCGGCGTACTACCCGATCGACGAGGAGATCCCCACCGACATCGCGGACGCGTATTCGCTCTCCAAGACCAGCGACGAGACGACCGCGCGCATGATCTGGCGGCGCTGGGGCATGGACGTCGTCTGCCTCCGATTCCCGCTGATCAAGGATCGCGCCACCCTCGAGCGCGTCGCCGCCGAGGTCGAGCTCGACCCGGCGTCGATGGCGCGGGAGGGCTGGGCCTACCTCGACCTGCGCGACGGCGTGCGGGCCATCCGCTCCGCACTGACCTCCGCGCCGCCCGGACCTCACGTGGTCGGCCTCAGCGCCGACGATGTGCTGCCGGCCATCCCGGCCGCCGAGCTGCTGAGGAGGTTCGCGCCCGCTGTCCCGGTCCGCGGGCCGATCGCCGAGCACGGGCCGCTCATCGACACGTCGCGGGCGCGGGAGCTGCTGGGCTTCACCCCGCTGTACTCCATCCATCACGCGGACCCGCTCGAGGATCCGCTCGCCCTGGGAGCCGTGAATGCCTGAGACCGCCGTACTCGACCCCGTCGCCGACCGCGACTTCCGCACTTTCGACCAGCCGTGGCCCGCGCGGGAGGATGTCCGGATCACCGGCGTGCGCGCCATCGTGACGGCGCCGGAAGGCACACCCCTCGTGGTGGTGCGGGTGGACACGGACACGGACGGCCTCTACGGGCTCGGCTGCGCGACCTTCACGCAGCGCTGGCACGCGGTGGTCGTCTTCGTCGAGCAGCACCTCGCACCTCTCGTGGTCGGCCGCTACCCGGGCGACATCGGCGACCTCATCCGGCTGGCGCGGTTCTCGGGATACTGGCGGGAGGGCCCCGTCGGCAACAACGCCATCTCAGGGCTCGACATGGCGCTGTGGGACATCGCGGGCAAGCGGGCGGGGGCGCCCGTGCACGAACTGCTCGGCGGCAAGGTCCGTGCGGCGGCCGACACGTACATCCATGCAGGAGGGGCGGGCGTGGAGGACGCGCTCGACCAGGCGGAGGAATTCCTCGCCCGGGGGTGGCGGCACATCCGGCTGCAGTCGGGCCAGGCGGGTATCGGCACGTACGGAGCTCCGCCGATCGCGGGCGTCGCGCGAGCCGGGGCGCCGTACCCGCGCGGCTGGGATGTCGGCGAGTACCTCGCGGCCGCCCCGCAGCTCTTCGCCCGGACCAGGGAGCGGCTCGGTGACGGAGTCGAGCTCCTGCACGACGTCCACTCCCGGCTGACACCGAAGGAGGCGGTCGTGCTCGCGCGATCGCTGGAGCCCTACCGGCTCTTCTTCCTGGAGGATGTTGTGGCGCCCGAGCACTGGGACCGCCTGCCGGACGTGCGCGCGCAGTCGCCCGTGCCGCTCGCGGTCGGTGAGCTGGCGACGTCGGTGTCGGATGCCGCACGGCTGATCACTTCGGGCGGCGTCGACTTCATCCGCTCGCACATCTCGGCCGTCGGCGGGCTCACCCCGGCCAAGAAGCTCGCCGTGCTGGCGGAGTTCTTCGGGGTGAAGACCGCCTGGCACGCCCCAGGCGACACCTCGCCGGTCGGCGCGGCCGCCAATGTGGCACTGGATGTGACCTCCGCCGCCTTCGGCATCCAGGAGGGGCACGTCTACAACGACGCGACCCACGAGGTGTTCCCCGGCACCCTCCGCATCGTGGACGGCTGGCTGCGCCCGAACGAGGACCCGGGATGGGGGATCGACATCGACGAGGCCGCGGCAGCGCGGTTCCCGGCCGGGTTGTCGGGACACGACGAGTGGGCTGCCGGGGTCCGCGGGCTCGACGGCGGGCTGATCGCACCGTGACCCCGGCCGACGCGCACCGTCGTGGATGGCGCGTACAGCGACCACCTCGTCCGGTGCGGTGCGTCATGCCATCATGAGGGAGCCGATCCGTCGGGACGGCCCACAGGAGGAGGACAGGGATGGGTGACCGCGCGAGCATGAGCGATGTCGCGCGCGCGGCAGGTGTCTCGGTCTCGACCGCCTCACGCGCGCTGCGCGGCATCGGCCGCATCTCCCCCGAGACCCGCGCTCGCGTGATCGACACGGCCGCCCGCCTGCAGTTCGAGCCCGACATGATCGCCCGCTCGTTCGTGACCGGCAAGAGCTTCATCGTCGGCGTGCTCGCCGAGAACGGCTTCGGCCGATTCAGCATGCCGCTGATCATGGGTGCGAGCAACCATCTGGGCCGTGAGAACATCGCGGCCGTCGTGCTCGATGCGCAGGGGCGGCCACGCGTGCTGGCCAGCTACCTGAAGCGGCTGCGCTCGCGCCGCATCGACGGCATCCTCGTGGTCGGCGACGACCCCAATCGGGCCAGCCTGGTGCTGTCGGAGGAGTTCTCGGTGCCGGTGGTGTTCGCCTCCTCATCGGCCACGCCGGAGACCGACTACGTCGTCGCCCCGGACAACCGCGAGGCGGGCCGGGTCGCGGCGGAGCACCTCATGGGTCTCGGGCGGCGCCACATCGCACACGTCACGGCCACGCTCGGGGAGCCCGCCGTCGCCGCGCGCTCCGCCGGCTTCACGGACGCCCTGCGCGACGCCGGCCTCCAGCCGGCCTTCGACGCCCCTCTCTTCGGCAGCTACCTACGCGAGTGGGGTGCCGAGTCCGCGCGGCGCATCCTGGCCGGGGGCGCACGGGTGGATGCGGTGTTCGCCGCGAACGACGAGATCGCCGTCGGCCTCTTCTCGGAGTTCCACCGGGCGGGGGTCCGCGTGCCCGATGACATCGCGATCGTCGGCTACGACAACCGGATGGGCGAGGTCAGGCGCCCCGACCGTCCACTCACCTCCTTCGACCCGCTTCTGGGCAAGGTCGGGGAGGAGGCGGCGGCACGCCTCCTCCGCGTGCTGAACAGCGACGACGAGGCCGGGATCGAGTACGTACAGCCCGAGTTCATCGTCGGTCGCTCCACGGTCGGGCCGACGCTCGAGCCGTACGACCTCCTCTGAGCGCGACTTCCCCGCCGGATCAGACGTCCGGGTGGGCGGCGACGAACGAGCGGTACGCCGAGTACGGCGGGTCCATGTGCGTTCCCGCGTCGTCGACCAGCCCCCACTGCGTGCCGCCGTCGAGTTCGTAGAACATCGACGACAGGAAGCCCTCGGTGTTCCGTCGCGGCCCGAACTCGGCGAGCTGGGCGGAGATGTAGGAGGCCCGGTGACTCTGCGACTGATTGGGGTCGGAGTTCCACTCGGTCAGCAGGAACGGCACGCCATAACGGGCCTTGCAGTAGATCGGCAGATCGAAGGACGGGCCGGCTCCGTCGGTACCGATGCGGAAGATGTCACCGTCTCCCTCGTAGTTGTGCCACGTGGTGAGGTCCCAGCGGACCGGGGGATGGCCGATCGAGCCGTCCGGCTGCCACCCCTCCCACAGCCCGTCCGCGGCGGCGACGTCCGACTTGCAGAAGTTGATGCCGCACTGAGCGCCCGGCTGCACGCTCTTGACGCCATCGATGAGCCCGCGCATCAGCCCGCGCATGAGCGGCCAGTTGTCGTTGTCGAAGTCGATCAGTTTGGTCCCTGCGTCCGCCTCGTGCTCCGGCAGGATGATGGCCGAGTTCCTGGTCAGTTCGTTGCCGCACTCGAACATGGTCACTCCGTGCGGTGTCAGAGCGTTCGCGACGGCTTCCCCGATCGAGTGACCCGAGTCGTAGGCGGCGTCCTCGGAGGCGTACATCGCCCCGCTCGAGTCCTCCAGGCCCGAGTCGATGACGGGCAGGACGGTGATTCCCGAGGCGCCGAGGGACTGCGCGAGTGTCGTCACCGGCCCCAGGCTCGCCGGGTCGTCGGTGCAGTTGACCCGATACACGGTGCACCCCAGGTCGGTCATCAGGCTCGCGATGAGCGCGGGACTCTGGGGGGTGTCGTGATGCCCGTTCATCCCGTAGAGCATTCCGGCGGGAACGGACAGCGGAATGCGAGGGTCGGTGCAGTGCAGCCAGGCGTCGTTCCAGCCGGCGTACCACTGGCCGCTCGTGTTGACGCAGTAGATCACTCCGCCGTACCAGAGCAGGAGGGCGACGTCGTAGGTCACGCCAACGGTCGAGCCGTTGCGGTAGATGACCCCGCCCGACACCGTCCAGACATCGCCGCCGTTATCGGTGATCGAGGTTGCGGACGGGATGGTGGTGCCGTCCGGAGACGCGTTCGGCGAGTCGCCCATCCGGAGCCTGGGGGTCGGCGCCGCGAGGACCGGCCCGACGTCGAGGGCGCCGAGAACCGCTCCCGCGGTCAGTGCCGTCGCGCCGAGGAAGACCCTCCTCGACATGCTGCGTTCGTTCATCCTGAGCCTCCATCGCCTCATACCTGATGACATCTGCGCAATCGCTTGTGCACCACAAGAGTGCACCGACGCCGCGATGCCGTCAAGAGCCCGAGAGAAGCGATTGACACGCCATCGCGCGGCCACTAGTCTGACCGCGCCGCGAGATATGGCGGCACATCACCTTCTCGAACGATGGAGTTCCGCGTCATGAAGAAGCATCCGCTGTACCTCCTGGCATCGACGGCCGCCGCCGGCGCGCTGCTGATAGCCTCATCTGCGCAAGCCTTTGCGCACACCAACCCTCCGACATTGCCGACCGCCCGCTCGGCGGCCGCCACCCCGTCGGAGTGCCCGGCCACCACGCCCAATCCGACGACGGACAATGTGAAGGATTACCAGCTCGCGTCCAACACCATCGGCCCGGGACGCTGGTCCTACGAAGCACTGAGCGACACCGGTGCCACTCTGCTGCAGAAGGGCGGCTCCGGCGCCTTCGCCGCCGACGAGTGGGCGCTCGATCTCACCAAGCCCGAGCACGCGTGGTACGTCAAGGCGGACGGCTCGATCGGCACCGACTGGCGGCCCATCGCGCAGACCTACACCGTCCCGGATGAGGCCGACGGCAAGCCTGTCCACCTCACCGGATCGTTCACCTCTCTCGGCGGCCGCTTCCGCATCCTGCTGGCGCACGACGGCGACAGCGCCGCCATCGCCGGCTCGCTGCAGGAGCTCTTCACGTACACCGGTACGTCCACGAATTTCGATAAGACCTTCACGGCCGCGAAGGGCGACGACATCCTCTTCGTCAGCGACTCCGTGCAGACGTGGTGGGTGCCAGGCAAGCTCCAGGCCGACATCACCTCGGAAGTGAATCAGCCTGCCGCGCCGGTCACTTCGTCGCCCGCGCCCGGCACCATCGACGTGAGCACGCCGGTCACGCTGACGACCAAGACCGCCGGCGCCTGCATCCGTTACACGACCGACGGGAGCGACCCCGCCACCTCGGCGACGGCCATCACCTACACCAAGCCGGTGCCGATCACTGCAGACACCGACCTCAAGGCGGTCGCGATCGGGGTGGGCGGCGCGCCCAGCACGGTCAGCGACCTGCCGTTCGTGCTGAACGAGCCCTTCCGCGCCTTCGCCGGCGTCAACCAGGGACCGACGTCGGCCGCCAATGTCGCCGACATGCAGTGGGGCCGGCAGGACTTCGACTGGGGCACGATCGAACCGGAGAAGGGCAAGATCGACCATGCCGCCCTGGACAAGTACGTGCAACAGTTCACGGACGCCAAGGCGCACGGGGTGACCATCCTCCCGGTGCTCGCCTACACCGCAGGCTGGGCGGCGAACCGAACGGGCTACAGCTACGAGTTCCACGGCAAGACCTATCAGTACGGTCCCGTCACCGGCACAGAGGGCTGGAACTTCATCCGCCAGCTGAAGGTCACGGACTCCTCCGGAAAGGTGATCTCGGACGCGTCGGTGCAGACCAACATCGGCCGCACTCCCCCGCAGGATCCGAAGGACTGGGCCGACTTCGTGAAGCTCGCCGTCGACACCCTGAAGCCGCTCGGCATCACGTACTTCCAGGTGTGGAACGAGGCCTACCCCGGCTCGGGCTTCTGGGAGGGCGGCATGGACCAGTACATGCAGGACATCCAGCTCCCCGCCGCCAAGATCATCCACGCGGCGGGCATGAAGGTGGTCTACGGAGGCTGGATCTGCGGCGCCCCGCTCAGCGAGTACATCGCACTGCTCGACAAGTGGAAGGCCTGGAAGAGCATCGACGTCTACGACATGCACTACATGCCGATCGGTACGATGCAGACGATCTACGCCGCGGCGCAGAAGCGCGGCATCAAGAATCCGTCGGTGTGGCAGACGGAGATCGGCTTCACCACCGAGGACAAGTTCATCGCCGACATCTACCCGCGCGTCTTCCACTGGGCACTGTCCAAGGGCGGCAGCAACCCCGACCAGGTCAAGCTGATCTACTTCGCCGACTGGTCGCCGAACGACCCGGCCGCCTTCGGCTACAACCGCACGATCAAGAGCGGCGACGGGCTCAGCACCAAAGGCAAGACGCTCGTGACGCTCGCCGACCTGCTCCGCGGTTCGAAGGCGACGACCTACGACAGCTTCACCACGGATCCGGGCCTCAAGCCCGAGCTGAACGAGGCGCTGTCGACAGCGAACGGGTTCCTGCTCGACGGCAAGCGGATCGTGCTGGCCATCGATCTGAAACGCCAGAACCAGGCCGACATCTTCGAGGACCAGAACACGGGTGACACCATCCACCTGGACTTCGGCGAGCCGACCATCACCGTCACGCTCCGCAACGTCCACAACGTGAAATCGCTGGACCGGGTCGATCTGCTCGGCAACCGAACGCCGCTGACCTGGACGTCGGCCGGCCGGAACGCCATCCAGGTGCAGGTGCCGATCCGGGACACCGACCCGACGGTGCACGACCTGAACCAGACCGAGAACGAGGACGTGTTCTACCTCTCCGTCAACCAGGGCTGAGGCCCAGCGGCGCGCCCGTGTCGATCCCCGATACGGGCGCGTCGCAGCCCGGGAGAAACCATGCACCGCCTCATCATCGAGACCGACCTGTTCAGCGACGTGGACGACGTCGGTGCCCTGGCCATTGCGCACGCTCTCGCCGACGATGGCCGGTGCGAGATCCTTACCGTCGGCGTCAACACGCCGAGCGTCTACGGCGTCCCTGCCGCACTCGCCGTCAACGGGTTCTTCGGGCGACCTGGCATCCCTGTCGGGCGCTTCCCCCTGCAGGACGAGTCCGTGTCCGAGCCCGACTATGCGAGGTTCATCACCGAGAACTACGTGGTTCCTCCGGCCGAGGACGCTGAGCTCGCCGTGACGGTTCACCGCCGCGCACTCGCCGAGGCGGCGGCCGCATCCGTGACCGTCGTATCGATCGGCTTCTTCGGCAACCTGCGCGACCTGATCGAGTCGCCGCCGGATGACATCTCCGACCTCGACGGCAGATCGCTGGTCGCGGGTGCGGTCACTCGGCTGATCGTCATGGGCGGCCGGTTCCCCGAGGGTCACGAGTTCAACATCGCCCACGACCCGGTCGCCGCGGCTTTCGTGCTCTCTCAGTGGCCGACACCGGTGGAATTCGTCGGCTGGGAGACCGGCTTCGAGGTCGTCACCGGCCGGGGCCCGTCTCGGGACAGCGAGCACAACCTCGTCGGCGCCGCCTACCGGAGATTTTCCGGAGAGGACTCCGGCCGCGCGAGCTGGGACCTCATCGCGATGCACTACGCCGTCGTCTCCGACCCGGACCTGTATGTGCTTTCGCCGCGGGGAAGGCTGACGGTGGAGCAGGACGGGTGGACCCGCTTCGTCACTGACGACCTCGGCCCCCACCGCCATATCTCGCTCGCCGCCGAACCGGCGCGGGTGGGCGACGCCCTCGATGCCCTGCTCGAGCGGTCCACCCGCGCGAGACGGCTCCCTACTCGAACACCGGCGTGAGGAAGCGGCGCTCGTACCGTCGGATGCACCCGGTGTCGCGGGCGAACTGGAAGGCCTCCTGGCACTCGGGGTCCGATGCGGACGCCTCGCGGTAGCGCTCGTAATCCGCCAGGGACGGGAAGGTGAACAGGGCGAAGGCTTCGTCGCTGTCGCCTTCGCTGGGCATGAAGTACCCGTGGTGGGTCCCGCCGAGCTTGTTGACGAGGCGGATCCAGCGCTGCCCGTACTCGGTGAAGTCCGCCAGCTTGCTGTCGTCGATCTCGTACCGCAGGTGAACGGTGATCACGGATGCTCTCTCTCGTCGGTCAAAGGGGCGAGCCCATCCTGGCAGAGGGTGCGGCCGGCGCGGGTCGGCGGAGCTAAGGTGGCTCGCGTGAGCGCCCACGCCCTCCCCCCTCGTGTTCCGGCGGTGGTGATCGGGGCCGGCCCCGCCGGTCTCGCCGCTGCCGCCGAACTGAAGCGCGCGGGCGTCGACGCTGTCGTCATCGACCGGGCCGACCGGGTCGGGGCGAGCTGGGCCGGCCATTACGACCGCCTCCATCTGCACACTGCGCGCAGGCTCTCCGGACTGCCCGGCCTCCGCATCCCGCGCCGCTACGGTCGCTGGGTCGCGCGCGACGACGTGCTGCGCTACCTCGCCCAGTACGCCGCCGTGCACGATCTCGACATCCGACTCGGAGTCGCCGCTCTGTCTGTCGAGCGGCCGGAGGACCAGTGGCGGGTCGCCTGGAGCAGAGGAGACGAACGCGGCGTGATCGCGGCCGACACCGTCGTCGTCGCGACCGGCTACAACCACAGCCCGAAGATGTCCGATTGGCCCGGGCTGGGCGATTACTCCGGCACGGTCCTGCATTCGAGCGCGTACCGGAACCCCGCATTGCTCGGAGCTCGCGACGTGCTCGTCGTCGGGCCGGGCAACAGCGGAGCGGAGATCGCCGCCGACCTCGCAGAGGCAGGTGTCACGGTTTCCCTGGCGGTTCGTACGCCGCCCAACATCGTGCGACGCGCCGTGCTGGGCATCCCCAGCCAGGCACTCATCCTGTCGATGGCGCCGCTCCCCCTGAAGGCGCAGGATGCGCTCGCCGGCGCGCTTCAACGAGTGGCTGTCGGCGACCTGCGCGCGTACGGCATCCCGAAGGCGCCACGCGGGATCGCCACCCAACAGGCCCGCGACGATGTCACGCCGACGCTCGACGTGGGTCTCCTGCGGGCCCTCAAGGCCGGTCACGTCACGGTCGTGGCGGCCGTCTCGAGGTTCACCCCGGATGCCGTGGTTCTCGCCGACGGCACCGAACTGCATCCCGACGCCGTCGTCCTCGCGACCGGGTTCCGCCGCGGCCTCGAGTCGCTGGTCGGCGGTCTCGGCGTTCTCTCCCCCAACGGTCGTCCGCTGATCAACGCGGACGCTCAACTGCCCGCCTACCCGGGCCTGTTCTTCCTCGGATACTCGAATCCGCTGACAGGCAACCTCCGCCAGCTCGGGATCGACGCCAGAAAGATCGCCGCTGCGACGACGAGCACCATCGAGTCGGACCGGTGAGCGGCAGCGGGATACTGTACCGTTCTGGTCATTGCATGTCGCCTCGGGGGGAGCGCTGTTTCATGTCATCGTCACGTCATGGTCCGACGTCTGTGAGTCCACGCGGCCGAGCCGAGTCACTCGTCATGGGAGGGGCGCTGGGCTTCGCATCCGGAGTCGTCGGCCTGCTGCCCTGGCTCGTGACGGGCGGCCGCCTTCCGCTGCAGAACCTCTGGCAGACCGACACGCCGCCGGACGAGATGCCGTTCGCACTGCTGCCGGTGAGCCAGTACTCCGCCACGACGCTCCTGGTCCTGCTCCTGGTGGGCGGGGTGCTCGCGGGCGGCGCGACCCGGCTGCTGCATCGGACCGGACAGGTGGAGGCGTGGAGCGTCTCCATCGGACTGCTGCTCCTCCAGTTCGCCGCCCTCCTGCAGGCGTTCGTGGTGATCGCCGACGGGTTGGGCATCGGCCGGCCCGGCGTCGATAGCCGCGCCTCGCTCTACTTCGCCGGGATGCTCGGGGGCACGATCGTCTCCGTGCTGTTGGCTCAGGGACTGTTCTGGCTGGTCTCCCGGCGCGCCGTCGGTCCCGCGGCGCTGGGGCTGGTGCTGGCGGCGGTCCCTGTCACCTCCTGGATCGTCGGCGCCGTCACGGCGTTGGTCGGCCCGTACAGCGTCGCGCTCGCACTCGGGTCGATCTTCCACTGGCTGCCCGCCGTCATCGTCGGTGCCGTCCTCGGGTGGTGCGGCGTGGTCCCGCTGCGCCGCCTCGGCGTGTGGGTGGTGGGGCTGATCGCGCTCTGGGTGACGCCCGCCGTCTTCACGGCCGTCTCGAACGCGCTCGGCATGCGGGTGCTCGACGGCGACCTCCGAGAGATGGCGCAGATCGCCGTCAAGATCTTCCCCGCCGCCCTCGACATCGGCGTCGGCCCGGTCATTCTGGCGGCGCTGCTGGGGGCGGCCATCGTCGTCGTCCGCTGGGCCATCGCCCGCGGTGGACGCAGACGCGAGACGCTCGCCGAGCCCGAGGCGTGAGAACGCCGGTCACGAATCGAACGAGTATCCCAGGGCGTCCGCCACCTTCAGGATCACGCCGTCGCGACCGCCGTTCCGGTCGGAACGGACGATCTCCCGCTTGATCACCGCGACGGCCGCCGAAGCGACCGGCTCCGGAGGGATGGGGAGCGGTTTGGTCCGCACCAGCCGCGTCCGGGTGATCTCGGTGTCCGCGCCGTCGAGCAGCTCGAGCATCACCTTCGCCGCAAAGCGGGTGGCCGCGACGCCGAGGCCGGTGAAGCCGCTGCTGTAGGCGACTTTGTCTCCCATCGCCGTGCCGTGGAATGCCACCAGCCGACTGGACATGTCGATCATGCCGCCCCACGCGTGCGTGAACGTGATGTCACCGAGCTGCGGGAACGTCCGCAGGAAGTGGTCGGCGAGGCGCCGGAACGTCTCGTCCCGCACGTCGTACGACGGCTTGATCCGGCCGCCGGGATGGTACACGGCGTCGTAGCCGCCCCAGAGGATCCGGTTGTCGGCCGACTTCCGGTAGTAGTGGAACTGGCGGGAGGAGTCGGTCATCCCGAAGCGCTCCGTCCAGCCGATCGCCTCCAGCTGCTGCTCGCTCAGCGGCTCCGTCATCAGCGCATAGTCGTAGACGGGGATGGTGCGGAACCGGTTCCGGCGCAGAAGCGACGGGAAGCCGTTGGTGGCCAGCACGACGCGTCGCGCCGACACGACACCGCCGGTGGCCGTCGCACGCACGCGATCGCGCTCGTCCGACAGCCCGCGCACCGGAGTGCGCTCGTAGATCTTCACGCCAAGACTCAGGCACGCCTGCTTGAGTCCCCACGCCAGCAGCGCGGGATGGACCAGGGCCTCGCCGTCGCGTTCGAAGAGTCCCCCGCGGAAGAGCGGCGACGTCACGTAGCGCCGGAGCGCACCCTCGTCCAGGAACTCGCTGTGCTCTCCGGCCGCCTCCCGGAGCGCGGAGACCTGATGCGGTTCGGTGGCGACGGTCAGGACGCCGGTCGCTTCGTACTCCGCCTCGATGCCGTGCCGCTTCAGGTCGGCGGCGAATTCGACCCAGTTCTCCATCCCGAGCCGGTCCAGGGTCTCGAGTTCGGCCGGGAAGTACCGCTCGCCGTTCTCGGAGCCATGCGTCAGGCTCGCCTCGACGAAACCGCCGTTGCGTCCGCTCGCGGCCCAGCCCACCTCCTTGCCCTCCACGAGGACCACCTCGAGGTCCGGCTCGCGCTCCTTCGCCAGGAGAGCGGTCCACAGGCCGCAGTAGCCACCGCCCACGACCAGAAGGTCGGCGCTGACGTCGCCCGACAGCGCCGGTCGCGCGGCGGGCCGGCGCGGGTCGTCGAGCCAGAACGAGACGTTCTTCGCACCGCGGAGCGCACGGTCGATGACGGCGGGGTCGCTGCGGAGGTCGAGGTCGTAGGCGGGAATCGGTGCGGACACGGGGTCTCCTGTGGAAGCGGTGGCGCTGGACGCTCTGCCCACCTTCCACACTAGGAGAACGCATCCCGTGGAGGCTCGGACAGTGCGTCGGCATTCTGCGTCGGCCGCAACAGGTTGTCGCGGCGCACGCCTGAAGGCAGCGTTGATCGATGCGTTGCTGAGCGACGTGGCCTGACCGCTCAGCGCGTGACGCGCACCCCGGAGGCGATCAATGGGCCGACAGCCCGCGGTGCAACACCGAGATGTTGGCGGAATGCTCGATTGAGGTGCGAGAGGTCGCTGAATCCCCACTTCGCTGCCAGAGAGGTCAATGTCGTGCGACCTTCCATGGACACGATGTCATCGGCGCACTTCTCCACCCGCAGATGCATCACGGTTTGGCTGAATGTGAGGGGCGCACTCTCGTAAATCTGATGGAGCTTCCGCACGGAGATTGCGAAGTGATGGGCGATCGCGCCAGGCGAGGTGTCGCCGTATTGAAGATGCCGTACGACGAAGTGCTCGATGCTGCTGCGTAGCGCCTCGTCGCGAGCGGGCTCTCCCGTGAAATCGTCGGACGGCTTCGCCTCAGCCAACACGCCGACGAGCGCCGCGATCGCTGTGCCCGCTGTGGTCGCCTGCGTATCGGTCAGTTCCGCGGCCCGCGCCCATGCTGAGCGCATCGTGTCGGCGAGCACCGCTCCGATCCCGCGCCCGGCCGAGAAGGGCCGCGCAATCATGTCGTCGGTGATGCCGCCGGGGATCCGCGCGGATGGCACGCGGAACGAGATCGTGCGCCAGGGGTCGATGTAGTCGAGACGGAACGGGCGCGTTGCATCGACGATCGAGAACGTTCCGGGGCCCGACATCGTCTCCTGCGACCCTTGGCTGACCAGACAGCGACCGCGCAGCATCAAGTTGATGAACACCACCCCATCGGAGACGCGCGCGACCTCCTCGTCTCCGTGGCGCATAGTCTGCACGCACGTGCCGATCTCCGCCCCGTTGACGGCGCCGAACGCGTGAGAATCGACCCAGCCCTCGAGGCCCGCCTCCCGCCAGGAGTCCCGCGAATCTCGGGCCGTCGGCCGAAGTGGGGTGAAGGCCTCGCATACAACTTCGCGCCAATACGCGTATTGCTCGGATGCGGGTCGGTCGGTCGTGTTCCACCGTTGCACAACTCCACTCCCTTCCGCCGTCTGCGGACCCCTTGCGATGCGAGGGCTACAGAACCAGCAGACCAATCCAATGTTTCCGTTTGCTTCGTCGCGAGTTTCCGCGCTGTAACCGATCGCTCACATTCCCGTCGTCTGCACTGTCATCCCACCCGCACTGCACGCTCATACAATTCGCCGCATGTTCGAGCCTGGGACGCTACCCGAACCGATCCCCGACCCAGCAGAATTGGAGCCACCCCGATGCCCATCGATTTCACACTCTCCGACGAACAACTCGGTCTTCGTCTCCAGGCGCGCGAGTTCGCCGAGACCGTTCTGAAAGGCGTCGAGAGCGCTATTGCTCCGGCAACCGATCCCCTGGTCCGATTCCGCTCGCTCAAACCCTTCTACCAGCAGATGGTCGACGCAGGATTCGTCAGCGGTCTTGTCCCCGCCGAGAACGGCGGGAACCGCTTCAGCAACCTGGAGTTCGCACTCGCTTGTGAAGAACTGGCCAGGGTGGACGTCAACGTTCCATCGGCCATCCTCGGCACCGGTCTCGGACTGTTTCCGATTATCGCGGCAGGTACGCCCGAGCAGAGGGAGCGCTTCTTCGCCCCCTTCCTGGACGGCAGCCCGGCACTCGCCGCCATTGCCTTCACCGAGTCAGCGGGCGGCGCGAACTTCGATCACCCGGATCCCCGGTACGGAGTTCAGACCTTCGCCGTCCAGGATGGCGACGAATGGGTCATCAACGGCAGCAAGGCTTACACCACGAATGCCTCCGGGTGGGACGACGGGGGCGCGGACCTGATCAGCGTGGTGTGCCGGATCGACGAAACGAAGCCTCCGGAGGAGTCGCTGGCGATCATCGTGGTGGAGAAGGGGACGCCGGGAGTGGAGATCACCGGGATCATCGACACCGTCGGCCACCGCGCAACCAACTCACCGGTTGTGGAGTTCCGGGACGTGCGCGTGCCGCTCTCCAACCTGGTCGGCGCGCCCGGCGACGGTCTCAGCCTGACGAAAGGCTCCTTCTCCTGGACGTGCTCGAGCATCGGCGCGGCAGCCGTCGGCAAGATGCGTGCCGCCTTCGAGCTCGCGTACGACTTCGTCAAGACCGAAAAACGATCCGGAAGCGTGCCGGTAATCGAGCACCAGAACGCGGGCTACATGCTCGCCGACATCAAAACCCGGATCGAGGTGGGACGCTACTTCGCCTGGAAAGCTGCCGACCACTTCGATAAGACCGGAGGGCTCGATCGGGAGTTGTCGAACATGGTGAAGATCTACAACTCGGAGCTTTCGGTGCAGACCGTCTACGACGCGATGCGCTTGGTCGGCGTCGACTCGTACGGAGATCGCTCGGAGCTCGGTGGAATCATGCAGGATGTCCTCTGCTTCCCGGTCTACGACGGCGGCAATATGGGCGTCCGCCGGCGTCACCTGCACGAATTGCTTCGCAACCCCCGCTACGACCACCTGGCGGCGGGCGAGAACCGTCTCTCAGCCTAGGTCGACCGCTGGCGGTGAGCACGGGGCTTGTGTTTGCCTCATGTAAACAACATGTGACTTTTCCGTCCGCGAAGAAGCTCGCCGGATCGGATCTTCCTATGCTGCCTCCATGACCACTTCCCCCACGGTAGGGATAGCGCCCGCCGACGCGCAGCATGTCAGCGTCACCAGCGTCGAATCGGGCGGCATCGAAGCCATTCCGCCGGAGCGCCGGCACGGTTCTCCATGGCAGCTTTTCGCCACCTGGACCGCCCCGAATCTCGAGTTCGCGACGATCTTCGTCGGCGTGATAGCGGTGGCGTTCTTCGGGCTGGGCTTCTGGCAGTCGATGACCGCGCTCGTCTTCGGCACGGCGCTCGGCGCCCTCACCCAGGGCATCCTGTCGACCTGGGGTCCCCGTGAGGGGCTCGCCCAGATGGTGATCGGCCGCACGGCATTCGGCAGCCGCGGCAACATCCTGCCGTCGGCCCTGAACACGGTGATGGCCGGGCTCGGTTGGTTCGCGGTCAACTCCGTCAGCGGCGCTTTCGCACTCACCACACTGACCGGGATGCCCGCCGTGCTGTCGCTGCTGATCGTCGTCGTCGTCGAGGTGGTCGTCGCCTTCATCGGCCACGACCTGGTGCAGCTCTTCGAGCGGTACGCGACCTACATCCTGGGAGCGATCTTCCTGGTCGCGACGATCACCGTGTTCGCGCATGCGAACCTCGGCGCTCCGGTCAAGGGCGGCGGCTTCAGCTTCGCGGGCTGGACTCTGACCGCCGCTGCCGCGTTCGGCTATGCCGCGGGGTGGAACCCCTACGCGTCCGACTACAGCCGGTACCTTCCCGCGAACTCCAGCCGCCGGGCGATCGGCTGGGCGGCCGGTCTCGGCAACTTCATCAGCTGCGTCGTGCTCATGGCCGCGGGCGCGGCGGCGGCGACGATCGCGGGATTCAACCCCGACGATCCGACGGCCTCATTCACCGCCCACATGCCGGTCGTCATCCGCGACCTCACCCTGCTCGCCATCGCCGTGGGGGCGATCGCGGCGAACGCGCTCAACATCTACTCCGGGGCGATGTCGTTCCTCGCCGCCGGCATCAAGATACCGTTCGCCTGGCGCCGTGCGATCGTCGCGCTCGGCTTCGGCGTCATCGGGTTCTTCATCGCGTGGAGCGCTCTGCCGGACGCGGGAGCGAAGTACGAGAACTTCCTCCTCGTCATCGCCTACTGGATCGCGCCGTGGCTCGGCGTCGTCCTCACCGACCGACTCCTGCGCCGTGGCACCGAGATAGCGAGCCTGGTCACGAGCCACGCGAATTACCGCAACCCGGCGGGTTGGATCTCGCTCCTGGTCGCGGGCGCGGTGTCGATCTGGCTGTTCTCGGCTCAGACGTTCTACACGGGCCCGATCGCAGCGGCAGCGCCGATCGGCGACCTGACGCCGCTCGTCGGGTTCGTGCTCGCGGCCGCGCTCTACTGGATCCTGTTCCGCGCCTTCAAGGTCCGGCTCGGCGCCTCTCTCGCGACGGAACCGTCGGTGATCGTCGGGGTGGACGCCGCGGACACGGTCGCGTGAGCGCCGCCGACGCGGATGGCCGCGTCTACACGACGGACGCCGAGAAACTCTCCGTCGCGACGGCGGAGGCGCGGCGCGGCGCGGGGGCCGGTGGCATCCCGATCGGCGCCGCGCTGTTCGACAGCGAGGGCAGACTGCTCGGCAGCGGTCACAACCGCCGGGTGCAGGACGGCGACGCCTCCATGCACGCCGAGACGAACGCCTTCCGCAACGCCGGACGCCAGCGCAGCTACCGCGACACGGTCATGGTCACCACCCTGTCGCCGTGCTGGTACTGCTCCGGCCTGGTCAGACAGTTCGGCATCGGCCGGGTGATCGTGGGCGACGACCGCAACTTCCTCGGCGGCCAGGACTGGCTGGCAGAGTACGGCGTGGAGGTCACGGTCGTCAACAATCCAGAGCTGGTCGCGATGATGGGTGCATTCATCGAGTCCAACCCCGAGCTGTGGAATGAGGACATCGGGGAGGAGTGAGGAGCGCGGGTCGAGCCCTGTAGCGAGGGCGGGATTCGAACCCGCGAACCACGATCAAGGGCGGTGCGGGTTATCGCAAGCCGACGCCATACGCCCGGGCGAACTGCTCCAGGCCCGCGTCGTATAGCCCGGACGATCGAATGTTGTATGGCCAGCTAGCGGTTCTTTCGCGACCAAAAGGGTCGACGCGCTCGTTCGGCTCGCGCTACCCGCACGGCAGCGGCAAATATTTCGTTGACGGTCGCCTCGCTGGTGAGATCTGGCGTTTCGATCTTCTTATACTCGGGCACACGAACCCGCCCAATCGAGCCACCCGCTGCATCCGCAACCGATACTGTGCTCATGCTCAAATCCTACCCTCCTTTACCTGTACCACGCCCTAAGATCTGCCGCTGAGCGGATACGTAAGAGCGAAGGCAATGGCAAGTATCTCGGCGACCACCGACACGATCTGCTTCTCGATGTCACCGAACTGACGTGCACTCGGCGAGTCTACGTTGAGCATCCCGAATGAGTAACCGTCGTTACTGACGATAGGAATCGACACAAAGGAGAGCCACTCCGCAGTTTCGCGGTCCCAGCCAGGCGGCCCCTCAACCGTCCGATCGTCGATGATGAGGATCTCACCGTTCTTGACTCGTTGAAGTGCCAGGTCCGCCGCGGTTCTGCCAGCAAGAAACTCTCCAGGACGCTCACCGCGCCCCCCGTAGCCAACGACACGGAGCGCATCGCCGTTCGCGGACATTCCATAGACTCCGGTTCGTGCCGAATCGACGTGTCGAAGGAGAAGTGTTGAAAGCGCCCATGCCGCAGCGTCAGCAACAACCTTAAGGTGAGCCTCACGCTCGCCTACCGGCATATCGGGCATCTCCGAAACCTTCGCGAGCACTGGTTTCAAAGCATCTTTCATTGCTACCTGGAAGTTCGCCGCGTCGTGAGTATTTCGAGCCTCAGTCAGATCTACGCGCCACCCCCACAGGACTTGGGCGGCGATGCCAGCGATGATCAAGACCCCGCCAAGTAGGGCGAAGAACCATGCCCAAGCGAACCCGGGCCAGATGTCGCCACCAGCATCCTTACGAGCCTCGAAAACGAAACCGCCAGCGACAACCACCCCGAGAACAAAAACGCGAAGCACGGTCAAGCCAAATCGCTTCCAGCTCCCCGGTACCCGTCTTGACATGCGCAAAATGTTATTGCAGTTCGCGCAGCGCAACATGCGACACCCAGTTCGAGCGAGTGCCCTGCAGGCTTAGCCGCTTGGCTGTTGAAACTTCCAGGAGCGTCGAGGGCCACGCACCCTCCAAGCGATGCGATGGCGGACAAAAAGCGTCAGGACGCCCCTTCGGAATCTGTCGCTACTCGAGTCTTAGCCTTTCAGCGACTTCGTACATTCTCTCAGCGATTCGCGGGTTGGCATCCGCGGCGACAAACGAAGTCCGCGCGGCGATATGGACGCCATTAGGTAGTTCGTCGTCATCTAGCACTCGCAGAAACCACATTGCACCGAAGACGCGATCGTCAGAACAGGCGATCGCGCGGAGATGCGAATCGAGCGAACCTGACCAGAGCGCTTCAAGCGAACTGTCCACTACGGCGCACGCTTCCGCGACGATGCCGTACGAAAGATCCGGTCTCGAAGCCATCGCACTTTTCAGTACTGCCCGCTCACACGTGACAATCAGACTCGGCTTCGAGTGAAGCGCTAGCCGCAAGGCACCCGCCGCCTCAGTCGCCTCGTCTAGTCGGCCGAGCAAGAAATCGGCATGGGCTTCGTCCATGTAACGCGAGTACCAATCGCGAGCACCAAGAGAACGGATGAGATCGCCACTGGGCCGATCGTGGGAGGGCTCGGCGAGGTTAATCCACGGGAGCCAATGTGGTCCAAGAACCGAATCCGCAGCGATTGGACTCACCAGCTCAAACAGCTCGTTGCGCAACTCTGGTGTGAGCAACGTGGGATCCTCGAGGCGCGCGCTCGCAATAAGGCTTGCCAGAAATACGGCGACGTGACCCAAGGCTTGCTCGGCAGTCCCCCGGGCGGCGAAGGCGCGGACTATCCTCACCTGTTGATCGAGTTCCGCTGCATCAGTCGGGGTGCCCGCGAGAAATGTAAACCCTTCGTGCGCGTAACCTTCCCCTGGGACGAACGGCCAGAGCGGCGTGCCCGACGGGGATTTAGCGAGACTCGACACGAAAGCTTCGGTCACCGGAAACACGGCGCCCCACTCGTTCTGCGCCGCGTACCAATGGTCGACTTCGCCTAGTTCGCCGCGACGAGACGCCGCGGCAAGCTGCAAAAGCGCAGTTGTGCGAGATGTCGAAGTCGTGGCAGCAATCCGGTCGGCGTACTGGGCGCATGCCACGAACGGCCAGGGGGTGACCTGGGGTGCGCTGTCATTATCGCTAGCACTGAAAGCCTCCAGAGCATCGGCAAGACTTGAGCTCGATGGATTAGCGGCGAACTTCGCGATTTCGATGGACGCGCGCCATTCGTAGTCGTCTGACTCAATCCCGGCGAGCCACTGCCATGCCTCCGTGTTTCCTCCGAGCGGGTAGAAGAAGACCGTTACGGCTGACTCCTTCGAGCGAGGGCTGCCGAAGTCAGGGCGATCGCGGATGTTGGCTCCCGAAAGAACGGAGAGGTTTCGCATCCACTCAGGCGAGGGCGTTTCGTGGCTGCGCAGGATTGACCTTGTACCCAGTCGAGCGCGTTCCTCGTAGAACATTGTTGGCGGGGCAGTAAGGAAGCAGTTCCCCACTACTTCTCCCATTCCTGAGTCCCAAGTGTCCCAGGCCCATTCGATCAGCGCCGCCCGCAAATGAGGATCCGCCTCATCGAAGATTCTTCGCATGGCTTTATCCGCGCGGTCGGCGTGCTCACTACGAATCATGGCCAGCAGTGCGACCCGGTTAATAGAGTGCACGGCGCTCATTGCGTTCACCGATTCCAGCTCGTCCCAAAGGAGGCTGGCGTAGTCGGTGGAGGCCAAGAAGAGCAGCTGTCTAACGTCGACGCTCCTCGCCTGCGACAGCGCCCGAAGTGCATTCTGGACAAGACCCCGGGCGTACCTTGGCATCGACAGGCAGCTACCATCGCGCAGAATATCGATCGCGAGGTCGGCTCCAGGCAACATGAGCTGGGTGGTCTTGTCGTCAATATTGAGGCGCTCGCAAGACAGGACAATTTCAGCTCTCAGATGCTCCTTGTGGGCAAAGACGCTTCCGATCGCGAAAAGAACGACATTCCGCCAATAGGGCGTCCTTGCACGCGCTTCAATCTCACCAATGACATCGGTTTCGGGAAGGTTCACCAGATACTCGGCAGCCATAAATTCTTGAAGGCTTCGCAACTCGAAACCGATGCGGTCGGCTTGAAGTTTCGCGAGAAATACCAGTCGATCTGTAACGAGGCGCGTGAAGTCATCGACGAGGGCAGCCGCCTCCACCGGCTCGTGCCCTTGCTCTCGGAATCGTTCGGTCAGGAAGAGATTGAACTCGTCGATCGTCAACGAAGAGGTGGTTTCTCCAACGGCCGCTCCACGCGTTTGGAGTTCGAATCCGATTCGTCGATGGAGATAAACCACATCGGACTCATAGCGCTGCACCAGTTCGCTTAGCTCGCCGCTCTTCTCTTGCTCGCGTTCCGAAATCACGTTGTAGTACGCCGAATATAGACGCGAGCGATCATTGGGTGCCTTGCCGAGTTTCTCCAGCAGAACCTCCAAGATCGTGACCTGCAGTGGCGACTCAAATAGTCGCGACGTGTGCTCTTCCCTACTGGCGCGCCTGAGCCGCTCCATCACTTTTTCGGCATTGGTTGTGCCCTCTCCCATCCTGAGTGAGACGAGACCTTCCGCATACGAGATGGCTTCGGTGACGGTGAGCGCGCTGAGCTCGAAATGTTGGTATTCGTTCGGCGAGAACTCCTCGCCGTAACCTTGGGGGCGCGTGGTCGCCACTGCGGCGACGTCCGCTCCCAGCCCCGCCACATCGATGAAGAAATCTCGGATAGCGGTCATGACTTGTTCGCGGTTACTGGACGCGGGCACTTCATCCAACCCGTCAATGAGAAGGAGCCACGGATATCTCTGCAGCCACCTCCGCACCATCATGGAATCAACGGGAACCGAAGACCTGTCGGATACCCGCGACGCGACGTAATGAAGTAGGGAGTCCTTCGGGCTTTCGGCAAGGTGGTCAGCGAGCTCAGAGAGGACTATACGGACTGGCCACCTACGCGCTCGAATCTCGGGTAGACCGAGTTTCTGGCGTCTTGCCTCTACTCTTGCAGCGGTATCCCTGACATCAGCGACTTCGACGCTCGAACCTCTGAGGAACTCGGCACGGAAAAGCTGAGCGAGCCATTGCGTAACAGTGCTCTTTCCTTGCCCGGGACCTCCTACCAGCACCGTACGGTTGGAACTCCGCCTGTCGCCGCCAATAGCATCCGCTCCCCGGTTGAACTCATTCACCAGGTACGTAACAATCCCCGAACGCTCCCGCGCCCTCTCCCGGTCAGTTTCAGCGATGTCGAAGTATTCGGAGGGGTCCACATCCTCGTCGTCTTCGTCGTCCGTGACAGAATCGGCAAGGTCATCAGATTCGCTAGTATCCACGGTGGCCCAAGGCTGAGGGGGCAGACTTGCTGGGAGATCCACAAAGACGTCACCCATGGTCACTCGACCATCTCCGGAGGTCCCAGCCTGTGTGAGATTGATGATGTTCTCGTCGATGAGCAGCCGTGCGGTGTAGCCGGTCAATGCCTCTCCGAGCGTGCGCTCGGTATCATCTACTTGCGACAGCATCGCCGCGATAACGTCTCCGGGCGTAAGGAAGGCAGCATAGCGCCGGCGAATGTCTTCTGCATCGTCGAGCTGAGTGATCAGCTCGTGGTAATCCCAAAGTTGAACTTCTTTGATCGGTAGGTCGGCCTCAGAAACGAGGCGTGATAGTTCTGCTCGGATATCGTCCTTACCCGCCCCGGGCACGGAAGAAAGCCTTACGTTCGTAACGAACAGCAAGTATTCGGGCTTTTCGTAGCGCTTCGAATCGGGGCGTGTCCACTCAGAAATCTCTTTGCGCACGACGGACTTGAGCCAGGTTAGGTTGGCACTCACATCTGACGTGTGGACTTTGAACTTAGCCTGCAGGACTCCGTAACCGTTCCAATCATTGGACCTGCCGAATGATGGTGCTTCGCCGTTCCAGATGGCTTCTCTTCCACCATCAGGTCCGTCTCCGAAAACGCTCAATTTCGGGCCAATTTTTCTGGCCAGAAGCGCCTGCGTTAGATGCTCGAAGTTACGGGGGCCCAACGAGTCGAGGTTGTAGTCCATGGTGTTGATCATGGCTTACGCGCGACCCTCCGGTCTGCACCGCATTCGGGGCAGGCTGTTTTGGGGTCGAGTATTGAACCACGGACCGTGCACCCGCAGAATCGCGAAACCATTTCGGCGCCGCCCTCGTTTGTGTTAGTCGTCTGTTGAATATCACCGCGAGCGACCCTAATAGGTTGGCGCTCGAGAGCACCGCGCGTACCACGAGCGTGTACGCGGCACGCAAGGCCGTGCTGGCCGCCCACCCTCGGGTCTGGGTGTCCGAGCTGAGGGACAGGTCGCCACGCCGATGATGCTGCAGTGATGAGCGCGGAACTGAAGGTTGCGTTCGAGTCCGTGATACCGCGACGAGAGACGAGCCACCGCGAGGAGATGGCATCGGTCGCGTTGTTCCTGGCCTCAAACGACTCGAGTTTCGCCAAGGTCCTCGAGCTGGTAGCCGACCGACGCGCCACCGCGATCTGGCCGCCCTCCTGTCCCCGACAACCAAGAAACGGCGGCTGATCATCAGCCGCCGTTTCCGTGTTTCAAGAACCTGTAGCGAGGGCGGGACTCGAACCCGCGACACCACGATTATGAGCCGTGTGCTCTAACCACCTGAGCTACCCCGCCGTGGCATCCCCACGTCGAGCGAGCCAGTCGCAGGACGGGAGACGGAGCCCCCTGTGGGAATCGGACCCACTACCTCTTCCTTACCAAGGAAGTGCTCTACCAATGAGCTAAGGGGGCGGAGCCGTGACGGCCCGAGGCACGTCGTTTTCGGCAACCGTTCGAGGATACCACCCACGACAGGGTGCTCCGTACCATTGCGGACGCCCGGCAGCGGCGGCCCCGCCCCCTGCGAGGCTCAGGCCGCCTTGGCCGCCTCCGAGGCTCCGGCGAGCGCCTCCAGCTCGTCGCCCGTGAGCTCGAGCTCGACGGACGCGAGGAGGTCCGGCAGCTGCTCCGTGGTGCGGGCGCTGGCGATCGGGGCGGTGATGGTCGGCTGCGCGGCCAGCCAGGCGAGGGCGACCGATGCGACGGAGGCGCCGTGGGCGGCGGCCACCTCGTCCAGGGCCGAGAGGACGGCGCGGCCGGTGTCGTCGAGGTACTTCGCGGCACCGCCGGCGCGAGCGCTGTCGACCGTGACGCCGTCGCGGTACTTGCCCGTCAGGAAGCCGGCCGCGAGAGCGAAGTACGGCATCACACCGAGGCCCTCGCGCTCGGCGATCGGGCGGTACGTCGTCTCGTACCCGCGCTCGACCAGGTTGTAGTGCGGCTGAAGGGCGACGGCGCGGTGGAGCCCCTCGCGCTCGGTGATCCGGAACCACTCCTCGATGCGCTCGGGCGAGTAGTTCGAGATGCCGATGTAGCGGACCTTGCCCGCATCCACCAGGCCGGAGAGCGCCGCCACCGTCTCCTCCAGCGGCACCGTCTCGTCGTCGAAGTGGGCGTAGTAGAGGTCGATGTAGTCCGACTTCAGTCGCTCCAGCGATGCGTCGGCCGCCCGACGGATGTTGTCGGCAGCGAGCCCCTTGAAGTCCGGGTGCTGGCTCACCTTGGTCGCGAGCACCACCTGGTCGCGGTTGCCACGCGCCTCGAACCACTCGCCGAGGATGCGCTCGGAGTCGCCGCCCGTGTTGCCAGGGACCCACGCCGAGTAGCCATCGGCGGTGTCGACGAAGTTGCCACCCGCCGCGGTGTACCCGTCGAGGACGTCGAACGATGTCTCGCGGTCGGCCGTCCAGCCGAAGACGTTACCCCCCAGAGAGAGCGGGAAGACCTCGAGGTCGGACGAACCGATCGTGCGGCGCGGTGCAGTCATGCTGTTCTCCTTCGTTGTGTCGTTCTTCCACGCTAACGCGGTCGGCCCAGGGCTATTCCGGCTCTTCCTGAGGGTGTGGAAAGGTTGCGGCGGACCCGTACTGTGGACGGGTGCGCACCGCTGAAGAACCCCGCCGCGAGCTGAGAGCCGACTGCTCCCGGTGCGTCGGACTCTGCTGCGTCGCCCTCGCCTTCGCACGCTCCGCCGACTTCGCGTTCGACAAGCCCGCCGGCGACCCCTGCGTCAACCTCGACCACGACGACCTCTGCACCATCCACCCGAGGCTCCGCGAGAGCGGCTTCCGCGGCTGCACGGTCTTCGACTGCTTCGGAGCCGGCCAGCAGGTGACGCAGCACACCTTCGACGGGATGGGGTGGCGCGGCGACGCCGACCGCCGTCGCGAGATGTTCGCCGTCTTCCCGCTCATGCGCCAGCTGCACGAGCTCCTCTGGTACCTCGAGGAGGCGCTCGCACTACCCGCGGCAGCCCGCATCCATCCCGCGCTCCGCCGTGCGCGTGCGGAGGTGCTGGAGCTGACAGACGCGCCGAGCGCGGTCATCGTCGACTCCGACATCGACGACCCGCGCGCACCGGCCGCCGAGCTCCTCCGCGAGGCCGCTCGGCTCACCCGCGAGGCCGGACCCGTCGGCACCGGACCCCTCGGTGCCGGCAGGAAGCGGACCGCGCGTTCGCGCATCCAGCCGGGCGCAGACCTCCTGGGCGCCGACCTCCGCGGGGCGGACCTCCGGGGGGCCGAACTCCGCGACGCTCTCCTGATCGCCGCCGACCTCCGCGACGCCGACCTGTCCCGTGCCGAACTGATCGGAGCCGACCTCCGCGACGCGCGCCTCGACGGCGCCGACCTCCGCGAGGCGATCTATCTGACGCAGGTGCAGGTCAACGCGGCGACGGGCGACAGCCGCACCCTCCTGCCGCCGACGCTCGACCGCCCCGGCCACTGGGCATGACCGCATCGCGTCACAGAGTGCAAACGCTTCCACCCCACTCGCTATACTGCCGCTGTGCGCGGCCGGCCGCGGGACACCGGCGGACGCAAACGCTTCCACCGCATCAGACACGACGCGAGACGCAGGAGGTGGGATGCCCGGGATCGACGATGTCGCGCGTCTCGCCGGCGTCTCCACGGCCACCGTCTCCCGCGCCCTGAGCGGCAACGGCCCGGTCTCCGACCACACACGGGCGCGCGTCGTCCAGGCGGCGTCGGAGCTCGGGTACGTCGTCTCCTCCGACGCGTCGAGCCTCGCCTCCGGCCGCACCCGCAACATCGGCGCCGTCGTGCCGCACCTCAACCGCTGGTTCTTCACCTCCGTCATCGAGGGCGCCGAGCGCGTCCTGCTGGGGCAGGGCTACGACCTCACGCTCTACAACCTCAGCGGGGACGGCGGCGAGCGCCGTCGCGTCTTCGACCACCACCTGCTGCGCAACCGGGTGGATGCGGTCTTCACCGTCTCGCTGGAGCTGGCGGAGGGCGAGGTTAGCCGGCTCCTCGCACTCGGAAAGCCCGTCGTCGGCGTGGGCGGCCCCCTCCCCGGCGTCAGCACCCTGACCATCGACGACCTGGCCGTCGCCCGCCTCGCCACAGACCACCTGATCTCGCTTGGGCACATCCGCATCGCCCACATCGGCGGCTCGCAGGAGTTCGACCTCGACTTCCACATCCCGACCAGCCGGCGCCTCGGCTACGAGCAGGCGCTGCGGGATGCGGGCCTCCCCGTCGACGAACAGCTGCACCGCGCCTCCGACTTCACCCTCCCCGGCGGTTACGACGCGGCGAAGCAACTGCTCGGGTCGCCGCACGAGCGCCCGACGGCGATCTTCGCGGGCTCGGACGAGATGGCCATCGGCGCCATCCTCGCCGCACGCGACCTCGGACTCTCCGTCCCCCGCGACGTCTCCATTATCGGCATCGACGACCATCCTCTCGCCGACTTCTTCGGACTGAGCACGGTCGCGCAGCATCCCGACCGGCAGGGCGAACAGGCCGCCGCCCTGCTGCTCGACGCCCTCCAGGCCGCGCGGGCCGCTCCGACCCGGGCACGCCCCGATCCCCTCAGCCACACCGCTCCGGCGGATCTGATCGTGCGGTCCAGCACCGCCGTCCACCCCTGACCATCACAACCGACACGAACACGAGGTGACCACCATCGCCGCTCCGACCCCCCTCCCCCACACCGAGCTCACGCCGTCGGCCCCCGGCCGCGAATGGTGGCGCTCCGCCGTCATCTACCAGGTGTATCCGCGCTCCTTCGCCGACTCGGACGGCGACGGGATGGGCGACCTGCCCGGCATCACCCACCGCCTCCCCGCTCTCCGCGAGCTGGGGGTGGATGCCGTCTGGCTGTCTCCGTTCCAGAGCTCGCCGCAGCGCGACGCCGGGTACGACGTCTCCGACTACTGCGACGTCGACGTCCGCTTCGGCACCCTCGCCGACTTCGACACGATGCTCGCGACCGCGCACGACCTCGGTCTGCGCGTGATCATCGACATCGTCCCGAACCACTCGTCGAGCGATCACCGCTGGTTCCAGGAGGCGCTCGCGGCCGGTCCGGGAAGCCCCGAGCGGGCGCGGTACATCTTCCGTGACGGGAAGGGCGAGGACGGCGAACTGCCGCCGAACAACTGGGAGTCGATCTTCGGCGGTGCTGCGTGGACGCGCATCACCGAGGCCGACGGGCGGCCCGGCCAGTGGTACCTGCACCTGTTCGACAAGTCGCAGCCGGACTTCGACTGGGAGAACCCGTGGGTCTGGGAGCAGTTCCGTGACATCCTGCGCTTCTGGCTGGACCGCGGTGTCGACGGCTTCCGGGTGGATGTCGCCCACGGCATGGTCAAGGAGGCCGGCCTCCCCGACTACACCCCGCCCGCGCACATGGGCAGCATGGGCGGCACTGCGTCGACGCAGGAGACCGGCGGCATCCCGCTGGAGCCGGAGATCGCGGCGCACGCCGACGGCGAGCCGCCGACACCTCCCTACTTCGCTCAGGACGGCGTGCACGCCATCTACCGCGACTGGCACAAGGTCCTGGATGAGTACACCGGCGACCGCGTGCTGTGCGGCGAGGCCTGGGTGGAGCCGCTCGACAAGCTGGCCCGCTGGGTCCGGCCGGACGAGATGCAGCAGACCTTCAACTTCGCGTACCTGGAGACCCCGTGGAACGCGTCCGCTCTCCGCAGCGTGATCGACCGCTCGATCGCCGCGTTCAGCAGCGTCGGCGCCCCGAGCACCTGGGTGCTGTCGAACCACGACGTCGTCCGCCACGCCACGCGCCTTGCGCTGCACGGCGAGAACCTGCAGGGCCACGGCATCGGTCCGAAGACCACCGGGCTGCCGGACCCGGTCTTCGCTCTCCATCGGGCGCGGGCGGCGACGGCGCTCATGCTGGCCCTGCCCGGTTCCGCCTACCTCTACCAGGGCGAGGAGCTCGGGGTGCCCGAGGCGATCGGCCTGCCGGACGACGCGCGCCAGGACCCGACGTGGTTCCGCACCAACGGCGAGCGGTACGGCCGTGACGGCTGCCGCGTCCCCATCCCGTGGGAGGGCGCCGAGGCGTCGTACGGTTTCGGGCCGACCGCCGCGAGCTGGCTGCCCCAGCCGGCGACCTGGGCGGCATACACCCGGTCGTCGCAGGCGGGCGTTCCGGGTTCGACGCTGACGATGTACCAGGACGCCCTGGAGGCCCGCCGTCGCTACGACCTGGCGTTCGGCTCCCCCGAGTGGATGGACCTGGGCGGCGACACGCTCGCCTTCCGCTCCGGCGAGGTCACCGTGGTGGTCAACTTCGGGGAGGAGCCGGTGGAACTGCCCGAGGGCGAGGTGGTCCTGGCGAGCGGCGCGCTCGACGGAGGTACGCTTCCCCGCGACACGACCGCCTGGCTGGTCTGAGCCGCGCTCGGCGTCACTCCCAGTCGGCGTAGAAGCGCTCGACGCGGGGGTGCAGCTGCTCGAAGAGGTCCGGCGCGGCCGCCACCGTGAGGCGGCGGTCGGCCGGGCCTCCGCCGATTCCGGCGACCCGCGCTCCGGCCTCCTGGGCGATCAGGGCACCGGCGGCGTGATCCCACGGGTTCAGTCCGCGCTCGTAGTACCCGTCGAGCCGGCCGGCGGCGACCGAGCACAGGTCGAGAGACGCGGCGCCGATGCGGCGGATGTCGCGCACGTCGCCGATCAGCTCGGCGACGAATCCCGCCTGCCGGCGCCGCACCTCGGCGTCGTAGCCGAAGCCGGTGCCGATGAGGGCGAGCGGCAGCTCCACCCCTTCGGTGACGTGGATGGGCTCCCCGTTCAGCCGCGCCCCTCCCCCGGTGTACGCGGTGAAGACCTCTCCGGATATGGGGTTCACCACGGCACCGGCGAGAGCCTTCCAGGTCGCGGGCTCCGGATCGCCCTCGACGACGGCGATGCTGACGGCCCAGGCCGGGATGCCGTAGAAGTAGTTGACCGTCCCGTCGATCGGGTCGACGACCCAGGTCAGACCGCTCTGACTGCTGCCGCCGCCGGACTCCTCACCGAGGAACCCGTCGCGCGGGCGGGCGGCCGAGAGTGCGTCGCGGATCAGCTGCTCCGTCTCGCGGTCGGCGCGCGTGACGATGTCGCTGAGCGACGACTTGGACGCGGCGATCTCCACCCCGTCCTGACGGCGCTGCAGCGCGAAGGCGGCGGCGCGGCGGGCGACGGTGGCGGCGATCTCGAGCAGCTCGGCGTTGGAGGTCATGCCTCCAGCCTGTCAGACCTGTGTGGCATGCGTCTCATGACGAAAGCCCCCGGCCGGTGGCCGAGGGCTTTCGCGAAGCGTTCTGAACGCGGTGGCGAGTGAGGGATTCGAACCCCCGAAGTCGTAGACAGCTGATTTACAGTCAGATCCCTTTGGCCGCTTGGGTAACTCGCCATTGGCGCTTTCGACCACCAGTTCACTCGTGACCGAAGGCGCCACACAAGAATACTCGGCGGGCGGCTGCAGACGAAATCAGCGCCCGCTCAGCGGCCACACGGCCGGCGTCAGGCGGCGAGCGCGACGACGCCGGAGGTCTGCGCAGTGCGGCCGACCGCGGCCGACTGCAGCTCCAGAGTGGATGCGGGCTCGCGCTCGATCTCCCGCTCCGGCACCAGAGTCAGCACCTGCGCGCCCGCGAACTCGGCCGCGACGCGGGTCAGGAGCTCACCCTCGCTGATCCCGAGCACGCGGCACAGCGCGGCGAGGATCTCAGACGACGCCTCTTTGCGGCCCCGCTCGATCTCGGAGAGGTACGGGACCGACACCCTGGAGGTCTCGGAGAGCTCGCGCAGCGTCGTCCCGCGCTCCGTCCTGATCCGGCGGAGCACCGATCCGATCGCATGCCGTACGAGCATGCCGCCAGCCTATGTCGGCTCGGCCGCATCCGCGCCCGTCGATTTCGGCGGTTCTGCTCTGGGCAGAATCACCGATAGACAGGTATCGGGCCCCGCCGCCCGCGCATCCACACAGGAGGACCCGACCCATGACCGCAGCAGCAGCGACCGAAGACCACGTGCGACGCGCGATCCAGGTGTCCCTCGACGCCCGCGCCCACGGCAACCACCCGTTCGGCGCGATCCTCGTCGCTCCCGACGGCACGATCTCCCTCGAAGCGGAGAACACCGTGGTCACCGAGAACGACATCACCGGCCACGCGGAGACCAATCTGGTGAGAAAGGCGTGGGAGGCCATCCCGCACGCCGAGCTCCCCGGATACACCCTCGTCACCTCGTGCGAGCCGTGTGCCATGTGCAGCGGCGCGATCTACTGGGCCGGGATCGGCGCGGTGGTCTACGGCCTCTCCGAGCAGGGTCTGCGCGCCCTCACGGGCGACCACCCCGAGAATCCGACGCTGGACCACCCGTGCCGCCTCATCTTCGCCGACGGGAGCCGCGAGGTCACCGTCCTCGGCCCGATCCTCGAAGACGAAGCGGTCGATCCGCACCGCGGCTTCTGGCACGACTGAAGGCCGCGATCGCGACACCCCGACGGGCCTGCGGCCGATGTCGGTGGTCGGGCGCACAATCGGGGGCATGAGAACGTTGGAGATTTGCGAACGGTGCGACGGGACCGGGGCCGACCCCGCCCAGCGCAGTGAGGAGATCACCCTCTGCGTCGAGTGCAACGGTGACGGCTGCCACGTCACCTACTACGCCGAGCTCGCGCAGACGGCCTGATCCCGGCCGCGATCGATGGCATCGCCTCGATCGGGCGGCCCCGCCGACGCTGAGCGAGTACGGGGCGCCGCGCTCCGCTTCTGCGATGCGGAGTACCCCGAGGCCACCACGGTCATCCTGGGCGGCAGCTCTTCAACCGGGAAACGGACGCCGACCAGCGACATCGACATCCTGCTGATCGCGCCACCATCGACCTTCGAGCGGCGAAACGGCAGCCCGACCTCCGAGGCCCGCGTCACGCACCACGACGGCGAGCGCTTCGATGTGTTCGCCTACACGGTCGAGGGATACCGCGAGTGGGCGGAACGCGACTTCGCCTCGCTGCGCCCGGTCCTGCCCGTCCTGCTGACCGAGGGCATCCCGTTGCGCACGGGCGACGAGTTCTCGGAACTGCGTCGCTGGTCGGCTGATCGCCTGGCGCCGGGTCCGCGGCCGACCGCGCATCAGCTGGCGCTCCGACGCTACGCGGTCACGGATCTGATCGACGACCTGACAGATGCGACGGACGAGTTGGTGTCGGCGGCCATCCGCGCCGATCTCCTCCGCGGCCTCGGAGAGCTCGCCCTGCTCCATTCCGGCGCGTGGCTGGGTAGCGGCAAATGGCTTGCCCGTCGGCTTCGTGCAGTCGACCCGGAGTCGGCCGATGCACTGGCCGCTTTCGCCCGCGAGCGGGACCATCGTGAGGCTGTCCGTGTCGCCGCCGCCCTGCTGGACCGCCTGGGCGGCCGCGTCGACGAGGACTTCGTGCGCTGAGACCCTGGATTCGCCGAAAGCGGGTCAGCGTCAGGCGGCGGCCTTCGCCGTCGCCAGGTCGTCGAACAGTTCCGTGTTGAAGCGGAAGGCCAGCGACACCTCGCCGATGACGCGGTCGCGCTCCTCCTCGGTCCACTCGACCGCATCCAGCTGCGACCGATAGGTGTCCTTGAACAGCTTCGGCTTGGCGATGTCGGCGAACAGGTAGAACCCGACGCCGTTGGTCTCGAACCCGTACTGGCGCTGAAGCAGCGTGCGGATGATCTGGCCGCCGGACAGGTCGCCGAGGTACCGCGTGTAGTGGTGTGCGATGAAGCCGCCCGGCCAGGTGCGCCCGACCTCGCGGATGCGGGCCGTGTACCGCGCCGTCGAGGGCAGGGGCGCGATCCGCTCGCGCCAGTCGTCGCCGAGCAGGAAGGCGAGGTCGGCCTCGATCGCCGGCAGGCGCGTCAGCTTGGGGCTGATGAACAGGGCGGCGACCGGGTCTTCGCGCATCCACACGGCCGCCTCTTCGAGGGCCTCGTAGATGAAGTAGTGCTGCGAGAGAAGCTGGATGTAGTCGTCGCGGCACCCCCGCCCGCTCATCAGGTCTTGCATGAAGCCGGCGCCCTCACTCTCCTGATGGACACCCCGCGTGCGTTCGCGGAGGGCTTCGGAGAAGGGGATCAGATCAGCCATCGGGTCTCCTGACTTAGGGGAGGCTTGCCTAAGCCTCTCCTACCCGCGCGACTCCCGTCAAGACGGCCGGCCGCCGCTCCGGCGACACACCCGGCGAGCGCAATAGACCGAGGCAAGCGAGGATCAGCACGGCACCCACGACCCAGGCCGCCAGCGCCGACCCGGAGACCAGAATGAGCAGGACACCGCCGGCGCCCGCCGCCGCGGCGCACACCGCACGGAGCGGCCCCGGAACGCGCCATCCCATCCCAGCGCCCGCGTCGGACGGCCGGGCCTCGAGCCGCCCGGCGACCGCCGCAACCCCGGCCACCGCCACCCCGGCGGCGGCCAGCCACAGCGGCCGCGTCAGCCACCACCCGGCCGACAGCGGCTGAGGCAGCGACTCGCCGCCCACCACGAGCAGCACCCCCGCCAGCAGGACCAGAACGAGCATGTGCCACGAGTACACGGTCATGGCGCGCCGGTTCATGGCGGCCACGTACCGGCCGAGGATGCGACCCTCCGCGAGACGCGCGAGCCGGGTGCGAAGGAGGGAGAACACGGCGAGCTGACCGACGCCGAGGAGCACGAGGGCTCCGGTCGGCGGATTGAGATTGAGGTAGAGGTCGGGAGAGTAGACGCCGGCGGCGCACAACACGGCCAGAGTCCCGAACGCGGCGACCGCCATCCACCTCGCACGACGTGCTGACCATCCGTCCCGGGGAAGCGTTGCGAGAACGAAGCCCAGCTGCTGGACGAGCAACCACACGAAGAGCAGGTTGATCAGGCCCACGGCGGCCACGCCCGTGGATGCGCGGACCACGTCCACGGCGAGCACCGCTGCCCCCAGACCCGCAAGCGCGAGCAGGGGACGACGCCGATGCAGGGCGGCCAGCAGAGGCAGCGCCGCCGTGCACACGACGTAGACGCCGAGGAACCACAGCGGCTGGCTGAGCCGGAAACCTGCGGTCGCCACGATGTCCTCCGGCACGCCGGCCAACTGCAACAGGGCCAGCACCACCACGATCGCGAGTACCGCCGCGACGGCCGGCACGAAAAGGCGCCGCAGGCGACCGGCGAGCTGGGCGCCGTACCCGTCACCGCGCAGGCGTGCGCGCTCCCACTGCAGGAACCCGGAGAACCCGCCGAGCACGAAGAAGAGCGGCATGACCTGGCCGAACCAGGTCAGGATGCCGAACCCGCTCCAGTGCTCCATCGCGTTCTGGAGCAGCGGCCCGTCCGCGGTGACGGAGACGCCGACCATCAGAGCGTGGAGGGCGACGACGACGGTGAGGCACCAGGCGCGTGCCACATCCACTGCGGCGTCGCGCCGAGAGGACGGAGCGCGGTCGGGATGCGGACCCGTAGCGGTTCTCGCCCGAGTCGGCGGGGAGTCGGGCGCGAGCGTGGCGGCTGCGAGAGACATCGGACGTTCCTTCCGTCCGGTCAGGGTGACCGGTCGGTACGAGCGTCTCGATGCGGTGTCGGCCGCCGCGTCCCTCCGCGGAGCCAACCCCGGGCACTACCGCGGTAGGGGTGGCATCAGCGGCCCAGCGCTGCCAGCGCTGCCAGCGCTGTTACGGCGCCGGTTCGACGAGCCCGGCATCGAAGGCCAGGATCACGGCCTGCACCCGGTCGCGCAGGCCCAGCTTGGTGAAGATGCGGCTCACGTGCGTCTTCACGGTCTGCTCCGCGATGAAGAGCTGCGCCGCGATCTCGGCGTTCGACATGCCCCGCCCGATGAGCACGAGGATCTCGCGCTCGCGCTCGGTCAGGTCGGCGAGCAGGAGAGCGCGGCTGGAGGTGGCGGGCCGCTGGGTCGCGAACCGCTCCAGCAGTCGTTTGGTCACGCGCGGAGCGAGCAGCGCCTCCCCGGCCGCGACGACGCGGACGGCGTGGACGAGGTCGTCCGGCGGCGCGTCCTTGAGCAGGAACCCGCTCGCACCGGCAGCGAGCGCGTCGTAGACGTACTCGTCCGCGTCGAACGTGGTCAGCACGAGAACGAGCGGTCGATGCGGCTCACCGCGCGACGGATGGACGAGCTCGCGCGTCGCGTCGATGCCGTTCATGCCGGGCATTCGGACGTCCATGAGCACGACGTCCGGTCGCAGGCGGCGCGCCAGTTCGACACCCTCAGCGCCGTCCGACGCCTGGCCGAGCACGTCGATCCCGTCCTGGGCCGCGAGGATGGCGGCGAAGCCGGCGCGGACCATCGCCTGGTCGTCGACCACGAGCACGGAGATCGTCACGGCGTCCCATTCTTCCCGGCGAGCGGAAGGACCGCACGCACGAGGTACCCGCCGTCGGGTTGGGCGGCGGCGGTCAGCGTGCCACCGAGCAGCTCCGCCCGCTCCCGCATCCCGCGGATGCCGTGCCCTCCGCCGTCGGGAGCAGGCGGCGAGGCGGGGCGACCGGGGGCCGGGGCATTGCGGACCTCGATCGCGAGCGAGTCGTCCACCCGGTCCAGGCGGACCACGGTGTCGGCGTCGGTCGCGTGCCGCGCGACGTTGCTGAGCGACTCCTGCACGATCCGGTAGGCGGCGAGAGAGGTGATGGCGTCCATGCCGCCGGTGTCGACGCCAGTGCCGACGAGCTCCACCCGTCCGCGCCGCGCCGCGTCGGCGACCAGCGCCGGGATGTCCGTCACGCCCGGCTGCGGCGCCGTCTCCACCCCGGCGTCGTCGCTGCGGAGCACCCCGAGCAGTCGCCGCATCTCCCCCATCGCGGTGCGCGCTGTGGCGGCGAGGTCGTCGAACTCGGCGACCGCCTCGTCCGGGAGCGACGGGATGCGGTACTTCGCGCTCGACGCCTGCACCTGGATCGCCGACATCCCGTGCGCCACGATGTCGTGCAGTTCGCGCGCGATGCGGGTCCGCTCCTCCGCGACCTCACGCCGTGCGAGCTCCCCCGCGGAGGTCTGCCGTTCGCGCACCAACTGACGGCGAACATCCTGCCAGCGCGAAACGAGCAACGCCCCGAGGAGCACAGCTCCGCTGACGGACGCGAACACGATCAGGTCGGCCGTCGCGGCGCCGTCGACTCCGCTCGCCGTGCCGGCAGCAGCGCCGCCCACCACTCCAATGGTCACCGCTCCCGCGACCGCGACGGCCCACGCCACCAGTCCGGGACGCCAGGCGCCCCGCACGACGACGAGGGCGATCGTGGCCGAGAACGCGACGATGGATGGGGCCGACACCGGCCACGGAGCGGACGCCGTCGCGGGTGAGACGACGGCGAAGCCCAGCAGCGAGGCCGCGGCGGCAGCGGCCGCGACGCGCGGCCAGAGCAATGCGCCGACGATGGACGTCCCCTGGAGGAGCGCTAGAAGCAGGGCGAGAGCGACCGGCACGCCGTAGACGGCCGGTCCGATGGAGGCGGCGACCGCGACGATGGCGATGGACGCTGCGGACGCTGCGATCCACAGCACGAGGAGCCACCGGTCGACCCGGGCGGTGGTGGGGAGGCTGTTCGCAGTCATCGGCGTCCTCCCTCCAGTGCGGCGCGTCGCGCTCCGGTCCGCGCAGGTCGGGATGCGACGGCGGCAGGCGACTCGACGCCCGCCCGCGACGCGCGCCGGCGAGCGGAACGCCGCAGGAGCGCATCCACCACGACCCCCGTGCCGACCCCGAGCGCGATGCCGACGACCATCGCGAGGAACGCGTTGCCATGCAGCCACTGGGCCGCGACCACCCCAACTGTAACGGAGTAGAGCGCCCACGAGACGCCCGCGACGACCGACAGCCCGACGAACCGGCGCCACGCCAGGCCGGACGCCCCGGCCACCAGATTCACGGCCACCCGGCCGACCGGAACGTATCGCGCCGACAGCACCAGGACCCCGGCGCGGGCGTGGATGCCGCGCCGTGCGCGCTCAACGGCGGCGGCCATGCGTGGCCTCCGCAGCACCCGGAACCGGTCGAGCCCCAACGTCCTCCCGAGCGCGAAGGTGAGGTTGTCGCCCACGATCGCCCCCGCGGCGGCGCATGCCAGCACCAGGGGCAGGTTCGGGACGCCGACGGCGACCGCCGCAGCAGAGGCGCCGATCACGACCGACTCGCTCGGAACGGGCGGGAAGAAGGCGTCCACCAGCACGACCGCGAAGACGACGAGATAGACCCACGGAGATGCGGCCGCTGCCGCGATGAAGTCGTTGATGGCGTCCATGGTCCCGACGATAGGAATCGGAGCGCCCTCCGCGCGTCCCCCGGGAGTACCGGTCCGACCCCTACCGCGGAGGGACTTGTCGCGCCTCGTAGACTGGGAGCAGCTCACTACGGGAAGGACGGACACCATGGCAGACTCCTCGTTCGACGTCGTCAGCAAGGTCGACAAGATGGAGGCGGACAACGCCGTCAACCAGGCCCGCAAAGAGGTGGACCAGCGCTACGACTTCAAGAACGTCGGCGCATCCGTCGAGTGGAGCGGCGAGAAGGTCCTCCTGAAGGCGAACACCGAAGAGCGCGTGAAGGCGGTGCTCGAGGTCCTCGAGTCGAAGTTCGTCAAGCGGGGCATCACCCTCAAGTCGCTCGACACCGGCGCGCCGTACGCGTCCGGCAAGGAGTTCCGCATCGAGGTCGGACTCAAGAACGGCATCGAGCAGGATGCGGCCAAGAAGATCAACAAGCTGATCCGCGATGAGGCGCCCAAGAGCGTGAAGTCGCAGATCCAGGGCGACGAGCTGCGGGTCAGCTCCAAGAGCCGCGACGATCTGCAGGCCACCATGGCGCTGCTCAAGAACGCGGACCTCGACGTCGCCCTGCAGTTCGTCAACCTGCGCTGAGGTACCCGCGCATCCACTGCGTGATGGATGCGTATGCCGCCCGGCGCACCGGCGGTCGCGACAGGAACACGTCGTGGAGGGCGTCCTCCAGCCACGAGACAGTGACGGTCGGCCCGAGTTGCAGCGCGCGCTGAGCGATGTCGCGGACGACGAGCACCACGTCCGAGGTCAGCATGTCCGGCGTCCAGTGCGGCAGCAGCGTCGACCGTTCGGACAACAGGGTGAGCACGGGTGCGTCGATGTGCAGGCCCGCAGCGACGCGCGCGTGCCCGGCCAGCACGGCCACCAGCCAGGCGGGGTGGACCGGGAAGCCGCGGATGGGGCGCCAGGCCAGGTCGTAGTCCCACTCGCCGTCCATGGTGCGTGACACCGTCCGGCTGTAGAAGCCCAGGTCGACGTTGGGCATCGCCGCTTTCGGGTCGATGCGCGCGTGCAGGTCGATGAGCGGTGTCAGGGCGGCGCGACCCGCCGATCGGGCTTGGAACTCGAGCCAGGGGCTGTTCAGGATGAGCGCACCCGCTCGGCCGGGGTGGCGGTCGGCCCACAGGCTGAGGGTGAGACCGCCGGTCGAGTGGCCCAGCAGGATGAGGCGGCGCGACCGCGGGCGGTGTGCCCCCTCCGGGTCCTGCGACTCACCGTGGCCGATCGCGTCCAGCGCTGCCGCGATGTCCTCGTCGTAGACGGCCAGGTCGTCCACGAACCCCGGAGTCTGCCCCTCGCGGAGACTGCGGCCGTACTTGCGCAGATCGAGCGCGTGGAACCGAGCGCCCTGGTCGTGCCAGAACTCGGCGAGCTCGGTCTGGAAGAAGTAGTCCGACCAGCCGTGCACGTACAGGACGTCGGTGTCGGCGGCGGGCCGACGGTGCAGGTGGAGGCGCGGCGGCGGCGAGTATCGCACGAGCGTGGCGACGACGTCGCCCTCCGCGTCCGGTTGCAGCGGAAGCGTCAGCTGCTCGAACGGCTCCCCGAGGATGTCGGGGACCCACTCGCGCGCGTTCGCCATGCCGCCGGGGCGCCTACTCGGCGGCCTGCCCGCTCGCCGGCCCGCTGCCGACAGGCTCCCCATTGGAGGCCCGCACCATCTCGTCGCGCGGGACGACCTTCACCCGAACCCGGCCGCGCTCGGCGCCGAGAGACTGCTCGTACGCGTCGAGGTTGTGCCAGCCGTCGAGCGTCGTGTACTCCACACCTCGCTCGTGGAGGAGGTTTTCCACAGATTGCTCGTCAGGGTCGGACGGCGACCACCAGTTCCCCTGATCGTTGATGACATGTTTGATCGTCTCCATGGCATCCGATTTGGTGTGACCGATGAGCCCGACGGGCCCGCGCTTGATCCACCCGGTCGCGTAGACCCCGTACATGCGCTCGTTGTCGCCCTTCCGCAGCACCTGGCCCTCGTGGTTCGGGATGACGCCGTGCTTGCGGTCGAACGGGATGCCGGGCAGCGGCGAGCCGAAGTAGCCGACGGCCCGGTAGATCGCATCGATCTCGAGCTCGCGGATCTCGCCCGTACCGCGCACGCCCCCCTCGCCGTCGGGCTCGGTTCGCTCCCAGCGGAAGGCCCGCACCTGGCCGTTCTCGTCGCCCACCACCTCGAGCGGCTTCGCGTAGAAGTGCAGGTGGAGCCGTCGCGATGCGTTGCCGACCTCGCGCTGCCGCCACTGCTGCAGCACGCGGTCGATGACCATCACCTGCTTGTTGCTCGCGATCGCCGCCTTCGACTGCTCGTCGTAGTCGAAGTCCTCGTCGTAGAGGATCATGTCGACGTCGCGCAGCTCGCCGAGCTCGCGCAGCTCCAGTGGAGTGAACTTCACCTGCGCGGGGCCGCGACGGCCGAAGACGTGAACGTCGGTGACAGGCGAGTTCTTGAGCCCCTCGTAGACGTTGTCCGGGATCTCGGTCGGCAGCAGGTCGTCGGCGTGCTTGGCGAGCATCCGGGAGATGTCGAGTGCGACGTTGCCGTTGCCGATGACGGCGACCGACTTCGCGTCGAGCGGCCACGTGCGCGGGACGTCGGGATGCCCGTCGAACCAGCTGACGAAGTCGGCCGCTCCATACGAACCCCGGAGCTCGATGCCCGGGATCTCGAGGTCGGCGTCGCGCACGGCGCCGGTGGCGAAGATGACGGCGTTGTAGTGGCGCTTGAGGTCGTCGAGCGTGATGTCGCGGCCGTACTGGACGTTGCCGAAGATCCGGATGTCACCGCTGTCGAGCACCTCGCGCAGCGCGGTGATGATGCCCTTGATGCGCGGGTGGTCGGGGGCCACGCCGTAGCGGACGAGGCCGTACGGTGCGGGAAGCTGCTCGAACAGGTCGATCGACACGTCGAAGCCCCGCTCCGCTTTCAGCAGGATGTCGGCGGCGTAGATGCCCGCCGGTCCGGCGCCGACGATGGCCAGTCGCAGTTTGGTCATTCGTTGATTCCTTCTGGGGTTGCTGGTCGCTCAGCTGGAGCGTTCGACGATCGTGTCCGCGAACCGGATCAGAGCCTTCTTCACCGGGCCGTCCGGAAGGGGCTCGAGGGCCTCGACCGCCTCGCGCGCCCAGCGGTGCGCCTCCTCCAGCGTCTGGCGGGTCACCTCGTGCTCACGGAGCGCGGCGATCGCCTCCATCGCGGCGGGCGTGACCTCGCCGTCCTCGGCCGAGCCGATGACGTCGCGCTCCAGACGCTCGAGCAGGGCCGCGGCCTCCGGGTCGGTGGACGCACGCTCGCGGAGGCGGAGGACGGGGAGGGTCGCGACGCCGGCACGCAGATCGTTGCCGGGGGTCTTGCCGGTCTCGGCCACCCCCTCCGACGACAGGTCGATGACGTCGTCGATGAGCTGGAAGGCCACGCCGATCTTCTCGCCGAACACCACGACGGGCTGCTCGTACTCCTTCGGAGCGTTCGAGAACAGCACGCCCATCTGGGCGGCGACCGCGATCAGGGAGCCGGTCTTGTCCTCGAGCACCCCGATGTAGTGCTCGATCGGGTCCTCGCCCTCCTGGGGTCCGATGGTCTCGTGCAGCTGGCCGAGGCACAGCCGCTCGAACGTGTCGGCCTGGAGTTGGATCGCCCGCTCACCGAGCGCGGAGACCAGCTTGCTGGCGCGGGCGAACAGCAGGTCGCCGGTCAGCACGGCGACGGAGTTGCCCCAGACGAACTGCGCGCTGGGCACGCCGCGGCGCATCTGGGAGTCGTCCATGACGTCGTCGTGGTACAGCGAGGCGAGGTGGGTGATCTCGACGGCCTCGGCCGCCTGGATGACGTCGGCGTTCGTGCCGTCGCCGAGCTGGGCGGCCAGCAGGGTCAGCATGGGACGGACCCGCTTGCCGCCGGCCTCGAGGAGGTACCGGGCGGTCACGTCGGCGAGGTTGTCCGCGAAGTGCATCTCGCGGTGGAGGCTCTCCTCGACCTGGGCGAGACCGGCGTCGACGGCGTTCGCGAGCTGGCGGTCGTCACCGCGGAGGAAGATCCGCTCGGTGAAGCCGAGCTGGCTGGTCAGCGACGGGCGCCGCACAGCCGGGACACTTCGTGGCACTACTCCCCCTCGGACGGGATGGTGGACGCAGACTCTTCGGAGCCGGCGGTTCCGGCGGATGCCGGACGCGACTCGGAGCCGGCGGAGGTCGAGCGCTTCGGCTTGGGTGCCGCGGGCTTCGGCGTCGTGGGCCTGGCGGCGGCAGACTTCGGAGCGGCAGACTTCGCAGCAGCGGGCTTCGCGGCAGCGGGCTTCGCAGCAGCGGGCTTCGCCTTCGTCGCAGCGGCCTTCGGCTTGGGAGCGGCCTTGGGCTTCGTCGCGGCAGCCGGCTTCTCGGCCGGCGCCTCGGGCTGCGCATTCACGTCGGGCGTCGCCGCGACCGGCTCCACTGGCTCCACCGGTGCAGGCCGGCGCTCGGGCTTGAAACCGCGGTGCAGGGCGACGATGCCGGCCGTCAGATTGCGGTACGCGACACGCTCGAAACCAGCCTCGCGCATCCACCCGGCGAGCGCGCGCTGGTCCGGCCACGCCTGGATGGACTCCATGAGGTACTCGTAGGCCGCGGGGTTGGAGCTGGCGACGCGCGCCAGCACGGGCATCCCGAACTTGAGATACGCCGAGTAGCCGGCGCGGACGGGAGCGAGCGGCGGCTGGGAGAACTCGCACACCACCACGCGGCCGCCTGGCTTGACCACACGGAAGAACTCGGCGAGGGCCTTCTTCGGGTCGACGATGTTGCGCAGACCGAATGAGATCGTCACCGCGTCGAACGTGTCGTCGTCGAACGGGAGGTCCATGGCGTCGGCCTGGACGAAACGGATGAAGGGGTTGCCGGCCTGGCGCTGCCGGCCGACGTCGATCATCCCGGCCGAGAAATCGGCGGCGACGACGGACGCCCCGTTGCGGGCGAGGGAGGCGCTCGACGTGCCCGTCCCGGCCGCGACGTCGAGGATCGTCTCGCCGGCGCGCGGCGCGACCGCACGCGTCGTCGCGACGCGCCACAGGGCCGCATTGCCGACCGACAGGACGTTGTTGGTCCGGTCGTAGCGCGTCGACACCTGGTCGAACATGGCGGCGACCTGGGCGGGCTGCTTGCTGAGGTCGGCCTTACTCACCCCACCAGCTTAGGCTGCGGCGTCAGCGGGTGCATGCCGACGACAGGATGCACGCCGAACGGTCAGCCAGGCGGGGCGCTCCGGCACGACGGCTTCCGACCATCAGAACCGCTGCCCCAGCGCCTTCGCCCGCAGAGCGTCGAACTCGCCGCGCGAGATGACACCCTGGTCGAGAAGCGCCTGCGCCTGCTGGATGTCGGCCGCCGGTGTCGCCGACGCCGTCGGCTTCGACCCCCAGTCGTCGTCCTCCGGCACCTGGGCACGGCGGGCCATGCTCCGCTCCGCCATCCCCCGTCCGCGGGCGATCAGATACACGAGCACCGAGATCAGCGGGACGAAGATGAAGAAGATCACCCACAGGGCCTTCCACCATCCATTGAGCCCGCTGTCGCGGAACAGGTCGACCAGCACGGTGAACAGGATCATCACGAAAGCCACGAACGCGAAGATCCAGAAGACGTACAAGAACGCATTCCAGAAGGTGCCCATCTCAGTCCCCTCTCATCGCGCACACCGTAATGCTGCGTGCCGACCCACGGCTAGACCACATCTGAACGGGCGGGACTACCATGGCGATCCCAGAGATCGCGGAGCGGACGGCCGCCCCACGGGTGAGGAGCGACGGTGTCCCACGACACGTTTTGGACGACGGATCCCTCCGAGCTGCTCCGGGTGCGACCCGGCTTCCGCCTCGCCGACCAGCCCACCGACGGCGCCCCCGGCTTCGAGGGCGGCAAGGAGGAGGGGAAGGATGCCCTCTCAGCGGGGAAGGACGTCCTCGCCGAGCTCCAGGAGAAGCTGTTCGCGTGCGGCAGGGAAGGTGCCCCGCGATCCGTCCTCCTCGTGCTCCAGGCGATGGACACCGCAGGCAAGGGCGGCATCGTCTCGCACGTCATCGGCGCGATGAACCCCGGCGGCGTCCACTACGCGGGCTTCGGCAAGCCGACCCCGGAGGAGCTCTCGCACGACTTCCTCTGGCGCGTCTGGCGGGAGGTCCCCGCCGCGGGCCAGGTTGGCGTCTTCGACCGCTCCCATTACGAGGACGTGCTGATCGGCCGTGTGCGCCAGCTCGCGCCGCCGGAGGAGCTGGAGCGCCGCTACGGCGCGATCACCGGATTCGAGCACGAGCTGGCGGAGTCCGGCACCACCATCGTGAAGGTGATGCTGCACCTCGGGAAGGCCGAGCAGAAGAAGCGCCTGGCCGCCCGGCTCGAGAACCGTGCAAAGCTCTGGAAGTTCAACCCCGCCGACGTCGACGAGCGGCTCCGCTGGGACGACTACCAGGAGGCGTACCAGATCGCCCTGGAGCGCACGAGCACGGCGGAGGCGCCGTGGTTCGTCGTCCCCGCCGACCACAAGTGGTACGCGCGGGTCGCCGTGCAGCAGCTGCTGATCCGCGCGCTCGAGGGGCTGGACCTGGAGTGGCCGATGCCCGACTACGACGTCGAGGAGCAGAAGCGCCGCCTGGCCGACTCCTGATCGCGGGTCGGCCGGTCAGTGGACCTCGCTCAGCCGAACGCCTCCACGATCGGCCGGAACTTCATCGTCGTCTCGGCGAGCTCCCGCTCGGGGTCGGAGTCCGCGACGATGCCCGCCCCCGCATATGCGGTCAGGTCGCCGTCCGGAGTCACCTGTGCGCACCGGAGTGCGATCGCCCACTCGCCGTCGCCGTCCCCGCCGACCCAGCCGACCGGGCCCGCGTAGCGTCCGCGGTCGAACGGCTCCAGTTCGCGGATCAGCTCCAGCGCCTCGCGTCGGGGCGTTCCCGCGACCGCGGCCGTCGGGTGCAGCGCGGAGGCGAGATCGAGGGAGCTGGATCCGTCGCTCAGCATCCCGGCGATGTCCGTCGCGAGGTGCCACAGGTTGGGGAGCTTGAGCGTGAAGGGCTCGTCGCTCGCTGCCAGGTCTGCACTGTGCGGGCCGAGCGCATCCATCACGCTGGTCACAGCGAAGCGGTGCTCGCCCTGATCTTTGGCGCTGGCCACCAGCTCGGCGGCAGCGGCAGCGTCGAGGGAGGCGTCCGAGCCGCGCGAGATCGTCCCAGCCAGCACGCGTGCCGTCACCGTTCCGTGGTGGACGCGCACCAGCGTCTCCGGGGACGAGCCGACCAGGCCGTCCACCGCGAAGGTCCAGCAGTCCGGGTAGCCGAGCGCGAGCTCCACCAGCGCGCGTCGGAGGTCCGACTCGATCGGCAGGTGCCCGCGGAGGTCTCGCGCCAGCACGACCTTCGACAGATCCTGCTCGCGGATGTGCTCGACCGCGGCCGCGACGGCCGAACGGTACCCCTCGCCACCCAGTTCGCCGGGGAGGAGGGCCAGCCGGTACTCGTCACCGAACGGGGTCGGGCGCGGCAGCGGGGCCGTCGCCTGGGCGTCGGCGCGACGGATGCGGGTGATCCAGCTGCGGCTGCCGCGGCGGCCGATGATCACCTCGGGCACGATCAGCGTGCTCGTCGCCGTGCTCTCGTCGTCGAACGCGAACGTGCCGAACGCCACGAGTCCCGTTCCCGGCGTGCGGACGGCGTCGTCGACCTCCGCGGCGGCCGCGGTGGCCCGCCAGGCGGCAGACGCCTCTTGGATGCGGTCCGGGCCGGTGAAGTCGAGCCGGAGCACCTCCCCGATCGCCGCCATCCCTTCGCCTTTGCGCAACCAGAGCAGGGGTGCGCGGGAGTCGAGGAACGGGATGAGCTGGCGGACGTCGTCGAGCGGTGCGGTCTCGGCCACGAGCACCGTAACGCCCGTATCCCGCCGAGCGGTCGGGGCTGATCTCACCAGGCCAGCCTACGCCCGCGATGCTGTACGCCCGTTGGGGAGCGGATGGGGAGTCGATGGATGCGGCGCGCGGCGCGTCCGGGCGCTCCCCCAGACAAATAGAGCAGGCAATGCGCGCGTTCGACACTCAGTACATCAGCCCGAAGACCGATCCACCTGGATGTAACATCCAACTATGCCCGTGCCCGTGACCGGAGCCGCCAGCCCCCGGCGGCTGATCCGAGACGAAGTCTTCCTGCGCCTGCTCGACGCCATCGTCGACGGCGACCTGCTCCCCGGCGAGCAGCTCTACGACGCCGAGATCGAACGCTGGGTCGGGGTGTCCCGCACCCCCGTCCGTGAGGCGCTCAACCAGCTGGCGGCCATGGGCCTGGTCGAGATCCTGCCCCAGCGACGCACGCGCGTCACGCCGATCGAGTCGCGCCGGCTCCGCGAGCTGCTCACCACCGTCGGTGTGCTCGTCGCCGGTGTCGTGCGCGACGCGACGCCACTCCTCACCGAGGGCGACCGCGAGACGCTGCGCTCCTTCACATCCGCCGACGCGTCCGAGGCCGTCCGCACCGGGCTCTCCGCCGACGGCTTCCTCGGCGTCTTCGTCCGCCGCCTCGACAACGCGACCGTCGCGCGCCTGCTCAAGCGACACCTTCCCGAGGTGCAGCGGGCGCTCAAGGCCGCGCCCTCCTCCGCGCCGCTCGAGAAGGCGCTCCCCTCGATCAAGGCACTGATCGACGCCGCCGTCGCCGGCAAGGCGGACAAAGCAGCACGGGCCGCCGGCGACCTGTTCGACAAGTCGATCGTCTCGATCGCCGACGAGTTCGGCACGCCATCGAAGGAGGCCCGCTGATGCCGCTGCCCGTGAGCGACACCGCACCGGTCGAGCGCCGGCTGCTGCGCGATGTGGTCTACAACCGCCTGTACGAGGGCATCCTCGACGGCACCCTCGAGCCGGGTGAGACACTCCTCGACGAGAAGCTCACCGCGTGGCTCGGCGTCTCGCGCACCCCGATCCGCGAAGCGCTGATGAAGCTCGCCGACATCGGCCTCGTCGAGATGGCTCCCAACCGGTACACCCGTGTCGCACCGATTGATCTCAAGGCGATCGACGAAGCCATCTACACGACCGGTCTCCTCCACGAGCACGCCGCCCGCGCGAACGTCCCCGAGCTCGAGAACGCCGTCGTCACCCGTCTCGACAAGGCGCAGAAGGAGGTCAAGAAGGCCGCGAAGGCCCGCGACCTCCCCGCTCTCGGCCGCGCCTTCAACGACTTCTTCCTCGAGCTCACGCGCGCGGGCGGAAACGATGTATTGGCCTCGGTCAGCGACGGCCTCAGCCCGCAGCTGCTCCGCTACATCTCGGTCTGGGAGACGCCGTTCGGGATCGACGACCTCCCGGGTGCGCTGGCCGGCATCCTCGCCGCCGCGAAGGACCGCGACGGTCAGAAGGCCGGAGACCTCGTCAAGGATCTCTACGCCGGCACCCTCACGCAGTTCCTCGAGGACTATCGCCGCCGGGACGCCGACATCACCAAGACGCCGGTCTTCTGACCCGCGGGCGTCGCCCTGCGGCGTCAGACCTCGAAGTCGACCGCGGCTCGAGATCCCACAACGGAGCGGATGTATCCCGCCACCTCGAGGTGCGCCGGGTGGTCGAGGTACGCCTGGATGCCATCCACGTCGTCGAAGTCGCTGATCAGCACGACGTCGAAGTTGTCGCCCGGCACTGCGTTGACCCCGACCTGGAGCGAACGCAGCTGCGGGATGACGGCGGGAAGCGACTCCAGGCCGCGCTTGATCTCGGCGGCCTGCTCGGCGCGCTCCGTCTCGTCGCTCGTCGCGAGCTTCCACGAGACGACGTGGCGGATGGTCATTCTGCCTCCAGGAGTGCGGTGCGCAAGCGTGTCGGGTCGACCCGCCAGTAGGTGTGGACCCGTCCATCGACGAGCACGACGGGGATCTCCTCCACGTACTTCTCGTGGAGTTCGGCGTCCTGCAGGATGTCGCGCTCCTCCACGGTCACTGTGGGCGAGCCGTCCGGCAGCTGGTCGATGACCGAGTGGATGACCTCCCGCGCGTCATCGCACAGGTGGCATCCGGGCTTGCCGATGAGAGTCAGGGAGACGCTGGACACGAATCCACTCTAGACGCAGCAAAAAGCGCCGGACCGGATGGACCGACGCTTGGAGCCGCAGACTCGAGGTCTACTTCTTGTTGCGACGCTGGTGGCGCGTCTTGCGAAGAAGCTTGCGGTGCTTCTTCTTCGCCATACGCTTGCGACGCTTCTTGATAACGGAACCCACGTGGACCTCACAAAGAATCGGGGGCATGCCGCGGGGCGCGCGGCGACACGAGCAGCCAGTCTACCTGACGTCACGCAGAGTCCGCGACGCCGCCCTCTCGGAACGTCGCGGCTTGCAGCAGCTGGTCGACCGCGGACTCCGGAACACGGAACGATCGACCGAAGCGGATGGCGGGCAGTTCACCCGAATGGACGAGCCGGTACACGGTCATACGGGAGACGCGCATCATGTCGGCCACCTCGGCGACCGTCAGGAAGCGCACGTCCCTCAGATCGTGTGCCATGCGTCCGTCCTCCTCTTTCCGGTCATCGTACTCGCGGAGGGTCAGTCCTTGCGCCACTTCTTCGGCGTCACGCGCTCGGTCGCCGACGACACCCGGTGACGCGTGTCGGCGAGCACCTTGCCGACCGTGCTCGCGAACTCGCGCGTCTCCTCCGCCAGCCGGACGCTCAGCTCCATGTCCTCATCGGATGCCGTGAACGGAATGATCCAGTCCTCGACCGCCACCAGCGGGCCGGCATCCAGGCTGTAGTAGCGGTGCTGACCCTCCTCCCGCACGGACACGAGACCCGCCTCGCGCAGAACTTTCAGGTGCTTTGACACCGTCGGCTGGCTCAGCTCGAGCGTCGCGACGATCTCGGAAACGGATATCTCGCCCACGGAATGCGCCGCGTCCGTATTGCGATCGAGCAGCACGCGCAGAATGTCGCGCCGCGTCGGATCGGCGATCACGTCGAAGATGTCGGCCATGTCCCCAGGCTAGCCATTCCCCCGACGCAGTACCATGTCCGAAGCCCGCCCGACAGCCGAAGACGACGGGAAGGACGAGACATGAGCGCCACCACCCGGGCGGTCCCCGGACGGCCCGCGTCGGCCGTCGGGCGCATCCGCGCCGCACTCAACGGGTTCGCGGCCCGCAGCCCGTCCCGGTTCGCGATCCTCGTCTTCGCCCTTCTGATCCTCGTCTTCACGCTGCTGTTCTCGCTGCCGATCTCCTCGTCGAACGGGCGGTGGACGCCGCTGGCGGACTCCCTGTTCACCGCGGTCTCGGTCATTTGCGTGACCGGGCTCGCGACCGTCGACATGGCGACCCACTGGTCCGTGTTCGGGCATCTGCTCGTCTACATCGGCGTGCAGGTCGGCGCCGTCGGCGTGCTGACCATGGCATCCATCCTCGGGCTGGTCATCTCGCGGAAGCTCGGGCTGCGCGCCAAGCTGATGGCGGCGAGCGACAGCAACCCGCTCCGCGTGCACGGCGGCCCGGTCGCCGAAGGACAGGCGGTCCGGCTGGGCGAGGTCGGCAAGCTGCTCACCACCGTCGCGATCAGCATGGTCGTCATCGAGGGCGCCGTGGCCCTGCTGCTGTTCCCGCGGATGCTCATCGCGGGCATCGACGTCGGCACGGCCGCATGGGAGTCGATTTACTACTCGGCCATGGCGTTCACCAACACCGGGTTCACACCCAACCGCGAAGGCATCGACGCGTTCGCGACCGACTACTGGTTCCTGAGCGCACTGATGATCGGCGTGTTCCTCGGCGCGATCGGGTTCCCGGTCATCCTGGCCATCGCATCCAATCTCCGTCAGAAGCGGCGGCGCTGGTCCATCCACGTGAAGCTGACGCTGCTCACGTCGGTCATCCTGCTCGTCGCCGGGGCGGTGCTCTACATCGTGCTCGAATACGACAACCCGAAGACGTTCGGCGACCTGGACGCCGGACACACGGTGTTCCAGTCGTTCTTCCTGTCGACCATGGCGCGGTCGGGCGGGTTCTCGACCATCCCCATCGACGACCTGCACGGGTCGAGCCTGCTCGTCACCGACATGCTCATGTTCATCGGCGGAGGGTCCGCATCCACCGCCGGTGGCATCAAGGTCACGACGCTGGCCGTCCTCTTCCTGGCCGCGTTCGCCGAGGCGCGCGGGGTGGAGTCGATGGATGCGTTCCGCCGCCGCATCCCCATCGACGTCCTGCGGCTGTCCGTCGCCGTTGCGCTCTGGGGCGCGACGATCGTGGCGGTGTCGAGCATCCTCATCCTGCAGATCACCAAAGCGCCGCTCGACCATGTCCTCTTCGACGTGATCTCGGCGTTCGCGACGTGCGGTCTGTCCACCGGTCTGACCGAACAACTGCCGGACGCCGGCATCTACGTCATGGCCGCGACGATGTTCTGCGGACGCGTTGGTACAGTGACTCTCGCCGCGGCGCTGGCCCAGAGCCAACGCCGCCAGCTGTACCACAACCCGGAGGAGAGGCCGCTCGTTGGTTGACCGGATCAGACACAACGCGCCCGTCCTCGTCATCGGACTCGGCCGGTTCGGTGCCGCGACTGCCGGGCAGCTCGACCGCTTGGGGCGCGAGGTGCTCGCGATCGACACGGATGCGAATCTCGTGCAGAAGTGGGCCGACCGCGTGACCCACACCGTGCAGGCCGACGCGCGTTCGATCGAGACGCTGCGGCAGATCGGCGCGGAGGACTTCTCCATCGGGGTCGTCGCCGTCGGGTCGTCGATCGAGGCGAGCGTGCTGATCACGGCGAACCTCGTCGACCTGAAGGTGCCCCAGATCTGGGCGAAGGCGATCTCGAAGTCGCACGGCAAGATCCTGGAGCGCATCGGCGCCAACCACGTGATCTACCCGGAGGCGGAGGCGGGCGAGCGGGCGGCGCACCTGGTGTCCGGCCGGATGCTCGACTTCATCGAGTTCGACGACGACTTCGCGCTGGTCAAGATGTACCCGCCGAAGCCGATCCGCGGCCTGCGCCTGGGCGCATCCGGTGTCCGCTCCAAGTACAACATCACGGTCGTCGGCGTGAAGAGCCCCGGCAAGCCGTTCACGTACGCGACGCCCGACACGGTCGTCTCCGACCACGACCTCGTCATCGTCTCGGGCGCCTCCGCCGACATCGAGCGCTTCGCCGCCCTCGACGCCTGACCCTCCCCAGTCACAAGCCAACAGCTCCTGAGTTTTTCTGCGTTTCGCGCGCAATTTGGCCGAAAAACTCAGGAGCTGTTGGCTTGGTTGTGCATAAGTGCGTCGGGGCGGCCGCGGGCCGCGATGATGTGCGGATGCAGGAGAGCTTCACCATTCGCGCAGCGCTGGAATCGGGGATGTCGCGCACGCAGCTGTATCGGGATGCGTCCACGCGACCGTTCCGCGGCGTGCGAACCCGATCAGGCGTTCTGACGGACCATCTCGCGAAGTGCCAGGCCTATGCGCTGCTCGAAAGAGACGCACACCTCTTCAGCCACTACTCCGCCGCGATGATCCACGGCCTCCCCTTGTCGCGTGCCCGCGTACCCGATGACGTGCACGTCGCGACATTCGCGCCTGCGAAGCCACCCCAGATGAAGGGTGTCGTAGCTCACGAGCTGCGACCGGCGGGACACCGCATCGTCCGGGTGGACGACCTGCGCTGCTTCTCACCAGAGAATTCGTGGGCGCAGTTGTCCTCGACGCTGTCTATCCTTGAGCTCGTCGTGATCGGCGACTTCATCGTCACCGGCGACGAGCCATACTCCGGCGACACCGACCACGGAACGAAGGACGACCTCGAGCGGGCGCTCCGTCACCATGCTCGGCGCCCCGGCATCCAGCGTCTCCGGCAGGCGATCGAGCTTGTGCGGTTCGGATCTCTGTCTCCGCAAGAGACCCGGCTCCGCCTGTCGCTCGTCGACTCCGGGCTTCCCGAACCCGAGTTGAACTACCGCGTCTTCGATCGGGACCGCCGCATCGCGATGGTCGACCTTGCTTATCCGGCCGAGCGCGTGGCGATCGAGTATCTGGGCGATCATCACCGCACCGACCAGGCGACGTATCAAGAAGACATCAACCGACGCGAACGGCTCGCCGGAGCAGGATGGGACACGGTCTTCGTCACGTCGGCCGACTTACGCGAGCCCGTCCCTCGCGCGGTCATGCTCGTCCGCCGGGCTCTCGCGCGCGCCCAAGCCAACAGCTCCTGAGTTTTTCGCCCCAATCGCGGCGTTTCGGGCGAAAAACTCAGGAGCTGTTGGCTTGAGGGCGGGGGTGGGGGCGGGTTAGCCGGCGGCGAGCTCGCGCGCGCGGGCGAGGGCGGCGTCGGTCGCGCGGGCGAAGAGAGCGGGGAGGTCTGCCTCGGAGAGGACGGCGATCGCCCGCTCGGTGGTGCCGTTCGGGCTGGTGACGCGGCGGCGCAGCTCGGCCGGGTCCTCGCCGGAGGAGACCAGCAGCTCGGACGCCCCGAGGAACGTCCCGTTGACGAGGGTCGCCGCCTGCTCGGGCGTGAAGCCCTTCTGCACGGCCGCCTCGGTCAGGGCCTCGATGAGGAGGAACACGTACGCCGGACCGGATCCCGAGATCGTGCTCAGCGCATCCAGCTGCGACTCCGGCACCTCGACCACCTCGCCGACGGTCTCGAACAGGGCGCGCACGACCTGCAGGTCTTCCGGATCGGTGCGCGAACCCGCGCTGATGCCGGTCACCGCCTTGCCGACGACGGCCGGCGTGTTCGGCATCGCGCGGACGACGGAGACCGAGTCCGGCAGGAGCGACTCCATCGTCTCGGTGGTGACCCCGGCCGCCACGCTGACGACGACGGTCCCCGGCGCCAACGAGTCGGTGATCTCGGCCAGGAGGTCGCGCACCATCGCCGGCTTCACCGCGACGATCACCACCTGCGCTCCATCGACCGCGAGCCGGTTGGCGTCCGCCTTCGTCTCCGTCGCGTAGGCGGTCACGCCCGGCGTCCCGGCGAGCTCCGCCGCCCGCGCCTCCGACCGGTTCGTGACCCGAATCCCGGCGACCTGCACGCCCGGCGCGAGCAGACCGCTCAGGATCGCACGGCCCATGGAGCCCGCACCGAGCATCGCGATGGTCGGAAGGGTCACGTTCTGCGCGTCGTCCATGCGGCCATCCTAGGATGAAGGGCATGAGCGCATCCGGCGGTAACAGAGCGATCATCGCTGCTTTCGCGGCCAACCTGGGGATCGCCCTGACCAAGTTCATCGCGTGGGCTTTCTCGGGCTCGTCGTCGATGCTCGCGGAGGGTGTGCACTCGGTCGCCGACTCGGGCAACCAGCTGCTCCTGCTCCTCGGCGGTCGGCAGTCGCGCCGCAAGGCCGACCGCGAGCATCCGTTCGGCTATGGGCGTGAGCGCTACGTCTACGCCTTCGTCGTGTCCATCATCCTGTTCTCGGTCGGCGGCGTGTTCTCCATCTACGAGGGGATCGAGAAGCTCACCCACCCGCACCCGCTCGAGAACGCCTGGCTGCCGATCCTGGTGCTGCTCATCGCCATCGGTCTGGAGTCCTTCTCGCTGCGCACGGCGGTCCACGAGTCCCGCCCGCACAAGAAGGGGATGTCGTGGCCGCAGTTCGTGCGCCGCGCGAAGGCTCCCGAACTCCCCGTGGTCCTGCTGGAGGATGTGGCGGCGCTGACCGGCCTCGTCTTCGCCCTGATCGGCGTCGGCCTGACGATCATCACCGGCAACAGCGTCTGGGACGGCATCGGCACCCTCTTCATCGGCGCGCTGCTGGTCGCGGTCGCCGTCGTGCTCGGAATCGAGACGAAGAGCCTGCTCGTCGGCGAGGGCGCGTCGGACGCCGATCTCGCCGCGATCGAGAGCGCGGTGACGTCTGGCCCCGAGGTCGAGCGCATCATCCACATGAAGACCCTGTACCTCGGTCCGGACGAGCTGATGGTGGCCGCGAAGCTCGCGTTCTCGGGCGAGCACCGCCTCGCGGACGTCGCCGCGGCGATCGATGCCGTCGAGCACCGCATCCGGGAGGCCGTCCCCGCGGCGCGCGTCATCTACATCGAGCCGGACGTATGGGTCGACCCCAACGAGGCCGCTCCCGCAACCGACACCATCGTCATCAAAGGACTCGAGTGACCCGCACCGCCGTCATCCTGCAGCACGACCCCAGCATCCACCTCGGCAACATCGGCCCGGTCCTGACCGAGCACGGCTACGACCTGCGGATCGTGGATGTGACCACGGAGGACGTTTCGGCGATCGACCCGGCGGAGGCCGACCTCGTCGTCGTCCTCGGCGGGGAGATGGGCGCCTACCAGACCGAGGAGTTCCCGTTCCTCGAGCAGGAGAAGGAGCTGCTGCGGGAGCGCATCGCCGCGGAGCGTCCCGTGCTCGGTGTGTGCCTTGGCGCTCAGCTGATGGCCGGCGCGCTCGGCGAGCGGGTCTACAAGGGTGAAACCACCCAGATCGGTTACCGCCGGGTCGAGCCGACGACGGCCGGCACGGACTCGCCGATCCGCCACTTCGACGGCGTCCCCGTCGTGGAGTGGCACGGCGACACGTTCGAGCTGCCGGAGCAGGCGACGCTGCTGGCCTCCTCCAGCGACTACTCGAACGAGGCGTTCGCGATCGGCGGCTTCGCCCTCGCCGTGCAATTCCATCCCGAGGTCACGGATGAGATGCACGAGGCGTGGGTCGCCGATGGATACAACGAGCTGGATGAGCTGGCCATCGACCCGGATGCCCTCCGACGCGACCGCGAGGTGTACTCGGCGCGGATGCAGGAGGCGTCGCGCGCGGCGTTCTCCGAGTGGCTGGAGCGCCTGCCCGACTGACGGTGTCGCGTTGTGCGCACTCAGTGTCCAGCGTCCAGCGTTCAGCGCTTGGCGCGGAAGAAGTCCAGAAGCACTTCGCCGCAGTCCTCCGCGAGCACGCCCGCGAACACCTCGACGCGGTGGTTGAGCCGACGATCGCGCAGGACGTCGTACACCGACCCCGCGGCGCCCGCCTTCTCGTCCCAGGCGCCGAACACGACGGTGGGCACGCGTGCCGCCAGCACGGCGCCCGCGCACATCACGCACGGCTCCAGCGTGACCACGAGCGTGCATCCCTCGAGGTGCCAGTCGTCGCGGGTCGCCGCAGCCTCCCGCAGGGCCAGCACCTCGGCGTGCGCCGTCGGGTCGTGCCGGAGCTCGCGTTCATTGCGGCCCCGTCCGATGACCTCGCCGTGCTGGTCGAGCACGAGGGCGGCCACCGGTACGTCGCCCGTGTCGAAGGCGAGCCGGGCGTCGTCGAGCGCGCGCCGCATCCACTGCTCGTAGTCGCTGGGCACGGGCAGGCTCACGGCGGTCCTCTCGGCGTTCGGGGGTTCGGCTGTTCGGGGTTCGGCTAGCCTTGAGCCTATGCGAGTGCACGTTGCGGACCACCCACTCATCACCCACAAGCTGACGGTGCTCCGTGACAAGCGGACGCCGTCGCCGGTGTTCCGCCAGCTCACCGAGGAGCTCGTGACGCTGCTCGCGTACGAGGCGACGCGCGGTGTCCGTGTGCAGCCCGTCGAGATCGAGACCCCGGTCACCACCACGACCGGCGTCGCCCTGAGCGAGCCGCGCCCGCTCGTCGTCCCGATCCTGCGTGCGGGCCTCGGGATGCTCGAGGGGATGGTGCGGCTCATGCCGACCGCCGAGGTCGGCTTCCTCGGCATGGTCCGCAACGAGGAGACGCTCGAGCCGACCACCTACGCCGAGCGACTTCCGATGGACCTGTCCGACCGGCAGTGTTTCGTGCTGGACCCGATGCTCGCCACGGGCGGGTCGCTCGGCGCCGCGATCGAGTTCCTGTTCGCACGTAACGCCGTGGACGTGACGGCCATCTGCCTGCTGGCGGCCCCGGAGGGTCTCGAAGCGCTCGAGAAGGCGACGGAAGGCCGCAATGTGACCATCGTCCTTGGCGCGCTCGACGAGCGCCTGAACGAGAACGGTTACATCGTTCCGGGCCTCGGAGACGCCGGCGACCGCCTTTACGGCACTGTGTAGCCGCACGAAACATTGCGTAATGATTTGACACGTCGAGTCATCGTCGGTTTTACTAACCTGCATGACTGACAACTCGCGTACCCTGACCTCCTTCGAGGCCCTTGGGGATGCCGGCATGATGATGGCCGGCCGCGACTCCGTCATGTGTTGCCGAATGTGTCGCTGATCTGACGACCCTTCGCCGAGCAGCAGCCCTCCGACGTCATCTCGTCGTGACCGGGCGCACGCTCCCCGGGAGCGCCACACTCACGCTCCCGCGCATCCGCCCCACCGTCTAGGGGCACACAACACGACATTCCCCGGAATCCCTGCACTCCGCCGTACCCGCGGAGCTTCATCGCATCGGGATCCGGAACATCATCACTAAGGACTCGATTCCCATGTCTCTGGCCACCATCGACACCGCTTTCCCCCGCACCTCCGCCGTCTCCCCCGTCAGCCCGGTCCGTCCGGCTCCGGCGCCCGCCGCCGACCCGGCTCCCCGCATCCGCGCCGTGCCCGAGGGAACCGAGGCCCGCGGCTTCGTGCTCTACGTCGGCATCGACGAGGCGAAGGCCGCCGCCGCAGGTACCGACCTCGGTCGCATCGTGGAGGCGCTGAAGCGTCTCACCGCCGAGATCGCCCCGACCGCCGAGACCTACGCCGCCGTCGCCCTCGCCCCGGCCGGCGCCGGCGGACGCGACGTGGATGTGGTGCGCCTCGCCCTGCAGGACCCGGCCGCCATCGCGAAGCACCGCCACGCTGTCACCGTCGACGAGGATGAGGACCGCGCCGCATCCGGCGTCGTCGTGGACATCTCGCGGAAGCGTCTCGTGCTCGACAACCAGACCGTCGCGCTGACCTACAAGGAGTTCGAGCTGCTGCAGTACCTCGTGCTCCGCGAGGGCCGCACCATCGAGCGCTCCGAGCTCATCTCGTCGCTGTGGAGCGGCGCCGATGAGGACGAGATCCCGAACGAGCGCACCATCGACGTGCACGTGCGCCGCCTGCGCGCGAAGCTGGGCCGCTACGAGGACATCGTGCGCACCGTCCGCGGAGTCGGCTACCGTTTCGACCGTCACGCCGACGTCTCGATCCGCTACGCGAGCGCCCCCTCCCCCGACCTCTTCTGACCGCCCCGCCCCGCCCCGGCGCCCACCCGCCGAGTCCGCAAAGACTTACCGCTTCTCGGGGGAGAAACGTACAAATTGTGCGGACTCGACGGTGGGCGGATGGGGCGCAGGGCGAAGGGCGAGGGGCTAGGCGGAGCGCTGGTAGACGCGGAAGGCGCTGGTCGCCCAGGCGGCCATGACGACCGCGAGCGTCGCCAGCAGACCGGCGTGCGCCCACAGTGTCGCCCAGTCGGGATGCGCGCTGAGCGCCTGGCGACCGACGATCACCGCCCACTCGAACGGGTTGTAGGCGGAGACGTTCTGCACCCACTCCGGCGAGAGCTTCGTGTTCATGATCGCCGAGCTGAGGAACATCAGCGGCAGCGTGATCAGCTGCGAGATGCCGATCAGCGCCGTCTGCTCACGGGCCAGCAGCGCGACCGCGTTCGACAGCGAGCAGAACACCGCGGTCAACAGCACCACTCCTAGGAGGAGAAGCAGGATGCCGACGACGCCTCCCTCGAACCGCGCCCCCGCCCAGAACGCGATGCCGACCACCACCAACGACTGCACCACCGCGAGCAGCGACTGGTAGACGAGCGTCGACACGATCATCGCGCCGCGGTTCGTCGGCGAGGTGAGGAAGCGATCCATCACGCCGCGGTCCATGTCCTGGATGTACACGGTCCCCGACCACGCGGATCCGAACAGCGCCAGCATCATCACGACGCCGGGCGTGAGGTACTCCAGGTAGCTCTGTCCGACGCCGAAGCCGGGGATGTCGATCACCGACTTGAACAGCTGGCCGAACAGCAGGAGCCAGATCACCGGCTGCACCAGATTCATCACCAGGAAGGCCGGCATCCGCCAAGCGGCGCGCAGCTGCCGTCCCGTCAGCAGCAGCGTATGCGTCAGGAAGGTAGGGCCGTTCCGCCGCTGCGGGCGGGATGCGGGAAGGGCGGTCGCGGTCATGATGCGTTCTCCAGGACGAACTCGGCGGACTCCTGCGCCCGCGTGAAGGTGCGGCCGGTGTGCCGCAGGTAGACGTCGTCCAGGCTGGGCCGGGCGACGGTGGCGGAGGCGACGGCGACGCCCGCGGCCTCCAGCGCGGCGAGTGCCAGCGGGAGCGTCGCAGCGCCGTTGTCGGCGCGGGCGCGCAGGGTGCGGCCGTCTCCGCCCACCTCGCGGAGCGCATCCACCCGCTGCAGGGCGGTGAGCCCCGCGAACGGATCGGCGTCGCCGGCCAGCTCGACGATCACCGCGTCGCCGCGGAGGTCGTTCTTGAGCTCCTCGGGCGTCCCGCCGGCGACCACCCGGCCGTGGTCGACGATCGCCAGCCGGTCGGCCAGACGGTCCGCCTCGTCGAGATAGTGGGTCGTCAGCAGCACGGTCAGGTTCTCGGCGGTCGTCATCCGTTCGAGCTCCAGCCAGAGCTCGGCACGCGCCTCCGGGTCGAGGCCGGTGGTCGGCTCGTCGAGGAACAGCACCTCCGGCCGGTGCATGAGGCCGATCGCCACATCCAGCTTCCGTGCCATGCCGCCCGAGTAGGTCTTCACCTGTCGGCGGGCGTGGTCGGTCAGGCCGAAGCGGTCGAGGAGTTCGCGGGCGCGAGCCGACGCCTCGCGCCCGGACATGCCCTGCAGCCGGCCGGCGAGCACGAGGTTCTCCACTCCGGTGTCCATCGGATCGGACACCGGCTTCTGGGCGACGAACCCGAGGGCACGGCGGACGCGCGCCGGATGACGCGCGACATCGATGCCCGCGACGTAGGCCGTTCCCGAGTCCGGACGGGTGAGCGTCGACAGGATCTTCATGGTCGTCGACTTGCCGGCGCCGTTGGGGCCGAGCAGGCCGAACACGGTGCCCTTCTCGGCCACGAAGCCGAGGTCGTCGAGGGCGCGGAGCGGAGGCTTCCCCCGCCCTCCTGGATAGGTCTTCACGAGGTGGTCGGCGGCGAGCGCCGGCCCGTTTGCGGTTGCCATGGTGGCTTCTCTCTTTCAGATAGGCAGCCACCGACAGGGATATCCTTGAAGACAGCCCTCGGTGACTGTTGACGCAGGTTCCTCACGGAACGACTGAAGGTGTGGATGGCCGGAGAGTTGCCGCTCTCCGGCCATCGTTCTGTGGCACGAGGCCTTACGACAGGAACAGCTCGGCCGCCTCCTTTCCGAAGGCACCCGCGGCGATGCGCTCGCGCAGCTCCTCCATGCCGATCCCCTGGGCGAGCAGCTCATGCAGCTGCTCCCACCAGTCGTAGCCGCCGATCGAGCGGTCGCGGATGCGTGCGGCCAGGTCGGCCACGAACGCGCGCTCCGCCTGGAGCACGGCCATCCGGTAGTGGAACTCGACCATGAAGAGCTCCGGGAGGCCGCTCGTCTCCGCCAGGAGGACGGTGCGTTCGGCGATGTCGGCGTCGATCCGGTCGCGCCGGCGCTCGAGCAGGTCGGCTGCGACCTGCGGCGGCAGCATCGGAAGGAGCGAGAGGCCGGTTTCGATGGCCGGGTACTCCTTGACCGGGATCTCGACGAGCTCCCGCAGCCATTCCTCGGCCTCCTGCCGCCCGGCCGGCGTGATCGCGTAGACGACGCGCTCCGGCCGGTTGCCCTCGCGCTCGGTCTGCGCCACCTCGATGAAGCCGTGCTTCTCGAGCGATTTGATGACGGCGTAGAGCGACCCGAAGTTCAGGCGGATGCTGTCTTCCTTCCCGCGCTCCTTCATGGTCGTCGTCATCTCGTACGGGTACATCGGCCGCTCCCAGAGGCAGGCCAGAACGGCCAACGCCAGCGGGTTGGATACCGCACGCTTCGCCATGACGCCTCCTCCGATGATTATTACTCTGAGTAGAGTATTCGATTCAGAGTAACACTGTCCACCCCCGCGGCCCACGAGGTTCGTTTACCCGTACTCGCGGCTGCCCGCCTCGACGCACGCGGTTACGGTTTTCGTGTGGACGACCCGACTTTTCTCCGCCCCGAGGTGGCGGCTTCGCGGATCGGCATCGGAGAGCTGCAGGTGCACGAACTCATCGCGGCCGGCGGCCTGCGTACCGTGTTCTACCGCGGAGCCGTGCGGATAGCCCTCGACGAAGTGAACCGTTATCTCGAGAGCCTGTCGGGTGTCGGGGCTCAACGAGTTGGAAGGTGAGACGGGGGGTCGATCACGTACCCTGACAGAAGTTTCGGAACATGGATGGGGGGCGCGATGGCGGCAGGAGGAGGAGCACCGTGAGCGTTGCATTCCCGGAGGGGATGATCTCAGTCACGACCGCGGACGGCGACATCGTCATCCTCCGCATCTGTGATCTGTGCGGTGCGGCCGTCGTCGAAGGTGAGGGCACCGACCTCGCGTTCCATAAACGCTGGCACCGGCTCACCGGCTCGGGCAACTGGATCGACCCGGCGACCGGCCACCACCACGGCCCAGGGAACCCGGCTTACCCGGGCGCGTCGCCCTCCTGAGCGGGTGCGGTGCGTGTGGCTGATGTCCACATCGCGTCCGCCTGGTTCATCGCGCCGTCGTGCGTGCCATGATCGATTTTCGTGGTCGCCCTCATTCCGCTTGTCCTGGTGCTCGCCGTGGCGGCAGTCGGCGGGTCATCGATCTGGCTCATGGAGCGCTCGAGGCGCCGCGTCATTTCACCCAAGGGCGTCGTCGGAACGGTCCGCGAGAAGCGGCATGTCGATGAACACGGTGAGCTGCGGCTGCCTTCTCGGGGCGCCGGGGCCGGCGAAATCAGCGTCTCCCCGGAGTCGTACGTGCTCGGCATCCAAACATCCACCGACTATAGAGAGATCGTCGTCGATCGCGATGTGTTCGATGCCGTGGAGATCGGCGACACGTTCCCAGGCACCGACTGACGGTCACGACACGAGATCGCGATCGGATCGGTTCACCTGACACGCCGCTGTCCGGCGATTCCCGGAGCATGTCCACCGGCGCTCCAGAAAGCATTGCGAGGGTAGACCGCACGGTGCATCCCGCACCGGAAGTCACCACGACCTGGAGGACTCCATGAGCCCACGCGCAACGTCTCGACCGTCGACTCGCGACCTCGGTCTGCTCCTGCTCCGCATCGCCGTCGGAGGCATACTCATCGCCCACGGCATCCAGAAGCTGTTCGTCTACACCCTGCCCGGGGTGACGGAATCCTTCGCGGGGATGGGTGTCCCCGCCGCGGAACTCGTGGCGCCGGCGGTCGCGACCATCGAGCTGCTCGGAGGCGCGCTCATCGTGGCGGGAGTCGGCACACGCATCGCCGGGCTCTTCGCCGCGGCCGCAATGCTGGGCGCCGTATTCACCGCGCACCTCTCCGCCGGCTTCTTCGCCAGTGACGGCGGATTCGAGTTCCCGCTGCTGCTGGCCTGTGCGGCCGTCGCGCTGGCCTTGACCGGTCCCGGACGCCTGTCCCTGCACGCAGCCGTCCTGCATGGGCGGATGCCGTTGGCGGCCTGAGCCCGGTCGGCCGAGTTCGAGGGAAAACCGCGGCGGGCGGGATCGGCGATGTCGTTCCCACGACCGTTCTCACGTACGCATAGCGAACTCGCAGAAAAAATAACGACTTGATAACTAGATGCCGTTACCTCTTCGTTATATAGTTCAAGAGCAATGGTTGTTTGCTGTGGCAGCCATCGCGGAATGTGATTGCAGGACACTCTTGGTGCAAGGGAGAGGGCCGGCCGCTAGCCTCTGCGGCCGGCCCTCAATCTTTTGTCTCCCCGTCCTCTCCTTCCGCCCTCGTCGGTCCCCCGTGGTGGCACGGATGTCGGCCTCGCGCGCATGATGAGAAGATGCGAATGCATTGAGCTCGCGTAGGGAGGACGGGTCATGGCCGAGAGCGCGATGGCGGCGGAGTCGACGAAACGCGCCCGCATCAGCGCCGTCTCCGCGTGGGAGTCGCTGTTCCGGGCCCAGGTCGCCGTGATGCGGACGTTGGCGGCCGAGTTCCCCACCCGCGACATCTCGTTCAACGAGTACGACGTCCTGTTCAACCTGTCGCGGCAGCCGAACCGCGAACTACGCCTGCGCGACCTGAACAAGCACGTGCTGCTCACCCAGCCGAGCGTGAGCCGCCTCGTCGACCGGCTGGTCGCACGCGGACTGGTGGCGAAATGCCCGGAGCCGTCCGATGCGCGCGGCACAGTGATCCGGCTGACCGACACGGGATACGACATGTTCCGCCGTGTCGCCGTCGATCACATGAAGACCATCACAGAACGCGTCGGCGGTCGGCTGACCCCCGAGGAACTCGAGACCCTCGCCGTGCTGTGCGACAAGCTGCGCGACGCCTCCTGACGAAGGTTTCCACAGGCCCAGCGGTCTTCGTTCTCTCCACCAACCTGAGCGTGCGGGTCCCGGACCCGTCGGATGCGACGCGTATCATTGCCGCCACGGACGGATGGTTGTTCCACGAGGGAGAAGACGCATGAGATGGGGATGGGCGCCTGCCCTGGCCGGCTTCGTGGCACTGAGCGGACTCGCCGGTGTGCTGGCTGCGGCGGCGGTGACACCGGCCGTCGCGCTCACGGGCAGCGCGGCCGATTCGACCATCAGCGTCTTCGACGGGCTGCCCGAATACATCAAGGTCGAGCCGCTCGCACAGGCCTCGACGATGTACGCCCTCAGCAACGGCCAGCAGGTCCCGATCGCCAGCTTCTACTCGCAGAACCGCGTCGAGGTCGGCTGGGACGGCATCTCGCAGAACCTCAAGGACGCCGCGATCGCCACGGAGGATCCGCGGTTCTATGAGCACGGCGGCGTGGATGTCACGGGCACCGTGCGCGGGGCCGTTCTGACGGCGCTGCACAAGTCGGTGCAGGGCGGCTCGTCGATCACGCAGCAGTACGTGAAGAACATCCTCGTCCAGCGCTGCGAGAACAAGCAGCCGGACCCGACCGCGACCGATGCGGTCCAGAAGAAGCAGCTGACGGTGTACGAGGCCTGCTACGACGACGCGACGAAGGTGGACCCGTCGCGCAAGCTGAAGGAGATGCGCTACGCGATCGGGCTCGAGAAGGAGTACTCGAAGAACGACATCCTTCAGAGCTACCTGAACATCGCGCTCTTCGGCGGCCGTGTGTACGGCGTCCAGTCCGCTGCCGAGTACTACTTCGGTGTCGCGGCAAAGGATGTGAACATCCAGCAGGCGGCGACGCTGATCGCCATCCTGAACAACCCCGACAACCTGCGCATCGACCGACCGGACGACAAGGAGAACGGCGCCGCCAACGGCTACAAGGAGACCCTCGACCGCCGCAACTACGTGCTCGACCGGATGTTCGCCAACGGGAAGATCACCAAAGAGGAGCACGACGCGGCTCGGGCCACCAAGGTCGAGCCGAAGATCACCCCGACGCAGAACGGCTGCATGACCGCCCAGCAGTACAACGCCGCGTTCTTCTGCGACTACGTCGAGCGCACTATCGAGCAGAACCCGATCTTCGGCAAGACCGAGGACGACCGCTCCAACTTCCTCACCCGCGGCGGCCTCAAGATCTACACGACGCTCAACCTCGACCTGCAGAGCCAGGCGCAGGCGGCGGTCAGCGCGTACATCCCGCCGGCCGACCCGCGCCTCGACCTGGGATCATCGAATGTCTCCGTCGAGGTCGGGACCGGGCGTGTCGTGACCATGGTGCAGAACCGGCCGTACGACAACACGGCGAATCCGGCCCCGGCGACAACGGCCGTCAACTACAACACCGACTACGACTACGGCGGCTCCGAGGGCTTCCAGACCGGTTCGGCGTACAAGGTGTTCGACCTGCTCGAATGGCTCCAGGAGGGGCACTCGCTCTACCAGACGGTGAGCGGAACCCAGCACGTCTTCCCGCAGACGCAGTTCCACGCGAGCGACCCGTGCAACGACATCGGCGGGGCCCCCTGGAACGTCTCCAACGACGAGGGCGAGAGCGTCACGGCGACGACCGTGATGAATGCGACCGCGCAGTCGATCAACACCGTATTCGCGAAGATGGCGACCCAGCTCGACCTGTGCGGCATCAAGCAGCGCGCCCAGGATCTGCTGGTCCACGGCGCGGACGAGGCGGCCAACCCGTTCATGGCCAACCCGTCGGCCGTGCTCGGTACGAACTACATCGCGCCGATCACCATGGCCACCGCCTACGCGGGCCTCGCCAACAACGGCGTCGCCTGTAGCCCCATCGCGATCGACAAGATCGTCGACGCCGACGGTGCTGAGCACGCGGTGCCCAAGACGGCGTGCTCGCCGACGCCGATCGACCCGCAGGTCGCCGCTGCCGCGATCTACGCGCTGCAGGGTGTGCTGCGCGGAGGCGGCACGGCGTCGTCGGCCAACCCCGGCGACGGCATCCCGATCTTCGGCAAGACCGGCACGACCGACAACTCCGTCGAGAACTGGCTCGTCACCTCCACCACCAAGGTCGCTCAGGCCACCTGGGTCGGCAACGTCCAGGGCGGCGTCGCGCTCCGCAGCCAGAGCTTCCAGGGCATCGGGGGCGGCAACGTCAAGTTCTCGATCGTCAAGCGGATCCAGACGGCGCTGAACGCGGCGTACGGAGGCGGGGCCTTCCCATCGCCGAGCGGCAAGTTCACGACGGCTCCGGTCGCGCCCAAGCCGCCGACCGCTCCAGGAGCGCCGACGGCACCCGCTCCGGGAGCCGGAGGGAACCCCGGCAACGGCGGCGGGCAGGGCGGTCCGGGCAAGCCCGGTAAGCCCTGATCGAGCCGCGAGTCGGCCCGGCCTTCGCACGCCGAAGGTCGGCAGCAGAGTCCACCTGCTGTCTAGCCAGGCCGCCCGATATCCGGACTAGTGTTATCGCGTGGGACGCACACCAGATCCGAACCGCAAACCGGAACTGCTCGGCCGCATCATGGAGCACGTGGCGACGGAGCCGCTCTCCCGCATGACCTTCCGCAGTCTGGCCAGCGCCCTCGGGGTGAGCACCTACTCGTTCGTGTACCACTTCGGCTCCCGGCAGGAGATGATCGACGCCATCCTCGAGGAGGGCGTCCGTCAGCAGACCGAGTCGCTCGCCGGCGTCGATGTCACGGCGTTCGACCGCGACCAGTTCCACGACTGGTACAAGGAGGCGTTCCGCCACTCCCTGCGCGAGAACAACCGCACCGGGCTGCGGTTGCAGTTCGAGGCGGGAGCCCTGGAGCCGATCGACCCCGACATCGGCAAGCGCGTGACCACATCCTTCATGCAGTGGCGTGACACGGTCAAAGCGTGGCTCAAGAAGCAGGGCATCGAGACCCGGCGGGCGGGCATCCTCGCCACCTGGCTCGTCGACTCGGCGGCCGGACTCCACTTCGGCTTCTTGATGACCGGCGACCGAAACGGCACCGTGCAGGCGTTCGACGTGTTCCTCGTCGCGTTCCTCCGCGAGGCATTCGACGCCTGATCGGGCGACCGCACCGCCTAACCGGCGAGCGGACGCCTACTGCGCGTCGCGCTCGGCCACCGTCTTCACGCCCTCCAACATCTGCGCCCAGTTCGCCCGGGAGTGCTCCGCGGCATCCCGCGTCGGGTTGTTGTCCTGGTCGAGGGTCACGCGCGTTCCGCCGGGGATCTCATCCAGCTCGAACCGGAGGGTGTGATAGTTCTCCGGCTCGTCGGGCAGGCCGCTCAGCGGGCTGAAGTGCGTCAGCACAATACGCCACGGCTCCTCGCGATCCTCCAGCTCGATCACCCGACCGTGGTCCTCGAACGCCTTGCCCTGCCATTCGCCGCGCCAGACGATCTCCGATCCAAGGCGCCAGTCGGACACCACTTCCGCGCCGAACAGGATCTCCGGACGCGCGCCGTTCGTGGTCAGCACATCCCACACCGCACGCCGTGGTGCGGCCACGTCGATCTCCGCACGCGCCACATAGTTGCCCATCGTCGCCTCCCGGGTCGTGTCGCCCATCCCACACCCGGCGCGCCGCCCGCGCAAGGACGACCTGTCGCGAGGCTCAGCCCCGGGAGTAGACCACGGCCTCCCAGGGGCGGAGCGATCCGCTCGTCGCCTCGGTCGTGGATCCCAGGTTGGAGAGCACCAGTTCGGCCGCAGGCGCATCGCCGCCACCGACCGCCCAGGCGGGAAGCTGCGCGGCATCGAACGTCGCCGGCTCGCTGCTGAGGTTCGCGAGCACCAGCAGCGACCGGTCGCCGAGGCTGCGGGTGTATGCGAAGACCTGGGGATGCTCCGGCAGCACGAGCGCGTAGTCCCCGATCGCGACGACCTCCGACTGATGGCGCAGGTCGATGAGCGCGCGGTAGTGGGCGAACACCGAGTCGGGATCGGCCACCTCGGCTTCGGCGTTGATGTCGGCCGCGTTCGGGTTGACCGTGATCCACGGCGTCCCGGTGGTGAAACCGGCGTGCGGACCGGGCGTCCACTGCATCGGAGTGCGGGCGTTGTCGCGGCTCGTCCGACGCAGCGCCGCCAGCACCTCCTCCGCGGGAGCGCCCAGGATGTCGACGGCCTCCGCGTAGTGATTCAGCGACTCGATGTCGCGGAAGTCCTCGATCGAGGAGAACGGGACGTTCGTCATCCCGAGCTCCTCTCCCTGGTAGACGTACGGCGTGCCGCGCATCAGGTGCAGGACGGTGCCGAGCGCTTTCGCGGACGGGATGCGGTGCTCGCCGTCGTCGCCGAACCGGCTGACGACGCGCGGCTGGTCGTGGTTGTTCCAGTACAGGCTGTTCCAGCCGAGGTCGGCGAGTCCTTCCTGCCATGTGGAGAGGTTGCGCTTGAGGTCGAGCACGCTGAGCGGCCGGTGGTCCCACTTGCCGCCCGGTCCGTGGTCGAGGTCGACGTGCTCGAACTGGAACACCATGTCGAGCTCGCCGTTGCGGGGATCCGTGAAGCGTCGGGCCTGCTCGATGTCGACGCCCGGCATCTCGCCGACCGTGAGATACCGGTCCTCGCGGCCGGCGAACACGCGCTCGTGCATCTCGTGCAGGAACTCGTGGATGCGCGGGCCCTGCGCGAAGTACGGGTACGCGTCGCCGTAGAGGGCGCCCTCCGGGACGACCCCGTCGGGCAGCGAGGTGACCTTGGAGATGAAGTTGATGACGTCCATCCGGAAGCCGTCGACGCCGCGGTCGAGCCACCAGTTCATCATCTCGTAGACCGCGTCGCGGACCTCCGGGTTCTCCCAGTTGAGATCCGGCTGCTTGCGCGAGAACAGGTGCAGGTAGTACTCGCCGGTCTGCGGGTCGAGCTGCCAGGCCGGTCCGGAGAAGAAGGAGCCCCAGTTGTTCGGCTCCGCGCCCTGCTCGCCCGGCTGCTTGCCCGCGCGAGCGGGACGCCACCAGTACCAGTCCCGCTTGGGGTTGTCCGTGGAGGACGCCGACTCGATGAACCACGGATGCTCGTCGGACGTGTGATTGACGACGAGGTCCATGACCAGCTTCATGCCGCGGGCGTGCATCCCCTCCAGCAGTTCGTCGAAGTCGTCGAACGTGCCGAACAGCGGGTCGATCGCGCGGTAGTCGCTGATGTCGTAGCCGTTGTCGTCGTGCGGGGACGCGTAGATCGGCGAGAGCCAGACCACGTCGACGCCGAGTTCGTTCAGGTAGTCGAGGTGCTCGATCACCCCGCGCAGGTCACCGATCCCGTCTCCGTCGCTGTCCGCGAAGCTGCGCGGATAGACCTGATAGACGACCGCCGACTGCCACCACTTGTCGCTCACGCGCCCACCCTACCGGGGCAGCAGGATGCGTCGCCCGGTGCGCGCGGACTCGCGCGCCGCGAGCGCAACCCGCAGTGCCTCGACCGCCGAGGAGACGGGTGCTCGGGTGGTCGGCACGCCCGCGGTCACGCAGTCGAGGAAGTAGCGCGCCTGCGCGGCGAACGCGTCGTCCGCCTCCGGCTCCGCCACATCCACCCCCGTGTCGCCGACGACCTCGAACGTCGTGCGGAACGGCTGGCCCTCCGGGAGGTCGGACACACTGAGCACCTGCGCGACGCCGCCGCCCTCGTACTCGATCGTCGTGGCGACGGGGACGCCGAAGCCCGCACCCGCCGACGGGATGCTGGTCACGGCGACCGCGCGACCCAGGTAGGCGGACGCCTGGTCGATGTCGTGGATGGCGAAGTCGACGAGCATGCCGCCGGACTGGGAGTCGTCCTCCAGCCAGTCGTAGCCGACCGGCGCCGCCGAGATCCGCGACGCGCGCACCACGCGGGCACTGCCGACGGCGCCCGCCGCGACGCGCTCCGCCAGCGCCGCGTATCCGGAAAAGAAGCGGACGACGTGCGCGACCATCAGCGTCCCGCGCGCCCTGCCAGCCGCGGCCTCCACGCGCTCGGCGTCCTCCACGGTGAGCGCGATGGGCTTCTCCAGCAGCACGTGACGGCCCGCCTCGAGCGCCTGGATGGCCAGATCGGCGTGCGATGGCGTGGGAGTGCAGACGGAGACGATGGTGACGGCGGGGTCGTCGAGCGCCTCCTCCAGCCGGGTGGCCCAGCGGGCGTCGGGCGCCTCCGGGAGATCCGGACGGCGGCGCGGCGACACCGCCCAGAGCACCGGGACGTCGTTCGTCGCCCATGCCGCCGCGTGCGCCCGGCCCATCCGGCCGACGCCGACGATGGCGACGGCCTGGGTCATCGGACGACGAGGTCGACGCGCGCGGGGTCGAACACCGAGTCGAGGATGAGCCGCCCTGCCCCGCGGATGCCCGCCTGCTCCTTGGCGACGCTCACCGCGATGTCGAGCTGGTCGGTGATCATCGGCAGGCAGTCCGAGTAGATGGCGGAGCGCACCCCGGCGACGAACGCCTCGGCCTCCCCCAGGATGCCGCCGAGCACCAGGCGCTGCGGGTTGAAGAAGTTCATGATGGTCGCCAGGACGCCGCCGGTGCGGAGGCCCGCCTCCCGGAGCTCCTGTGTTGCGCGTGGATGCGCGTCCCTGGCGAGTGCGAGCACCTCGCGGGTGTCGGAGATCTCGACGCCGGAGGACCGCAGCGCCTGGACGATCGCGGCGCCGCCGGCCACCGCATCCAGGCAGCCGATCCGGCCGCACGAGCAGAGCACCGCTGGGGCGCCGGGGACGGTGACGTGGCTGATGTCGCCCGCCATGCCGTGGTGCCCGTGGTAGACGCCGCCGAAGGCGACGATGCCGCAGCCGATGCTCGATCCCGCCTTCACGAACACGAGCTCGCCGACGTCGCCGCCCAGGGTGTCGTACTCGCCGAGCGCCATCAGGTTGGCGTCGTTGTCCGCCGCGGCAGGGAGGCCGGTGATCGCGGAGAGCTCGGCCGCCACATCCACACCGTTCCAGCCGGGCATACGCGAGGGCGACACCATGCGGCCGGTGGTGGAGTCGACGGGGCCGGGGAGTCCGATGCCGAACCCGCGGAGCGTCTGGCCCGGCTGCGCGTGCGCCTCCGTCAGCTCGGCGCCGACCTCGGCGATCCAGCGGAGCACGGCGGCAGGGCCGGTGGAGATGTCCATGGGCTCGGTCCGGGAGGCGAGCACGCGCCCGCTCAGATCGATGAGCCCGAAGGTGGCGTGGTGAGAGCCGAGGTCTGCGGCGCAGACGACGCCCGTGGACGCATCCACTTCGAGGGCGCGCGGGCGGCGACCGCCGTGGGAGACGCCCGAACCCGCCTCGCGGAGGTAGCCGGCGGCGATGAGGGCGTCGACGCGCTGCGAGACCGTCGAGGGCGAGAGGCCGGTGCTGCGGGCGAGATCCGCCCGCGACCGGGACCGGCCGGAGCGGACGAGCTCCAGGATGCCGCCCGGAGTGCCCGGTCCGGTCAGGACGGGCGTCCCCTCCATCGTGCTCGTCATCGCGGCATCCCCTCTGCGGCGATGGGCCTGCTGCCCGCCGTCTTGCGTCGAGAATACTGTACCGACTTCGTTCGATTTCGGATTAACTAATTTCGATATTGCGATCAACGGTCGATACTTAGTACGCTCATCGAAACCTTCCCGACGACGATGCGAGGACCCCCGATGACAGCAACCGACGCCCGGCCGATGGTGAGCCTGCGCGCGGTCGACAAGCACTTCGGCGACCTCCACGTGCTGCAGAACATCGACCTCGACGTCGCCGAGCGCGAGGTCGTCGTCGTCATCGGGCCGTCCGGGTCCGGCAAGTCGACGCTGTGCCGGTCCATCAACCGCCTGGAGACCATCGACTCCGGCGAGATCCGCGTCGACGGCGAGCTGCTGCCGGAAGAGGGCGCGCCGCTCGCCAAGCTCCGCGCCGAGGTCGGGATGGTGTTCCAGTCGTTCAACCTGTTCGCCCACCGGACGATCCTCGACAACGTCACCCTCGCTCCCCTCAAGGTGCGCAAGCTCGGCAAGGATGCCGCACGCGCCCAGGCGATGGAGCTGCTCGACCGGGTCGGCATCGCCGACAAGGCGGACAGCCACCCGGCCCAGCTCTCCGGCGGCCAGCAGCAGCGCGCGGCCATCGCCCGCGCTCTCGCCATGCAGCCGAAGGTCATGCTCTTCGACGAGCCGACCAGCGCCCTCGACCCCGAGATGGTCGGCGAGGTGCTCGACGTCATGACCTCCCTCGCGAAGGAGGGCATGACGATGATCGTCGTCACCCACGAGATGGGCTTCGCCCGCCGCGCCGCCGACCGCGTCGTCTTCATGGACCGCGGGCAGATCGTCGAGCAGGCCGCCCCAGCACAGTTCTTCGACTCCCCCGCCACCGAGCGGGCGAAGTCGTTCCTGGCCTCCGTGCTCTCGCACTAGCACCCGCACCGCACGAGGCCGCGCACCACCGTTCCACATCACACCGAAGTCCAATCAGAAAGGGATGCATCCCATGACCCGCAGCATCCGCAGGAAGAGCGCCGTCGCCGGCGTCCTGCTCGCGGCCGTGACGCTCGCCGTCACCGCCTGCTCCGGCAACACGGCACTGCCCGGCAGCGACGCGAGCTCGACCGCGTCGGGGGACTCCGTCCTCGCCGGCGCCCCCGTCGCGAAGGCCGACCTCATCCTCTCCGGCTCGACCATGGAGAAGATCAAGAAGCGCGGCAAGCTCATCGTCGCCGAGGCCCTCGACGCCCCGCTGCTCTCGCAGCAGGACCCGACCGACCCGCAGAAGGTCAACGGCTTCGACGCCGAGCTGGCCAAGCTGCTGGCGATCTACATCATCGGCAAGCCGAACGTCGAGATCGTTCCGCCGGCCTCCGAGACCCGTGAGGCGATGCTGCAGAACGACACGGTCGACGTCGTCTTCAACACCTACACGATCACCGAGGAGCGGGCCAAGCAGGTCGACTTCGCCGGCCCCTACTTCGAGTCCGGTCTTGCGGTCGCGGTCAAGAGCGACAACAAGGACATCAAGAGCTACAAGGACCTCGACGGCAAGAACGTGATCGTCGGCGCCAACACGCCGGCCGTCACCGAGGTGCCGAAGATCGCCCCGAAGGCGACGGTCACCGCGTTCGGCACCGACCCGGCCGCCGTCCAGGCGCTCATCCAGGGCCGCGGCGACGCCTACGTGCAGGACTACACGCTGCTCGCGAGCGACGCCGCCAGCGAGAAGCAGATCAAGGTCGTCGGGCAGCCCTTCACCAAGGAGCCGTACGGCATCGGCCTGAAGCACGGTGACGACGACTTCAAGAAGTTCGTCAACGAGTGGCTGAAGACCATCCAGAAGGACGGCCAGTGGGGCAAGGCGTGGAAGACCACGCTCGGCACCGTGACCGACTCGGACATCCCGACGCCGCCGGAGATCGGGTCGGTCCCCGGCTCCTGATCCGACCGCACCAGACCGGCCGGATGCGCGCGAGAGGCACCCACACAGGCCCGCGCGCATCCGGCCCCCCACTCCCCGACCGCCACTCCCCCGACCACTCGACGAGAGAACGATGAACCCCCTGATCGACAACCTCGGGCCGCTGGCCCAGGCACTCGGCACCACGCTGCTGATGGCCGTGGTGGCCGGCGTCGGCTCCATCGTGCTCGGCGTGCTGGTCACGATCGCCCGCGTCAGCCCCATCCCGGTGCTGCGCGCGGCTGCGTTCCTGTACGTCCAGTTCTTCATCAACGTCCCGCTGCTGGCCCTGCTGCTGCTCGCGGTATTCGCACTGCCGGATGCGGGCATCCTGCTCCCGCTGACTCCGACCGCGATCATCGTGCTCACCGTCTACGAGGCGGCGTACGTCGCGGAGGCGGTGCGATCGGGTGTCAACACCGTCCCCGTCGGCCAGGTCGAGGCCTCCCGTGCGCTCGGCCTCACCCTGTGGCAGTCGCTGCGCTACGTCGTCGTCCCGCAGGCGCTGCGCGCCGTCGTGCAGCCCATCGGCAACGTCATGATCGCGCTCGCGATGAACACGGCCCTCGCCGCGGCCGTCGGCGTCGTCGAGCTCACGGCCGAGGTCAACAAGGTCAACCTCGTCGCCGCGCAGCCCATCCTGATCTTCTCCAGCGCCGGACTCATCTACATGGCCATCGCCCTCGCCATCGGCCTCGCCGCCGGCTGGGTCGAGCGGAAGGTGGCGATCGCCCGATGACCGCACAGCTCATCCCGGACCGGCCGGTTCCCGCCCGCGCCCGGCGCCCGAAGCGTCAGTACGGCGCCTCGTTCATCTACGACGTTCCCGGTCCGCGCGGCCGTCGCAACATCCTCATCGGGTCGATCGTCAGCGTCGTCGTCTTCGCTGCGATCGTCGGCCTGGGGCTCTGGCAGTTCGCCGCCCACGGCCAGCTCGCACCGGAGCGCTGGGCGCCGTTCACCGAGTGGGCCATCTGGCAGTACCTGCTGGTCGGTCTGCTCGGGACGCTGGAGGCGGCGGCGATCGTCGCGGTGCTCGGCGCTGCGCTCGGAACCGTGCTGGCGCTCGGCCGGGTCAGCCAGGTGCGCTGGGTCCGCTTCGTCTGCGGGCTCTACATCGAGATCGCCCGTACCGTCCCGGTACTTCTGGTCATCTACCTGATGCTGTTCGGCCTCCCGCAGATCGGCATCAACCTTCCGACACTCTGGAAGCTGGTCGTGCCGCTCACCATCGCGAACGCCGCGGTGTTCGCGGAGATCATCCGAGCCGGCATCCTCAGCCTGCCGCGCGGACAGCGCGAGGCGGCCCTCAGCCTCGGGATGCGTCCGGTCCAGGCGATGACGTACGTGGTGCTCCCCCAGGCGGTGCGCAACGTCACGCCGTCGCTCGTGACCCAGTTCGTCAGCCTCCTCAAGGACACCTCGCTCGGCTACATCGTCGCATTCACCGAACTGCTGTACCGCGGGCAGGTGCTCGCCTCGTACCTGCACCTGCTCATCCCCACCTACGTCGCGGTGACGGTGATCTACCTCGTCGTCAACGGCAGCCTCTCGGCCTTCGCGTCGCGGCTGCAGCGCGGCTCGCGCCGGCGCACCTCACCGCAGCCGGTCCTCCCGACGCTCCCCGCCGTCGTCGCCGTCGAGCACGTCGACGACGGCACCGATTCCACGAAAGCCGACCATGTCTGACGCCCCCACCGTCTCCGTCCGCACCGCCGACTCCACCACCGGACTCGCCGAGCTGGCCGTCGTGCGGCGTTCCGGGCTCATCGAAAGCCGGCACTTCGGGAGCCTCGTGGCGCTCGACCCCGCGGGCGAGCCGCTGATCGAGCTCGGCGACCCGGATGCCGTGGTGCTGCCGCGCAGCACCGTGAAGCCGCTGCAGGCCCTCGGCTGCCTGACCGCTGGAGCGCCACTGGCCGGTCCGGAGCTCGCCATCGCTGCGGGCAGCCACACGGGCGAGGACGAGCACGTCCGGCTGGTGCGCGAGCTGCTGACCCGCGCGGGCGTCGACGACGCTGCGCTCGGCTGCCCGGTCGACCGGCCCGAGGACGAGGCGACGTTCGAGCGGATGCTGCGCGACGGCGAGGGACGCTCGCGCGTGCGGATGAACTGCTCCGGCAAGCACGCCGCGATGCTCCTCGCCGCGGCGACCAACGGGTGGCCGACCGACGGCTACCTCGACCCGGAGCACCCGCTGCAGCAGCACATCCGCGCCACCATGGCGGAGCTGACCGGCGTGCCGGTCGGGCACGATGCGATCGACGGCTGCGGCGCACCGCTCTTCGGCACGAGCGTCCGCGGGATCGCGCGCGCCTTCGGCCGGCTGGTGCAGGCGGAGCCGGGCACGCCCGAGCGCGCCGTTGCCGACGCGATGCGCGAGCACCCTTATTACGTCGGCGGCACGGGCCACCAGAACACGACGCTCATGGAGACGGTCCCCGGAGCGCTCGCCAAGGGCGGCGCCGAGGGCGTGATCGGAGTCGCGGCAGCGGACGGCACGGCCGTCGCCATGAAGATCGTGGATGGCAGCCCCCGGGCGACGACCCTCATCGCACTCCGAGTGCTCGAGGCGCTCGGGACCCCGATCGCGGATGCGCGCTCTCTCACCGACCTCCCCGTGCTCGGCGGCGGCATCCCGGTCGGTGCGATCGAGCTCGGCGCGGACCTGACGGCCGCGCTGGAGCGCCTCGCGTGACGGTCGTCGAGATCTGCCTCGACGACCTCGCCGGCGTCCGGGTGGCCGAGGAGGCCGGCGCCGACCGGATCGAGCTGTGCGCGGCGCTGGGCGAGGGCGGCATCACGCCGTCCATCGGCACGGTCGCAGGAGCGCTGCGCGCGGCGACGCGGATCGGCATCCAGGTGCTCATCCGCCAGCGGCCGGGCGACTTCGTGTACGACGACGATGAGCTGCAGGCGATGGTGGACGACATCCACTCGATCCGTGCGCTCCCCAACCCCTCGGGCGTCGTCCTGGGCTTCGTCGTCGGGGCACTGCGCGCCGACGGCCGGGTGAACGTGGATGCGACCCGCCGCCTGGTGGCCGCGTGCGGCGATGCGCCCGTGACCTTCCACAAGGCGTTCGACCAGATCGCCGATCGTGCGGGGGCGCTGCAGCAGCTCGCCGACCTCGGCGTGACACGTGTGCTGACCTCGGCCGGTGCCGCGACGGCGCTGGAGGGTGCGGATGAGCTCACGCGACTGGTGGAGCTCGCCGGTGACCGGGTGACGATCCTCGCGGGCGGCGGCGTCCGTCCGGCCAACGTCGCAGAGGTCGTGCGGCGGACCGGCGTCGCGGAGGTCCATCTGCGGGCGCCGCGGGCGGTCGCGACTCCTGGCGCGGGCGCCCCGACGGCGTACGACTCGGGCGAACGCGACGTCATCTCGGCCGAGGTGGTCCGCGCCGTCGTCGCCGCCGTCCGCGACACGGCGAGCGAGCAGTCCGCATGAGCGGCCTCCCGGTCGTCCTGGCCGTCGACCTCGGCGGCACGGCGATGAAAGGCGCCGTCGTCCGCGAGGACGGCGCGACCGTGACGGAGACGACGCTCGCGACCCCGACGGACGGCATCCTCACCGCGCTCGTCGGCCTGCTCGGCGAGCTGCGCCGCACGGCGGCCGATGACGGTCACGACGTCGTCGGCGCGGGAGTCGCCACTCCGGGGATGCTCGACGAACAGCGCGGTCTGGTGCACTACGCGTCCAACCTCGGCTGGCGCGACGTGCCCCTCCTCGACATCCTCCGCTCCGAGCTGCACCTGCCGGTGGCGGTCGGTCACGACGTGCGTGCGGCTGGGTTGGCGGAGCGCAACAGCGGGGCCGCGCGTGGCTTCGGCGACTTCGCCCTCGTGCCGATCGGCACCGGGGTCGCGGCCGCTCTCGTCTCGTCCGGCGGCGCTGTGACCGGCGCGACCGGCGCCGCCGGCGAGTTCGGCCATATCCCCGTCATCCCGAACGGCGAACCGTGCACCTGTGGCCAGCGCGGCTGCCTCGAGGTGTACATGTCCGGCGCGGGCGTGGCCCGGCGGTACCGGGCGGCGGGCGGAGACGCCCTCAGCACCCGGCGCATCGTCGAGCGGCTCGGGCTCGACCCGCTCGCCGACCGCATCTGGTCGGAGGCGCTCGACGTGCTCGCCCAGGGCCTCAACATCCTGACCCTGCTGCTCGATCCCGGACTGATCGTGCTCGGCGGCGGTGTCTCGCACGCCGGCGATGCCCTGTTCGAGCCGCTCGGAGAACGGATGTCGGCTGGGCTGGCATGGCGCGAACGGCCGTCGGTCGTTCAGAGCGCCCTCGGCGGCGACGCCGGTCGGGCTGGGGCTGCCCTGCTGGCTTTCGACGCGGCTCGCTGAGCGTTCCGCGCTGAGCCGCGCCCAGCTCCGCCTGCCGACCTTCGCCGCGCCGCCCACGGCTCCTCCGACGCGGTGAGAGGATGTGCCGGTGGGCACGCGGCAGATCGGCGCCATCCTGGCGGACGGGACGACCGCGCTCGTCGCCACCGCCGCTGCCGCCGCCGCGTGCGCGACCGTGTGGTGGCTCGGGTCCCTGCTGGCGGGCGGCGCGACCGCGGGCGTGACGAGTGCCGCGGTGCTGGCGACGGTCGTGGCGCTCAGCCTCGGTCGGCGAACCTTCGCATCCCGGACTGAGTTCGCACGCTCAGCCGTCGTGCTGCCGTTCATCGGACTCGTGGCGGGAGGCGTCGGATGGCTGCTCGTCGTCGCTCCTCCCGTGGGCGCGGCGCTCTTCGTCACCGGGATGAGCGTGCCGATCTGGCTCCGGCGGTTCGGTCCCCGCCTCTCCCGGCTGGGGGCCCTGGTCGCCCTGCCGTTCACCGCGATGCTGATCGCGCCGGTGTCGCCCGTCTCCGGCCAGCCGGGATGGATCACGACGCTGCTCGTCCTGCTCGCCGGTGTGATCGCAACCGTGTGGGTGGCCGTCGCCCGCGAGATCCTGCGCCTGCTGCCGGGGCGGCGGCAGGAGGCCGCACCCGCCGACCCTCCTCCGTTCGCGGCCCGCGGCGCTGCGGCCGGATCGGGCCGCGCGCGTCTGCCCGCGAGCACCCGGATGGCGATCCAGCTGGCCGTCGCACTCACCGCCGCCTTCCTCCTCGGCTGGCTGCTCTTCCCCGAGCATGCGATGTGGGTTGTGCTGACCGCCTTCCTGGTGTGCTCGGGCAACCGGGGGCGCGGGGACGTCGTGCACAAGAGCGCCCTCCGCGTGGTGGGGGCCCTCGCCGGAACGATCGCTGCCGTCGCGTTGACCGCTGCCGCCCCGCACGCCTCCGGTTTCGGCGGCGTCGTCATCATCTTCGTCGCGCTCTTCGTCGGCACCTGGCTGCGCGCGTACAGCTACGCCTTCTGGGCACTCACCGTGACGCTCGTCCTGACGCTTCTTCAGCAGCTGACCGGGACGGCGTCGCTCACCGGCGAGACCGGGATGCTGGCCGAGCGGATGCTGGCGATCGTCCTCGGCGCCGCACTGGGCATCGCCGCCAGCTGGTTCGTGCTGCCCGTCCGCAGCATCGACGTCCTGCGGCGCCGGCTGTCGGAGCTGCTGACGACGGTCGGGGCGGCGATCGCGGTGCCGTCAGAGGACGAGGAGGAGCGGACCCGCGCGGTCGCCGCCGTGCGGGCGTCCGCGGCGCGCGTCGAGCAACTGGCCCCTGCGCATCGCGCGCGTCGGTTGCTCCGACGCCCGGGCCGGGGCGTCGGCCCGGCGGGCACCTCCCCCGCCGTGCTGCCGATCGACTGCATCGACGCCGCCGCCGAGCTGCCGGGCGCCCTGGACGAGCACCTCTCCCGACGCGGACCTGAGGACGCCGACCACGTGCTCAGGGCGGTCAAGCGCGCCCGCGCGAGCCTCGCATCCCCTCCGGAGCTCGCCCGCGTCCGCGCGGCCCTCGTCGCCCTCGCCGCCGCGCTGCGCGCATCCCCCGCCCCCTGACCCTCTGTGGGTCGCAACACGCCGTTATCCGCTCCGCATAACGGCGTGTTGCGTCCCCTGGACACGAATTGAGTTGTGCACAACTTGATTGCGTGCAACTATAAGCTCATGCCGGTGACCGATGAGATGGTGTGCTTCTCGCTCTACGCCGCCACGCGTGCCACCACGCAGGCGTACCGTACGCTCCTCGAGCCCTGGGGGCTCACCTACCCGCAGTACCTCGTCCTCATCACCCTCTGGGTCGAGGGCGAGCAGACCGTCGGGTCGCTGGGCGAACACCTGCAGCTCGACTCGGGGACGCTGTCCCCCCTGCTGCGGCGGATGGAACAGTCCGGTCTCGTCCAGCGCGAACGCCGCGCGGGCGACGAGCGCGTCGTGACGGTGACGCTCGGCGAACGCGGCCGCGAGCTGCGCTCGGAGCTCGCCCACATCCCCGCCCGGATCGCGGCAGGCACCGGCCTGCCCGACCAGCAGGCGGCGGGCGCCCTCATCGACACCCTCCACCGGCTCACGGAGACCATGCACGCTGCAGCGCAGCCGCAGGCCCCCGCGCACAACAGAACACCCTCCGAAAGGAACTGATGAACGTCCTCTACACCGCAGAAGCCCTGTCGACCGGCGCCGGCCGCGACGGCCGTGTCGCCACCAGCGACGGCTCGTTCGCCCTCGACCTCGCCGTCCCCAAGGAGATGGGCGGATCGGGAGCCGGCACCAACCCCGAGCAGCTGTTCGCCGCCGGATACGCGGCCTGCTTCCACTCGGCGCTGCAGGCGGTCGCCCGCAGCCAGAAGGTGAAGCTCGACGGCTCGTCGGTCGGAGGCCGTGTGGAGATCGGCCCGAACGGCGACGGCGGCCACCAGCTCGCCGTGCTGCTCGAGGTCGTCCTGCCCGGGATCGAGGCCGAGCAGGCCCAGGCCCTCGCGGACGCGGCGCACCACGTGTGCCCCTACTCCAACGCCACCCGCGGCAACATCGACGTCACCATCACGGTTTCGGAGGACTGAGCCATGACAGACGCCACCACGATGCGCGCCCTGGTCCACCACGAGTTCGGCGACCCCGCCGAAGTGCTCGCGGTCGAAGAGCGTCCCCTCCCCCAGCCGGGCGCCGGCGAGGTCCGCGTGCGGATGCTGCTCTCGCCCATCCACAACCACGACCTGTGGACGGTGCGCGGCACCTACGGCTACAAGCCCGAGCTTCCCGCGCAGGCCGGCACCGAGGCACTCGGCGTCGTGGATGCCGTCGGCGAGGGCGTCGAGCAGCTCACGGTCGGCCAGCGGGTCGTCACAGGCGGCACGTTCGGCGTGTGGGCCGAGTACTTCGTCACCCGGGCCGCGGGCCTCATCCCCGTGCCCGACGGGCTCCCCGACGAGTCGGCCGCTCAGCTGGTGTCGATGCCGTTCAGCGCGATCAGCCTGCTCGATTCGCTCGGACTGAGCGAGGGCGACTGGCTCATCCAGAACGCCGCGAACGGCGCCGTCGGCCGGATGGTCGCCCAGCTCGGCGCCGCACGCGGGCTCAACGTCGTCGGTCTCGTCCGCCGGTCCGCCGGTGTGGAGGAGCTGCGCGCCCAGGGCATCGAGCGCGTCGTCGCGACCGACGACGCGGGCTGGCGCGACCGGCTCGCCGAGATCACCGGGGGCGCACCGATCACCGCGGGCGTCGACTCCGTCGGCGGCTCGTCGGCAGGGGATGTGCTCTCCACGCTCGCCGAGAACGGCACCCTCGTCGTGTTCGGCGCGATGGCGTCGCCCACGCTCGAGCTCGCCTCCGGCGACATCATCTTCAAGCAGGCCACGGTCAAGGGCTTCTGGGGCAGCGTCGTCAGCCGCGAGATGCCGGCCGACCAGCGCGGGCGGCTCTTCCAGGAGCTGTTCGCCCGGCTCCAGGACGGCACGCTGACCCTCCCGGTCGCAGGCGTCCACGGGCTGGACGACATCGCCGGAGCCGTCGCCGCGAGCGGCGAGGCGGGACGCGTCGGCAAGGTGCTGCTCCGCCCCTGACGATGGCCGCGACGACGGCCGCGACCGCGTGCGGGGTGGGCACCGCCCGATAGCCTGGGCACATGCTCACCCCGCCGGTCACCGCCAAGAAGCCCGTCGAACGCATCCACCACGGCGACGTCTACGTCGACGATTACGAGTGGCTGCGCGAGAAGGACGACCAGGCGGTCATTACGCACCTCCACGAGGAGAACGCGTACACCAACGCCCGCACCGAGCACCTCGCGCTGCTCCGCGAGCAGATCTTCGACGAGATCAAGGCGCGCACCCGCGAGACCGACCTGAGCGTGCCGGTTCGCGAGGGCGACTGGTGGTATTACACCCGCACGGTCGAGGGCAAGCAGTACGGCATCCACTGCCGGGCTCCCATCGCCTCCGCCGACGACTGGGTTCCCCCGACGCTCGATGAGGCGGCCCAGCGCAACGGCCTGCCGGGCGAGCAGATCCTGCTCGACGACAACGCCGAGGCCGAAGGACACGACTTCTACGCGCTCGGCAGCTTCGACGTGAGCGTCGACGGCACGCGCCTGCTGTGGGCCGTCGACACCGAGGGCGACGAGCGATACACGCTCCGCGTCCGCTCGCTCGTCGACGACGGCGTGACCTTCCCGGATGAGATCGAGGGGACCGCGGGCGGCGCGCTGTTCGACCAGACCGGCGCCTACATCTTCTACACGACGGTGGATGAGTCCTGGCGCCCCGACACCGTCTGGCGGCACCGGGTGGGCGATGCTCCTGCCGTCCCTGACACCCAGGTGTTCCACGAACCGGACGAGCGCTACTGGATCGGCGTCGGCCTGACCCGCAGCCGGCGCTTCCTGGTCATCGAGGCCGGCTCGAACATCACCAGCGAGGCGTGGCTGCTCCGCTCCGACGACCCCACCGGCGAGTTCCGCGTGGTCTGGCCGCGGAAGGAGGGCGTCGAGTACGACGTCGAACACGCCATCGTCGGCGGCCACGACCGCCTCCTCATCGTCCACAACGACGGCGCCATCAACTTCGAGCTCGTCAGCGTCTCGGCCGACGACCCCCAGGGGCCCCGCCGGGTGCTCCTCGCGCACGATCCGGCCGTGCGCATCGAGGGCGTCGATGCGTTCCGCGACTTCGTCAGCGTCGAGTACCGCCGCGAGGGGATGACGCGGGTCGCAGTGGCGTGCGTGCCCGATCCGAACAGTGAGCAGCCGGCGGACGACACCCCGCACGAGCTGCACTTCGACGAGGAGCTCTTCACCGTCGGGGTCGGCGGCAACCCGGAATGGACGCAGCCGTTCCTGCGCCTCGGCTACGGCAGCTTCGTGACGCCCTCGACCGTGTACGACTACGACGTCCGCACCCGCGAGCTCGCCCTGCGCAAGCAGCAGCCGGTGCTCGGGGCGTTCGACGCCTCCCTGTTCGAGCAGCGCCGGGAGTGGGCGACGGCACCGGACGGCGCACGCGTCCCGATCTCGCTCGTCTACCGCCGCGACCTGGTCACGCCCGGCGAGCCGGCCCCGCTCGTGCTCTACGGCTACGGCTCGTACGAGGCGAGCATGGACCCGTCGTTCAGTATCCCGCGCCTCAGCCTGCTCGACCGCGGCGTCGTGTTCGCCATCGCGCATGTCCGCGGCGGCGGCGAACTGGGCCGGCTCTGGTACGAGAACGGCAAGAAGCTCCACAAGAAGAACACCTTCACCGACTTCGTGGCCGCCGCCCGCCACCTCGTCGACCGTGGATGGACGGATCCGTCGCGCATGGCGGCGCAGGGCGGAAGCGCCGGCGGCCTGCTCATGGGAGCCGTGGCGAACCTGGCGCCCCGCGACTTCGCCGGGATCCTCGCCGAGGTGCCGTTCGTCGATCCGCTCACCAGCATCCTCGACCCGTCCCTGCCCCTCACCGTCATCGAGTGGGACGAGTGGGGCGACCCTCTGCACGATCCGGAGGTCTACGACTACATGAAGTCGTACTCGCCGCTCGAGAACGTGCACGCGACGCACTACCCGCGCATCCTCGCCATCACGAGCCTCAACGACACCCGGGTGCTCTACGTCGAGCCCGCGAAGTGGGTGGCGAAGCTGCGCGAGGTGGATGCGGACCCGCTGCTCAAGATCGAGATGGCCGCCGGCCACGGCGGGGTCTCCGGGCGGTACGCCGCCTGGCGCGAGCGGGCGTTCGCGCTGGCGTGGCTTCTCGACGTCGTCGGGGCGCATCCATCGGGCGAGTGACCGTGAAGACCGACCTGAAGAAGGAGCTGGGGCTCTATGCTCCCCGGCGCGGGCGCTTTGAGGTCGTCACCGTTCCGCCGCTGCGCTACCTGATGGTGGACGGTCAGGGTGACCCGAACACCTCGGACGAGTATCGCGATGCGGTTCAGACGATCTTCCCGCTCGCCTACGCGCTGAAGTTCCTCAGCAAGCGCAGTCTCGACCGCGACTACACGGTCATGCCGTTGGAGGCGCTGTGGTGGGCGGACGACATGGCGGCGTTCACGAGCGCCCGCGACAAGTCTCAGTGGCGCTGGACCGTGCTCAACCTCGTCCCCGACTGGATCAGCGACGCGCACGTCGAGGAGGCGACGGCGACCGTGCGAAGCAAGGGCGGCGCCCCGCGCCTGGACGAGCTGCGCGTCGAGACGCTCGACGAAGGGCTGAGTGTGCAGACCCTCCACGTCGGCTCCTACGACGACGAGGCGCCCGTGCTGGCGGAGCTGCACGACGTGTACATCCCGGATGCGGGGCTCACCATGACCGGCCGCCACCATGAGATCTACCTGAGCGATGCCCGCAGGACGGCGCCGGAGAAGCTGCGGACGATCCTGCGCCAGCCGGTCAGCCGAGTCGACTAGGACGCAGCGGGCTCAGCCCAGGTCGTCCGGGTCCTTGCCCGTTCGCTCCCCCGACTCGAGCGTTGCGATCGCGGCCAGATCCTCCGCATCCAGTTCGAACGCGAAGACGTCGATGTTCGACCGGATGCGCTCCGGCGATGTCGACTTGGGGATGACCACGTTTCCGAGCTGCAGCTGCCACCGGATCACCACCTGCGCCGGCGTCACTCCGTGCTTCGCGGCGAGCGCGTCGAGGACGGGGTCGCCGAGCACTCGGCCGCGCGCCAGCGGGGACCACGCCTCCGTCACGATCCCGTGGGACGCGTCATATGCGCGCACCTCGGCCTGCGGGAGCCAGGGATGCAGCTCCACCTGGTTCACCGCGGGCACCGTGCCGGTCTCGCGCGCCAGCCGGTCGAGGTGATGGATGTGGAAGTTCGCCACTCCGATCGACCGCGCGCGACCCTCCTCCCGCACCCGCTCCAGGGCCCGCCAGGTCTCCACGTACCGGTCGCTGCGCGGCGCGGGCCAGTGAATGAGGAACAGGTCGATCGTGTCGAAGCCGAGCCGCTCGAGGCTGGCGTCGAACGACCGCAGCGTCGAGTCGTAACCGTTCTCGGTCCACCACACCTTGCTCGTGACGAACACGTCCGACCGGTCTATCCCACCGCGCCGCACGCCCTCGCCGACCCCGCGCTCGTTCTCGTAGAACGCCGCCGTGTCGATGTGGCGATAGCCCGCCTCCAGCGCCGTCACCACCGCCTCCGCCGTCTCGGCCTCCGGGATCTTGTACACGCCGAAGCCCAGCTGGGGGATCGTGTTGCCGTCGTTGAGAGTCAGCTGCGGGATGCTCGCCATGGGTTCATTCTGCCGTGCCCCCGGCGTACAGGTGGGGCATCGGAAGGAGACGAACAACATGGCATTGACCAACAAGACGATCGCATTCCTGGTGGGTCCCGAGGGCATCGAGCAGGCCGAGCTCGTGCAGCCCTGGCAGGCGGTGACCGAGGCGGGCGGCACGCCCAAGCTCGTGTCGAAGGACGAAGGCGAGGTGCAGGCGTTCAACCACCTGACGCCGGCCGACACCTTCCCTGTGGATGTGACCCTCGGCTCTGCGAGCGCCGACCAGTTCGACGCCCTCGTGCTGCCGGGCGGTGTCGCCAACGGCGACCAGGTGCGCACGTTCCCCGAGGCCGTGTCGCTGGTGAAGGACTTCGCCGCGGCCGGCAAGCCCATTGCCGTCATCTGCCACGGAGGCTGGGTGCTGATCGAGGCGGGCGTCGTGGGCGGCCGGACACTGACCAGCTGGCCGAGCCTGCAGACGGACTACCGCAACGCAGGGGCGACCTGGGTCGACGAGGAGGTCGTGGTCGACGACGGCCCGTTCACCCTCGTCTCGTCGCGCAAGCCCGACGACCTGGACGCCTTCGACCGCGAGCTCGTGAAGGCCTTCGAGTAGAGCCGCGTGAGCGTTCCCTGGCAATGGCCTCCGAGCCGGTTGCGGTCGGCCGGAGTGCGCGGGAACGTAGTCGACTCCTGGACCATCGATAGGAAGGAGAGCACATGCTCACCCTCACCGAGAACGCCAGCACCATCGTCAAGACGCTGACCGACCAGTCCCCGGACGACTCCGCGGGTCTGCGGATCAGCAGCAGCAACCCCGACAACACCGCGTTCGCCGCGGCGGTCACCCCGGAGCCGGACCCTTCGGACCAGGTGGTCGAGTCGGGCGGCGCCCGCATCTTCCTCGAGACGCAGGCGGCCGAGGTCCTCGACGACAAGGTGCTCGATGCACAGGTCGACGACCAGGGAGCCGTCAGCTTCGCGATCGGCGTCACCGCGTAACGCGACGCGACGCGACGAAGGCCCGGAGCCGCTCGGCTCCGGGCCTTCGTGCGTCTCAGGCCTGCCTGCTCGCGTCGGCTTCGGGCTCGGGCTCGGGCTCGGCGGACGGTTCCGGAAGGGCGTCGGCGACGATGGGATGCGGCGCCGTCCGGTCGTCGGGGAGGCCCCACAGCGCCTCGCCCTTGCCCGCATCTAGCAGGAACTCGACCGCCAGCGTCCAGAGCGGCACGATCTTCATCGGCGGGATGTCCTCCTCGCCCGGGAAGTGCGCCGCGAAATGGACCTCGGGCTCACCCCGGAGCGGCTCCGCCGCGGCCACCAGACCGTAGTAGTTCTCGTCGTCAACAACGCGCCAGCGCCCGGTCTGCCCGTGCTCGGGCTCCAGCTTCACCGTGTACCCGCCGTAAGAGAAGTCGGGTCCGGGAGGCAGGGAGGCGCGCTCGTCTTTCGTCATGTCCCCGTTGTACGGCGCTCCGACCCGCTCGGCAACTCGTTCACTTGCCTAGCAAAAAGGTGTAGGGCTACACCGCCCCTCCCGGCTGTCAACTCCTCGATTCACTCGTGCATCCGGCATGAAGTGGGTCGGGACGAGAGGAGAGCCATGTTGGCGATGACGTACCGCGGCCCGTACAAGGTCCGCGTGGAGGAGAAGGACCGACCCACAATCGAGCACCCGGGAGACGCCATCGTCCGGGTCACGCTGGCCGCGATCTGCGGATCCGACCTGCACCTCTACCACGGCATGATGCCGGACACCCGGATCGGCCACACGTTCGGCCACGAGTTCATCGGGGTGGTAGACGAAGTCGGGCCGGACGTCCAGACGCTGAAGGTCGGCGACCGGGTGATGGTGCCGTTCAACATCTTCTGCGGCACCTGCTACTTCTGCCGGCGGGGGCTCTACTCCAACTGCCACAACGTGAACCCGAACGCCACCGCTGTCGGGGGAATCTACGGCTACTCGCACACGACCGGCGGCTACGACGGCGGCCAGGCCGAGTACGTCCGGGTCCCTCTCGCCGATGTCGGGCCGACGATCATCCCGGACTGGATGTCGGACGAGGACGCCGTCACGCTCACGGACGCCCTTCCCACCGGCTACTTCGGCGCCCAGCTCGGTGACATCGTCGAGGGCGACACGGTCGTCGTGTTCGGTGCCGGCCCGGTGGGCCTGTACGCCGCGAAGTCGTCGTGGCTGATGGGCGCCGGCCGGGTCATCGTGGTCGACCACCTCGACTACCGGCTGGCCAAGGCGCGCGAGTTCGCGCACGCCGAGACGTACAACTTCGTCGAGCTGGGGGATGTGGTGCTCACGCTCAAGCGGGCGACCGACGGCCTCGGCGCGGACGTCGTCATCGACGCGGTGGGTGCGGAGGCCGACGGCGCTGCGCTACAGCACATCACCGCCTCGAAGCTGAAGCTGCAGGGCGGTTCCCCGATCGCGCTGAACTGGGCGATCGACTCTGTGCGCAAAGGCGGCACGATCTCCGTGATGGGGGCGTACGGCCCGCTGTTCAGCGCGGTGAAGTTCGGCGACGCCATGAACAAGGGCCTCACCATCCACACCAACCAGTGCCCGGTGAAACGTCAGTGGCCCCGCCTGTTCGAGCATGTCCGGAACGGATACCTCACGCCGTCGGACATCGTCACCCACCGCATCCCCCTGGAGCACATCGCAGAGGGGTACCACCTGTTCTCGTCGAAGCTCGACGGGATCATCAAGCCGCTCGTCGTGCCGAGCGCCGCGTAACCACGGATCGAGGGAGGACAGCAGATGCCGTACGTCGCCACAGATCACACGAAGAAGTACGACCCGGAGGAGCTCCGCAGGCGCATCCCCGGCTGGGGAGTCGACAGCGACCCGGCCGACCGGCCGTCGCACCCGCGGGAGCGTCTCGACCTGGAGCCGCCCGGTGCGCACTGGGAGATCCCGGAGCAGCAACAGCCCGTACAGGGGCGAGAGCGCTCGATCGAGCACACCCGGATGACGCCGGTGTTCGGAACGGCTCAACCGCTCCACGGCGTCTCGGGCGCGATCCGCCGCTTCGCCTACGACCGCTACAGCGAGGGGCAGACCGCGCACTGGCTGCTGCTGGTGCTGGGCGACCGGGTGGAGTCGGTGGGCGCACATGTGAAGTCGCTCGCGTCCCGCCGGCCCGACGACCCGATCACGGAGTCGGGCGTCCTGGGCGAAGCAGGCCACCATCCCGTGTCGTCGCGGTTCGGGGTTCGCCGCGCGGACGTGAAGCACACGTGGCTCGACCCGATCATCGTGGTGGGGCCGTGGGTCCTCGCCGGAGTGTTCGCCGTCCGTACGGTGGTGAAGATCGCCCGACGCTAGGTGCACCAGACCGCTGAACTGTTCGGTCTAGCCGCACGCCGCGGCACCGGTGTCAACGAGAGTGACCCGGTGCCGCGGTGGTTGTTCACTGGTGTCCGGCGTGCGGACCGCCCCAACCCCGCTAGGCGGTCCGCGCGCCACCCTTACGGGGCGGCGACCTCTTCGGGCACGCCTGCCTCATCCTGCTGGTCGACCTCGGCCCCCGCGTCGTCGCCGCGGAACTGCGTCATGTACAGGTCGTAGTACGCCCCGCGCCGCTCGAGAAGCGTTGCGTGGTCGCCCTGCTCGACGATCCGGCCGTGCTCCATCACGAGGATGGTGTGCGCGTCGCGGATGGTGGACAGGCGGTGCGCGATGACGAACGACGTCCGGTCGGTGCGCAGCGCCGCCATCGCGTGCTGGACGAGCAGCTCTGTACGGGTGTCGACCGAGGAGGTGGCCTCGTCGAGGATCAGCAGCGACGGGTTCGCGATGAACGCCCGGGCGATGGTGATGAGCTGGCGCTCACCGGCCGAGACGTTGCCGCCCTCCGCGTCGATCACCGTGTCGTAGCCGTCGGGCAGCTGCCGGACGAAGCGGTCGACCATGGTGGCCTTCGCCGCCTCGATCACCTCGTCGTCGGTCGCCTCGAGGCGCCCATACCGGATGTTCTCGCGGATGGTCCCCGAGAACAGCCATGCGTCCTGCAGCACCATTCCGACCTGGCCGCGGAGTTCATCCCGCGACAGGTGCGTTGTGTCGATGCCGTCGAGGCGGATGGTGCCGCCGTTCAACTCGTAGAACCGCATGATCAGGTTGACGAGCGTGGTCTTGCCCGCTCCCGTCGGACCGACGATCGCGACCGTGCTGCCCGGCTGGACGCTGAGCGAGAGGTCTTGGATCAGCGGCGTCTCGGGGTCGTACGAGAAGTCCACCTTGTCGAGCTCCACCCGGCCGTCCGCACGCTCCGGGAGGTGCTGCGTCGGCGTCTCGGGCATCTGCTCCTCCGAGTCGAGGAACTCGAACGTCCGCTCGGCCGAGGCGACACCCGACTGCAGCATGTTGGCCATGCCGGCAATCTGCCCGATCGGCTGCGAGAACTCGCGGGAGTACTGGATGAACGCGGTGGCGTCTCCGATGGTCAGCGTGCGCCCGGCGACCATCAGGCCGCCGACGACCGCGATGAGCACGTACGAGAGGTACGAGACGAAGTTCATCGCCGGCATGATGCTGCCCGAGACGAACTGCGCGCCGACCTGCGCCCGGTGCAGCTTCGAGTTGCGCTCGTCGAACTCGCCGAGCATGACCTCGTCGCGGCCGAAGGCGCGCACCAGGTCGAGACCGGAGTAGGACTCCTCGATGTGGCCGTTGAGCGAACCGGTCGAAGCCCACTGCGCGGTGAAGAGCTTCTGCGAGCGCGAGCCGATCACCCCGGCGATCACGCCGGAGAGCGGGATGGAGATCAGCGCGATCAGCGCGAGCTGCCACGACACGATGAACATCATGATCCCGATGCCGATGACCATCAGCACGGACTGGATCAGCTGCGAGAACGCCTGCTGCAGAGCCGTCTGGATGTTGTCGACGTCGTTGGTCACGCGGGACATGAGGTCTCCGCGCTGGCGGGTGTCGAAGTAGCTCAGCGGGAGGCGGTTGAGCTTCGACTCCACATCCTTGCGCAGCCCATAGACCACGCGCATGACGAGGGCGTTGAGCAGGTAGCCCTGCCACCACTGCAGCAGCGACGCGACCAGGTACATCGTGAGAACGATGAGCAGGAGGCGCCCGAGCTCCGTGAAGTCGATGCCCTGCTTCGTGACGTAGATGCCGTTGAAGATGACGTTGGTCGCGTCACCGAGGATCTTCGGCGCGATGACGACGAGTACGACCGACACGACCGTGAGGAGGGTGACCCAGGCCATCCCGAGCCACTCGGGCTTGAGGAGTCCCATGAGCCGCTTGAACGACGGCCAGA